>CAZVZK010000168.1:0-20626 GCA_964630925.1 uncultured Alcaligenaceae bacterium
GCGTCTCGCCCCCAGCTCGCAGCGCAGGGTCTGGGGGCGTCTCGCCCCCAGCTCGCAGCGCAGGGTCTGGGGGCGTCTCGCCCCCAGCTCGCAGCGCAGGGTCTGGGGGCGTCTCGCCCCCAGCTCGCAGCGCAGGGTCTGGGGGCGTCTCGCCCCCAGCTCGAACGGTGCCGCTCGCCCTTCCACCGGCGATCCGCCCGCCACCGCTGGTCATTTCCCGCCCACGTTGCGGTAGATCCGCACGTTCTTCGTCGCACGGCCGACGGCCACGATGTCGATCTTACCATCCCCGTCCAGGTCGGCGCACGCCAGGTCCTCGACGGCCACGCCGCCCTCGTCGATCAGCGTGCGGCCCCACGCCTTGCCGTCCCACTTGTAGATCCGCACGCCGCACCTCTCCCCGGCCCCCTTGCCGAGGTTGTCACGCACGCCGATCACCAGTTCGTCGCCGCCGTCGCCGTCGAGGTCGGCGCACCACACCCCATGCCCCCACTTCAGCTTGTCGTCGATCACCGTGCGCGTCCACAGCCCGCCGTCCTTCTTCGGCGGCGTGTACACCACGATCTGGAAGCCGTGCCACGGCTCCACGGTGGCGATGAACGGCGTGCCGTCTTTCAGCCTGCCCTGCTTGATCTCGCTGGCCCCACGGCTGCCCTTGGGGGTGTCCTGGTTGCCCGTGCCGATCCGCGTCAGCTTCCATTTCGCCGCGTCGAGGGACAGCCGATGCACGCCGAGGTAGCTGGCCGTCAGGATGTCCTCGCCCTTCTTGCCGCCGGCACGCGGCACGCCGACGAAGTTGTGCATGACGTGCAGGCTCTCGTCGAGCGTCTCCACGGGCCACGCCCCCGTCGGGTCCTTCGGGATGGTGTACGCCTGGATGCGCAGCGGCCTGCCGTCCACCCAGTTGCCCTTGGCCGTGCTGTCGCGGCCCATGAGCGGCCCGGTCACGAGGGCGGGCTTCCCCGTGCCGTCGATGTCGATCCACTTGATGCGGTGCATCGTCGGCTCGCTGCCGATGGGGAACAGGTCCCACTCCTTGTCGATGTCCTTCGGCTGGCGCAGCCAGTGGAGGGTGCCGCCCTTCTTCGTGTTGAACGGCGCCCAGTCGGCACCGAGGGCCAGGTCGAGACGCCCGTCGCCGTCGATGTCGTGGGCCGCGATGCACACGTTGTCGGGCGGCGTCTTGCCCTCCAGGATCACGCGCCGCTTCCACGTCGGGTTCTGATACCACACGATGCGCGTCTTGTCGGCGACGACGATGTCGGGCTTCCTGTCGCCGTCCACGTCCACCAGGAGGACGGCGTAGCCGACGCCGAGCTTCGCCTCGATCTCCTTCATCTCGAAGGACAGCGGGGCGGCGAGCAGTAGGAGCAGAGCCAGCATGGGAGGGCCTCGGGGGGGGCGGGGTCAGGCTAGCCGGGCCGGCCCGGACGGCAAGGGCGGAGTCGCCCCGCCGCCGCGCGCACCTTGTCGGCCCAGGCCCCGTCCAGCGGATCGACCACGACGACGGAGAACCCGTAGCGCCGCCCCTCCTCGGCCACGCCCTCGGAGTCATCGACGTGCAGCGCGATGCCGAACGCCGCCGGGTTCTTGCTCGGCGGACGCTCGCGCTCGTTCCGCCTCAGGTGGAAGTCATGCACGTCCTGGTTGATCACCCGCGAGACGTGGACGCCGTGGCAGCGCAGCCAGCACCACACGGACCACGGATCGCGGTGCGACGTGGTGTAGACCCACACGTCCCAGCCGGCGGAGCGCAGCCCGCGTATGAGGCCGATGGCGCCGAGGCGCAGCGGCTCGGGCCCCGCCAGCCAGCGCCACGGCCAGCCGGGCCGCGGCTCCTGTGAGACGCCCTGTTGATAACAGATAAGTGTATCATCGAGGTCGAAGGAGATGATCATGGGAGGACTCCCGGCGTGTCTCCCACGACTCCCAAAGCACCGCCGTGGGCTTTACCGAGGTCGCCGAAGCGGCTCCAAGAAGGGACTGGCTGTTGGAGCCGCTTCGGCGACCCCATTAAAGCCCACGGCGAGTCTTCGAGTCGTGGGTCGGCTACGGCGCCGTCGCCTTGATCTTCCGCTTCCACAGAGCCCCACCGCACTCGACGTACAGGTGGTCGCCGATGAGCGCGACCCACCCCACCGGGGCGCGGGCCGGGCGCGACAGCTGACCGGAGAACCGCATCTCCTCGTCGAAGTAGACGACGCCCTCCGGCACGGCGGCGAACAGGCGGCCCTTGCTGTCGAACGCCATGTTCTTTACGCCGCTGCCGCCCTTGCCGGGGCGCTCCTTGCGGAGGGCGTAGGTCTTCTCCTTCGCGTACAGCGAGCCGTCCTTGGCCACCTGGAAGGCCCACAGGTGGTGGTGCGACGGCACGCCGACGACCAACTGCCCCCCGCCGGGCGAGGCCGCGGCCTCGCCCCACGTCTCGCCGGCGTCCGCCTGGGCCAGCAGCCTGTCGCCCTTGTAGACGCCCCAGCGCCCGTCGGCGTCCTTCTTGACCGCATACTCGTTGGCCCGGCGGCGGATGTCGATGGTCTCCAGGGCGGGCCGCCACCCCTCGCCGTCGATCAGGATGGCGGAGAGCGGCGTGTCCGCGGCGTGGGCCGACGCGAGGGCGAGCAGAAGGAGCGCGAGGAGGGCGGCCCTCATTTCTTCACCTCCGGCTCCCACAGCCACTCCAGCGACTCCGGCAGGATCGCCCCGCCGTGGTTGCCGTTGTGCCCGCCGTCGCCCATCACGAACTTGTGGTCGTACTTCATGAACCGCAGCGCCGCCGCCATCTGCCGGTTGGCGAGGGGCCAGTGGCCGTGCAGGTTGTCGAGGTCGTTCTCGCCGTCCTGGAGGAAGACGCGGATGGGCTTCTTCTCGGTCTTGCGGATGATGCCGGGGTAGGCGTCGCCGCCGCGGATGTTCGTGAAGCTGCCGACGTGCGACAGCACCTTCGAAAACAGGTCGGGCCGCTGCCACGCCACCGTGAATGCGCAGATGCCGCCCGAGGAGATGCCGCCGATGGCCCGGCCCGCGGCGTCGGCGCGGACCCTCCACCTCTTCGCCACCTCGGGGAGGATCTCCTTCTCCAGGAAGGTGGCGTACTGGTCGCTGAGGGTGTCGTACTCGAAGGAACGCTGCCGCCGGGCCTCGGGGCTGCCCGGCTTGGCCGGCGGCACCACGCCGGGCGGCAGGAAGACGGCGATGGTGGGCGGCATCTTGCCCTTGTGGATGAGGTTGTCGAAGACGGTGGGGACGCGGAAGTCGCCCTTCACGTTGGCGTAGCCGGGGCCGTCCTGGAAGACCATCAGGCAGTAGGTGATCGGCTTGTCACTATCCACCAGGGGGACGTACACCTGCCAGCGCCGCTCGGTGCCGTCGAAGACCTTGCTCTTCCACACGCCCATGTCGTGCAGCTTGCCCTGCGGCACCCCCTCCTGCACCTTGGAGTCCGGCCCGTGCTCGTAACGCTTGCCGGGCGGCGCCTTCTTGCCGCCGTCCTTCTGCCTGTCCTTGGCCTTGTCCTGCGCGTCGGCGCTCGCCGCCACCAGCGCCAGGGCCGCCGCCAGAAGCCAGAACCCGTATCTCATCGCGTGTCCCCCCTGACGTTTCCTGTCGGGCAGACTACGGCGGGGCGCCGCGGACGGCCAGCCTTCGGTATGATGAGGGCGGGGGCGCCCACACGCACGGGAGGCGGCCATGACCGACGACGCATTCCTGAAGGCGATCCTCGCCGACCCGGACGACGACACCCACCGCCTCGTCTACGCCGACTGGCTGGAGGAGAACGGCGGCGAGGCCGAGCTGGCCCGCGCCGAATTCATCCGCGTCCAGGTCGAGGCCGATCGCCTCAAGAAGGGAAAGGCACGCACCGCCCTGGAGCGCCGCGCCCGGGCGCTGCTCAAGGCCAACCCGGCGTGGGAGCGGCCGATCACCGAGCCAGGCCTCGGGTCGAAGCCGGTGTTCCGCCGCGGCTTCCTGCACCAGGTGACGCTGCCGGCCTTCCGCTTCGTCCGCGTGGCCGACGAGCTGTTCGCGGCGGCGCCCACCGTGCGCTCGGTGATCTTCCCCACCCCGCTCAACGAGATCGACGACCTGGTGGCGTGCCCGGCCCTGGCCCGCCTCACCGAGGCCGACCTGTCGCAATTCTGCCAGTGCGGGGCGTGCGCCATCGACGTGCAGATCCGCGCCGTGTTCGCCTGTAAGTACGCCGCCAACCTGACGCGCCTGCGTGTCTCCGGCAACCGCATCGATGAGGAGGGCGCGAGGGCGCTGGCGGCGTCCAAGCACCTGAAGCGCCTGCGCGAGCTGGACCTGTCGCAGAACGAGCTGGGCAACGCCGGCGCAAGGGTGCTGCTGGAGGCGAAGTGGCTCGGCGCGCTCACGCGCCTCGACGTGCGCGAGAACGAGATCGGCGTCCGCGCCGCCTCGGCGCTGCGGAAGCGGTTCGGTGATGTCGTCGTCGTTTGAGGGGGCCGGCCCATGACCGAGGATGCGTTCCTGAAGGCGATCCACGCGGACCCGGACGACGTGGCCTCGCGCCTCGTCTACGCCGACTGGCTGGAGGAGAACGGCGGCCCCGCCGAGCTGGCCCGCGCCGAATTCATCCGCGTGCAGATCGAGGCGGAGGGTCTGAAACGCGGCAAGAGGCGCACGGAGCTGGAGAAGCGGGCCAGGGAGCTGCTCGCCGCCCACCCGGAATGGACGCCGGCGGTCACGAAGGGCGGGATCGTGGCGAGGCCGGTGTTCCGCGGCGGCTTCCTGCACGGGGTGACGGTGGCGGCCAGCCGGTTCCCGTCCGTGGCGAAGAAGCTGTTCAAGGCGGCGCCGACGGTGAGGGCGGCGGTCTTCCCCGAGGCGTCCAACGAGGTGGCGGAGCTGGCCGCCTGCAAGTACCTGGCGCGGCTGGCCGAGGCCGACCTGTCGGACATGTGCTCGTGCGGCTGGTGCCCCATCGAGGAGGACCTGGCGGCCCTGTTCGCGTCGCCGCACGCCGGGGGCCTGGTGCGGCTGAACCTCTCCGGCGACCGCATGGACGCGGACGGGGCGGAGGCGTTGGCGGCGTCGAAGGCGTTCCCGAGGCTGCGCGAGCTGGACCTGTCGAACAACCGGCTGGGCAACGCCGGGGCGCGGGCGCTGTTGAAGGCCCCGTGGCTGGAACATCTGGAGCGGCTGGACCTGCGTGGCAACGGCATCGGGGTGCGTGCGGGGGCGATGCTGCGGAAGCGTCTGGGGGACGCGGCCGTGCTGTAGGGTCGGGCGCCCTATCGGAAACCAGGGTGAGGCCCTGCGAGCCCGGGGCGTCGCTGGGCCCTACAGAATCCCCCCCTCGTCCTCGCGCGCCTGCCCCGCCAGGAGCTTCGGCGCCAGCGGCAGGAACAACTGCACCAGCTCCGCATCAAAATGCCGGCCCGCCCCGTCGCGCAGGATCTTCAGCGCCTCCTCCAGCGGCATCGCCGCCCGATACGCCCTGCTCGTCGTCAGCGCGTCGAACACATCCGGGATCGCGATCAGCCGCGCCAGCAGCGGCACCTGCATCCCGCGCAGCCCGTCCGGGTAGCCCGTCCCGTCCAGACGCTCGTGGTGCCCGCGGATCGCCGCCAGCACCGCCTTGTTCTTCACCACCGGAGCCAGGATGCGCTCCCCCGTCGCCGGGTGCGCCTGGACCACGCGGAACTCCTCCGCGGTCAGCTTGTCCGGCTTGTGCAGCACCGCGTCCGGGATGCTGATCTTCCCGATGTCGTGCAGCTGCGCCGCCAGGCTCAACTGCTTCCGCTGCTTCGCGTCCAGACGCAGCGACCGCGCCAGCTCCAGCGCGTACGCCCGCACCCGCCGCGAGTGCCCCGCCGTGTACGGGTCCCGCTCCTCCACCGCCCGGGCCAGGCTGGTGATCGCCGACAGGAAGGTCCGCCGCGTCCGCCGCGTCGCCCGCCGTACCGCCTTCTCGAGCTGCCGCCGCATCGTCGCCTTCTGGCGGTCCTCGCGGCACGTCCGCCACGTCGTCTCCAGCACGTGCCGGAACTCGTCCAGCTTGATCGGCTTGAAGAAGTAGTGGTGCGCCCCAGCCCGCAGGCACTCCGTCGTCGCCTCGGGGTCGTGCCCCGCCGTCAGGACGATGATGCCCACGTCCGGCCAGCGCCGCCGCACCTCCTGCACCAGCCACAGCCCGCCCCGGCCCGGCATCCGCAGGTCCGTCACCAGGATCGGCGTCAGATTCTTCTCCATCAGGTCCAGCGCCGCCTCGGCGGTGCTCGCCGCCTGGCAGTCGAAGTGCCACGAACGCGCCGCCCGGACGAGCACGTCCTGGGCCATCGGCTCGTCCTCGACGACCGTCACCGCCAGGGGCGGGCCCGACACGAGCGGAGCGGCCATGCTGTTTCCCAAACGATCCCCATTCCGCCGCGCCTCCCGCGGGGGGTGGGAAGGTTGCCGGGCGGTGCGGGGGGGGTCCATGCGCCGCCATGATGACACCGCCGGTCCAGGGTCGGCCCTGCCGGCTGCGCCGCGAAGTGTAACTGTAACGACGAGGTCAGCGAGAGTATAGAACGCCCCGGACGACGAAGCAAGCACCTTTTCCCCGTCCGGTATTTCCTCCCCAACCCGCACGTCCGGCCATGCCGACGATGCCGAGGACGCCTACAATAACGCCCCATGGATGACCTCGCCGCCACCCTCCGATCCGCCCTCGACCCGGACCGCCTGGCCCGCACGGCGCACGGCCTCGTCGCCGTCCCCAGCCGCACCGGCGAGGCCGGCGCCGTCCTCGATCATCTCGCCGACGCCCTCTTAGCCGACGGCTTCACCGTCGAGCGCC
This sequence comes from uncultured Alcaligenaceae bacterium, assembly GCA_964630925.1. Classification (GTDB taxonomy): domain Bacteria; phylum Planctomycetota; class Planctomycetia; order Gemmatales; family Gemmataceae; genus RGDT01. The sequence continues at coordinate 6,803 of CAZVZK010000168.1, forward strand.
ACCCCGGCGGACACCCCTCCGCCCCCGCCGTCGTCGCCCGCCTCCAGGCCCAGGCCCCCGGCCCCTGCCTGCAGTTCGACGGCCACGTCGACACCGTCCACCTCCCCTTCATCCCGCCGGGCCGCTCGGGGAATCTCCTCACCGGCTCCGGCGCCTGCGACATGAAGGGCGGCACCGCCTGCGCCGTCGAGGCCCTGCGCATCCTCCGCGACACCGGCCTCCTCCTCTCCGGCAGCGTCCTCCTCGTTGCCCACGACCTCCACGAGGCCCCCTGGGGCTTCGGCCAGCAGCTCGACCACCTCATCCGCCAGGGCATCCACGGCGACGCCGTCCTCATCCCCGAGCCCCTCTCCGACTACCTCCCCGTCGTCGGACGCGGCGCCGCCACCTGGAAGGTCACCATCCGCCGCCACGGCGCCCCCGTCCACGAGGTCATGCGCCCCGCCTCCGAGCCCGACGTCATCGCCGCCGGCGCCGAATTGATCGGACGCCTCGGCGAACTGCAGGAGCGCCTCACCGCACGCCACGACCCCCACGCCGGCCACGAGACCGTCTTCATCGGCCAGATCCACGGCGGCGAGATCTACAACCAGTACCCGCAGGAGTGCTGGCTCGAGGGCACCCGCCGCTGGCTCCCCGGCACCGCCCGCGGGCCCGTCGAGGACGAGTTCCGCTCCCTCCTCGCCGACATCGCCCGCGAGACCCGCACCCACATCGACGCCGAGTTCCGCATCATCCGCGACCCCTTCCGCCTCTCGCCCGCCGACCCCCTCGTCTCCGCCTTCCAGGCCTGCCACGAGGCCATGACCGGCGCCCCCCTCCCCCTCGCCGCCAAGCCCTTCGTGGACGACGGCAACAGCTTCTTCGGCCTGGGGCCCATCCCGGCCATCACCCACGGCCCCCGCGCCGGCGGCCAGCACACCGTCAACGAGTGGGTGGACCTCGACGACATGGCCCGCGTCGCCGTCCTGTACGCCATGACGGCGGTGCGGTACTGCGGCGGCGGGGCGTGGGGGGGCGACATGAGGCCGCCACGGCGCGGGGGGGCCGGCGAATGGTCCGCGTGACGTTCCTCGGCGTCGGCGCCGCCCTGCCCGCGCCCGGCCAGACCAACTGCGCCTACCTCATCGACCTCCCCGGCGCCTGCCTCCTCTTCGACTGCGGCCCCGCCATCCTCCAGCAATTCGCCGCCGTCGGCCGCTCCCCCGGCGAGGTCACCCACGTCTTCGTCTCCCACGCCCACGGCGACCACGCCCTCGGCTGGCCCATGTTCTCCCTCTGGTGGGCGTTCGGGCACGAGCCCGCGGCGTTGCCCCACCTCCTCGCCAGCGCGCCGACCTGGAATCACTTGCAGGGCCTGTGGCTGCATTCCTACGGCGACATCCCAGCCCCCGACTTCCCCGTCACCGCATTGGTGCCCTGGGTGGGCGGGCAGATCATCCCCATCGCCGACGGCGTCCAGCTCTGGACGGCCAACATGCCGCACTCCGACACCTTCCCGGTCCTGGGCCTGCGTATCGAGGCCGGCGACAAGGTGGTGGGCCTCACCGCCGACACCCGCCGCAGCGACCGCATCCCCTGGGTCGGCGCCAACGCCGACCTCCTCATCCACGACGCCCGCCACGCCGCCACGGCCCCGCCCCGCCTCGACGTCCAGGAGCGGTTCCACACGACGGCCCGCGACGCCGGCGAGTACGCCGCCCTCGCCGGCGCGAAGAAGCTGGCCCTCGTCCACATCGGCGCCGAGTACGCCGGCCGCGAGGCCGAGCTGGTGGCCGAGGCCCGCACCGCCTTCGCCGGCGAGGTCTTCGCCCCCGCGGGCGGCGACGTGGTGACGCTCTGACGACACCGCCCCGCCGCCGTGCGCCCGGCCGCGGGGATCAGACGGGGCGGATTGCATTGCATTGCAGCCCCCCCCCACACGAACTTGAAATGAAGACCGTCAAGGCATGTGAGAGCCTCCGCGTGCCGATGGCCGCCGGTGCCTGCCTGCGGCGGACGCGAGGCCCCGTCGGGCGCGAAGTCACCTGCCCACTCCCGCCGAGTCACATGCCAACATCCCACCGATTTGGCATGTGACTCGGCGTCCTTTGACGCGTGGTGTCACCGTCCGGCGCCGAGTGCGCGAGTCACCTTGTCACATGCCACATTCCAACTCCGCGCACACCCCCCGGCGGGAGGCGTGCGGCGCCGCGCCCCACCCCTTGACATCAGGTGTACAGGCCTCCAATACTGAGAGGAGGGAGAGTCCTCGCCCGGTGCGCTCCCCCATCTCCCCGGTGCCCCGGTACCAAGACCCTCCCCACATCCCCGCTCATCGGCCCCCAAGGTGGGTGGCGTAGCGGTGGCGGATCATGCCTGCGGCCGAGACCGCCCGGGCCCGGCGAGGCAGCCGCCCGCCAGATCCTTGCCGGGGCATTCCCGGCCCCCGGAAGGAGGCCACCCCACAACGTAAAGGGTGGGCAGAGGGGGCCTGCATGCCACGACAGCGGAAGAGCGACACATCCTCGCCCAGGGCCGGCCCGGCACCGGGGGCCGGCGACCTGGTGCCGACGCACCCGGAGCTGGCCCGCCTTCTGGCCGGCCTGAACGGCGGCCCGGCCGACCACGCCTTGTGGCTCGTCGTCGCCGACTGGCTCGAGGAGCAAGGCCAGCCCGAACGCGCCGAGCTGACGCGCCTGACGCGATCGCTCCAGGCGAGCGGCACGGCGTCAGCGTGCCGTGTCTCCGCCGAGTCACGCGTCCGCGAGCTGCTCTCCGCCGGCGTGCGTCCGTGCGTGCCGGAGATCGTCAACAGCATCGGGATGCGGTTCGCGCTGATCCCGGCGGGCACGTTCTGGATGGGCTCGCCGGAGGACGAGGAGGGGCGGCTCGACGTACCGGAGCTTCGACCACGGGTTCCGCGTGGCGTGCTACCCCACCCCCTAACGCCCTCTCCGCTTCGGGGAGGGGGGAACAGGCATCGACTTCAGCGGGTGGGGTCCTACGACCCGCACCCATCTGGCTTCGCCCGTGTAGAGAAGCGCACTCCTCGCGCCCGGAGAGGCGATGATGTGGCTCCCCCTCTCCGCTTCGGGGAGGGGGTTGGGGGGTGGGGTAATGCCCCGTATCATTCCCTCATGACCACACGCCTCGAACAGCGCAAGGCCCGCCTGCGCGCCGAGTACGGCTTCGACTTCCCCGACGGACTGGCCCGCTTCTGGGAATTCGCCTGCCGCCTCGCCCCCCTCGACCCCCTCAACGCCCTCGCCCCCACCCTCGGCGTCGTCCTCGTCGGCCCCTTCGAGGTCCTCCACGGACGCTTCGACGGCCGCGTCCCCCGCCGCAGCCTCCTCCTCCACTGGCGCTACCACGACGACCCCCCCGAATTCTTCACCTGCCTCGCCGGCGACACCGACGGCCTACACTGGGGCTACTTCCTCGACGACCCGACCCCCAAATCAGGCTGCGTCGCCAGCTACTACGCCCGCGACGCCTACGAGATCACCGCCGACGGCGACGACCTCTTCGAGGCCATGCGCCTCCACCTCGAATACCGCCACGCCTGGGCAGAGGACGCCGACCCCACCGCCCTGGAGCCGCTCGCCCGCGTCCGCTCGCGCCTCATGGAGTACGCCACGGCGGACCGCCCCGAGGTCGGCGACGAGTACACCGAACGTTACGCCGGCGTCACGTCACGCACCCCCACCGCCCAGACGATGGAGGGCATGGGGGTCGTCGTCCCCGAGGACAAATACCGCCCGCTCTCGATGGGCGGCAGGAAGCTGTGGAAGCACCTGCGCAAGAACGACGACCTCGCCCCCCTCGTCGAGGAGGCCCGAATCGCCCTCGCCGAGGGCCACCCAGGCACCGCGCTCCTGCTCGGCAAGAACCTCTGGGCCTGCGTCGGCGAGCGCAAGGCCCGCTGGGCCGGCGAGCTGCTGGAGGCCGCCTACGAGGCGCTCGGACGCCCCGCCCTCACCCGCGTCCTCCAGACCCACCTGGCGTGCCGGGGCCTCCCGTCGGTGGATATTTTGGAGGAGTAGCGTCCTTCGGCGGCGGCCCCAGGATCGGCCCCTCCGGCGGTATCTCCATCGGCGTCGGCATCGGGGGCGCCGCCGGCGTCGGCATCGGAGGCGCCGCCGGCGTGGGCATCGGGGGCGGCGCCGGTGACTTCGGCCTCGCGTCCTTCTCCATGGGCGGCAACTGTTCCTTCGCGATCTTCAGCCACTCCTTCCAGGGCGTCTGTACGTCGGGCGGCACGTGCGGCAACGCCAGCTCGATCTCCAGCATCCGCTGCCGTACCAGATCCGTCTTCCCCATCTGGTCGTGGCACGACACCGCCATGCCCAGCGCGTCCAGCCCCTCCTTCGAGTGCCCGTGCTGCTTGATCAGCCGGCCGATGATCTTCAGCGCCTCCGCGTGCTGCCCGAGGTTGGACAGCGCCCGCGCCGCGATGAACGGCACCTGCCCACGCTGCTCCGCCGTCAGGTGCCCCTGCCCCGCCGGCGTCTGCAGGTACTGGTCCAGCGCCACGAACTCGTCCGCCGCCTGCCGCTGCCAGATCCTGTACTGCTTCTCGAACAGCTCCTTCGCCTCCTTGTTGCTGCTCCCGCCGACGTGGATGCTCTGGCTCTCCCGCGCCGCGATCTGCCGGTAGCTGTCCGCGAGCTGGAACCGCGCCCGCGTGAAGTCCGCCGTGTCCTTGAACGCCGCGTTCTCCTTGAGCTGCCCCGTCGCGTCCTCCAGGTAGCGGATCACCCGCCGGTAGTCCTTCCGCTGATACAGAAGGTTGCCGATGGCGAACAGCGACTGCGCCCGCGCCCCCAGCGTCTCCGTGTGCGAGTCGAACCGCAGCAGCTTCAGGTTCAACACCAGCGCCGCCTCCGCGTCGTCCAATTCGCCCGCCTCCAACGCCGCCATCGCGAGCTGATACCGCGCCCGGTACGCGAACCGCGTGTCGAACTCCATGCACTTGCGGTAGGCGTCCGCCGCCTTCGCCTTCTGCCCATTCTCCCGGTGGTGCTCCGCCAGGCGGTACCACGCCTCGCCCAGCCGGGCCGGCTTCACGCCCTTCGTCTCCACCAGCCGGAACAGCACGCCCGCCGCCCGCGTCGCGTCGTCCGCCGCCAGGTGATGCCCCGCCGCCTGGAACAGCTCCTCGCCCTGCTCCGCCGGGCCCAGCCCCGCCAGGCCCGCCGCCTCCTCGCGGGCGGCCCCGGCCAGCGTCAGCATCTCACGGGCCTGCCTCAGCGTCGCCTCCTCAGGCTTCAGCTTGTGCTGCTCCTTGAGCTGCGCCCCCAACGCCGCCGCCGACCGCGCCTTCATCTCCAACGCCTCGCGTGGCGGCACCGCCTTCGCATACGCCGCCGCCAGGTTCAGCACGAGGTCGTGCCGGTCCGCCTGACGCATCGCCTCCAGCGTCCGCGTGAACACCCCCGCGTACTGCTCCGCCGTCAAGAACTTGTTGTCCCACTTGCCCACCGGCGGGGCGACGGCGGCGGCGCGGGCCAGGGCCGACGCCGCCTTCTCGTAATCCGGCGCCGCCAGATGCGCCTCGGCGAGCGCCAGCCCCGCCGCCAGGCCCTCCGGCCCCTTCGCCGTCTGCACGCACTCCGTCCACGCGGCGGCAGCCTCGGCCGGCTGGTCCAGGTGCCGGTAGCACATTCCCAAATAGAAGCGCGCCAGCGCCGCGTCCTCCAGCGCCGCGCGGGAGTCGGCCAACGCCTCCTTGTACATGAGGGCGGCCTCCTGCCAGCGCTTCTCCTCCTGGTAGCTGCGGGCGCGGAGGACACGCGCCTGCTGTAGGATCGCCGGCGCCGCCGTGTCCGTGATCTTCTCCAGCGACGCCCGCGCCTCGTCCGGCTTGCCCAGACGCAGCAGGATGTCGCCGCCCTGGAGCTTCGCCGCCGTCGCCTGCTCCTCCGTGATCTCGTGCGCCAGCTCACGCAGCTCCCTGTTCGCCTTCAGGGCGCGGAGCAGCTCGGGCGGCTCGACACGCAGGCAGCCCTGCGCCAGCAGCATGTACGCCTCGACCCGGTGCTCCAGGCTGCCCGTGGACTGCTCCAGGTCGTTGAGCGCCTTCCGGAAGTCGCCGGCGAGCATGGCGGCCTTGCCCACCCGGAACGCGAGTCGCGGCCTGTCGTCCTCGGGCACGCCCGCCGTCCGCGCCTGCTCCAACGCCGCGTGCGACTGCCGCCACAGGTCCGGGGCCCGTACCGGCTCCGCCTTCTCCGCAAGCTTCTGGAACGCCCAGCCGGTCAGGAGCGCCGCCTCCCCGGCCCGCTCGGGCACGCGCTGCTCGGCCAGCTCCAGGGCGCGCTGGGCGACCTTGAGGGCGAAGTCGGCGTTGCCGTCCGCCTTGTTCAGGATGGAGCGGGCGTTGGCCAGGTCGCGGGCCACCCTGCCCTCGGGGTTGCGGTCCTTGAAGAAGGGGCGCCCGTGCAGAACGCCCGCGAGGGCGGCGACGCCGAGGACGAAGAGGGGGGCGTGCCACATGGGCCGGCGGGGCTGCTGCGTTCCCGTCTCGGGCATCGTCGCCATTGGCTCGCTCCTTCACGACACGCCCCGCCGGAACGGGGGCGTTTGCACTCGTCACGCCGCAATGACAAATCCACCCCGCCGAATCAAGAGGGGCTGCGCCCAGGGGTCAGGCGTCAGCAAGAGAACAGCCAGTCAACAGCCGAGCCAGCAGGGTCAGAGAGAGGGCCGGGGGTCTTGTCTTCTCTTGGCTGTTCACTTTCTTACTGACCCCTGACCCCTGACCCCTGACCCCTGGAGGCCCGCAAGTGCCGACTTCGTGAATTTTTTCGCGATCTCCCCGTTGACGATCCCCCCCCGCCTCCCCAGAATGAAGTCACGACGGTTCGGAGGCGTGCGGGATCCCGGAGGCGAGCCATGCTCGACGACCCCCGGAGCCGGAAGATTTTACCCCGGCTGATGGCGATCTCGCAGGTGGGGCTGATGATGGCCGCCCCGGCGCTCTTCGGGCTGTTCGTGGACGGCTGGCTCGGCATCTCTCCCTGGTGCGTCATCGTCGGCGCAGTGCTGGGCCTGATCGGCGGGATGATTCATCTGGTCCGGGTTGTCCAGCCCGAGGGGCCGGGCAACGCCGGCGGGCCGGACGAAGGAAGGAAGCCTTGACCTCGCGGGTGCTAACGCTGGCCGCCTGTGCCGCCGCCTTCTGGCTGCTGCTGGCCCTGCCCGCGCGTGCCCTCTTCGGCGCCGACGACGCCCCCCTCCTCGCCGGCGTCGCCGTCCTCCTCGCCCTCATCCCCGGCGTCGTCACCCTCGTCTGGGCCGATCGCGCCTTCGGGCGCGACGCCAACCAGCAATCCCTCGCCCTCCTCGGCGCCTCCGGCGTCCGCATGTTCGGCGTCCTGGTGGTGGCCCTCCTCCTCCACCTCTACGTGACGCCCTTCCAGCGCGGCGGCTTCCTCCTCTGGGTCGCCGCCGCCTACCTCTCCCTGCTCGCCGCCGAGGTCGTCCTCGTCGTCCAGATGCGCAAGCAGGCGGCCCAGAACACCACAACGGGGGCTTGAACATGGCTCGTCAGACCCTCGCGCTTTTCACGCTCCTCGCGGCCTCGTCCCTCGCCTGGTCCGCCGGCCCGCACAAGCACACCTACGACCCCAAGCCCCAGAACGAGTTCCAGGACTCCCACGTCCACCAGAAGGGCAAGGGCCACGTCTGGGAGTTCTTCGAGCACCTCTTCTCCAACGAGAACTACCTCTTCGGCAAGAAGGGCAAGGACGAGCTGCACGGGGCGGTGGGCATCGAGCTGCCGGTCATCGACCTCGGCTTCTACAAGTTCTACATCACCAAGTTCATGATCCTCGAGCTGATCGCGGCCCTGCTGATCATCCTCATCTACGTCCCGCTCGCGGGGAGCATCAAGGACGGCGCCCTGCCCAGGGGGCGGTGGTGGAACTTCTTCGAGGTCCTGCTCGTCTTCATCCGCGACACGGTGGCCCGCCCGGCCTTCCCGGCCCACGACACCCACCTCGACCACGCCCACGAGCCGGCGCACCAGAGGTCGCACCACGGCGAGAGCGAGCATAAGGCCCCCGACCAGGGCCACGGGAGCCCCCACCACGAGCCGGTCCTCGGCGGCCACCCCGCCGACGCCTACGTCCCGTTCCTGTGGACCGTCTTCCTGTTCATCCTCTTCTGCAACCTCCTCGGCATGGTGCCCTTCATGGGCTCCCCGACCGCCAGCATCTGGGTCACCGGCGCCCTCGCCGTCATCGCCTACGTCGCCGTGCAATTCACCGTCATCCAGAAGACCGGCCTCAACGGCCTGCTCAAGACCCTGTGGCCGCACGTCGAGATGCCCCCCGGCATCGCGTTCAAGGTGATGGGCTTCGTGATCACGGCCCTCCTGGCGGTGATCGAGTTCTTCGGCCTGATCATCAAGAGCTTCGTCCTCGCCGTGCGTCTGTTCGCCAACATGTTCGCCGGGCACATGGTGCTCGGCAACATCCTCCTGTTCATCGTCATCGTCGGCAAGGCGTTCGGCCCCGGCCCCCTGTGGGGCGGCGTGACCCTGGCCAGCCTCGTCGGCGTCGTCGCCCTCAGCCTGCTCGAGCTGTTCGTCGCCTTCCTGCAGGCGTACATCTTCACGTTCCTGACCGCGCTGTTCATGGGCATGCAGTTGGCCCACGCGGAGCATCACTGATCCCCTGACCGTCGAGATGGACATTCCCCCTTGGAGGCTGGTCCGATGAAGCTGATGAACCTGTTCGTCCTGGTCCTCGTGGTCCTGGTCACGTTCGGCGCCCCCGCCGCGATGGCCCAGACCGGCGGCATCTCCGTCGGCACCGGCGCCGAGGCCAAGATCGCCCCGGCCAACAGCACCCTGTCCGGCGCCGGCGTCGGCGCCGGCATCGGCGTGGCCATCGCCATCCTGGGCGCGGGCTACGGCTTCGGCAAGATCGGCTCGGCGGCCCTGGAGAGCATGGCCCGCCAGCCCGAGGCCGCCGGCCAGATCCAGACGGCCATGATCATCATCGGCGCCCTCCTCGAGGGCGCGACGTTCTTCGGCCTGATCGTCTGCATCCTCATCTCCGGCCGGGCCTCGTTCTGAGGGCGGGGGCGGGTATCGGGCACTGGGGCGCGGGAGGAGAGGCCATGCGTTCGGGACTGCTGGTGCTTTTGATCGCCGGGCTGGCTCTGGGCCTGGCTGCCTCCCCGGCGGCCGGCGCGGACGCGCCCAAGGACGCGGCCAAGGACGCGCATCCGGAGAAGCCCGGCCAACAGTCGCCCCCCAAGGATGAAAACCTCGACCTGTTCAAGGGCGCGCTCGACCTCGCCATCTGGACGGTCGCCGTCTTCCTCATCCTGTTCCTCGTGCTGAGCAACTTCGCCTGGCCGCACATCCGCGCCGGCCTCGACAAGCGCGAGAGCGACATCGCCCACGACAAGGCCGAGGCCGACAAGGCCAAGAAGGAGGCCGAGGCCCTGCGCCTCTCCCTCCAGGCGGAGATGGCCAAGGCCCACGAGGAGGCCCGCCGCATCGTGGACAAGGCCGTCGCCGACGCACGAACCTCGGCCGCCGACGAGCTGGCCAAGGGCAAGGCCGACCTCGCCGCCGAGAAGGACCGCCTCCACTCCGAGGTGGCCCGCGCCAGGGACCAGGCCCTCCAGGAGATCTGGAGCCAGGGCGCCGAGCTGGCCGCCCTCATCTCCGCCAAGGCCGTCGGCAAGAGCCTGAGCCTCGAGGACCACCGGGGCCTGCTCTCGCAGGCGCTGGACGAATTCAAGGCGGCGGCCAAGGGCCGCGTGCACGACCTGGAGAGTGCCAGGGCATGAGCAACCCCGAGAGCGCGTCCGTCCATCACGCGACCGTCATGGACGACGACGAGACCAGGCAGGTCGCCCGCGTCTACGCCGAGGCGCTGTACCGCGCCGCCGAGAACGCCAACGACGTCGAGGGCGTCCTGGGCGACCTGGAGGGGCTCGTGGGCGGCGTCTTCAAGGCCGACCCTGGCCTGGAGGCGTACTTCGCCAGCCGCATCAGCCGCGAACGCAAGGGCGAGACGCTCGCCAGGTCGTTCGAGGGCCGCGCGACCCCCACGTTCGTCAACTTCCTCGGCGTGCTGAACGCGCACGAGCGGCTGGGGATGATGAGGCCCATCGCCGGGGCGTTCCGCGCCCTCTTCGACCGCAAGCACAAGCGGGTCCCCGTGGAGGTCAGCTCCGCCGTCCCGCTCACGGACGGGGAGCGTGGCCGGCTCGTCGCCGACATCCGCGACGCGGCCGACATCGAGCCGATCCTGCATGAGACGGTCGACCCCGCCATCCTGGGCGGGCTGATCGTGCGGGTGCGTGACTGGGTGTACGACGCCAGCGTGAGGACGCGCCTGGAAACGATCAAGGATCAGCTCATCGAGAGGAGCAGCCATGTCATCGAGAGTGGACGAGATCGTTTCGGTTCTTAGCCGCGAGATCCAGGGGTTCAAGGCCGGCCTGGACGCCCACGAGGTGGGCCAGGTCCTCGAGGTGGGCGACGGCATCGCTCGCGTCTACGGCCTCAGCACCGTCATGGCCGGCGAGCTGGTCGAGTTCACCAAGGCGAAGGTGCGCGGCGTCGCCTTCAACCTCGAGGAGTCCTCGGTCGGCGTCATCATCATGGGCGACTACAAGGCCATCGAGGAGGGCGACGAGGTCCGCTCGGTCGGCACCCTCCTCAGCGTCCCCGTCGGCGAGGCCATGAAGGGCCGCGTCGTCGATCCGCTGGGCAACCCCCGTGACGGCAAGGGCCCCATCGTCACGCCCCACCACCGCCCCGTCGAGACGATGGCCCCCGGCGTGGCCGGACGCCAGCCCGTCAAGGTGCCCCTCCAGACCGGCATCAAGGCCATCGACTCCATGACCCCCGTGGGCCGCGGACAACGCGAGCTCATCATCGGCGACCGCAAGACGGGCAAGACCGCCATCGCGCTGGACACCATCGTCAACCAGCGCGGCAAGGGCGTCATCTGCGTCTACGTCGCCATCGGCCAGAAGGAGGCCACGGTCAAGAGGATCGTCGAGGAGCTGACGCGGGCCGGCGCGATGGATTACACCGTCATCGTCGCCGCCAACTCCTCCGACCCGGCCCCCCTCCAGTACTACGCCCCCTACGCCGGCACGGCGATGGCCGAGTACTTCATGTACGAGCTGGGCATGGACACCCTCTGCGTGTACGACGACCTCTCGAAGCAGGCGGCGGCCTACCGGCAGCTCTCCCTCCTCCTCCGCCGCCCGCCCGGCCGCGAGGCGTACCCCGGCGACATCTTCTACTGCCACTCCCGCCTCCTCGAACGCTCCGCCAAGCTGGCGGACAAGTACGTCATCGTGCCGGAGAGCGTCGATACCGCCAAGGAGAAGGTGACGGAGGACTGGGGCGTCAACAACGCCAAGAACGAGAAGCGCGCCCAGGGCGAGCCGGCCAAGGTGTACGTCGGCCCGCTCGACTACGAGCACGCCACCCACGCCGATAAGCAGGGCGTCGAGCACGGCGAGCTGAAGAAGTGGCCCGGCCACAAGCTGGCGAAGGTGTGGAACAGCGGCGGCTCGCTGACGGCCCTGCCCATCATCGAGACCCTGGAGGGCGAGGTGTCCGCGTACATCCCGACGAACGTGATCTCGATCACCGACGGGCAGATCTACCTCCAGCCCGACCTGTTCAACGCCGGCGTCCGCCCGGCCGTGGACGTGGGCATCTCGGTGAGCCGCGTGGGCGGCAACGCCCAGATCGCCGCCATGAAGCAGGTGGCCGGGCGCCTCCGCCTCACCCTCGCGGCGTTCCGCGAGCTGGAGGCGTTCGCGCAGCTGGGCACGGACCTCGACGCGGCCACGCAGCGCGACCTGGACCGCGGCTACCGCATGGTGGAGATCCTGAAGCAGGCGCAGTACGCCCCGATGGACGCCATCGACCAGGTGATGATCCTGTTCGCGGGGACGAGGGGCTACCTCGACGGCGTGAAGCGCGACCAGGTCGCCGCCTGGGAGAAGCAGTTCCTGGCGTACATGCACCAGCAGCAGAAGTCGTTCGTCGACGAGCTGACGAAGAAGAAGAAGCTGGACGACGCCCTGGAGCAGCAGTTGATCGCGGCGGTGACGGCGTTCCAGCCGCAGTTCAAGGCGTGAGGTGGGCCACCCCACCCCCCACCCCCTCTCCGTTTCGGGGAGGGGGATCGTCCCAGTGAGAAAAGTGACGGCGGGGAGGTTGATGCGTCTCTTGGCGGGCCGGGCGAAACGGGGGATTCCCACACATCCCTCCGCGCAGGCGACGATCTGACGGCTCCCCCTCCCCGCTTCGGGGAGGGGGCGGGTGGGGTGGGGTAGAGGCTCAAATGGCGAACACGCGAGTCCTGGTGAAGCGGCGGAAGGCCGTCCGCAACATCAAGAAGATCACCCGCACGATGGAGCTGATCGCCACGTCGCGCTTCGCGCGGGCGCTCACCAGGGCGTCCGAGGCCGACGCGTACACCCGCAAGATCGCCGAGCTGGCCGCCGACCTCAGCGCCACCGCCGGCGAGGTCACCCACCCCCTGCTCCAGAAACGCGACGTGGTGAAGAACGCCACCCTCCTCGTGCTGTGCAGCAACCGCGGCCTGTGCGGCGGCTACAACGCCGGCATCCTCCGTGAGGCCAACGCCGAGATCCGCCGGCTCAACGCCGACGGCGTCAAGCTGCACCTCGACCTCAGCGGCAAGCGTTCGCTGGCCTACTTCAGGTACGCCGGCATCAAGCCCGAGCACACCTACATCAACTTCGAGGACAAGCCGGCGTTCAGCGAGGTCGAGCCCATCGCCGAGCGCTACATCAAGGCGTACATCTCCGGCGAGACCGACCGCGTCGCGGTGGCCTACATGAAGTTTATCAACGCCGCCGTCCAGAGGCCCGTCGTCGAGGTGCTCCTGCCGCTCGACGCCTCCGCGCCCCCGACGAAGGACGCGAAGGCGGCCGCCCCCGCCGCCCCGAAGAAGCCGGTGCAGTACGACTTCTACCCCGAGGCCGGCGACATCCTGCAACAACTGCTGCCGGAGTCATTCAAGGTGCGGCTGTTCAAGTGCTTCCTCGACGCCGCCGTCAGCGAGCAGATCGCCCGGCGGGTGACGATGAAGCAGGCGACGGAGAACGCCAACGACATGATCAAGGCGCTGACGCAGGAGTACAACCGCGCCCGCCAGGCCGGCATCACCAAGGAGATCCTCGAGATCGTCGGCGGTGCCGAGGCGCTTCAGTGAGCAAACCCAGGGTCGAATCACCAGCGGGAGTGTCCCATGTCGAGTAATGGTCAGGTGGCCGGGTCCGTCGTGCAGGTGATCGGCTCGACGTTCGACGCCGAGTTCCCCGAGGGGCACCTCCCCGAGATCTACAACGCCGTCAAGATCGAGTCGGACCACAAGGGCGTGCACATCAAGCTGACCGGCGAGGTGCAGCAGCACCTCGGCGGCAACCGCGTCCGCTGCGTCGCGCTGGGCTCCACCGACGGCCTGGTCCGCGGCATGAAGGCCCTCGACACCGGCTCCCCCGTCATGGTGCCCGTCGGCAAGGAGACGCTGGGCCGCGTCTTCAACCTCCTCGGCGACCCCATCGACGGCCGCGGCCCCGTCAACGCCAAGGAGTTCCGCCCCATCCACGCCCCGCCGCCCAAGTTCGCCGACCTGTCCCCCAAGACCGAGCTGTTCGAGACCGGCATCAAGGTCATCGACCTGCTCACCCCGCTCGTGCGCGGCGGCAAGGCCGGCCTGTTCGGCGGGGCCGGCCTGGGCAAGACCGTCATCCTCCAGGAGCTGATCGCCCGCATCGCGTCGCAGCACGGCGGCTTCTCCGTGTTCGCCGGCGTCGGCGAGC
>CAZVZK010000169.1:0-20450 GCA_964630925.1 uncultured Alcaligenaceae bacterium
GGGCGATGACCCCTCGAAACCACCCGCCACCCTTGCAAACCGTGTCGTGCGCCCGGGGGCCGTCGCCACGTAGGGAGGATCTTCCCCCCGCCCCGCCGATGCGGTAGGATGGTGCGATGATCGAAGTACGAGAAGAGCCGTCGGCAGCGTTGTCGCGTGGGCGTCCCGTCGTCGCCCTCGAATCGACCCTGATCGCCCACGGCCTGCCCTGGCCCACCAACCTGGAGGCGGCCCTCGCCGCCGAGGACGCCGTCCGCGCCGAGGGCGCCGTCCCCGCCACCATCGCCGTCGTCGCCGGCACGCCCGCCGTCGGCCTGTCGCGCGCCGAGCTGGAGCACCTCGCCCGCGCCCCCGGCGTCCGCAAGGCCAGCACCCGCGACCTCGGCGTGGCCGTCGCCCGCGGAGAGTGGGCCGCCACCACCGTCGCCGCCACCATGCGGCTCGCCCACATCGCCGGCATCAGCGTCTTCGCCACCGGCGGCATCGGCGGCGTCCACCCCGGCACCCCGCCCGACGTGTCCGCCGACCTGCCCGAATTGGCACGGACCCCCGTGGCCGTCGTCTGCGCCGGGGCCAAGAGCATCCTCGACCTGCGGGCCACCCTGGAGATGCTGGAGACGCTCGGCGTCCCCGTCGTCGGCTACGGCACGGACGACTTCCCCGCGTTCTACAGTGTCACCTCCGGCCTGAAGCTCACCGCCCGCATCGACACGCCCGCCGAGGGTGCCCGGCTCATCCGCGCCCACCGGGCGTTCGGCGGGGCCGGCCTCGTCATCGCCCAGCCGCTGCCCGAACACCTCGCGGTCCCCGCGCACGAGGTCGCCGCCGCCGCCGCCGCCGCCGAGGCCGAGGGCATGACCGGCCCGGCGCGGACGCCGTACATCCTGGGCCGCCTCGCCGCCCTGACCGGGGGCCGCACCCTGGCAGCCAACCGCGCCTTGGTGGAGGCCAACGCCCGTCTCGCCGCCCGCATCGCCGTCGCGTCGAGCGAGGAGGCCGGTTGATGCAGGCGCTCGCCGTCTTCGGCTCGGGTGGCCGGGGTTGGCTTTGCAACCCCGGTGACGCACAAACCGGGGTCGCCAGAGCCCGACCCCGGCCACCCGCGCCATCCCGCCCCGACCTATGCAAGGAGGCCGGTTGATGCGGACGCTGGCCATCGGCGACATCCACGGCTGCCTGACGGCCCTGGACACGCTCCTCGCCGCCGTCAAGCCCCGGCCCGAGGACGTGCTCGTCGCCCTCGGCGACTTCACCGACCGCGGCCCCGACTCGAAAGGCGTCATCGAGCGCCTCATCGCCCTCCAATCCGAGTGCAACCTCGTGCCCATCATGGGGAACCACGACGAGATGATGCTCGTCGCCCTGACAGGGCGCGAGAGCCCGATGTGGCTGTGGTGCGGCGGCAAGGAGACGCTGCAGTCCTACGGCCATCAGCCCCACGACGAGCTGCTGGAATGCGTCCCGGAGGCGCACCGCGAATTCCTCATCCGCCTCCGCCCCTATCACGAGGATGAGAAGCACATCTTCGCCCACGCCACGGTCGATCCCAACCTGCCGATGGACCAGCAGAAGGAAGACGCCCTGCGCTGGATCAAGCTCGACGAGCCGATCGCCCACGCCTCGGGCAAGACGCTCGTCTGTGGGCACACGAAGCAGCGCTCGGGCATGCCGCTGGTCATGCCGCGGACGGTGTGCATCGACACGGGGGCGTATGACCCCAACGGCTGGCTGACGTGCCTGGACGTGGGGTCGGGCACGTTCTGGCAGGCGAACCAGAAGGGCAAGACGCGCGGCGGGCATCTCGACATGCTGCGGTAGAATGGCCGGCCCCCGTGCCATACAATGCTCCCCATCGGCCTCGGCGCGGGGGTTTGGCTCGATGCAGTGCCCGAAGTGCAACCGGATGCTCGACGACGGGGTCAAGTACTGCCCCGACGACGGCACTCCGCTCATGGACACCGCCGCCACCCTCGCCGCCCCCACGCCCACCGCCCCCGGCCTCGGCCAGCGCCCCCCCGGACGCGAGATCGAATTGCCCGCCGTCGTCGGCGGACGCTACCGCCTCATCGAGGTGCGCGGCGGCGGCGGCATGGCCAAGGTGTACCGCGGCACCGACATCACCCTCGAACGGGACGTGGCCGTCAAGCTCATCAACCCCGAGCTGCGCAACGAGGCGGAGTTCGACGCCCGGTTCTCCCGCGAGGCCAAGATCGCCAGCCAGCTCGCCGACCCCCACATCGTCGTCGTCCACGACTTCGGCCTCGACCCGGATTACGGCCCGTTCCTCGTCATGGAGTACCTGCAAGGGCAGTCGCTCCGCGAACGCCTCCAGTCCGAGGGGCCTCTGCCGTACAAGGCCGTCTTGCAGCTCGCCGGGCAGGTGCTGCTGGCTCTGATGCACGCCCACGAGAAGGGCATCGTCCACCGCGACATCAAGCCCGACAACGTCTTCCTGCTCAACCAGAGCGGCGTCCGCCTCCACGTCCGCGTGCTGGACTTCGGCATCGCCCGCATCTACCGCGGCGAAGACTCCACCGGCAGCACCATCACCAGCGCCGGGGCGGTGCTCGGCACGCCGCGCTACATGTCGCCGGAGCAGCTCGCCGGCCAGCCCGCCGACGCCCGCTCGGACCTCTACTCCTGCGCCCTGCTGCTGTACGAGGCCCTCACCGGCAAGCTGCACTACACGGACAGCAAGCGTCTGTGCGAGGTGTGCCCCGAGGCCACCGAGGCCTTCCAGGAGCTGATCGAGCAGTGCCTCAAGGGCAGCCCCGCCGAGCGTCCGACGACGGCGCTGGAGGCGTACCTCCGCCTCCAGGAGCTGGGCAAGGCCAGCGGCATCCTCCTGATGCCGCCCGGCGCGATGGACCGGCTGCTCGCGGGCCGCAAGAAGGCCGACCCCACGGCGGTGGCGCCGCCCGAGCCGCCGAACCTGACACGCCGCGCCCTGATCGGCGGCGGGGTCGTGGCGGCCCTAGCCGGGGCGGCGTACCTCGGGTGGTGGGCGCTGTTCCACGAGCCCGAATGGAAGGGGCCGGAGACGCTGCTGGGCTTGAAGATCGACGACGACGAGGCGCAGGCGCGTGACAGCGTGCCCCGCTCGGACACGGACCACGGCCACCCGTGGAAGGGTAAGGCGAAGAAGGCCCTCGGCCAGGTGCTGACCCCGGAGGATCTCCGGCTGAACGCCGCCGAGACTGGCCAGGTCAAGGCCCGCTGGTCGGCAGACGACTCCGTCTGCGTCCTGTCGTTCCGCGACAAGATCCTCGCCGTCATCGCCCACCGCCAGGGCGGCACGGGCCGCGGCGTGCGGATCGGCCATGACGTCAACCGCATGGAGCGCCTCTACGACACCGGCGGCAGGGCCGAGGACCGCGAGCTGCCGGACGGCACGTCGATCCGGGTCTGGCGCTTCGACAAGGTCGGCGTCGGCTTCGAGACCAAAGGCCGCTACGTCACCGGCATCACGCTGTACCCGCCCGCGAAGCCCTGAGCCCCGACGCCCGCCGGCGTGTCCTGCCGGCGTGCCGTTGTCCCCATTCCGACCGGAAGTGAGTGACGCCGATGGACATGGAAAAGCTCGTCTCGCTGTGCAAACGCCGGGGGTTCATCTTCCAGTCGAGCGAGATCTACGGCGGCCTCAACGGCTTCTGGGACTACGGCCCCCTCGGCGTCGAGCTGAAGCGCAACATCAAGGAGGCGTGGTGGCGTGACATGGTCACCGGCCACGACGACATCAACACGCCCGCCGGCGCCCCCGGCCCGTATCAGATGGTCGGGTTGGACTGCTCCATCATCATGCACCCGCAGGTGTGGAAGGTGTCGGGGCACTATGATCTGTTCATCGACAAGATGGTCGATTGCACCGAGTCGCGCAAGCGCTACCGCCACGACCAGGTCGTCGGGCGCTGGGTCGAGGCCAAGGGGAAGAAGGCGTTCATCACCGTCCTGCCGGCGACGGACAACCCTGCCGCCGAGATCGAGGCCCGCGCCCTCAAGTACTTCGACCTCCGCGCCAAGCAGGCCGATCAGCTCGTGTACCAGGGCGACACCGCGTCCCTGCCGACGGTCACCGACCTGACGCAGGTCCTCGCGCCGGACGCGAAGACGCTGGGCACGCTGACGGCGCCGCGCGACTTCAACCTGATGTTCAAGACCATCGTCGGCGCGATGGGCACCGAGGAGGACGCGGCCTTCCTCCGCCCCGAGACGGCGCAGGGCATCTTCGCCAATTACAAGAACGTCGTGGACTCCTCGCGCGTCAAGGTCCCCTTCGGGATCGCCCAGGTCGGCAAGAGCTTCCGCAACGAGATCACGCCGCGGAACTTCACCTTCCGCTCGCGCGAGTTCGAGCAGATGGAGATCGAGTTCTTCTGCAACCCCAAGGAGTCGCCGGCCTGGTATCGCTACTGGCGGGACCGCCGATTCCAGTGGTACCTTTCGCTCGGCCTCGCCTCGGACAAGCTGCGGATGCGCGAGCACGACGCGGCCGAGGTGGCCCACTACTCCTGCGGGACGGCGGACATCGAGTACGCCTTCCCGTTCCTGCCGCCGGGCGAATTCGGCGAGCTGGAGGGCGTCGCCCACCGGGCCGACTTCGACCTGCGCTCGCACCAGGACGGCAAGCTCGTCAAGAAGGACGGGCAGCTCGTCGTCGAGGTGGGGACGGACGGCAAGCCGCGCCACAAGGGCTCGGGCAAGAAGATGGAGTACGTGGACGAGGTGGCCAAGGAGCGGTACATCCCGCACGTGATCGAGCCGTCCGCCGGGGCCGACCGCGCCACGCTGGCGTTCCTGTGCGAGGCCTACCGCGAGGACACGCAGGCCGGCGAGGAGCGGGTCTACCTCTCGCTGCACCCGCGGCTGGCCCCGATCAAGGCGGCCATCTTCCCCCTGGTGAACAAGGACGGCATGCCGGAGATCGCACAGAAGCTGTACCTGTCGCTCAAGAAGCGGTTCAACGTCTACTACGACGACGGCGGGGCCGTGGGCCGGCGTTACCGCCGGCAGGACGAGATCGGCACCCCGTTCTGCCTGACGGTGGACAGCGACACGCTGAAGGACAACACGGTGACGATCCGCGACCGCGACACGCTCGTCCAGACGCGCATCCCCATCGACGGCGCCGCCGAGGAGCTGCGGAGGCGCATCGAGGGGTGACCGATGAGGCGAGCGGCGCGGCGTCAGCCCGCCGTGTCGTGGCGCTCCGCGCGAGCCATGCTTCGGACGCCAAAACCGTGAGAGCTGGCGTGTTTGAACCACGGCGGTCTCCCACCCCGCCGCTCGCCCATCCGCGCCCGGTGACGTAGGTAACGAATCCAAATGCCGCCCTGCCGAGTCTGAGCAGAGGGGCCGTTTCGATTTGCCCCGCGCCTTGGGCGAGCTACACTCCAGAAGGCGCGGGCCCCTTCCGCCCGCGTCCGTCCATCCCACGGGTTGCCCATGTCCCCGCCTGCCGGACACGCCGGGCCGTTCACCCGCGCCCTCACCGGCCTGGGCCTGCTCGACGCCGCACAGCTCGCCGAATTGCCGGACATCGCCCGGCATCACGGCACGCCCAGGGACATCGCCCGCGCCCTCATCCTCCGCGGCTGGCTCACCCCCTACCAGGCCAACCACCTCCTCCAGGGCAAGGCCGACGCCCTCGTCCTCGGACGCTACATCCTCCTGGACCGCATCGGCGTCGGCGGCATGGGCGAGGTCTACAAGGCACGCCACGCCCAGCTCCACAACGTCGTCGCCGTCAAGATCATCGCCCAGGACAAGGTGAGCAACCCCACCGTCCGCGAACGCTTCCTCCGCGAGGCCGAGGCCGCCGCACAGCTCTCCCACCCCAACATCGTCACCGTCCGCGACGCCGACGAGGCCGCCGGACGCCTCTTCCTCGTCATGGAGTACATCGACGGCGTCGACCTCGGACGCCTCGTCCACCAGGCCGGGCCTCTGCCCGTCGCCCTCGCCTGCGATCTCATCCGCCAGTCCGCCCTCGGCCTGCATCACGCCCACGCCCTCGGCTACGTCCACCGCGACATCAAGCCGCAGAACCTCCTCGCCGCGCCGCAGGGCGGCATGGGCAAGGGCGGGCCGCGCTTCGATCGCCTCGCCGGCTGCACCGTCAAGGTCCTCGACATGGGTCTCGTCCGCCTCCAGCCCGAACGTGTCGAGGCCACCCACCTCGCCCTCACCCAGCACGGCGTCGTCATCGGCACGATGGACTACCTGGCCCCCGAACAGGCCCGCAACGCCCACCGCGTCGATCACCGCGCCGACCTGTACGCCCTCGGCTGCACCTTCTACCACCTCCTGGCCGGCGAGCCGCCCTTCCCCGGCGGCTCGCCGTTCGACAAGCTGATGCGCCACCAGACCGGCACCGCCTCGCCGCTGCGCGCCCGCCGCAAGGACGTGCCCGCCGCCCTGGAGGCCCTCATCGGCCGGCTCCTCGCCAAACGCCCCGACGACCGCCACGACACCGCCCAGGATCTCGCAGACGAGCTGTGCGGCATCGGCTCCGGGGCCGCCGAGGTGATCTTCCTCGACGGCCCCTCGACCATGCCCTACCCCGCCGACGACCTCGCCCCGACCCAGGCCATCCCCCTGCCGCCGCCGCCCTCCGCCCCGCCGCCCCCACCGCCGCCCTCGCGTCGCGTGCCGAGGGGCCGGCCCCGCTTGTGGTTCGCCGCGGCGGCGGGCGTCGGCGTACTGACCGCCGTCGCCGCCCTCTTCGCCTCCGCCGGCGGCAAGCCCAAGGAGGCCGCCGTCGAGAAGAAGCCACCCGAGAAGAAGGCCGACCCACCGAAAGCGCAAGCCGACCTCGGCCGCTGGCTGATCCCCGGCGCGGGCGCCGTGGTCGGCTTCCGGCCGAAGGCGCTCTACAGCGCCGCCATCCTGCGTCCGCCCGGCGAGGCCCCGCCGTCCAAACTCCCGCTCGACCCCGGCGCCGCCCATTTGCTCCGCGCCGTCGGCGTCAACCTGATGGCCGACGTGGAGGAGATGCGTGTCCACTACCACTCGCCTGACCCGGCCGACACCACCTGGGCCCTCAGGGGGAAGTTCAAGCCCGGTCCCTTCACCCTGCCGCCAGACGCACCCGGCAGGCTCGCGCCCCTCACGTCCGGACGCCATCAGCTGTGGCACTATGAATCGACGTTCGCCGCCCCGGTCCACTTAGGCCTGGAGGGCGCGTACCTCTTCGCCTCCCCGAAGCCCGGCCGCGTCGAGGCGTGCCTCACGCAGGCAGTGAGCCCCGACCTGCCGCGTCCCGACGCCGGCCTGTGGGAGGCGTTCTCGCGCGCCGACCGCCGCGCCACCTTGTGGGCCGCCGTCGCCCCGCGTCTGCTCGGCCTCCCGACCCTCCGGCCCGGCGACCCGCTCACCCCCGCCCTGCGTGGCATCCACAAGGAGGCCCGCGCGGTCAGCGGCCACTTCAACGCCGGCGAAGGCCTCCACGCCGCCTTCACCTTCCTGTGCCACGACCACGAGGCCGCCGTCCGGCTGGAGGCGCTGTTCCGCGTCTACAAGGGCGCCGCCGCCCCGGCCGGCTCGCTGCCCGACAAGGGCGGCCTCTGGAAGGCCCTCTGGCTGAAGGCCGTCGCGTCGGCTACGATCAACCGGAACAAGACCACCGTCCTCGTCCGCGCGGCCGTGCCCGCGCCGAAACCGGCCAGCAAATGACCTCCGCGTCCGTCCTCGTCCGCCGTCTCGCCGATCTGGGTGTCCGCCACGCCTTCGGCTACCCAGGCGGGCAGCTCACCCCGATCTACGACGCCCTCCTCGACGAGCCACGCATCCGCCACGTCCTCGCCCGCCACGAGCAGGCCGCGGCCTTCATGGCCGACGGCTACGCCCGAGCCACGGGCCGGCCCGGCGTGTGCCTCGCCGTCTGCGGGCCTGGGGTGTACAACGCCGCGACAGCCCTCGCCACCTCGCACACCGATTCCATCCCCGTGCTGTGCATCAGCGGGCAGGTGCCGGCGCGCGGCGCCGGGCTGCGGTCCGGCTTCTACCATGAGAACGAACAGGCCGAGGCGGCGCGGCACTTCTGCAAGGCGGTCTTCCGCGTGACCGACCCCGCGCGTGTCGAGCGCGAGCTGGGCCGGGCCTGGCTGGCGATGACGACGGGCCGCCCTGGCCCCGTGCTGTTCGAGGTGCCGGTCGACGTGCTGCGGGCCAGGGCCGAGGGCGGCGGCCCGCCCCCGGTGCCGCCCTGCCCTCCTGCACCTTCGCCGTCAGCGCTGCGCGATGCCGTCGAGCTGCTGCGGATGTGGAAGCGGCCGCTCATCCTGGCCGGCGGCGGAGTCATCGCATCGGGGGCCGAGGAGGAGCTGGCCCGGCTCGCGGCGAAACTCGGCGCGCCGGTGCATCACACGGCGAACGGCAAGTGTGCCCTCCCCGGCTCGCACCCCCTCAACGCCGGGATGCCGTGGTCGAGCGCCACGTCGGACCTCAGCGGGATGGCCGACCGCATCTCGCCGCTGTTCGCCCAGGCCGACGGCCTCATCGCCGTCGGCTGCCGCTTCACGCAGATGGCGACGGCCTCGTGGCTCCTCAAGCCCCCGCCGATGATCCACATCGACATCGACGCCGAGGAGATCGGCAGGCACTATCACCCCGCCGTCGGCATCGCCGCCGACGCCCGCGAGACACTCCGCTCGCTCCTGACGCAGCTCGGCGAGACGCGCCGGCCGTGGGCGGCGATCACGCGTCACGCCCCGTGGCTCCTGGCGGGCCTGGATCTCGTCCCCGTCCTGAGCCGGGTGCTGCCGGCGGACGCCATCGTCAGCGCCGACGTGACCCGCCTGGCGTACACGCTGATGGCCCGGCTGCCGCTCGATGGCCGACGGTCGTTCCTGCACGCGGCGGGGTCGGTGGCGATGGGCCACGGCATCCCGGCGGCGCTGGGCGCGCGGGCCGCCTTCCCGCACCGGCCCATCCTGGCGGTGTGCGGCGACGGCGGCTTCCAGATGTCGGCGCTGGAGCTGGCGACGATGATGCAGGAGGGCCTGCCCGTCGTCGTGCTGGTGATCAACGACTCGTGCCTGACGCTCATCAAGGCGACGCAGGACACGCATTATCCGGGACGGCATTCCGCGGTCGATCTGCGGAACCCGGACTTCGGAGGGTTGGCGGGGGCGTTCGGGGTGCGCGCGTGGCGTTGCCGGGACGAGGCGGGCCTGGAAGTGTCGCTGCGCGAGGCGCTGGCTTCGGGCGAGGCGGGGCTTGTGGAGCTGGTCCTGGGCTGAGCGGACACCTGGGACGAATAGGGCCCATCGGCCCCATCCGCCCCCCATCCGGATCTCACACCGCCTGCTCGAGGGGCGGCCACTCGCGTGCGATGCCCTCCTCCTGGATCTTCTCGAGCTGATTCTCGGTGATCCGGAACTTCTTGCAGACCTCTTCGATGGAGTCGCCGATCGACACGGAGCGCGTGTCCTGCAGCTCGACGAGCGCCTTGAAGATCTCCTTCTTCTGCTTCACCGTCAGTCGCTTGCTGGCCATGGTGGTGGTATTCTCCCCGCCCCTCCGTCACGGGAGGGCTGCATTGTCTGCTGAGGCACCCTTTCCCGGTGCCCCGAACGTTGTCCGTGGGCGGCCTCTGTCCTCCTCTCAGTATACGCACGATCCCCCGCAGGGATTACCCTGATTTCCCCCGTTTTCCCGACGCCACTCCCGACGCCGGGCGATACCCTGCCATCATGACGATTCCTCGGCCCTGATGGGGTGAAACGGACATGACGGCCACGCGGCGTTTGATGATCCTGGCGGCGGTTCTTTTCACCGTCTTCCTCCCCTTCCGCCCCGCCGGGGGCGACACCACCAGGCCCCCCGCCGTCACCAAGGTCAAGGCGCTCGCCGCCGACGTGAACAAACGCATAGACGCCGAGTTCGACGATCTCCAGGCCCTCTACAAGGACCTGCACCAGAACCCCGAGCTGTCCCTCCAGGAGGTCCGCTCCGCCGGCAAGATGGCCGAGGAGCTGAAGAAGCTCGGCTTCAAGGTGACGGCGAAGTTCGGGGCCACGGGCGTGGTCGGCGTCTACGAGAACGGCAAGGGGCCGACGATCCTCGTCCGCACCGACATGGACGCCCTCCCCGTCACCGAGGCCACCGGCGTCCCGTACGCCAGCAAGGCCCGCGCCCGCGACAAGAACGGCAACGAGGTCGGCGTGATGCACGCCTGCGGCCACGACATGCACATGACGTGCTGGGTCGGCACCGCCCGCGTCCTCACGTCGCTCAAGGACAAGTGGGCGGGCACGCTGGTCTTCATCGCCCAGCCCGCCGAGGAGATCGGTACGGGGGCGCGTCTCATGATGGAGGCCGGCCTGTACGAGAAGTTCCCCAAGCCCGACTACTGCGTCGCCCTGCACTGCGACTCGCTGCGGCCCTACGGCACCATCGGCTACACCGAGGGCCTGGCGATGGCCAACGTCGATAGCGTGGACCTCACGGTGAAGGGCAAGGGAGGCCACGGCGCCGCCCCCCACACGACCGTTGACCCCATCGTCCTGTCGGCGAAGATCATCCTCGACCTGCAGACCCTGGTGAGCCGCGAGGGCAACCCGGTGGAGCCGGCCGTGGTGACCGTGGGTAGCATCCACGGCGGGACGAAGCACAACATCATCCCCGATGATGTGAAGATGCAGATCACCGTCCGCAGCCTGTCCGATAAGGTGCGCAAGCGCCTGCTCGACGGCATCAAGCGCATCGCCGAGGGCCACGCGAAGACGGCCAACGCCCCGCCCCCCGTCGTGAAGGTCGATCTGAGCGAGTTCACCCCGGCGCTGGTCAACGACCCGACGCTGACGCGGAACCAGGTGGCGATGTACAAGGAGCTGCTCGGCGCGGACAAGGTGGACGTGCGCCCGCCGCTGATGGGCGGCGAGGACTTCTCGCGCTACGCCGCCGGCAAGACGCCGGTGTTCATGTACTTCCTCGGCACCATCGACCCGGAGAAGGTGGCCGCCGCGGCGAAGGAGGGCGCGAAGCCGCTGCCGTCGATGCACTCGCCGCTGTACGCGCCGGCGCCCGGGCCGAGCGTGCGCACCGGCGTGCTGACGCTGACGATGGGCGTCCTCAACCTCGCCGGGAAGTGAATCGCATGGCCCTCTCCTCGCAACGCCCCCAGAGGGTCATCGCCGGCCTGCGGATGCTTGGCGGTTTCGCCTGCCTCGTCCTCGCGCTGCTCTTGTTTCTGTGCCACTACCGATGGCTGGTGGGCTCACTGGGACCGCCCTCTTCGGTCGATCCGGCGGATCTCGCTGAGATTGCGACGCCGGACAGGTTGGCCAACCCCTGGGTCACGATTGACCTTGCGAAATCGGTCGAGGCGGGTGTGGGTCTCGCGGAGAAACCTGGCTTTCGCCGGGGTGCTCGTGGCAGGATCCAATGGGATAACGGTAGGTGGATCTCTCGTTTTCTCCTCGTCCCAGCCGGGGACGCCCACCTCGCTGTCGAAGTCCCGCCGGACTGGTTCGGGCGGGAAGTGACGGGCCATCTGGAGGCATGGCCGGTCAACAGGCCGGCCGGTTTTGAAGGGAAACGCCTTCTCCCCTTCGTGATGGTGAGCGAGGCCCACTCCTTCCAGACACGGTACGCGCTGCTCGGCTGTATCTTTCTAATTGGTCTCGCAGGTCTCTATTTGTTGGTGACGGGGATACGGGCCTCCATGGCGGCTACGGGAACCGCCGTCCGCGGGTGAAAGCCGATCACACGAACAGCGCCGCCTCGACGGCCAGGCCCGGGCCGAAGCCCAGCGCCACGCACGGCCTGGGCGCACCCGCACGCATCATCTCGGCGAGGATGAACAGCAGCGTCGGCGATGACATGTTGCCGCACGTCTCCAGGATCGCGTAGGAGGCCGCCAGGGCGTCCCGCGGGAGCGTCAACGCCTCCTCCACGGCCCCCAGGATGCGCGGGCCGCCCGGATGCACGGCCCACGAACGCACGCCGTCGAGGGTCAGCTCTTGCCGCCCCAGCCAGCCTTCGAGGAACGGGCGGAGGTGCTTGCCGATGAGTGACGGCACGTTGCGCGCCAGCGTCATCTCGAAGCCGTGGTCGCCGACCGTCCACGTCATCGCGTCCGCCGAGTCGGGCACCAGGCACGACCCGCTCGCCGCCAGCCTCCAGCCGTTACCCGCGGGGCCGGCCACCACGGCGGCGGCCCCGTCGGCGAACAGGGCGTTGGCGATGATCTTCTGCGGGTTCCAGGAGTAGTGGTAGTGCGGGCTGCACAGCTCCGCCGCGCACAGCAGCACCCGCGCCGACGGGTCCGAGGCATACGCCCGCGCCACACGCAGGCCGTTCAGCGCGCCGTGACAGCCCATGAAGCCGACGTTCGTCCGCTCCACGGTGGCGGGGAGCCCGAGGCCGAGGATCACCTCGCGGTCGAGGCCCGGCGCGACGAAGCCCGTGCAGGAGACGGTGATCAGGTGCGTGATCTCGTGGGCGGCGAGCGGCGACGCGGCCAGGGCGCGGGCGCAGGCGCTCAGGGCCAGCGGCGGGGCCAGGGCGGCGTACTGCTCCATGCGCTGGCCGGTCGTCGGCCCCATGTCGTCCGGCGAGCCCTTCGGCAGGAAGACGGAGCCGGTGTGCGTGGTGCCGTCGATCACGTCGCGGACGACGGCCTCGGGGAAGACGAGGCGGCGCGAGCGGATGCGCGTGCCCGAGTACATGCCGGGCAGCCAGGTGTCCTGCTCGCCGGTGGGGCGGATCAGGCGTCGGGCGATGGTGAGGGCCTCGTCCTGGCCGATGGCCGTCTCCGGCAGGGCCGTGCCGACGGCGAGGATGGCGAGGCTCATCGCATCTCCAGGGAGCGCAGCACGGGCCACGCCAGGGACGGGCAGACCGACAGGACGCGCACGAGGGCGGACGTCAGCCACGGGCGGCGGAGGGTGAAAGCGAGCAAGCGGCATGCCATCTGTCGGCCCGTGACGATCCGCCGATGAGCGGCCTTCCAATGGTTGATGTATGGATCCCGCCAGTCACGGGACGCCGCCGCCGCGAGCGGCGCCAGGGCGGACGCCGACGCGATGGCCCACGCCATCCCCTCGCCGGTGAACGGCTCGACGTACCCCGCCGCGTCGCCCAGGACGAACAGCCGCCGTGCCGCGACGGTGCCGGCGGTCCGTGTCAACGGGGCCGTCCCCCGCCACGCCGCCCCGTGGATACCCGGCGGCATCGGCCAGCCGGCCCCCTCGATGTTCGCCGCCGCCAGGGCCGCGGGGCCGGCCCGCTTGACCGCCGCTCCGTCGAAGGCGCAGGCGACGTCGAGACGCCCGTCCTCCAGGCGCACGAGCCCGGTGTAGCCGTGCGGCCCGCACGCCATGTACACCGTGCCGGGGGCGAAGAACGCCGGCGCGTCCACGACCGCCCCCGCCCCGATGCGCGAGCCGGCCACGGCGGGGGCGTGTGTCACCCCTCCCCGCGCCGCCAGGAGGCCGCCCAGCCCGTCCGCCGCCAGGACGACGCGGGCGTGGACGGACGACACCTCACCACCCCGCCGGATCGACAGCCCGCGGTATCCCTCGTCCTCCCCCGTCAGCCGGGCCTCGGCGGACGGGAGGAACGTCGCCCCCGCCTGCACCGCCTCACGCACGAGGGCGTCATCGAACGCCGAGCGCGACACGCTGACGCCCCCCGGCATCGCCAGCCGCGCCGACGCCCCCGCCGACGCCAGGAGGACATCACACGTCGGCACGGCACCGAGGCGGCGCGGCAGCTCGCCCAGCCCGGCCTCCTCCAGCGCGGCGATGGCCCTGCCGTTGAGGCAGCAGCCGCACACCTTGGGGCGTGGGAACGCCGCCCGGTCGATGAGCAGGACATCGACGCCGCGGCGGGCGAGGAGGAACGCGGCCATCGCACCGGCGGGACCGGCCCCGACGACGGCGGCGCCCCACACGCGCGACCTCGGCTGTTCGGGTGGGCCGGGTTGGCTTTGCAACCCCGGCGCGCGTTCCGGGGTCGCCAGAGCCCGACCCCGGCCCCCCCGAGCCTCCTCCAGGTTGGTCCGTGGCCTCATGGCCGCACCCACGACAGGAGCCAGCGGCACGGCCACACGGGCCGCACGCGGGCGTCCTCAAGCCCCGCGAGCCGGGCCATCGCGCGGGCCTCCTCGACGGTGAACGCCGCCCGCACCGACAGCGGCCCGTCGGTGTGGACGACCGGCGACAGCGTGACCAGCCGCCCCACCACGTGCGCCAGCACCAGCCCCAGGACGGACCGCCGCAGGTCGCTGACGAGGACGAGCGGCGCCGCCTCCGCCATCCTCCGCAACAGCGACACCGCCTCGTCATCGCCGAGGTGGTGCAGGAACAGCGTGCAGAGGGCCGCGTCGAACGACCCCGGCAGCGGGCCGGCGAGGGCGTCCGCCCGCACGAAGTCGACGGCGGCACCCGCCTCCCTGGCCCGGCGCGTGGCATGCGACACGGCGAAGGCGCTGAAGTCGCACCCGGTGATGTGCCAGTCGAGGCCGCGCCGCGCCGCCATGCGGGCGAGGCGGATGGAGACATCGCCGCCGCCGCAGGCGACATCGAGGACGCGGAGGCGCGGCAGGCCGCGCTGGCGCTGGTGAGCGGCGAGCGGGGCGAAGAGGGACGACGCGGTGAAGGAGAGCCAGTTGATGCGTGCGAGGGCGTCGAGGGCGACGGCGTGGCGTGAGGGATCGAGGCCGGGCTGGTCCATCACCTCCGGCTCGCGGTGTCGCTTGTCGAGCCAGGCCATGACGCTGCACTCTGGGGCTGGTGGTGTTCTATCGATAGGGGGCCAACCCCAGTGTCTCCTACCGTCCGATTCCCACCGCCGGGGCGAACGGCGACCCGCCGCGGGAGTGAGAACACGAAGGGTAGCCGTTTACCCGACCTGTGGGGTTAGACAAAATGAGACGTGGAGGGCGGCCAGGGCACGGGAGTGGGTGGCCTGACCACAGGCCCTGCAATGCAAATTCCCTGCGAGATTTGCATTTCAGGGGGTTGCCTGGGGGGGTGCAATGCAATGCAATCCGCACCACCCAGGCCACACGCCCCGTCTACTTCCGTCTCATTCCCACACCCGCCTGGTCGGTTACCACGAAGGAAGTGGGCAGGTGACTCGGCGCACAACGGGGCGGGCTGGCGCTGCCCGTCCGCGAGTGACGCCGGTCCGGCCCGGCGTCACTTCGTCAGCGTCCTGTCGAGGAAGTCCAGGAGCGCCCTGGTCGGCGCGTCGTCGTCCCGGCCCAGCTCCGCGTTGATCCGCGTGTGGTTGGTGCCCCTGGCCCCGAAGACGGTGGTGGGCACGCCGGCGGCCTTCAGCACGTTGCCCAGACGAAGGGCCTGGGCGCTCACGTCGGGGTGGTCGGCCACGTGCAGGATGAGGAACGGAGGGATGTTCTTGCCCTTGGCGACGTGCGTCACGGCCGAGAAGTCCTTGTGCTTCTCCGGGTCGTCGCCGAACTTCACGCGGTGGCCGAACTTCGGCATCGGCAGGCCGTGGGCGCGCGCCCGCACCTCGGCCACCTCGATCATGGCCGGGATGTCGTAGGTGTCGCCGTCCACGGGCACGCAGCCCTTGATGATGTCCAGCGACAGGCGCTCGGCCTTCAGATAGCGGGCGTCGGTGCAGTTGAGGGCGGCGAGCTGCGCGCCGGCGGAGTGCCCCATGACGTACAGGCGTTTCGGGTCGCCGCCGTGGTCGGCGATGTGGTCATGCACCCAGCGCATGGACCTGGCCACGTCGCGGACAATGGTGCCCATGTCCACGGCGGGGAGGAGGCCGTAGTTGGTGGAGACGAAGATGAAGCCCCTGTCGGCGAAGACGCGCGGCTTGATCTGCACGTCGGACTTGTCGCCCGTCTGCCAGCCGCCGCCGTGGATCCAGAAGATCACGGGCAGGCCCTTGGCCTTCTTCGGGCCGAACACGTCGAGGACCTGGCGCTCGTGGCCCTTCTCGACATACGGCACGTCGCGTTTGACGTGGTAGAGCTTCTCCTCCTGCCCGGCCAGGGTCTTGCGGAAGGCCCGCTCCTTGAGGGCGACGTACTCCCGGTAGCCCTTCGGGTCGATGAAGGGGTTGGCCCCGCCCTTCTTGATGCGGGCGTGCTTCTCGACCATGCCGTAGTAGCCGCCGTGGGCGCCGAGGAACACGTCGCAAGGCAGGGCCTTGAGGACCTTGAAGGTCTGGGCGAAATCGTCGGCGATCTCGGGGTATTCCTTGTTGGTGACGAGGTCGAACCTCGGGTTGACGTTCGGGCTGCCGATGACCACGACGTTGTGCTTCTTGCCGCCCTCCTCGGCCTGCCAGGTCCAGGTCGTGCAGCCGCGGGTGTGGCCGGGGGTCAGGCGGGCGGTGAGGGTGACCCCGCCCAGCGTCACCTCGTCGCGGTCACGGAGGATCCGGTCCACCTTGCAGGCGTCCCAGCGGTCCTTCGCGTAGAGGTACTGCCCCTTGCCCCCGGACGCGATGACCTCGTCGTCGCCCTTCATGACGAAGACCCTGGCGCCGGTGAGTTTCTGGAGCTTGGCATGGCCGGCGACGTGGTCGGAGTGGGCGTGGCTGCACAGGAGGATCTTGACATCGGTCATCTTGAAGCCGAGGGACTCGACGGCCTTCTGGATGAGGGGGACGGTGCGTTCGAAGCCGCTGTTGATGAGGATGTGGCCGTCGGCGGTGGTAATGAGGTAGGTGGCAAGATCCTTGGAGCCGACGTAATAGGTGTTGCCGACGACCTTGTGGGCGGGGAATGGCTCGTGCCATTCGTCGGGGCCCTGCCCGAGGGCCGCCAGCGCCAGGGTGAAGAGAAGCATGGAGAGGCCCTCCCGGTTACTTGGCCATCAATTCCGTGGCGAACATCAGGCCCATCGCGCCGCCGCGGGCGTCGCGGCCGTTGATCGCGGGGCGTTCGAGGTACGCCTTCAGCGTCTTCTGCTTGCCCGTGCCGGCGCATACGTTGACCAGTTTGCCGTCGGCGCCGGTCCGCTCCTTGACGGCCCGCCACGCCGCTTCGACGCACGGCCGGTAATCGGCCTCCTTTAGCCAGCCGCGGCGGATGCCGCGGTGCATGGCGAAGCCGATCATGCAGGTGCAGGAGTACTCGTCGTAACTCTCCGGCACGTCGATCACCTGATGCCAGCAGCCCGTCTTCGCGTCCTGGTGCGGCTTGAGGGCCGCCATGTGCTTCTGGAATTCGGCGATCAGCCCCTTCTTCGCCGGATGGTCGTCGGGCCATTCGCTGAGGGCGAGTGCGCGGCCGAGCGCCGGGAAGCCGTTGCCGCGGCCCCAGGCGGCCTCGCACAGGGGCGAGTGCCGATAGAGGCCGTCGCGGCGCAGGCAGAGTTTGCGCATCGAGGCGAGGTGGGTGTCGGCGGCGTCGAAGTACTTGCGCTCGCCGGTCAGGGCGCCCGTGGCGGCGAGGATCGGCCCGGCCATGAACACCGCGTCGCTCATCTCGCTGTGGTGCGGCATGAGCGGCAGCGGCTTGCCGTCCTTGCCGAAGACCTGATCGGCGGCGGCCCGGCACATGGCCACCCAGCGCTCGCGGTCCTTGCCCTTCGACCTCGCCGCCATCTCCGCGAAGATCAGGTGCCCCGCCTGCTCGCTGCCGGATTTGGGGACGGGCGACCTGTCGCCGCGCAGGAACGGGGCGAGGATCTTCTGCACGTCCTCCGCGTGTTTGGCATCACCCAGACGCAGCCTGCCGACCAGGGCCAGCGCCGGGATGTACGCGACCTGGGCCAGATCCTTGCCGTAAACGGCGGCGAGCTGTTCGGCCACCTGGCGCGGCGAACGGGCCACCCTCTCGGCGATCTCCTTCTCGGACGGCTGCCCCAGCGCCAGGGCGGCGCAGAGCCCATGTGCGAAGATGCCAGACATCCACGCCCCCTTTCAGCCGGCCGTCTCCAGGCCCTTCAACGTCCCGGTGCCGGTGCTGAACCTGTCCGTCTCAACGCCCAGGCGCTGCAACATGCTGACGTACAGGTTGCACAGGGGCGGCGGGCTGGCCGGGTCGAAACGCAGGTGCTGCCCGTGCTTGAACCCGCCGCCGGCCAGGAGGACGGGCAGGTTCTTCACCGAGTGGCTGCTGCCGTCGCCGAGGTTGCTGCCCAGGAAGACCATCGTCCGCCCGAGGAGGTCCGAGCCGGCCTCCTTCGTCGCCTTGAGCTTCGTGAGCAGCCCGCGGACGGCCTTCATCGTCTCCACCTCGACCACCTTGAGCTGGGCGAGTTTGCCAGGATCCTTGCCGTGGTGCGACAGATCGTGGTGGCCGAGCGTGACGCCGGGGATGGGCGGGACGTAGGTCGAGCCGCCGAGCATGATGGTGACCAGCCTGGTCGAATCGGTCTGCAGGGCGAGGTGCGTCAGGTCGAACAACAGCCGCGTGCGTCCGAGGAGGTCGGCGGCACTGGCGATGTCGGTGGGCGGCTTGACGGCCACCTTGGGCTTGGGCGTCCTGGCCCAGGCCTCGTCGCGGGCCAATCGCCTCTCCAGGTCGCGGACGCTGGTGATGTACTCGTCGAGCCGTTCGCGGTCGTCGGCGCCGACCTTCGAACGCAGCGTGCGGGCCTGGTCACGCACGTCATCGAGGATGCTGCGCCCGTCGGCGAGCCTGCCCACCTGTGCCTTGACCTCGTCCGGCCTGCCGTCGAGGAACAGTTTGGCGAACACCTTGGACGGCGACGTGTCTGCGGGCACCAGCGCCCCGGTGCGGGTCCACGACAGGCCGGCCCCCTCGCCGGAGAGGGCCAGGCTGGGGAAGCGCGTCAAGCCGCCGATGCGCTCCGCGGCGAATTGATCGAGCGAGATGGAGTTCCTGAAGCCGGGCCGGCCCGCCCCCTGCGCCCCGGTGAGGAAGCTGGCGGACGCCTGGTGCGCGAAGCCGGGGCTCATGCCGGCGTGCGCCAGGCCGGACACCACCGTGAAGTCGTCGCGGAGGCCCTTCAGCACCTCCAGGTAGGGCGGCAGCTCGTATCCCCTGCCGGCCTTCTCCGGGAAGAAGTACGGCGGGTGCAGGCCGAGCGGCGTGCACAGGCACACCATGCGCCGTGGCGTGTGGTGCCTCGCGGACGGCGGGCCGGCGGCGAAGGCGTCGAGCCAGGGCAGGGCCAGCGACACCCCGGCGGCCCGGAGGAAGGTGCGGCGGTGGATGGTCATCGGTGGCCCTCGTGGGGGCGGCGCGAACGGGCACGCGCGTCGCCCACTCACCATCGTACTGGCCAGCGGGCGGCGGGCCATCGGGAGCCCGGCCGCCGACGCGCCGCCTACAATCACCAGGGCCCAGGGGGAGCGGCATCACCCATGCGAATGACACGAGCGGAGTTCCTGCGCTGGCCGCACAAGGCCATCACCTTGCTCGGCATGTCGGGCGTCGGCAAGACCACGCTCGCGAACAAGCTGCCGAAGTCCAGATGGTTCCACTACTCCGGCGACTACCGGATCGGCACCAAATACATGGCCGAGCCCATCCTCGACAACATCAAGCGGCAGGCGATGCACGTCCCCTTCCTGCGTGACCTCCTCCGCAGCGACTCCATTTACATCGCCAGCAACATCACCGTCCACAACCTCGAGCCCGTCTCCACGTTCCTCGGCAAGATCGGCCGCCCGGACCTGGGGGGCCTGCCGGTGGACGAGTTCAAGCGGCGGCAGCGGCTGCACCGCGAGGCGGAGGACCGCGCCATGCGCGACGTGAAGGACTTCATCGTCAAGGCCCAGGAGATCTACGGCTACGACCACTTCATCAATGACACCGGCGGCAGCGTCTGCGAGCTGAACGACGAGCGGACCGAACGCACCCTCGCCGAACACACCCTCATCCTGTACCTGCGGCCAGACGCGGACGGACTGCAGGACCTCTCGCGCCGCGCCATCGAGAGCCCCAAGCCCCTCTACTTCCAGGAGCCGTTCCTCGACGCCCACCTCGCGAAGTACCTCGCCGAGCACGGCCTCGCACGGCCCGAGGAGATCATCCCCGACGACTTCATGCGCTGGATCTTCCCGGCCCTCGTCGAGCACCGCCGCCCGCTGTATCAGGGGATCGCGGACCGCCACGGCTACACCGTGGACGCCCGCGCCGCCGAGCGCGTCACCGACGAGCGAGGATTCCTCGACCTCGTCGCCAGCGTTCTCTAATGAACAACCGCCATCCGCCGAGTCACCCGCTCACTCCCGTTGCGCATGTGACTCTGCATCAACGGGCGCACGCCGTCACGGACAGGCGGCGACTGCGCGAGTCACCTGCTCACAAGCCCACCCGCGCACCATCACTCACCCCCGGGCGGGAGGCCATCGGCATCGGGCGGAAGTGGATGGCGGGCGTGGACGGGGTTGGGGCGGATTGCGTTTCATTTCAGACCCCCACACAAGAACTTGAAATGAAGACGGTTGAGACGTGCGAGGGCCATCCCGTGCCGATGGCCGCCGGTGCCCGCCTACGGCGGACGCGAGGCCCCTGAAGGCGCCGGGCCATGCCGGATCGGGTC
>CAZVZK010000170.1:0-20370 GCA_964630925.1 uncultured Alcaligenaceae bacterium
TTCCATCGTTAGGGGGTTGGCGCAAGTAGAAGTTTCCGGTATCATGGGGGCTGGCGGTTGGTGGTTGGGGGGTAGGATGGGGAAGGACAAGGGAGGGCAAGACGAGTGAAACGGGAAGAACAGCTCTTGGGGGTCATGGTCTACGCCTACCTCCGCTGGAGTACGGACAAACAGACTGAGGGCGATTCGCTGAAGCGTCAGCTTTCCGCGATCCAAGCCTATTGCGACCGGAACAGGCTGAAGCTCGACAAGGCGAACATCTACAAGGATGAGGGCGTCTCGGGGTTCTCTGGCTCGCATCGCTCCGACGACAGGTATCAGCTTGCGGCGTTCGTGGAGATGGTGGAGCGTGGCGACGTGAAGCCCGGCTCTTACCTCATCGTTGAGAACATGGACCGTCTCACCCGCGAAGACCCCATCAACGGGGCGCTCTTCTTCTTCAAGCTCTTGGCGGCTGGCGTTGTCGTCATCACGGTCAGCCCGGAGATGAAGTACACCAAAGATAACCCGATGATGGC
Organism: uncultured Alcaligenaceae bacterium; assembly: GCA_964630925.1. Lineage (GTDB taxonomy): Bacteria > Planctomycetota > Planctomycetia > Gemmatales > Gemmataceae > RGDT01. Next base: position 519 of record CAZVZK010000170.1, read on the forward strand.
TATGATGATGGGGTCTACGGAGTTGCTCCGGGGCAACGCGGAGAGTGACCGTCTGCGGGTCAAGATTACGAGCGTCTGGGCTGGGAAGAAGGCGGCGGCTCGCGCGTCGGGAACGCCCACCGGGCGGAACTGCCCGAACTGGCTGGAGCTGGTGGGCGGGGCTTACAAGGTGATGCCCGAACGGGCGAAGATCGTTCAACGGATCTTCAGAGAGTGCATCGGCGGTTTGGGCATCGGGGGCATCACGAAGGGCTTGAACAGGGACACGGTTCCCGGCTTCAGCCGGCGTAGCGACAAGCCCAGCGCGTGGACCGCGATTCAGGTTTCCCACATCCTCCGTCACAAGGCTACGTTCGGGCTGAAGATCCCCGGTTCCTTCGTCGGGAAGAAGCGCGTGAAGGACGAAGAGCCTATCACCGGCTTCTTCCCCCCGGTCATCGAAGAGGCTACCTTCTGGGCGGCGCAAGCCGCCATGAAGGGCAGGAACAGGACGGGCGGCAAGGCTCACAGCGCGTCCGCGAACGTGTTCACGGGCTTGATCTTCGATGGCGAGGATGACAGCCGTTGGAGCATGATTACCCAAGGACACGGCATGCGGAGTAAGCTCCTCGTCAACCGGGATGCCGTCGAACGGAACGGCGAGCGGAAGACGATCCGTTACGAGCCGTTTGAGTCTGTCTTCTTCGATCAGATCAAGGCTATCAAGTCTTCGGACATGGTGGACACGACGAAGAGCAGCGAAGCGGAACAGGTTGACGAGTTGGCTCGGGAGATTCAGGAGATTGACGAGGGGCTTACGGTCATCAGGGCGGGCTTGAGCAACGCGAAGAAGGTTAGCCCCACGCTGGTTGCTAGCGCCGCCTCGTTGGAGGAACAGAGGGAAGCCAAGGTTGAGCAGATGGAAGCCCTGAAGCGTGAGCTTGCCACGCCGGCTACCGTCGCGCTCGCCAACGCGAAGGACGGGATTGAGGGGCTGTTGAAGGACACGGGCAACGAGGAACTACGCCGCAAGCTCCGGGCGAGGATCGGTCAGCTTGTCGAGCGGATCACGGTTTGGCACGAACAGGAAGCGAAGGGCGGGCGGCTGGCGAAGCGAACCGTCTTCGTGCGCGTCAGGCTGAAGAACGGGTATGGCGTCCAGTACGCCATCACCTACGCCCCGGCAACACGCCACTACTTGGAGAAGGTTGAGGTTAGCCCGTGGATCGGGGATCGCCACATCCTGACCGGGACGCATGCCCACATCATCGGGAAGCCCGTCCCGCTGGCGAAGCTCAAGGGGGGCAAGTGATGATCGGGCTTGTGGGCTGTTGTGGGGAGAAGCTGTTGCACGCCGCGCCCGCCGTCCAGCTCTACCGCTCGCCCCTCTTCCTCAAGGCTAGCGCCTACGCCAGCCGGCAGTATGACCGTTGGTTCATCCTGTCAGCGCTGTATGGGCTTGTCGAGCCTTCCGCCGTCATCGCCCCTTACGATGTCACCTTGCCCCGTTGTGATGAGCCTTGGGGCTTGAAGGTCTTCAGCCAGCTTGCCGCCCTGAAGCTGTCGGGCGAGACGTTCAGCGTCCATGCCGGCTCAAGGTATGTCGAGCCGTTGCGAGGGCTGTTGAGCCTCGTAGAGCCTCTGAAGGGGCTTGGGATCGGGCAACGGCTGGCTTGGTACGCGGGGAAGTAAGAGCTTCGCTAGGATCGCTCCTGAGACGAGAAGAGGGCGAGGTAAGGGGTTAGCCCTACCTCGCCCTCGTTGCTGTCCTGGCTGTCGTCCTGGCTCACGCCTTGGGTACTGCTACCTTCATCGTGCCCAGCTCACGCCCCGACGTGTCCCGCAGAGTGACGGTATCGCCCTCAAGGGTACAGAGGGAGAACGCCACTACCACGAAGGGATAGCCCTTGGCAACGCTAGCCCGCTGATACTCAGTGATGGCATGGGCGATCTTCTCTTCATTCGTCATAGCTCACCGTCGCTTTCTTCTTCCTTGGCAACTTCTGAAATCAGAAGAGGCAACACGTTGATTAAGATATCGTCAATCTCCATTCCGTATTCAATCTCGTTCATGGTCAACCTTCCTTTCGCAAGGACTATACCAAGCGTTTCCCGGCACTCCAACAGCTTCCCGTTTTTCGGACGAAAAGGGAAGATCGGTTGCCATGCAATCTTTTTTCCAGCCGGCTATTGCGTTTCCGCGAAAACCGTTCTACAGTCTGAGTTGACATAGCCCAACTGGAACGGGCAAAGGGTCTGACCGATCCCCCTGAAAGGTGTGACGAGCTACACCGCCGAACGAAGGTCAAAGAACAAAACCCGCAAACTTGCAGCATGCCTTTTAGGTCACTTGTTGCAAGCTCCACATGCTGACTAATCCGGTGGGGGTGTCCGAAAGGGCTAGGGGCGTTGTGAGGAGTTAATAGGTGTCCAAGGACACAAGGAAGAGGAATCTTCCTTCGGTGAACAACGATAAAAAACCATACCGCTAGGGACGAACCGTCGATGGGAAGTCTTGAACACCTACTCTGGACGGAGTAGGTGCGCCCGGCTCAAGGAAGTGAGGGCTAGGGAGGGGATGGCTTGGGGGTTGAACCTTCAAGCTTTTAATGCAGGGCGAAGCCCTGCATACGACCGGAGCGCAGCGGAGGGAGTTAAGCGCAGAGGAAGTACAATAGCGCTAGCGCAAGGAAGGGCAGAAATCGAAGCGTAAGCAGAACAACCAACAGGGGGCGACAATGAACGATAGCGCACTTAGGGCAATGAAGATGAAGCGTGTCGAGCAAGCGTTGCAAGATGCTAGCAAAGTCACACGATACACGGTGATAGTGTCGTATGTCAACAAAGCGCCTCATATGCGATTCGTGAAGAGGAAAAGAGTGGTGGCGCACTATTACGCCACGACAGGCAACCTCTTCATCGGGCATCAGCCAAGTAGGTTCAACAAGGCAGAAGATCGCTTCTCGTCCGTCCTTGACGTTGAGCGCTACCTCAACTCAAGAGATGTTTGAAAGGTAGCTCGGCTCTCAAGAAACCATTAACAGGAGTGGGGTTTTCCTTGGGGAGTAGACGAGGGAAGCCCCCCATTCTTTGCGTTGACAGATTAGCCCGGCTTAGACCGGGCAAGCTACCTCAACTCAAGAGATGCATCAAAGGTAGCTCGTAGGAGCGCCATAACGTGGCACTTGGCATCCGCCCTAGTGTCAAGTGCCACGTTATCACCCTATCTGTGTGACGTGGGCGCAAGTCAAAGAGATAGTGTTGTTGGCGTTGGCGTTAGTCCATGTTGCCGTGATGTCAAGCGCCGGGTTGCTGCTAGTGGTCGGGCTGCAAGTGCTGACCGTGTCAGGGAACGTGATCGTAGCGACGTGACCACTACCACAAGCCCCGGCTGTACCCGGCGCGCCCGTCGTCCTGATCGTCAGCGTAAAGCTGGCTTCCCAAGGCATGTTCGTTCCCGACGTTCCGCCGAAAGCACAAAGCAACATGCCGATTACAACCGTGCCCATCTTGAACTTGATCGTTACTTGCTGTCCCGTGCCGTTCGTGGATACGATCCCGCCGCAGACGCAACGGATGGTTGTAGCCGCCGCAAGGTTCGCGCTGGTGAAGGTGTAGGCTGAAGACAGCAAGGTTGTTTCCGTAACCGTGTTGGCAACCGTCGTCGTTGCCAGCTCAGACACCAGAACGCGGAAAGCGCCGTAGGGGATCAACGAGCCGCTAAACGTGCCGGTGGTGATCTTGCTTGCGTCCAGAGCTGGCACGTCAGCCGCCACCAGAGCGCGGAAGTCAGGGGTAGCCGCCGAACCACTCGTAGGACCGGCGAGGACAAGGTTAGCGCTCTGGCTGTTGGCTGATAGCCCCAGCGTTCCGCCGCTACCCGTTACGGGAGTGTTGCTAACCGACATGAAGTTAGGCGAGGTAAGCCCGACGCTGGAGAGTGTCCCTAGCCCCGTGGTCGCTATCGTGATGCCCCCGGCACTGTTCGTAATGACGATGCCCGTTGATGCCGTCAGGTTGTTCAGGCTGAACCCCGAACCGTTGCCGATGAGCAACTTGCCGTTCCCAGCCGCCGAACCGTCCAGCCCTGTTCCGCCCCGCGCCGTGGCAAGCTGTCCCGTGGCGATCTTGCCGGCGTCTAGAGCTGGCACGTCGTCGGACACAAGCGCCCTGAAGGCTGGAGCTACAGCCCCGCCGCTCGTAGGACCGGCGAGGACATAGTTAGCGCTCTGTGTTGCCGCCGATAGGGTGAAGCTGCCGGACGGCGCTACCACGGGCGAGCCTGTAACGGTCAGCCAGTTAGGCGAGGACACAAGACCTACAGACGAGATGCCCCCGCTGGTGGCGGTTCCCGTCGTGGCGGCAATGGTGATCGTTCCCGCCCCGTTCGTGATCGTGACGTTAGCCCCGGCTGTAAGGTGGGCGAGGTTGAAGCCAGAGCCGTTGCCGATGAGAAGCTGACCGTTGGTTGCCCCCGACGTGTCTAGCCCCGTCCCTCCCCTCGCGTTGGCTAGCTGTCCCGTGGTCAGCTTGGAGGTATCAAGGTTCGGCACGTCGGCGGCAACCAAGGACCGGAGCGCTACAGCCCCGCCCGTGGTCGCTAGACACTGGTAGGCGGGCTGTCCGGTGGAAGCCGTCAACGAGAGAACCCCGGAGCTGGTAACGGGAGAGCCGCCCACCGTCAGCCAGGACGGCGCGGTCAAGCCGACGCTCGTAACCCCGCTGGTGGCACCCCCAGACGAGGAAGGTAGGGACGTGAGGTAATAGCCGCCCGATCCATCGCCCATCAGGATTTGACCGGCTGTCGGATGGGTTGAAAGCCCCGTCCCTCCATCCTCAACGGACACCGGGACGGGAAGCGTGTAGGCGTAGGTTCGGTAGACGGGAACACCGTCCACAACCTCGCAACGAAGAGCCGGGTAGAAGTCATCCTCTTCGAGACTCCCGCCGTTCACTTCTTCAAGGACGGCTGATCCGGTCATAGCCTGCCAAGTGCCGCTCTCGTCAACGAGGTAGACGGTAGCCTCGTAGGTGCCACCCCCAAGGGAAGCCCCGCACTTGACGAGCTTCACTTCGCAACCGGGATCACCGGCGGAAGAGTAAAGGTGTTCCCGAATGGTGGCGGCAAAGGGGGCATCGCCCGCCGCGCGTAACAGCTCCCGAACCTTAGCCGCCGTGGTCGGAGTTAGTGCAACATGCTTCATGCCCTATCTAGGGGTCATGGGATCGGTATTCCCGCAAAGGCTACCTCGCGCACCATGTTGAACTCTAGAAAGACAGCGTCTTCAGCGGGATCAAGCTTGTTGCCCTCCCCGTCTAGCCGGCTGGGCGAAGGTAAGGGGTTCCCGAAGTTGTCGCGTATCAGGATGGGCGTAACGCCATCCTCGTCTAGTTCGTGGAAGCCCTGATCTAGAACCCGTGTCGGACGCCATCCGTCCCATTTCACGGCTAGCGTCCATTGGTACTCCCAAAACAGGTAGCCGTTCTCTTGCTTGAGCTTCACGCTTATGCCCCGGATCTTCACTTGCCCCGGCGTGAAGCCGTACCAAGTATCGGAGTTGCAGCAATCTTGAAGCGTGGCAATGGTGGCGTAAGAGAGAGCCGCCTTGTTGACCGTGATCGTCAGCGTGGGGATTGAGTGTTCAATCTCTAGGGGCGGGTCAAACGGGATGCCCGCGCTGTTGTCGATGGCTTCCCCGTCTAGGTCTTCCCGTACAGCCTTGGTTGCCCGTTCAAAGCCCAGCTCGATAATCGCCGGGCGAAGTAACGGGTTCTCGTTCGTGCTAGCCGGGTCAAAGTCAAAGACGCTGTTGTAAGACACGTCAAGGAAGTAGACGAGCGGGTCGGAACTGTCCTGAGACACCTTGCGAGACTCAACTAGGGCATAGCCGTTCGTGGGGTGAGCCGCCAACCTCGCCGGGACAGAGCCAGAGGCGAGGATAGCCGTTGTGTGGTCGGTATTGTCAGAGACGTACACCTTGAACCGGCGAGCGTATTTGTACTGAGCCTTCCAGCTCTGTTCTCCGCTTCTGCTGTCCCACACTTCCGTAACCGCCAAGATAGCCATAGCCCTCCGTTAGAACTGTTCCCACTCGTCTTCGTTGTCCTTCTGCATTGCGGCTAGCATCTTCTCCGCAACCGCAAGTTGCTTCTTCTGAATCTCTTTAAGCTCCATCTGCGCCCGCCTCATCTCTGCGGCGGGATCGTTCTGAACCCGGTCCTGTAGCTCTGCCTTTATCTGAGCGCTCATGCTGGCGGAACTGTCCTTGAACGCCGCGCCGACCGTCTTCAACTCCATGCCGCCGGCAGCGCTCATCATCTGTTTGCCCGCGTTGGCTACGCCCCTCGCGTACTGATCCCAGGTGATGCGTCCGCTCTCTAGCATCGTGTCCAAGCCTGAGAGCTGGCGTTGCCACATCTCAAGCGGGGTGACTTGGACGGTAGACCATGCGGCTTCAACTTCCTTGGCGGCTTGAGCAAGCCCCTTGAGCTTGTCGAGCTGGGCACCCCCCGCCCCCTTCTGTTCCATGTCCCATATCTTGCCTTCCGCCCCGGTCATGCCAACGGTAGCCATGCTCTTCCGTAGGTCTTTCTCAAGATCGTTCATCGATTTGAGAACCTCCATGTTCACTTTCGTAAGCCCCTTCTTCATGCCGTCAGCGAAGAGGTTGCCCGCTGTCTCGCCCTTGCTCCCCCAATCGCCACCAGACGAGCCGCCCGCCTTGTCGTCGGTTATCTGCGCCGCCGTGTCGGCTAGCGCGTCCTTGCCTTTCTTGCTGAAGATCCAATCCCAGAACGAGCGGACGTAATCCCAGAGGGCAGAGAACCAACCCTTAACCGTGTCCACCCATTCCCTAATCGTCTTCGCCCATGCCCCGGTGTCAACGCCCATGCCCTCCAGGGCATCGACGGAAGCCGTGTAAACGTCGTTCCACACGTCGCAAGCCGTCTCGGAGAGCCAATCCCAAGCCTGCCCGGCGTAGTCCACGAACGCATCCCAATACGGCTCAACCTCTTCCCAGACGGTTCCCGCCGCTTCGATGATGGCATCGTAAGCCGCCTCACCCCAGCCCCCGATTGTCTCGCCCAACGAGTAGAACCAAGAGCCGACAGAGGACAACACAGAGCCGACGCATGAGAGAGCCGAAGCCCCCCATTCGATGACGGCAGAGGTTGCGATAGCCAGCGTGTTACAGAAGCCCGACCACAAGCCAGAGAGCTTGTTGATTGCCTCTTGAGCCGCCGTGAGCTTGTCGGCGGCAACCTCGTCAAAGGCTTCCCCCGATGCCTTGGCTTCGGCGGCAAGCTGGCGGATGCCGTCGCCCCCCTTCTTCAAGAGCGGCTGTAGGGCGAGCGCCTTGTCCCCGAAGATTTCCAAGCTGAGACGAGCCGCCTTGGCGGGATCGTTCAAGCCGTTGAGCGCGTCGGCTATCGTCGCCATGCTCTCATCAATGGGCATCGCCCGGAGCTTCTCGGCGCTCAAGCCAAGCTCACCGAACAGGCGAGCCGCCGGCTCGTCAGCCAGGGCTAGATTCTTCTCTAGCGCGAGGATGCCTTCCTGTAGGTCTTCGGTAGCCACGCCGGCAACCTTGGCGGCGCTCTCAAGGGCAGAGAAGCCCAGCAAGCCGACGCCCAATTCACTAGCCGCCTTCTTCGTCTTCAACATCCCTTCGGCAACGCCCATCCAAGCGGAACCGATGGCGATAGCCGCCCCGACAGCCGCCCCGACCACTCCCACGAACGCCCCGCCTACAACGCCGATCCCGCTAAGGATCGAAGCGCCCCAACCCTTCTTCCCGCCCTTGCCGCCTTCCTTGCCGGCTTCCTTTAGAGCCTCGTTCATGCCCTTGCCGGTGTCCTTGCCGGCATCCTTCCCGGTCTTCTCCTGTTTCTTGCCCCAAGCCTTGATCTTGCCTTCCGCGCCGGCAAGATCCTTGTTCAGCGCGCCGGTATCAGCGGAGAGCTTGAGAACTGTTGAACATAGGGTGTTACTTCCTGCCATGATCCCTTTGCGCTAGAGCCTTGAACGCCGCTTGAACCTGTCGCCAGTCTTGGGGCTTGGGGGCTTCAAACCTCGGGAGGAAGTCTTTGAGCTTGTAGCTCTTGCTCCCGCCCGCCCAGAGGTTCGCCATCGTGCTAGCGACCATTGCCGCCCGCCAGTCTGCCCGGTGTTCTCCCCACGGGTCCAGCTCGTAGGAAGCCATCCACTCGACAAGCTCCCGGCTGTCGAGCCTCAAGAGAAGCTCGGCAACGGTACACTTCAACTCACGGGCGAGCCTGAAGGCAAAGAGCCGCTCGGGATCGCCCCTCAGTCTTTTTTTGCGTCATCAACAGCCCCCCCGTTCAAGCCGTTGAGCTGGACGACGAACGAGGACAGCCGCTCTAGAACCTTGCCGCTCTTGCCGTTGATGGCGTCTAGGTCGGCTTCGGTGAAGAGCTGGTTGCCGTTCTCGTCACACAGCGAAGCGACCATAGCCGCCCCGTAGAGAACCCCTCCCGCTTGGACGGCGCGAACGAGCTTGGAGCGCTCCACCCCGTTCAGGGGCTTGACGTGTACCGTGCAACCCCATTCCTTCACTTCCACCGGCTCTAGCTTGCGGTCTTCCGCAGCTAGGATCATTTCTCGTAGTCCCATGTTCCTCCGATTAGCTGTAAGAGATTGCGCCAGTTACCTTCACGTCAAGCGTCATGTTGACGACGTTCTCGGCTGACACTTCCTCTACCTCAACCTTCTTCACGAAGCCGGGGAAGCTGGAGGTTGTGCCGTCAGGGAACAACACTTGCCAAGTGTGGGACGTGTAGGACAGCGTGAGAGCGCGGGTGTAAGCGGAGGTTGTCCAGCGTTGCGTAAAGCTGAACATGCCCGGCTCAATCATGCCCGGTATGTAGGTCTTGACGCGCCCCGTGGTCGCTATGTGCGAAGTCTCAACGTCGCCAGTCTCGTAGAAAGGGGGCTTGATCGAAACAACCTCAACGAACGCGGTCTGAGAGCCAGAGCTAGCGCCCGTTCCGCCGTCGTCCACCTTCACTATCGCCCCGAAACCAATCGTATCAGCCATTTTACCTCATGAGTTTAGATACCTAATGCTGTATCTATCCCTCTGAGGCTCAAAATCACTCAACCATATATCGTGTAGACCGATTGACCGTGGAAAGCCTGCCCCTCCCTGAAATCCTCTTGCTGTTGGGCTTCGGATTGGCGGAACGCCCCCTGTACGCTCCCGCTACGCCAGCCCTGAAGGCAGGAATAGAGGGCGGTGGCGATTGACTGGCTCGTATCGAGGTTCACCGTCCAATAGTCGATGATGTATTCGTATTTGCGGAGGGATGAGACGCCGGATAGGTCTAGGTAATCCTCCCTCGCGCTGTTCGTGAAGACGAGGAAGGGTAGAAGCGTATCGTTGGCAGGCTCAACGGGGTAGATCCGGGTTGAGACGAGGGCGGTAAGCCCCGTGTCAGCCTTCAGCTTGGCATAAAGCGTGTTGTTCATGCCGTATCTAGCTGAGAACGGCTTTGATTTCGGCGGCAACCACGTCTTGAACAGCGTTTAGATACGCCTGTTTGTTCGCTTGGAACGCCGGCATGAGGAACGGACGGGCGAACCGCCCTCGTTCGATGAAGTGAGCGTAGCGTGAGGGCTTCTTCACCTTGCCCTTGAACACCTTCTGCCATTTGCTGCGCGGTCCAACGATGCCGTAGACCGTGGTTGACCCCTTAGCGCTGTCTACCTTGCTCGTAAGGCTCTTCTTCAGAGCGCCAGAGGCTACGGGAACCCTCCCCCTGACGGCGGCAAGGACAAGCTTCGTACCCGCCCTGATGGCTTTCTTTAGGATCTTCTTTTGCAAGGCATCCTGTAGCGCGTGTAGCTTGCTGAAATCACTCTTCATGCGGAACCTCCAGCTCTAGCAAGTGTTCAGCCAGGAGCGAAGCCGCCTCTTCCGTATCGATGGGTTCCTCTAGCATGAAGTAACAGGGTTGGAAGAGATGCCAACGAGGCGGCTTGAAGCTCGCTGCCTTGCCATGCTCGTTCATCAGGTAGGCAATCTCAGGCTGTAGGACTAGGTAGGTCATTCAACCTCACTTATCTTGTGGCAGTAGCAAACCAATTCGTTCTCGTCGTGCATGATGCCGTCAATGACGAGCAATTGCCCGAAGCGTCTGTCACGCAACCTGTCGCCAGCTCCAACGGTCGGATACTGGCGAAGCCTGATGACCATAGCCGCCTGAGAGTTAAGCATGCCGAACGCGAGTTGCCTCGTAGCCGATAGCTCCGACAAGCTCCCCCATAGGATGGTTGAGCCTGAGAACGATTCCTTGTCCTGCCCCGTCGTCGTGTCCTTGGTAACTGTCCTCGCAAGCCAAGTGAAGGCGCGGTAGTATTTCCCGGTATTGCTCATCACTCCACCCCGTAGCCGTAAGAGTGAGGGTTGAACATGGGCGGATTCATGTTCCCAATCCAGCCCGTTTTGAACTGGTTGACGATGGCAGCGAAGCCCAACGGAACCTCTGTCAACGAGCCTTCAATGTGGGCGTCCCGACGCTGGTAATAGTGAGCGGCGAGCAACAACACGGCTTGTTTGACGAGGGCGGGTAGCGTGTCGCTTGTCCAGCCGGCGACGAAGAGAACCTCTATCTTCGGGGAGGTTCGGTAGCTCAAGGGCGGGTAGACCGGGAAGACCTTCCAGTCTGGGAACCACACCTTGGGTACGATCCGCCCCGGCTCGCGTTTGGTGTCAACGCTGTAGTTCGCAGCGTCCCACGTTACCTGAGTGTCTGACTGATCGTAATACTTGACGCTCGTAACGCTCTGTAGCGGGGCGCGAGGTAGCCGGATGACGGCAGGGAATGCGTCAAGGTGTAGCTTCCATGTCGTCGTGAGGCAGCTTCTATCGGTCATGCCCTCCCAGAGCTGGCGAGCCGCAGAGATGAAGCCTGAAAGTAGGCTGTCCTCGTCTGTCGTGTTCAAGCGGAGATGAGCCTTAAGCTCTGCCGTGGTCACTGGCTCGGAGGCGGGCGCGGCGTATAGTTCTAATCCGTACATGCTGGTATGTAGCAGAACAGCCCCGCATTCCAACGAAGAAAGCGGGGCTGTCCAGCTAGTTAGTAATAGAGAATAACAGACACCATTACATAGTGTGGACCGTGCAAAAAACAGATGCCAGCCAAGAGCGTAATTTGGCTGGCATCTTGCACGGTGTTAAATGACGGCGAAAAGTTTCAAAACGCCTAGTCCGGCAACGTCTGCCGGCTCTATGCCCGTGGTTTAACCTGTCGTGTAGGCTCGGAGGTATCTCCAGCCGCCGTTGACGTATACCGGCACGCTGACCGCGCCCGTTGTAGAGCCGGCGGTGCCCGTGGTTGCCGCTATTGCGAGGTAAGGAACCCCGGTGGTACTCCCGGCGTTCAAGCTGACGTTGCCGCCGAACGTGAAGTTGCCTTGCGGGGCTTCGTCTCGATTGTTCTTGAGTAATACAGTCATTGTTCCTCCCTTGAATTAAGCTGCGGTTGTGCCGCACTTCAAGGCGCGGGTAGGTCCGAACCAATTGGAATCGGAGCGAAGGTAAGCGATGAAGGCAACAAGCCCGTATTCAAAGTAGCGGTGTTCAGACTTGACGAGCTGAACCTCGCCAACGTCACGAATGACGAAGTCGGTAGGATCACCGAACGCAATCACCTTCTTTGCGCTGCCGGAACTGTCCATGCTGTTACTGACCACGATTTCCTTACCGAACAGGGTTTCCATGTCCCCATCCTCAAACCCGTTCGTGATGTTGATTAACGGACGCAATGCGTCATCGGTCAACCCGCGAATAGCCGCAAGGACGGTATCAGACATGAAGAACTTTCCGTTCATACGGTAAGCCTTGTCAACGCTGTAGAACAGGCTGACGAGGTTCGCGTATGTGGTAGTCCAATTGCTTACCGCGTTGGTTGCGGAGTAGACGATACCCGTTGGCTTGCTTGAGCCGTTGCCGGTCACGAAGTCAGCCTCTTGGGCGCGTCCTACGCGGATGCCGATTTGACGGGCGAGGTAGTCCTCAAGGTTGAACGCGCTGTCTTGCATCAACTCCAGGGAGAGACGAACCATCGTCTTATAGTTGTAAGCTCCAAGGGTCTTTTGCCCGAAGACGGTGTCAGTCTCGGAGAGAGCGGAGTTTTCGCTTGTGATGGCAGCAACGTTGCCGGAATCGTCATTATTCGGATATGGGATCGCCCTTCCGTCGCTTGTCCCCAAGACCGTACAGTAATCGCGGATCGGGCAGAAGTAGAGCAAATGTTCGCATATCTTGTCCGCGAAGTCTTGCGGGACGGTGTAGCCGCCTGCCGTGGTTGTCCCCTTGGTTTGGGCACGCTGGTCTAGCTTAATTGTCATCGTGTTAGAGCCAAGCGTGACGCCCATTCGATCCGCGGCGCGGAACACGTCGGGAGTTGCCTGATAGCCCTTCGGGTTGCCCCATGAAGCCCATGCCTTGACCACGTCGCCCAAGAGGGCACGGTCTTCCTTGCCGGCTGGGGTCTTGACTTGCGCGGGAATGGTCTTGCGGGTCGAAACCTTCAAGCCCTGTTGCGCAGACTCAAGACGCATCTTGCGTTCGGCTGTCTCTGCCTGACCTTCCAAGTCATCGGCTTGACTCATCATGCCGTCAAAGGAAGCCTGTTCCTCTTCGGTCAAGTCTCTACCTTCGGCACTGTCGATGATGAGCTTTGCGCCCTCAATCAACTTCGCTCGTTGTTCTTTCAACTCCAGCACGTTAGCCATAGCTCTCCTGTAATCCAGTGAATTACAGGTATCTAGTCACCAACCCTTTAATTTCAGTTGCGCTTTCTGCCGGCTGTTCCAAACCTTCTTCGTGGGAGTGAGGTTCACGCCCCGTAGGTCTACCGTCGTCCCTACCTCGTAGGCAGGGAACGCCACGATTGAAACCTCGTAGAGCGTCACGTCCCGAAGCTCTCTGGTGGGCATCTCTGCCCCGTCCGTCCATGCGTCTTCCTTGACCGTGAAGCCGAACGAGCAAGAGTCAAGATCGCCCCGCCTTATGCTCTCCATCATGTCCCGCCCCTCTTGCGTGTCTGGGAGCTGGCATTCGTACCAAAGCCCGTAAGCGTCCGTCCCGACCTTCAAGGTTCCGCTCTTCGTCCTGCCCATGATCGCGGACGGGTTGTGATCCCGAAGAAGCCGTATGTCAGGCTGTTCCTTGAGCGTCCGCTCAAAGGCTGTCGGGGCTAGAACCTCTTGGAAGGCTCGCCCGGTCATGTCCTTGATTGTCGTTGGCGTCCCGAACGAGGCAGCGTATCCCCTGACCGTTCGGGCTTCACTCTTCGGGGCTTGCTGGCTGGCTCGTCTCTCCATCGTTCTCCTGTTGGGGTTGGTTGTCCTGGCTCGCGTCCTGGCTCTCGTCTATGCCCTCGCATGGGTCTAGCCGTTCGTCGGCTCTTACCTCTGAGGGCAAGAGCCAGGGCTTGCCGCCCGTCGCTATCGCGTAGCTCTGGTAGCGCGTCAGCGTGTCGGCTCGTAGAAGATCGCTGGCGTCATGCTCCACGAAGAAGCTCCGACGCTCTTCCTTTGAGAGCAGCTTCATACGCGCCTGACCTTCGATCTTCTGAAGCCAAGGCATCAGCGTGATTTGAACAAGCTGCCTGTTCAGCGTCTCAAGGTTCGCCCATGTCGCGCGGGTAAGGTCATGGAGGAACACGGGCGAGATGTTGAAGAGCCGGGCTATCTCGTTGATTTGATACTGCCGGGTTTGGAGGAACTGAGCGTCTTCGTTCGGGACGGACAGAGCCGACCACGTCACGCCATCCTCTAGGATCGCTGTCCGCCCCACGTTGCCCGATCCGGCGTGTAGGGCTTCCCAGCTCTTGCGGAGGTTCTCCCTCGCGTTCTGGCTCAAGGCGAGGGGCGTTTGCAACACGCCAGCCGGTCTAGCGGAGTTGCCGAAGAAGGCAGCTCCGAAGCGTTCACAAGCCGCCGTCAGGGCGATTGACTCACGGGCAAGGGCTATGGGCGAGTGCCCTACCAAGCCGTCAGAGGCAAGCCCGGCAACGTGGAAGACGTTAGCTGGGGCGAGGTAAACATCCTTCCCGCCGGCAACGCGGACGACGTACACAAGCCCTAGCTCTTCATCCCTGGCAACCTTGACGTTGTCGGGCTGGAGTAGCCAGAGGGACACGGGACGCCCCGCCTCGTCTCTCTCAATCTCCGCATAGTGGTTCCCGTACAGAAGGACGTGAGCCATCGCCGTTTGCCAATAGCCTTCCTTCGTAAGCTCGGGGCAAGGGCTGTCGTGTAGAAGCTCGTAGAGTGGATGGGCGAGGGCGAGCCGCTTCCCGCCGCTGGGCAAGTGCTGATAGAGGTTGAGCGGAAGACCGGCGATCATGCTTGAGATAGTGCCGACGGCGCACCACACGGCGGTAAGGGCGAGCGCCCCTTCCTCTGTGACGTGAAGCCCCGCCAGCGTCTTCGGCTCTGAAAGCCCGGCGTTGATGCCGTCCTCGTAGCTAGTCCATCGTTTGAACCATCGTGCAATCGTTTTAAACATGCTGTATCTAGTGGATCACACAGCGAATATCCCGCGATCTTCGTAGGCACTCCTCCGGGGCTTGTAGTTCGTCTCATGCCCTACCGCCCGGCTCAGAGCCATGATGAGGGCACACACGTTGTCTATCTTGTCCGCGCTCTTCCCCTTGGACGGCTTCACCATGTCCTCGCCGCTTCTCTCAACTTGGAGATTCTGCACTTGCCAGCGCATGAGGTTAGAGCCGTCATGGACTAGGGTTCGGTCCAAGATGACGGCTTCAAGCCGCTTCGTCGGATCGGTGTAGCTCTTGGGAGTCTGGGCGAACCTGTAGACCGTGTAGCCGTCTTGCATCAGAGCCATCAGGGTTTCATTGCCGTAGTTCGGATCGGCTACGATTTCCTTAACCTCGTAGAGCTGGGCGAGGTTGTCGATGAAGGCTCTGACTTGCCGGTAGTCCGTCCCGTTGCCCGGCGTGATCGTGAGGCTACCTTCGTCCGCGAACAGCTCGTAACGCTGGCGGTTCTCTTTGACGCGCTCCTGGCAGGCGGCTTGCGGTGTCCACGCATGAGCCAGAACGTAGAGCTTCCCTTCGTAGGGGATGACGCCGGTAAGCCCGCAAAGATCCTTGGAGCTGGCGAAGTCTAGACCGATGTAGAGCGGCGGCTTGTGCCACGTCGGGAAGCTCCCCCGGCATGCGTCCCACCGATCAACCGCGATGAACGAGGTTAGCCCCTTCGTCCATCGGTTGAGCCGGAAGTAACGGAAGGCAACCTCCGCCGTCTTGGAGTGCTTCGCTTTGGTGGCGGCTTCCCGAAGCTCGTCAAGGCTCAAGCTCCCCTCACACAACGAGGGGTTCGCCTTGTGCCATTGGGCTTCATCATCGACGGGGCAAGCCTCGTCAGCCTCGTAGATCGCGGAGAAGAACGAGGTATCTTCGCTCACGCCATCCCTGACCTTCACGGCATACTCGTAGGCTTCGTAGCCGGGGCTTGTGAAGTCAGTTCCCGCCGTGCTAATCATGAGGAACAACGGCTGATCCCTGGCACTGGTGGCGGGCTTCAGCGCGTCTATCAGAGCCTTCCCGGCGTTCTGAAAGAAGCTGCACTCATCCGCGATCACGCAAGAGTAACTGTCCCCAAGGTTGTTCTTCGCATCCGCTGAAAGGCTCTGGAAGCTCCCGTGAGTCTTGGGAACCTCAACGAGCTTTTGCGAGGGGACAAGGTGGCAAGCCTTGGTCAGCTTGTCTGATCGTTCGATGAAGAACGCAAGGTTCTTGTAGATCAACGAGGCTTGCTTGCGGCTGTTCGCGCAGCTTGCGACGGCGGGGGCAATCTCGCCATCAGCCATGAGCATATAGAGGGCGATTGCACTAACGATGAAGCTTTTGCCGTTCTGGCGAGCAACCGATATCCAGCCGGATCGGAAGCGCCTCGTTCCATCGGCACGCTTCCAAGAGAAGAGCCGGACTATCAAAGCCCTCTGCCACGCGAACAGCTTGAACGGTTCCTTCGCCTTCCTCCCGCCCTTGGCTCTCACGAAGGTTTCAATGAAGCGGACGACACGCAAGCCCGCCTCTTCGTCCCAATAACAGCCCTCCAAGATGGCGGCTTCGTCGGCTCTATTCCTAATTTGGTCTATTGGTGGATACATACCGTTATGTATCAATCACATACCAAACTCTATTACGTCTGGGGGGCGATGAAGGCGAGATGCCACAACCCCAACGACAAGGCATACCCCCGCTACGGCGGAAGGGGTATCACCGTCTGTCAGGAGTGGCGAGCCAGCTATCAGCCCTTCGCGGAGTGGGCTTACGCTCACGGCTACAAGCATGGCTTGACCATTGACCGGACGGACAACGACAAGGGCTATTGCCCTGAGAACTGCCGATGGGTAACGATGCGAGAGAACCTCAACAACCGGCGTTCTCACCATTGGATCACTTGGACTGGCGAGCGGAAGACGGTGGCGCAATGGGGGGCTGATCCACGATGCAAGGTTGCCCCGATGAGGCTTCGTATCCGGCTCTGGCGGGGCTGGGAGTTTGAACGAGCCTTGCTCACGCCTACGAGGAAGCGGAAGCCGTGATCCGGCTATGGCAGGGCTTGCAGAGCGGGCAGAGGTTGGCTTCCTCGTTGTTGCGAGGGTTCCCGTCAAGGTGGTGAACCTCTTCGCTCCACCCATCGCAGACGAGGCATAGGGGATGCTTCGCCAGCATGACGGCGCGGATCTTCTGCCAACGCCGATCATAGCCCCGCTTGCACGCTGAAGCTCTGGTGTCCCTCTTGCGAGGTTGGTTGTTCGGGACGCTGGGCGGTAGGTCAGGCATGGTTCCTCATAAACTCACGCAACGATTCTAGTTCTTCGATGATTGAAGGCAGCATGAACGACAGTTCTACTTTCGTCTCTGCAAAGACCTTGTTCCGCTCCAATGAAGCGATTCTGTACAGCACGGTTTCTATTACATATTTGTTCATGAACTAATATAGTGTAACCATCAAGGATTTGCGAGGAAGAAGGCACGGGCGAAGCCGGCTGGCGTGATGGACCGGCGGGCGGGATCGCGGACTAGGTCAACGAGTTGCCCGCGCGGCTCGACAACTCGCGTCGGCTCTGGCGCGGAGAAGCTCCCCCATAGAAGGGTTTTCTTCGTCCAGGGATCGCCGTACCAACACGGTTCAAACTTGAACGCTGGCTTGCCAAGGTAGAGCCGGCAACGCCCCTCCGGGTTCTCCAACGCCCACCAGCGGGGCTTACACACGGCTACGAGCCGTAGGCAGGCATCAACGACGGACAGCGCTTGCCGCCAGTCTTCTTCGGTCTTGTGCTTCCACCAACGAGCGCCCGCCTTGCTCAGAAGGGTACAGGGAGGGGCGGCTAGGATGCCGTGAACCTCGCCGGGGTAGGCGTAGAGCCTCACGTCCTGGCTGGGCAGAGTGACGAGCCGCACGTCATAGCCGGCGTCTCTGTAGGGCTTGCTCCAGCTCCCAGAGCCGCCGCAAAGGTCAAGGATAACTCTCTCACGCATCAATCCTCTTCAAAGCTGAAATCCTCTTTGTCGTCGTGTCGTTCCGGCTGATAGCCCGCCTTCTCCGCTGGGGACAGCCGGAAGACCTTCACCAGCGCTTGCCAGCTCTTGACCGTGTCAAGGTAGGTGCGGCTCGTCTTCTCCCCCTGATGCGAGCGGACGCGCTCCCATAGGTCACAGAGAAGGGCGAAGCTCTCCGCAGTCTGGGCGGTTAGAAGACCATGCTTGACGAGCCAAGGGGCGTGAAGCTCCCAATAGGCTTTGCCTACCTCGCCCAGCCAGTCAGGGGCGGCTAGCGTGTCTAGCGGCTCGTCTTGCTTGACGAGCTTCGGCAACGGTCCACGCTTACCCATTAGCTCCCTTCAGCTTCTCAAGGATGGCTTGTGCCCTGTCCTCGTTGAGCAAGCCGATAAGCTGCTTTAGCGCGTCGGTCTGTTCCTCCGTCCGCTCTGGCATCTCAACGAGCGTCCTATCCCGGTACAACTCAAGATGGATCACGCCTAGACAAGTGTTGTTATCCATTAGCCGCCTCATCGTAGAAGCGGCGTAGCTCTTGGTTGAGCTTCTCCCCTGTCTCTTGCTGGTGATGCCGGCGGATTAGTTCGTCGGCTTGCTCCCACGACATGAACGCCGGGAGCGTCACGCCTTCAGCCCGGAGCTTGTCGAGCTGCCGGCTCATCTCGCCTTCCCACCATGCGAGCATTGCCTTTAGCTTGTCGGCTGTCTCTTGGGTCAGCGCGTAGCGCTTCGGGCGGGCTTCGGTCGCTATAGTTAGTTGTTCTTTCATGTAATAATGTAGTTTCGTAACCTCAAAGTTTCAAAAAAGCGCGGGGGCTGTGCGGTCTACAGCCGCCAGCCTGAGAAGTTTTCCCGGCTCATGGGTGAGGGGTGAACGTGACCGGGGCTGTCCCTCGCAAGCCCCCTCCCCCTCGCCCGTCGTGGCGACGGCTTACCGGAGTGACGGCAAGGACGCTGTATGTCTGACTGCCCGTGTAGCCGTAAGCCGCAGAGCTGGGGTTGTCGGCGGGCTTCTGGCTGATGCTCCTGATGACCGTGTCTGAGTACGTCGTGAGGGCTAGCCTTGACTTGCTTAGGAGTGTCTGGGCTTGGTTGAGGTTGGGGGCGTTGACCGTGAGGGCGAGGGCATAGCGTGTCACGTCCTGCCCCTGGCTGTCTGCCTCTGGCGTCCCGCTGTCCAGCGTGTAGGCGAGGGACGGGAGAACGGTTGTGGAGATGGACGCATCGGGCGGGATGCCGGCGGCTGTAAGCGCCGTGTTCAAGCTGTCTGGTAGTGATGGCATGAAGGTATGTA
This sequence comes from uncultured Alcaligenaceae bacterium, assembly GCA_964630925.1. GTDB lineage: Bacteria > Planctomycetota > Planctomycetia > Gemmatales > Gemmataceae > RGDT01. Next base: position 19,357 of record CAZVZK010000170.1, read on the forward strand.
GTGGGCGAGGGCGGGATTCCTTTCCCGCCCTCTGTCCTGGCTGTCAGCGGATCTTGCGGCGCTTCGGGGCGTTGCACTCCAAGAGGGGAAGATGGCTCATGTCGTCGATTTCGTTCCACCCCTCCCCCTGAATCTCGGCTTCGCCAACGTCGTTCACGTCGGTTGCTTCCCACTCCACCCCGGCAGCTTCCGCCAGCTTGGCGAGGTTCACGGCATCTCGGGGCTTGCCGTCGTCAGGGACGCGAACGTCTGCCGTGAGAACAGCAGTCACCTTCCGTACAAGCGTAACGATCCATTCGCCCCCGGCTGGGGCGGGCTTCGTCTTCGTCGTGCGGGCGGGCTTCGTGGTCTTGGTAGGTTTCATGGTCTTCCTTTCGTCGTCGTCGGTTGGGGGTGAACGGGAAAACCCCCATCAGGGATGGGGGTTTCTTGGGGCGTCAGATGGCGAGCGTGGGAAGCTCCACCCCGTCCATCTCCGGTTCCTGTTCGTGGTAGAAGGCATCGGGGATGTCCTGCCCCTCGTAGTCCCACGCGATGCCCTGGCTGTCCACCATGTCCGCCAACTTCTCCGGGTCGATGGGCTTCCCGGCGGGGATGCGCACCGTGGCGGAATAGTGGACGGTCTTCGTGATGACGACAACGCGGGTCTTGGGGGTCTTCGTCGTGCGGGTCTTCGTGGTCTTGGTAGCGGTCATGGTCTTCATCTCCTGTCGTTTCGTTGGTTGAGACACCTTAGAAGCCCTACCGGAACTTAGTTGTTCCTGGCAGGCTTTTGCCACTCTGGCAGACGCTCCCGGCAGTCAGCCGGCGGGGCTTCCTCGCCCCCGGTTGGCGGGGGGTTAGAGGCTATACCGCCCTCCCGGCGGAACCTTACACGGCGGCTCGCCGGGGGCTTCCCGTCGTTCGGGACGACGGCATAGGGCTACCGGAACTTTGCCCCTTCCTCGCCCTCCCCCTTGCGTATTCCCTAGCGTTTTCGGGGTGTCTACTTGCGCCAACCCTTTTACGGTGGTT
>CAZVZK010000171.1:0-20166 GCA_964630925.1 uncultured Alcaligenaceae bacterium
CTACGACACCTCCGACCACCTCTTCTTCGAGCCCCTCACGGTCGAAGACGTGCTCAACATCTGCGACGTGATGCAGCCGCGCGGCATCATCGTGCAGTTCGGCGGGCAGACCCCGCTGAATCTGGCCCGGGCGCTGGAGGCCGCCGGCGCGCCGATCATCGGCACGAGCGTCGAGAGCATCGACATCGCCGAGAGCCGCGGCCGGTTCAGCGCCATGCTCGACAAGCTGGGCCTGCGCCAGCCGCCGAGCGGCACGGCGCTGGACGCCCAGCAGGCCGTCCACGTCGCCCGGCGGATCGGCTACCCGGCCCTGGTCCGGCCCAGCTACGTCCTGGGCGGCCGCGCCATGGAGATCGTCTACGACGAGCCGGCGCTGAACAGGTGCGTCGGGCGGGCGATGGAGGTGTCGCCGGGCCAGCCCGTCCTCATCGACCGCTTCCTCGAGATGGCCATCGAGGTGGACGTCGATTGCCTCTCGGACGCCGCCGACTGCGTGATCGGCGGCGTGATGCAGCACATCGAGGAGGCCGGCATCCATTCGGGCGACTCGGCGTGCGTCATCCCGCCGCACTCGCTGCCCCCCGCCGTGGTCGAGGAGATCAAGCGGCAGACGAAGGCGATGGCGATCGAGCTGAAGGTGCGCGGGCTGATGAACGTCCAGTTCGCGCTGCTGCGGGCGGTGCTGGACCCGTCGCTCGACGCCGAGGCGATCCGCCAGGCGATCTACATCCTGGAGGTGAATCCCCGCGCCAGCCGCACGGTCCCCTTCGTCAGCAAGGCGACGGGGGTCCCCCTGGCCCGGCTGGCGACGCTGGTGATGGCGGGCAGGATGCTGAGCGAATTGCCGCAGGCACGCGAGGTGACGCCGACGCACTACTCGGTCAAGGAGAGCGTCTTCCCCTTCAACAAGTTCCCCGGCGTGGACATCATCCTCGGGCCGGAGATGCGTTCCACCGGCGAGGTGATGGGCATCGACGACACGTTCCCGCTGGCGTTCGCCAAGAGCCAGATGGCGGCGAGCGCGTCGCTGCCCCACCCCGACGCGGGCAAGGTGTTCGTGTCCGTGGGCGAGCGCGACAAGGACGAGCTGGTCCCGATCGCCCGCGCCCTGGCCGGGATGGGCTACCCGCTGGTGGCGACGCGCGGGACCGCGCGGCGGCTGCGGGCGGCGGGGCTGACCGTCCTGGAGGTGCCGAAGCTGCAAGAGGGCCGGCCGAATATCCTCGACTACCTGAAGAACAAGGAGATCTCGCTGGTGATCAACACGCCGAGCGGCCACGGCTCGCGGGCCGACGAGGTGAAGATCCGCTCGGCGGCGGTGGGCGGCGGCGTGACGTGCATCACCACGCTGTCCGCGGCCGCCGCCGCCGTCGAGGCCTGCCGCGCCCTCGCCGGACGCGCCTGGCAGGTGCGGGCGTTGCAGGAGCGGTTCACGGCACCACCCGCCTCGACCTGATCCACTCGATACCCAGCAGCCCCGGCCCCGTCGTCAGCTCGATCCGCGACCGCCCCGCGGTGATGTTGTCGTACTCCGAACGCGACACGCTGAAGTCGATCACCCCGCCGCCGTCCCAGGCCGGCACGCTCGCGTGGTACGACCGCGACCGCCCGCCTGAGACACGCTTCCCCGTCACCACGCCGCCACGCCCCTGTACCGCGCCGCCGTCGAACCCGGAGTTGACGGCGGCGACGGCGCCGACGCTGCCGCCCGCCAGGAGGAACAGGGCTCCGCACATCAGGGCGGCCCAGCGGTCGTGCGACGTGGCCGCGCCACGCAGGAGCCACGCCGCCACCCAGCCGAACCCCAGGTACAGCGGGACGTACAGGGCGAGCGCCGCCCACAGCAGCGGCGCGATACGCACCGGCGGCGCGACGAAGGCCGCGACGAACAGCGCGGCGTACAGGCCCGCCCCCAGCCACAGGAAGACGGCGTTCACCAACCCCGGATCGCCGCGCGCCGCCACCTTGTCCGGGTCGGGCCCCGGCAGGCCGTCGGCGAGCCTCATCAGGTGGCCGGCGGCCTCGTCCGCCGGGCCGGGGTGCGGGTGGGCCGCGGTGTCGAAGTTCGCCCAGTAGGCGACGGCATCACCCCCATCGAATTCGACGGACGTGAACCCGACCCGCAGGAGGGCCAACGCCGCCGCACGCCGGGCCGGGTCGGCGAGGAATCGGCGTGCCACCTCCGGCGAGGCGCAGCGGACGTATACGGCGTCGTCGAAATCGCGGTCGCCGGTCTGATGCTCGACGGCGAGGCCGGCCCACTTGCACAGGCGGTCGAACCAGCTCTCGGGGTCGAGGCGCAGCGGGACAGGTGACCGGGCCTTGAAGCGGACGGCGAGCGTCGGCGGATGGCCCTTGTATCCGGGCGTGTAGTGGAGCCGGTACACCCTGCCGCCGAGCGTGCGTTCCTCCTGCTCGTTCGGCCGATACCCCCCGGAGGGCGGGGCGAGGTCGGACGGCTTCGTCCCGCGCACGACGGCGAGGGAGAGCAGGACCAGGGCGAGGCCGAGGAGGAGCGGCCCCAGGCCGCAGATCAGGCCGGCGGACAGGTCGGGGCGGACGCCGGACTGGAACACCCCGAGGGCGACGCCGCCGACCAGGACGCCGACGACGGCCAGGAAGAGCCCCGTGGCGAGGAGGAAGAGCGCCGTGCCGCGTTGCATGCCAGGTGCCTCCGGGGCGCACCCCGCGTTGTAGGGCGGCGGACGTCCGGGGCAAGCCGCCGGTCACGTGCCGCATGCCGCGAGCACCTCCCTTGACCGCGCCGCACTCACCTCCAATCGCCGGAGAGCTGCCACGCGGCCCACCACGCCACCGGAGAGCGCCTCTCCTTCTTGCCCGACGCGATGACATCCGACGCCTTGCCGACGCCGCGCAGGCCGGGGGTACCGCGCATCTTCCTGGCCCGCTCCTCGACCCATTCGGGGTGATGGAGGATGTCCAGTTGAGCCTGGCGCAGGGATTCGAGCTTGGGGAGCTTCTTCTCCCACAGGTGATGGTAGAAGCGTTCCATCAGCATCGACGTGGCGGCGTCGTCAACACTCCACAGCGACGAGACGACGCTCTTGCACCCTGAGACGGCGAAGGCCCGTTGCAGCCCCAGCAGCCCCTCGCCGGCGGCCTCCTTGCCCAGGCCCGTCTGGCAGGCGCTCAGGACGGCGAGCTCGACGTTCGACAGGTCCATCTCGGCGATCTCCAGGGCCGTCAGGACGCCGTCGTCCTCCGCCGTGGGCTTGTTCGCGCCGGCCAGGACGACGCCGGACAGCAGGCCGGGGTGGAAGCCCGTGACCGTCTCTCGGCCGAGGAGGCCCAGCGGCTCCTTGTCGTCGTCACGGTCGAGGGCGGCTTTCATCGTTGGCGGGGCGAAGAAGCCGTGCGTGGCGAGGTGCGCGTAGCGATGCCCGGGCAGGGCGTCGCGGACGGCGGCCCTGGTCGCCTCAGCGCCCGTGAGCGTGGTGACGGCGGCCTTGAGCCTGGCGCGGAAGCGGGCGGAGACAGCGTCGGCCTCCGGGCCGGTGGCGGGCAGCGCCGCCCAGGCGCCGACGCCGTCGCCGAAGTCCACGCCCCCCACCGCGAGGAGCGACGGCTTGCCCACGGCCGGCGCGAGCAGGCGGGGCAGCACCTGCGGGATGGGCAGGATGGCCAGGGGCGCCTCCTCGATGAGGTACGAGCCGGGCTTCGACCCCGGCAAGGCGGCGAAGGGGAGCAGGCCCACGGCCCCGTCGGGCGAGACGAGGATGAGCTTCGACCCCGCGACGTGCTTCTCCAGCGGGGCCCAGAGCAGCTCGCGCAGCCGCGCGGGTGAGGCGCCGGCGTCGCGGCCGGTCTCCACCGCCGCGCGCCAGGCGGCGAGGGCCTTCTCGATGGGAGCCATCGGGCCGAGGCCGATGCGGACGGTGGGGGCGTCGGCACGCAGCACCCAGGCGGCGAGACGGCGCTCCAACGCCTGGCCCTTGGCGGGCTTCGCCGGGTCGAAGCCCGCGTAGGCGAGAAGATCGACGAGGACGACGCCAGGCGGCAGGGAGGTCCGGAACGCCTCGCTGGAGGGCGGCTTGAGGGAGGCGCGGAACGGCTCGCTGAGCTCGGCGAGGCGGGCCTCCTTCTCCTCCTTGATGCGGGTGTACTTCTCGGCGCGCTCCCTCGACGCCGCGTCGGCACGGGCAGAAAGCAGGGCCAGGGAGCGGTTGGCGTCGGTCAGTTCCCGAACGGTCTCGCGGGTGGCGGGGTCAGTGCTTGCCTGGACGAAGAGGCGGCGCGCCTGCTGGATGGCGAAGGTCGCGCCTTTCCACGACAGGACGTGCGCGTGGCTGAAATGGGCCGCCTCGTCGGCCGTCGATAGCCGGCAGTTCAACCGGGGGCGGACGAGGGCGACGGCGGCCAGTTGCTGCCGTTCGGACTGGAGGGAGGCGTTGGCGAAGAGGTGCCGGCGCGTGAGCGCCAGGCTCTGCTCCTGCAACGGCAGCGCCGAGCCGGGGCGGCCCATCCGCAGGTGCAGGAAGGCGAGGCTGTCGAGGGCGTGGGCGTAGAGGGGGTGGCTCTCGCCCAGCGCCTCCTTGCGGATGGCGAGGGCCTTCTCGTAGAGGGGAAGGGCTGTTTCGTGGTCTCGCATCCTGGAGAGCAGCCAGGCGAGGTTGTCGAGGGTGTTGGCGCATTCGGGGTGCCGCTCTCCCAGCGACTCCTCCTGGACGGCGAGGGCGCTCCGCAACAAGGCCAGGGCCGCCTTGGGCGCCCGCATGGCCGCGTACTGTTGGCCGAGGCTGACGAGGCTGTTGGCGTAGCGTTGGTGTCTCTCCCCGAGCGCCTCCTTGTTGATGGCGAGGGCCTGCTCGAGGAGGGGGAGGGCCGCCTTGTGGTCCCCCATGCCCGCGAGCAGCCCGGCGAGGTTGTTGAGGCTGTCGGCGTAGCTGGGGTGGCGCTCGCCCAGGAGCTCCTTGCGGAGCGCCAGCGCTTGCCGGAACAGGGGGAGCGCCGCCGCGTTGTCTCCCATCGCCTGGTGCAGCGCGGCGAGGTTGTCCAGGCTGCCGGCGTAAGAGGGGTGCCTCTCGCCCAATCCCTCCTTGGCCAGGGCCAGCGCCTGCTTGAAGAGCGGGAGCGCGGCCTTGTGGTCCCCCATCGCCTGGTGCAGGAAGGCCAGGTTGTTGAGGCTCAGGCCGTAGTTGGGGTGCCGCTCGCCCAGCGCCTCCTTGGTGATGGCCAGCGCCTGCTTGGTCAGGGAGAGTGCCGCCTTGTGGTCCCCCATCGCCTGGTGCAGGAAGGCCAGGTTGTTGAGGCTGGTGGCGTAGCGGGGGTGCCGCTCGCCCAGCTCCTCCTTGTGGATCGCCAGCGCCTCCTGACACAGGGGCAAGGCCGCCTTGTGGTCGCCCAGGGCCGAGTACACGTGGCCGAGGTGGTTGAGGCAGGTGGCGTAGCCGGGGTGGCGCACACCCGACGCCGCCTTGGTGATGGCGAGTGCCTGCAGGGACAGGGTCAGGGCGGCCTTGTGGTCCCCCATCGCCGAGTAGAGCCCGGCGAGGCTGTTGAGGCAGGTGGCGTAGGAGGGGTGCCGGTCACCCAGCTCGGCCTTGAAGACGGCGCTGGCCTGCTTGAGGAGGGGGAGGGCGGCCTTGTGGTCCCCCATCTCCTTGTGCAGGTTGGCGAGGTTGTTCAGGCTGCCGGCGTAGGAGGGGTGCTTCTCTCCCAACACCTCCTTGGTGAGCGCCAGCGTCTGCTTGAACAGGGGCAGGGCGGCCTTGTGGTCCCCCATCAAGTGGTACTGCGCGGCGAGGTTGTGGAGGCTGTTGGCGTAGTCGGGGTGCCTGACACCCAGCACCGCCTTGGTGATCTCCAGTGCTTTCTGGAAAAGGGGCAGGGCCTGCTTGTTGTCCCCCATGGCCTGGTGCAGCGCGGCGAGGCTCTTGAGGCTGGCGGCGTAGTCGGGGTGCCTCACGCCCAGCACCGCCTTCTTGATCGCCAGCGCCTTCTCGTACAGCGGCAGGGCTTGCTTCTGGTCCCCCATGTCCCGGTGCAGGTCGGCGAGATTGTGGAGGCTGGAGGCGTAGTGGGGGTGCCTCTCACCCAGCGCCTCCTTGGTGATGGTCAGGGCATGCTTGAAGAGGGGGAGGGCCGCCTTGGTGTCCCCCACCTCCTTGTGCAGCAGGGCGAGGCCGGTCAGGCAGATGGCGTAGTCGGGGTGCCTCTCCCCCAGCACCGCCTTGGTCAGCGCCAGGGCCTGCTTGTACAGGGGCAGGGCCGCCTTGTGGTCCCCCATCTTCGAGTGCAGTTGGGCGAGGCTGTTGAGGCTGTGGGCGTAGTCGGGGTGCCTCACCCCCAGGACCTCCTTGCGGATCGCCAGGGCCTCCTTGAAGAGGGGGAGGGCGGCCTTGTGGTCGCCCATCTCCTTGTACAAGGAGGCGAGGTTGTTGAGGGTGGTGGCGTAGTCGGGGTGCCTCACCCCCAACGTCTCCTTGCGCAGCGCCAGGGCCTGCCGAGCCAGTGGGAGCGCCGCCCCGCGGTCACTCATCCTCAGGTACAGCATGGCCAGGTTGTCAAGGCTACCTGCGTAGAGGGGATGCCTCTCCCCCAACACCTCCTTGAAGATCGCCAGCGCCTGCCTGTTCAGGGGCAGGGCCGCCTTGTTGTCCCCCGCCGCCTGGTGCAGCTCGGCCAGGTTATTCAGGCTCTCCGCGTAGAGGGGGTGCCTCTCCCCCAGCACCCCCTTCCGGAGGGCCAGCACCTGCTTGTACAGGGGCAAGGCCTTCGCCGCCTGCCCCCGCTCCCGCAGGGTGGCCGCCTGCACGTGCAGGGCCCACGCCCGCCGGAGCGCCTCGCTCTGGGACGGCGTCCGCTTCGCATTGGCCAGCGCCTCCGCCAGGGCCCGCCGCGCGTCCGCCGTTCTCCAGTGGCCCTCGCCGTCCAGCACGCGCCGCGCCTCGACCCCGGTCCGCCGCGCCTCGGCCTCCATCGCCCACTCGCCGCGCATCTGGCGCATGTCGCCCAGGAGGTCCGCCGTCGTGCGCGTGCCGTGGTGCAACGGCCCCAACAGTCGCCGCTGGATCTCCAACGCCCTCTCCAGGGCAACAATGGCGTCCTCCTGTTTGCCCGCCTCCCAGGCCTTCTTCCCCTTCTCCGACAGGGCGGACCACTCCCGCATCAACGGCAGCTGGGCCACCGTGAACCGCCCCGGCGGGGCGGCCCCCCACGCCATCCCCGCCAGCAACACCACGCACGGCAGCGAACGCATCATGAGCGACTCTCCTCTCGCGGGCCCACCGTCATCCCCGTTTGCCCTCGGCGCTCGTCCCCACCGGCACTCATCGCCGCGCGAGGCGCATCGCCTTCGTGCCCGTCAGCCTACCATCGCGCGCCCGATGTTACCAGCGCCCATGTACGCAGGGACGCATTTCCGTGGACGCACCCCTCTCGCCACATCCGCATTTCTCGGCCAAGGCGAAACGCGAGGGGCCTCGTCCCCCTCCATCGGCTACCGGCGGCACGAGCAGTTCGGGCAGGACGACGAAGGCGAGCAGGACGAGGGCGAGGCCGATGAGGAATGGCGCCAGGCCGCAGATGAGGCCGAGGGAGGCGTCCGGGCGGACGCCGGACTGGAACACCCCGAGGGCGACGCCGCCGACCAGGACGCCGACGACGAGCAGGAAGAGGCCCGAGGCGAGGAGGAAGAGGGCGGTGCCGCGTTGCATGCCGTGTGACTCCGGGGCGCACCCCGCGTTGTACGGCGGCGGGCCTCGTGGGCAAGCGGGCCGGCCACCCTTGACCGCGCCGCCGCGTGTGCGACAATCACCCTTGCCCACCCCCAGTGAGCCCGCCATGCTCCGCCGCACCCTCCTCGCGACGCTCCTCCTGGCCGCCTGCTCCGCCGCGCAGGAGAAGAGCGTCAAGCCCGGCATCAACGACCACTTCAAGGACCCCGACCTGAAGAAGTTCCTCGGGACGTTCGAGGGCGAGAGCCGGGAGATCTTCACGCGGCGCGAAGCCATCCTGAAGGCGTGCAAGGTCAAGCCCGGCATGGCCATCGCCGACATCGGGGCCGGCACCGGCCTGTTCACCCGGCTGTTCGCGAAGGCCACGGGGCCGATGGGCAAGGTCTACGCGGTGGACATCGCCCAGAAGTTCCTCGACCACGTCAAGAAGTCGGCGGACGAGAACAAGCTCGAAAACATCACCACGGTCCGGTGTACGCAGACCTCGAGCGAGCTGCCCGCCGCGTCGGTGGACCTCATCTTCATCTGCGACACCTACCACCACTTCGAGTTCCCGCAGCGGACGCTCGCCAGCCTGCACAAGGCGCTGCGCCCCGGCGGCCGCATCGTCCTCATCGACTTCCACCGCATCCCCGGCAAGACGAAGAAGAAGATGCTCGACCACGTCCGCGCCGGGCAGGACGTGTTCACGAAGGAGATCGTCGAGGCCGGCTTCAAGGTCGTCGGCGAGGAGAAGATGCTCGGCCTGGAGGAGAATTACTTCGTCACCTTCGCGAGGAAGGAGAAGTAGCGCCCGGCCTCCGCCTCGGGGTGCCGAGGCACCCCGACCCGTGCCCGCCTCAACGCATCGATCTTCGAGAACTTCTTCTCTGGCCTTGACACGGCGCGGGGGGAGGGTATTGCACCCTCCCTTCACGCATTCCTACGCGAAGGGGGGATCGCATGCGCACGTTCGTGCTTCTCGCGGCCATCGTGGCCGCCCAGGCGTTCGCGTCTTCTGCCGACGCCCAGGTGTTCGGCACGCCGCCGCAATCGACGGGGGCGAACACGCCCAACTACGGCCGGCCCAACCTCAACACCGCGGACACCATGACCTGGTCGCAGCGCCTCTACTCGTGGATGCCGGGCTTCCGCGAGAACGTGGCGGCCCGCCCCGGCGCGCAGACCAACTTCCCCGACCCCGACAAGAACGCGAAGGCGTACCTCCAGGGATTCGGCTTCCGCCGCCTGAGGTGACGCGGCCACAGGAGGGCGACACATGCCGATCGAGGTCCACTGCCCCAACCCGGCGTGCGCGCGCATGCATTGGGTCAAGGACAAGTACGCCGGCAGACGCGGGCGCTGCCCCGCCTGCCAGAGCTGGATGTACGTCCCGCGCGAGGCCGTCCCGGAGACGATGCCCACCCTGCCGCCGCAGGGCTTCGGCTGGCCGGCCGCCGCCTTCCTGCTCCTCGGCCTCGCCGGCCTGGGCGTCGCCGCCGCCGCGCCCGCCCTGCCGCAGGCCAGCTTCACCGCCACGGGCGATCACGCCGCGGCCTCGTCGTCGCTCGTGGTCGAGGGGGTGCGCCCCGAGCACGCCCGCCTCACCACGGCGGCGCCTCTCCTGGCGGCGTTGCCGGCCCTGCTCGCGCTGCTCGGGGCGTTCTCGGGGCGGACGAACGTTTGGAGCATCGGCTGCACGCACCTGGCGGTGCTGGCCGCGTCGGCGCTGGCGTTCGCGTCCCTGTGGCACATGAAGGCGGAGCTGGACGCCTACTCCGGGCTGAGTCAATGGCTGTCGGCGGCACAGGCCTCCGGCAAGCACGGCGACGCGACGTTCTCGATGGGCTGGTACACGCAGGCGGCCGCCGGCGGATCGGCGGCGGCGGCGGCGCTGTTCCTGCTCGCGGCGTTCTGCCTGCACCGCCGGGCGTGGCCCCGGGTGCTGGCGTCCGCCGTCCTCGGCCTGCCGCTGGCGGCGGGGGCGCTCTGGCTGTTCCGCGAGGAGCTGGCCCGCGTCGGCCTGTTCCCCGTTTGACGGCATGATGAAGAGGATTCACCACGGAGGCACAGAGGACACAGAGAAGAGGAAGAGGAGAAAAGCAATGACGGCAAGAACACATGAACTTGTCGTCTTATGATGTCATTTCGTCCTCCTCTCCTACTTCTCTGTGTCCTCTGTGCCTCCGTGGTGAACTTTTGCTCCTTCTTTCTGGTCACACCGGCTGACCCGCCGTGTATGATGACATCGGCGTCGCTCTCCGTTCCACCACGGGGCCCGTCCGATGAATCGGCTCTGGCTGGCCGTCGCGTGCCTCTTCGCCGGCGGCGTACTCGCGTACCTCGGCCACTCGCTCTTGCAGGGGCAGGGCCCCGCCGTCCCCGCCGTCCCGCGTGAGCCCACGTCCTACCGCGGCATCGTCAAGAAGATCCTGCCCGCCGTCGTCAGCATCGACGCGCGGGCCAAGGACGGCGCCGCCGTGCCCGCACGCCGCGCCGGCGACATGACCCTGCCGGACGACCTGCGCGGCATGTTCGAGGAGCCGCGCTTCGACAAGGCCCGCCCCGAGGACGACCGCGTCGGCTTCGGCTCGGGCTTCGTCGTCGCCGCCAGGGGCGTCATCGTCACCAACAACCACGTCGTCCAGGGGGCCGAGGAGGCCGTCGTCACCTTCCTCGACGGCACCAAGCTCACGACGAAGAAGATCCACACCGACCCCAAGACCGACCTCGCCATCGTCGTCGTCGAGCCGAAGGCCCCCCTCGCCCACCTCGAATGGGGCGACTCCGACACCATGGAGATCGGCGACCGCGTCCTCGCCGTCGGCGCCCCCTTCGGCCTCACCGGCACCGTCACCCACGGCATCATCAGCAGCGTCGGACGCTCCCTCCGCATGAACATGTACGAGGACTTCCTCCAGACCGATGCCGCCATCAACCCCGGCAACTCCGGCGGGCCGCTCGTCAACATGGAGGGCAAGGTGATCGGCATCACGTCGGCCATCAAGAGCCGCTCCGGCGGGTTCCAGGGCATCGGCCTGGCGATCTCGGCCAACCTCGGCAAGGAGATCGTGGCGGCCCTGCTCAAGGACGGCACGGTGCGGCGTGGCTACCTGGGCGTCGGCGTCCGCGACGTGGACGCGGAACGCGCCAGGGCGCTCGGCGTGCGTGAGGCCAAGGGCGTCGAGGTGACGGCGGTGTATCGCTCCGGGCCGGGCGAGAAGGCCGGCCTGAAGCGCGGGGACGTGCTGCTCAAAGTCGGCGACAAGCCGATCCGCGACGGCAAGGAGCTGCAGACCGTCGTCGCGCGGCTCGAGGTGGGCAAGCCCATCGTCGCCGAGATCATCCGTGACGGCAAGCCGCTTGGCCTCAAGGTCACCGTCGAGGAGCAGCCCAAGGCCTACGGGGCCAAGCACGGGCGTCTGCCGGACGTGGACAAGGACGGCATCGACGTGCCCAAGGCGGGGCTGGCCCTGCACGACATGACGCCCGGCCTCGCCTCGGCCCTGAAGTTCAACGACGACGAGCGCGGCGCGCTCATCATCCGCATGACGCGGACGGGGGCGGCGGCGAAGGCGGGGTTGGAGCCGGGCCTGCTCATCACCGCGGTGGGCGGCAAGGCCGTCCGCTCGGCCCGCGAGGCGGCGGCGGCCATCAACGCCGGCACGCTCACCGCCGGCATCCGCATCGACTACCGCGCCGCCGCCGGGCCGGACCGCAGCGTCACCCTCCGGGCGGAGTGACCGGCTCGGGCTTTCGTGCCGGCAGGAGGCGTGCGAAGAGGGACGCGATCCAACGGCCCAGGCGCACCGGCCAGCCGTCGGCGGGCAGCTCGGGCGGGCCGCACTCCGACAGGTTTGGGCGGAAGACGAGCAACAGGACGAGCGGCAGGTACCACAGGACGTAGACCCCGCCGCGGTCGGCGTGCCAGAACTGAATGCCGATGAGCGATGCCGCAGACAATGCGATGACGTGCGCGAGGTTCTTGGGCCGCGGCCAGAACGCCGACAGGGCGACCAGCGCCACCGACGCCAGGAACACGGGGACGCGGTAGGCCACCAGGGAGCGCCCGGTGGTGCCCATCAGCCCCTGCCAGAAGCCGGGCGTGTCGGGCGCCGGGCGGAGCCACGGCTGCCAGTCGGAGGTCGTCCACGGCGATTGCAGGCCGGAGGGCAGCTTGCCGTACATCCAGGCGAGGCCGCCGACGAGGGCGAGGCCGAGGCCGGCGGCGAGAAGGAAGCCGAGGAGGAAGCGCAGCGCCCCGCGCTGGCCGTAGAAGCTGAGCCAGGCGGGGAGGGTGACGATGATGTAGGGGGACGGGCCGAGGGCGAGGCCGAGGAAGACGCCCGCCAGGGTGGGCATGCGGTAGAAGACGACGGACCAGACGAGGAACGCCATCGGCCAGGCGTGGTCCCAGCGTCCCACGCCGACGGGCGAATCGGGCACGAGGAAGAAGGTGTAGGGGAGGAGGAGGTAGAAGGTCGCGGCGGCCATGCCGGACTGGAGGTTCTCGAAGACGCGCCAGCCGGCGAAGATGAGGCCGGCGGCGACGCTGAGGTGGCACAGGAGGGCGAGGACGCGGCCGGCGACCTTCTCGCTCAGGTCCGGCAGGACCTTCTCGGCGATGCCGGGGAGGGGGGCGATGGGTGCCTTGGTCTCGGGGGCGGGCCCGTCGGCGATGGGCTGGCGGGCGGCGACGGCGATGAGGCTGATGAACAGGGCGCCGGCGAGCCAGGCCAGGCCGGCGAGGTCGAGGTTCGGCGCGAGGGCGGGCCGCCGGTCGAGGGCCACGTCGAAGAGGCAGCGCCCGAGGAAGTAGGCGGAGGCGAGGAGCAGGCACGAGTAGCCGGCCCAGGCGGTGAAGTGGGCGGCCTCGAGCAGCTCCTTCGCCTTCTCGGTGTCGGCAAGTTTGGCGTCGGCGGCGAGCCGGGCGGCGTCGGTGAGGAGGAGGAAGCCGGGGCCGAAGAGGAACAGGGTGAGGACGTCGAGGTTGCGGAGGCAGAAGAGGCGCCCGAACTTGAAGAAGAGCGCGACGGCCAGCAGCCCCGAGAAGTAGAACCACGTCGTCGGGTTGGGCAGGTTGATGTCGGTGAAGATCGACGCGAAGATGGCCGTGGCCCTGTAGGGGTTGGTGATCACTTCGTGAGAGGGTGATTATACGGAAGGCCGGGGGTGTGCGGGTATATCGGCGGTTCCGGGCTTGCCAACGGAGAGGATGGCACTAGAATACACGCTTCCCCAAGTCGTACAACCCTCCCACCCGACAGCGGGCCGGGAGAAGATGGCGTTGGCGAGCGTGTGACCAGGAGGTGGGCGAATGGGCAGTCGGCGACGTGGAACCGGCCGTCGGAAGGTGGGGCGGAAGAAGCGCCGTATGCGTGCCAAGATCCGCCACCGCAAGTAATCCCGCCCCCGTCCTCTCCAACGCAGGATGGCCGAGGCCCTATCCAGGGCCCCGGCCCGTGTATGCGCCGACGGGAACGCAGGCCGCGCCCGTCAGGCCCTAGCCCGACCACATGCCAGTTGTCGCCCGCAACAGGACGACCAGCAGCGCGAAGGCGCCGAACAGCAGCCAAGCCATGACCGACGCTGCCAGCAGGAGGGATCGCGTCTCGCGGTCCATCGGCTGAGCGGCCCTGCGGGCCCGCGTGTGCATCACGGCCTCAAGCGTCAGGAGAGCCGCCGCCACCACGCCCAGGAGGGGGAACAGAGCATCCGGTGTGTGTTCCGCCAGGAGAAGCGCCAGGACCACCCCGATGAGGAGCAGCGGCCCGCCCATCCAGATGACGATGGGGAGTCGGTCCCTTTCTTGATCGAGGCACGGGGGGCAGAGTGCGCCCGGACCTCGCCCGTCCGGCTCGCCAGGCAACGCCGCGCCGCACGAGGCACAAGGGGCCAACGTGGGGGCCTGCCTAGGCGGCCTGTCCGTGAAACCTGGCCTCGGTTTGACGTGCCGCGCTGTCATGGGGGATCCCTCCCGACCCACCATAGCCGATCTCGGCGGGGCGGGCAAGAAATCCGCCGAAACGGAATGAAACAGATCGCATCCTCGTGCGTAGTAGGGGGAGACGAGCTCTCGTAGCTCAATGGCAGAGCGGGGTGCTCTAAACACCTGTCCGTCCGGGTTCGAGCCCCGGCGAGAGCATTCCTCGATTCAAGTGAGGTGCATCATGACGTAGATCCCGTACCTGTACGTCGTCGTCCGCGAAGACATTCCGCCCGCGCAGCAGACCGTCCAGTCCTGCCACGCCGCCATCGAGGCGGCCCGACACTTCCTCCCCCCTGACTCGACACACCCACACGTCATCGTTTGCGCCGCCCGCGACGAGCCAGCCCTCTGGGGCCAGGTGCATCGCCTCCAGCGCCTCGGCGTGCGCTTCCGCGCCTTCTTCGAGCCCGACATCGGCGGCGAGCTGACCGCGCTGGCCTGCGAGCCGGTGTTCGGACAGATGCGCCGGCACTTCCGCAACTTGCGTCTGCTGTCACCGGCGAAGGAGGGTGAGTCATGAACCGCTTCCTCTAGCTGCTGATCCTGCGCTTCCCGAGGCCGCCTCCCGGCGGGTGTCCGCGTCGCCCAGTGGCATCCATCACGCGAACACCCGAATCGGAGGAGACCATGACCCACAAGAGCCGTTGGGGCTTCCACCCCTGCGATTACGAGACGTTCCTGAAGCTGCGCCGCATCCACAAGGCGTACCACGCCGGCCTGATCCTGCTGGCCCGCTGGCGGCGCTGGCGGGCGAAGATGCCGCACAACCGCCGCGGCCCGGAGCCCGTGGTGCCGGCGGTGATCCGCGAGATCTGCGCCGCGCCCGTGGCGGCGGCGTTCAACGCGGCCCGGCGTCCGGCGCCGTACCCGGAGGCGGTGCAGCCGTTGGGGATCAAGGCGGAGCAGATGGAGCGGTGGCTGGCGGCGCTGGAGTGATTTGGCGGGCACGGGGCGCGTCGCCCAGTCTTCGGCGCGCCCCCTCCGCGTCGGGGCGATTTTCTCGACGGGGACGGCGAGCACCCTGGCGACGCCCGGCGGCTCCTCCGGCGCCGTCTCCGTGGCGACGTGCATGGCGTCGCCCTCGACGAGGGCGGCCCGGCCTTGCCCGCCTTCTCAGGCACCTTGCCGCGGCCGCAGCGCGGCCAGCTCGGGGTGCGTCTTGTCTCCCATCGTCCCTCCGCCTCGCCCCTCGCCCCCCTCATCTCGCCATTGTTTCGCCCGGCACCCGCTGTTATAGTCCGTCCCCGGCACGACCCGTCGCGTGGAGAGGCCCTCATGGCCGACAACAACGCCGATCTGGTCGTCGAGACCGATAAACTCACCAAGATCTACAACAACCGCCAGATCGCTCTCAACGACGTCACCCTGAAGATCGAGCCCGGCTGCGTCCTCGGCCTCCTTGGGGCCAACGGCGCCGGCAAGACCACGCTCCTGCGCCTCACCATCGGCCTGCACCGCCCCACCGCCGGCTGCGTCAAGGTGTTCGGCAAGACCATGACGCCCAACTCCGCCGACCTGCGCTGCCGCATCGGCTACATCCCCACGAACCCGCAGTTCCCCCAGGGCATGACGCCCATCACCTACCTCGACTACATGGCACGCCTGTTCGGCCTGCCGCGTGAGGTCCGCAAGCCGCGCCTCGCCTCGCTCATCCGCGCCGTGGACCTCCTGCCCCACTCCGGCTCACCGATCCAGGGCTTCTCCAACGGCCAGACCGCCCGCCTCGCCGTCGCCACCTCCCTCATCAACGACCCGGACCTCCTCATCTGGGACGAGCCGACCCACGGCCTCGACCCCGAGGCCCGCCGCAGCATGCTCGAGCTGATCAAGACCCTCTCCGCCGAGAAGACCCTGATCGTCAGCAGCCACAACCTCTCCGACATCGACGAGGTGTGCAACCACGCCGCCGTCCTCAGCCACGGCCAGCTCATCTACTGTGGCTCCTTGCAGGACCTCAAGGGGCGCATGCGGCGCAATCACTACGAGCTGGACGTCGAGGGCGACCAGAAGGCGATCACCAAGGCGACCGCCGCCCTGAAGGCGATGAGCGACTTCAAGATCGTGACGCTGCGGCAGCGCAAGCTCGAGATCTTCCTGCACGACGAGGCGGTCATCACGGCGGCGCTGGCCCAGGCCCTGACCGCCCTGCACGACCTCAAGGTGTCGCTGGTCAGCATCCGCAGCGTCGGCCAGCAGACCGAGCAGGCGTTCCTCGACCTCGTCGAGAAGGAAGAGTCGCGTGGCTTCGCCCGCATCTACCGCGAGGCCGCGTGATGGGACGGGCCGACCTCTAACCCCCTGACAGCCAATGGATGCCGCCGCTCCGCGACCCGTCGCCTACAACCGCTGGCTGCCCTACTGGGCCGTCCTCCAGGCCGACTTCGTCCAGACCCTCGGTAGCTGGATCTACCGCGTCTGGGTCCTCGTCTCCATCCTCGCCGCCGCCGGCTACATCCTGTACCGCTTCGGCCTCATGAACGAGGGCGGCCTCACCCAGCCGGCGTCGAGGCTCATCGCCGACCTCCTCCGCTGGTCGCTGCTCGGCTCCGTCTCCCTCGTCGTCGTCCTCACCGCCGGGGCCATCTCCTCCGAACGCGGCACCATGGCCGACAGCGTCCTCAGCCGCGGCATCAGCCGACACCAGTACTTCCTCGGCAAGTGGCACTCGCGCCTCGCCTCGGTGATCCTCACCTTCCTGCTCATGTCGCTCGCGTCGCTCATCGCCAGCGCCATGCTCCTGCACGAGGACCTCTCCTGGCTCGGCTGCGTCGTCGCTCTGGCCACCGTCGCCTGCATGCTCGCCGCCGTCGTGTCGTGCGGCGTCGCCGTCAGCGCCATCGTCAACAGCACCCTGCTCGGCGTCGCCGTCCTCTGGGTGCTGCTCTACGGCGGCGGCTTCCTCCTCTCGCTCCTACCGGCCCACTACGTCTCCCCCGACCGCGCCCTCGCCAGCCTGCCGCACATCCTCCGCGGCAGCTACGACCTGGAGGGCCTGTCACGCCTGATGCTGGGTTGCGGCGTGCTGTCAGTCGTGGCCGCCGCCGTCGGCCTCTTCCACTTCGGGCGGCGCGACATCTGACGTAATAGTTGACAGCCAGTCAACAGCCGTTAACAGCCGTTAGCAGCCAGTAATAGCAAGAACAGCCGGCCTCCACTTGATGGATGGGCCGGCTGAGGGCTGCTGCCGGCTGTTAACGGCTGTTGACTGGCTGTTAACTGGCTGTCAACTACTCCCTTACCGCGCCGGGTTGATCCCCCAGTCCCGCCGCGGCTCGATCTTGATGACCTTGGTGATCTTCGCCCCCTTCGGCGTGTTGGCCGTCGTGAACGGGATGCCCCCCGTCCCGTCCGGCTGGAGTTTGCCTCGGTCATACAGGTCGATCAGGAAGTCGGTCAGCGTCTGCAGCTTGGCGACCCCCTCCATCCCGCCCCCCAGCGTCCGCTCCAGGTCACGCCGGTAGTGCAGGAACTCGTAGCCGTAGATCACGTTCAGGTGCCCGTCGTTCGAGTCGGGGCCGTAGTGGATGCGGTCGATCTTGAGACGTGCCAGGAAGTGGTCCCACGGGATCGCCTCCGCCGCACGCTCGGGGAACGGCGCGTTCTTCAGATGCGCCTGATACCCGCGTGTGTCGTACACCACCCCCTTGACCAGGAACAGGTAGACGTTCATCCGCACCGACCGCAGCAGGCGGATGCCCGGCCTTGGGGCCTTGGCCTCGGACGGCTTGGCGGCCCGGAGGGCGCCCACGACGGGGTGGACGGGGTTGCTCAGCGCGTAGAGCGTGTCCGTTGGCGTCTGCGTCTTCGCCAGCGCCGCCTTCACGCCCTCCACGTTCGAGGCGATCCCCTCCGCCTCCACCGTCGCCGTCCCGATGTCGTCCTCCGCGATGAGGTCCGCCAGCAGCGGGAACTTGCTCGCCGTGCCGAAGTCCACCGCCACGCTCACCGCCGTGTGCAGGCAGTTGTCCCCGTTCCCCTTGCGGTAGTACAGCTTGTTCCGCGTCGCGGCCTCGGAGAACGGGTGCCAGCCCTTGTCGATGTTCATCTCCGGCAGCAACGCGAGGACATGCGCCCGCGGGCGGCACCCGTTGTGCTTCCGCACGTCAAGGGGCTGACGCAGCTCGCCCCGGAACCCGATGCGCAGGTCCGTTTCCTCGCGGACCCGCGGGATCAGCACGTCGTCCGTCGAACGGAACTCCTGCGGGAACTCCGTGAACCCGTCATTGAGCAAGCCCGTCATCAGCGTGTTCCAATTCTTCACCACGGCGGGCACCGACAGCCGGTCGAGCTTGTACTTGAACTTCAGCTCCTTGCCGCCCGGCGCGTCCTTGTTGTGCTGGTAGATCTCCTTGAATGCCTGCTTCTTCTTCTCGGACGAGCACTCCTGGTAGAAGTAATTGGCCCACCACTGCAGCCCGTGCTTCTTCAGCCCCTCCCCCTCGAAGAGCGGCGCCCTGTCGCGGAACAGCAGGTCGAGGGGGTCGTTCGCCGGCTTCTTCGCCGAGCCGATGGAATAGGACTGCCGGGCCGCCGAGTACTGCGTCGGGCTGAGTTTCTGGTACGCCTCGTTGTACTGGTCCGCCGACAGCTCCCCCGCCTCGAGCAGCGGCTTCAGCTTCTCCCAGTACACGTTCTTGTCGGTGTCGGCGAGCTTGAGCAGCTCACGGAACGCGAGGTCTTCCATCGGCCGTGCCCCCGGCGCCAGAGGCGCACCTGGTGAGATGTGGTCGGGTAATGGGCAGTGTCATGCTATCCGGGCGACGGCCCCGCGGGCGGCATTACTCCTCCGGCCTCGGGTGCGACAGCCTACTCCGCTTGATGTGGCGTTCCTGCACCGCCTTTGACCGAATAGCCGACAGCCAGCAACAGCCAGCAAGAGAAGACGACAGCGGGCATCCCGCCTGCTCGCCCTTCCAGAGAGAAGGCGAACAGGCGGGACGCCCGCTTCTTCCTCCCTCACCGCCCCGCCACACGCGCGATCTCCGCCGCCAGCTCGCGCGGCTGGATCGGCTTCGTCACGTACCCGTCCATCCCCGCCTCGATGCACCTCTCCCGGTCGCCCTTCATCGCGTGCGCCGTCAGCGCGATCACCGGCACACGCCGCCCCGTCCCCGCCTCGCGCTCGCGCAGCCGGCCCGTCGCCTCCAGGCCGTCCATCTCCGGCATCTGCACGTCCATCAGCACCACGTCGAACACGCCCGTCGCCAGACGCTCCAGCGCGGCCACGCCCGTCTCCGCCAGCACCACCGAGTGCCCCATCTTCTCCAACAGACGCACGGCGAGCTTCTGGTTGATCGGGCTGTCCTCCACGAGCAGCACGCTCAACGGCTTCTGGGCCGCCCCCGTCGCCGGCGCCGGCTGCGCCGCCGGGCGGTGCCGTGATGCGTCCAGCGCCGTCAGGATCGTCGCCAGCAGGTCCGACTGCTTGATCGGCTTCAAGAGGTATGCCCCGATCCCCAGCTCGCGGCAGCGCCCCACGTCCTCCGGGTGCCCCGCCGACGTGAGCATCACCAGGGTCGTCCCCCGCACCCGCGGCGACCTCTGGATGTCCTCCGCCAGCATGAACCCGTCACGCCCCGGCATGTGCGCGTCCAGCAGCACAAGCGCGTACGGCTCGCCCGCCGCCGCCGCCCGCTCCAGCTCGGCCAGCGCCTGTGCCGCGGACTCCGCCAGCGAGGCCGACATCTTCCACCCCGACAGCACGCCGGCCAGGATGCGCCGGTTGGTCGCGTTGTCGTCCACGGCCAGGACGTGCATCCCTTGCAGCGGCACCGGCGGCGTCAGCCCCAGGCTCGACGGCGACGCCGACGCCGCCAGGTCGATGCTGAAGCGGAACACGCTGCCCTCGCCCGGATTACTCTCCGCCTCCAGACGGCCGCCCATCAGCTCGACGAGCTGCGACGAGATCGCCAGCCCCAGCCCCGTGCCGCCGTAACGCCGCGTCGTCGAGCGGTCGGCCTGCTCGAACGGCTGGAAGATCGTCGCGAGCTGCTCCGGCGCGATGCCGATGCCCGTGTCGCGCACCTCGAAACGCATCCGCCACGGCACCCCCGGCCCGGCCGGGCGCTCCGCCGTCACGCCCACCACCACCTCGCCGCTCTCCGTGAACTTGATGGCGTTGCCGACCAGGTTCACCAGCACCTGCCGCAGCCGTCCGGGGTCGCCGACGACGTGGTCCGGCACCCCCGCCGCCACGTCCGCCGCCAGCTCCAGCCCCTTCTGCTGCGCCCGCACCGCCAGCGCCCGCATCGTATCGCCGACGGCGTCGCGCAGGTGGAACGGGATCGTCTCGAGCTGGAGCTTCCTCGCCTCGATCGTCGAGAAGTCGAGGATGTCGTTGAGGATCTCCAGCAGCGCCTCCGCCGACGACTTCACCATCCCCAGGTACTCGCGCTGCTCCCGCGAGAGCGGCGTCCCCAGCGCCAGGTCGGTCATGCCGAGGATGCCGTTCATGGGCGTGCGGATCTCGTGGCTCATGTTCGCCAGGAACTCGCTCTTGGC
>CAZVZK010000172.1:0-20097 GCA_964630925.1 uncultured Alcaligenaceae bacterium
AAGGCCGGGTTTCCCGCCCGCCCTTTGTTACCCACCTTTGAACCGTGCCCCGATTCTCGTCTTCTGGAGCGTCAGCGCATCTGGCTGCCAGCGAGCGGGGCCGCGTGAGCGCCCCGAGTGGAGCGTCAGCGCCTCCCGGCTTCGACACGCCTACCCCACGCACGGCAGGACGTACGGCCCCTTCGGGATGACGGCGACGCGCGACGCCGGGCCGTACTCCGCCAGCGACGCGGCCACGGCCTCCTCGACGCTCGGGGCCGGCTCGACGCGGCAGCGGCGCAGCACGTCCGGCGTCAGGCCCGTCGTCACCACCTTCACCTTGCAGTGGTCCAGCACCTTCGACAGCATCAGGAGCTGCCACTCGTCCATCTCGCAGGTGTCCGGGCCGGTGCGGTACTTGGCCGCGTCCGGCACCGGGTCGAAACGCTTCATGAAGCGGCTCTCGCGGATGTGGTGCTGGAACTCCTCGCTCCCCAGCCCCTCCGTGAGGCCGGCGGCGAGGATGATCGTGCCGCCCTTCTTCACGATGGGCATGGCCCCCGTCAGCCCCTTGACCGCCTGATACCACGTCGTGTCCAGCGGGTAGCCGGCGCACGAGGTCAGGACGACATCCACCGGCTCGGGCAGCGGGGCCTTCACCACCTTCTCAACGAAGGCCACGCCCGCCTCCCACGCCTTGATCATGTCGCCGGCCCCGGCCCAGGTGATGCGGCGGGCGCCGTCGAGGCAGACGTTGACGATGAAGTCGCACCCGGCCATCAGGGCGATCCGCGTGTTCTCCTCGTGGACCGGGTTGCCCTCGACGATGCCGCAGTCGGCCTTGGGGTGTTCAAGAAATTTGGGGCCGTGCCACACCTTGACCGTCTTCAGCCCCGCGATGCCGGGGCAGATCACCTTGCGTCCGCCCGAGTAGCCGGCCATCAGGTGCGGCTCGATCAGGCCGGTGGTGATCTTCACCTCGGCGTCGATGTACCGCGAATCGATCCACGCCGGCACGCCGGCGGGCGTCGTCCCGAGGAACGTGTGCTCGTCGTCGGCCTTGCCGTGATGGTTGAGGCAGCGGTAGTTGGTAGCCACATCCTCGCCGACCAGCTCCACCAGCTCTGAGCCCTCGTTGGGCCGGTGCAGGCCGGTGGCGACGAGGATCGTGATGCCGTCACGCGGGACGCCGGCGTCCTCCAGGGTGCGCAGGAGCGGGGGGAGGATGAGCTTGTTGGGGACGGGCCGGGTGATGTCGCAGACGACGACGCAGGCGGACTTCTTCCCTCGGGCGATGTCGGCGAGGGGGCGTGAGCCGATGGGGTGGGCGATGGCATGGGCGATGGCCGCCGCCTCGTCGGCGAGGGGCGGGGCGGGGCGGATGGCGAGCGGCCCGACGACGCGCTCGTCGGGGAGGTCCACGTCGAGGCCGGTGCGTCCGTAGTCGAGCTTGATGCGCATGATCCACCCGTGAGAGGCGAGATGCCTCCATTGTCGCGGGGGGAGGGGCCTGTTTCCAGGGGTCAGTCGAGGAAGCGTGTCGGGGCGAGGGTGAGGACACCGGGCTTGCCGTCCTTGCCGGGGGTGAAGCCTGAGATGCCCTGTACGCGGACGGTGTCTCCTGGCCGCAGTTTGCGGAAACGCGCGCCGAAGCGGGCGTCGTCCTGGTTCATGTCGCAGACGACGGTGACGGCGGATTTGTCATCCTTGAAGCCGGCGAGGTGGACCTGGGCGATGCCGCCGTCGATGACCGCCTTCTCGACGGTGCCCTCCAGCGCGAGCATCCGCCCGGCGTACGACTCGGCGGCGCGGGCGGGACGGCGGGCGAATTGGTAGGCGACGGAGTCGGCCTCCGTCATCGGCAGCGGCCGGACGCCGTCGTGGGTGCGCATCACGGAGATGTGGATTCGCGTCCCACGGCCCGTCAGCGAGGAGGCCAGCCGCACCGTGCTGACCTGGTCCTTGCCGACGTGGATGAGCTGGACGCCGTAGGCGCTGACGCCGCCACGCACCAGTGGCCGGGGGAAGTGCATGACCTCCTCGATGACGCGGACCATCGAGCCGTCCGTCAGTTGGCGCCTCCCGTCGTGCGTCGCGATGCCCCATTTCTTCGCGTACCACTCCAGGGCCGTGCCGAACTGGTCGGGCGTCTCGAGGTCGGCGGTGAGATGCAGCGTGGCCCCGTTGAGCCACGAAGATGCCCTCACGTTCACCTCGCGGGCCCGGTCGGCCCGATAGAGGACAGGCGAGATGGCGGGGAGGAACTTCTCCAACGACTCCAGGCTGTACGGGCCGCGCGGCGGGCCGGCGTCGAGGAGGGCGAGGACGAGGAAGGCGGACATGGTGCGGCTCCTGGGGCCGCCTCATGGTGCCACGCCGGGAGGCCGGGGTCAAGTGGGTGGGAAAGCGGACGGGCCGCGGCCCCCTCGTTGAGAGCCGCGGCCCGTGCGTGTGGTGGGACAGGGCGTGGGGTCACGCCATGCCGACCTCCTTCTTGACGGCGGCGTACCAGGAGCTGAACCAGCCGGTGGTGGTCTTGAAGCCGGCCTCGTCGATCAGCTCGACGATCATCCGCTTGCACTGGATGTCGTTCTTCTTGTTGTTGCACTTGATCTTGAGCAGGGCGACGGCGTCCTTGAACTCCTTCTCGTCGATCTTGCCGTCGTTGCTGGCGGCCACCTGGATGCTCTGCTTGATGTCCTGCAGGATGCGGGACTCGAGGGCGAAGCCCTGCGACTCGCACACCTGGGCGAGGGCGCTCCGCGCGCTGTCCACGGTGACGCCCTGCTGGAGGGCGAGCTGGAGGATCTCGCGCTCCTCCGCCTTGTCGATGTACTTGTCGTCGTAGGCCCGCAGCTTGACCTGCTCCACGAACTGGCGCTTGATCTCGTCGAGGTTCATCGCGATTCGCTCCTTCCCGCCTCAGGCGGGGTGTCCCAGAGTGGGGGCGGACAGCACACGCACTGCCCCGCCATGTCGAGGCTACAGAGAGTTCTTCGCCGCGAGTGGCGATCCATTTCGACGCTGTGTCGGGATTATAGCCGACGGGCCCCACCCGCTACAAGGCACCGCCGTGAAAAAAGAGCGGCCGCCGCGGCGGCCGCCCCCGCCCCTCACCGTCCCTTCGTCGGAGGCCGGAATCGGGCCAGCGCCTCGCGGCGGAGTAGCTCAATCTCGGCCAGCTCCACCCCCGGCAACGTCTGCCCCGCCGGCAGCGACGCCAGCAGCGCCCGGCCCGCCTCCTCCGCCCGCCCCAGCCACGTCGTCGCCTCCGCCGGGTGCGCCGCCAGCGCCAGCGCGTACCGCGCCATCACCCGGCCGCCCGGCGTGCCCTCCGCCAGGGCGCGACGCAGATGCGGGATCGCCTCCGCCGGCTTGCGGTCATGCGTCAGGGCCAGGCCCAGAGCCAGCAGGCGCGAGGGGTCATTCGGGTCCGACCCCAGCGCCTTGCGTGCCAGCAGGACGACGGCACCCGCCTCGGACCCCGCCGGCGGCCCGTACGCCATCGTCGCCGCCAGGACCGCGACCTGATCGTCGGACGTGTTCGGCCCGACGCCCTTGACGAGCAGGGCACACACCCTGTCGTACACCGGCGTCCGCCCCGCCAGCCGCGCCGCCAACGCCCCCACGCAGAGCGGGACCAGCTCACCCCGCTTCTCGGCCAGCAGCCCCTTCCACAGGGCGTCGTCGCCCTCCTTCCACCGCCCCAGCGACAGCAGCGCCTTGCCCCTGCCCTGATGCACCGACGGGTCGTCGTAGCCGGCCGCCAGCGCCGCGTCGAACGCCGCCAGCGCGTCGCCCGACCTGTCCATCCCCTCCAGCAACGCCCCACGCAGCCACTGCGTCGGCCCCCGCATGCCCGGCGCCACCTTCAGCAGCTCGTCCGCCGCCCGCAGCCCTTCGGCCCAACGCCGCCGCGCCGCGCACGCCGACGCAAGCCGCACCAGCAGCGTCTGGTCGGCCTTCTTCAGCGCCGCGAGGGCGGCGAAGTGCGGCAACGACGGCTCCAGCTCCTCCCGCACCTCGGCCACCCGGGCGCGGTGGAACGCCTCGGCGTCCGCCACCGACGCCGTGAACAGCGGCGGGCAGGCCGCCCGCGCCGCCGAGTGATCCCCGCCGGTGAATGCCGCCAGGGCCGCCTCCAACGCCTCCACGCCCC
Source organism: uncultured Alcaligenaceae bacterium (assembly GCA_964630925.1). Taxonomy (GTDB): domain Bacteria; phylum Planctomycetota; class Planctomycetia; order Gemmatales; family Gemmataceae; genus RGDT01. The sequence goes on from CAZVZK010000172.1 coordinate 4,139, forward strand.
GGCCCTCGCGGGGCAACGGCCAGGTCAGGACGTGCCCGTCGCCGCACCCCGCCAGGCGCGACGAATCCGGCGCGAACGCCAGCCACATCTGGAACCCCTCCCGCGAGTGGATCAGGGCCGGGCCGAGCGGCGCCCCCGTGTCCGCATCCCAGACGCGCGTCTCGCCGGGCGTGGACGTGGCGGCGATCCACCGCCCGTCGGGTGACCACGCCGCGTGCATCACCCGGCCCGGCAGGCGCAGGGTGAGCGCCGCACGCGCCCCCGCGATGTCCCACACCTGCACCACGCCGTCCTGCCCCGCCGTCAACAGACGCCTCCCGTCCGGGCTCAGCTCGCAGGCGTGGACCCGCGCCCCGTGGCGGATCGGGGGCGTGATCGGCCGGCCCGTGGCGCCGTCCCACGCGAACGCCGCCGGCTTCTCGTCGTCGATCACGGAGGCTGCGAGCGACTTGCCGTCGCGGCTCCAGGCGATGCGGGCGCTGCCGCCCTCGACGGCCGCCGCCGGCCACGCCTCCTCGCCCGCCGCGAGGTCGTACACCACGAGCCGCCCGTTCGACGTGGACGCCGCCAGCCTCGCCCCGTCGGGGCTGAACGCCAGCGACGCGATGGTCCCCGGCAGCGGCAGGTCCGCGCCGGCGGGCTGGCCCGAGTCGATGGCGGTACGCCGCACCGGGCCGCCGTCGGCGGCGTGGGCCACCGTCCTCCCGTCCGGCGACAGCGCCGCCGCGAAGAACACCACGGGCCGTTTCCCCGAAGGCGCCGCCAGCACCGGCTCGCCGACGCGCTTCCCCGTCGCCACGTCCCACACCACGCAGCCGGACTTCTCGCGCGAGACGCCCAACCCGACGGCGAGCCCCTGCATGCCCGTGTAGGCCATCAGCCGCCGCCCGTCGGCGCTGAATCGCACCGTCGCCATGCTCAGGCCCCTCTCCCCGAGAGCGGGCCGCTCCTTGCCCGTTTCGGCGTCCCACAGGCGCACCCCACCGACGGCCGCCGCCAGCGTGCGGCCGTCCGGCGAGTAGGCGCAGTGCGTGTGTAGCCCTCTCGCCTCGATGGAGCGTTCGTTGGGCACGGTGCCGGCGAGGTCCCACAGGCGGACGACGCCGTCGCGTGCCGCCGTCGCCAGGCGGCGGGCGTCCTCGGCCCAGGCCAGGGAGCTGACCTCGGCGGGGTGCGGGAGCGGCGGCAGCCGCGAGCCCAGCCTGTCGAGCCGCCAGTTGACCACGCGCACCCCCTCGCGTATCACGGCGGAGGCGAGGAGGCAGCCGTCGGGGCTCATGGCATCCACCCCCGCCAGCGCCGCCAGCCGCCCGTCGGTGAACGTCTCGTTCCCCGCCGGCACCGCCACCACCCTCGCCCCCGTCATCCCGAACAGGGCGAGCTGCTTGCCGTCGGGCGTGAACACCGCGGCCTCGCCCATGCCGCGGACCGCCGGCAGCGCCGCCCCCGTGCGTGCCGACCACACCCGCAGCCCGTTGCCGCCGATGGCCGCCAGATACTTGCCATCCGCGCTGAACGTGAGGCGGCGCGGCGCGTCCTCCAGCGACGCCGAGTACGCCAGCGGCGCGAACGCCTCGCGCCCCGTGTCCACGAGGTACACGCCGATGCGGTACGGCGCGGCGCTCCTGCCCCTGTCCTTCGCCGGCACCACGACGGCGACCCGCCTGCCGTCGGCGCTCAGAGCCGGCGGGCAGCGCCGCAAGCCGTCGTCGTGCCCGATGGGCGGCCCCGCCGCCTTGCCCGTCGCCACGTCCCACACCTGCGCCCCGGCCGAGTCGAACGCCAGCATCCGCCCGCCGTCGTCGCTGAGACGCAAGCCGCGCGGGAAGACCTGCCCCAGCTGCATGGAGTCGAGGAGCCTCTCCACTCCCTCCTTGTTCACCTCCCCGCGCCTCACCAGCTCGTCGAGGTGGGCGAGGATCTCCTTGTCGCTCACCGGCGCCAGCCGGGCCGCCTCCTTGCCTGTCCGCACGTCCCACGCCACGACCCCGTTCGCCCCGCACGCCGCGTACAGCGTCCGCCCGTCGGGGCTGAAGTGGGCCTCCGTCGCCGCCGGGCCCTTCCCGCCGCCCAGCTCGGCCGCCGGCCCCCCGCCGACCTCCCACACGCGGATGACGCCGTCCTCGCACGTCGCCGCGACGAGGGCCCCGTGGACGGCGACGTGCCGCGGCATGGACGGCGGCCGCCAGACGTGCGTCAGCCGCGGCGCGTGCCGCAGCAGCACGCCCAGCCGCGACCGCTCGACCTCCCGGCGTGGCCCGTCCTCCATCAGCTTCAGCACGCCGAGCGCGGCCCGCGCCGCGGCGAACACGTCGCCGTCCTCCATCGCCCGCCGCCCGTTGCCGGCCAGCAGCTCGATCTCGCGCGCCCGCGCCAGTCCGAGCGCCTTGCCCTTCTCCTCGGCCTCGCGGCGGGCGTCGCCCTCCGCCCTGGTTCGGTCCTTCACCTCCTTGCCCAGGGCCGCGTTGTACGACAGCGTCACCGCCAGGACCGCCGACAGGCCGGCGATCACCGCCGCCGCCAGGGCCGTCGGCAGGGGGTTGCGCGCCACCCACTTCCACGCCCGCTCCGCCGGCCCGGCGGGCCGCGCCAGGATCGGCACCCCGTCGATCCAGCGGCGCAGGTCGTCCGCCAGCTCACCGGCGCCGGCGTAACGCCGGCCCGGATCCTTGGCGAGGCACTTGAGGGTGATCGTCTCCAGGTCGCGCGGCACGCCGGGATTGAGCGCCCTCGGCGATACCGGCTCGCGCAGACGCACCTGCTCCATCGTCTCCAGCCGCGTCGCCCCCTTGAACGGCGGGCGGCCCGTCAGCATCTCGTACAGGATGACCCCCAGCGCCCACACGTCGGCGGCGGTGCCGATCTCGCGCCGCCCCTCGGCCTGCTCCGGGGCCATGTACGACGGCGTCCCCATGATGTCGCCGGTCCGCGTGTGCCCGTCGTCATCCCCGAGCCACTTGGCGAGGCCGAAGTCGGTGATCTTCGGCGTCCCGTCCGCGGTCAGCAGGACGTTCCCGGGCTTCAGGTCACGGTGCACGACGCCCGCCGCGTGGGCCGCCTGGACGCCGCGTGCCAGCCGCTCGGCCATCTCCGCCGCGTGACGCGGCGCCTGCGGCTCGCCGGCCAGTCTCTCGGCGAGGGGGCCGCCCTCGACCAGCTCCATCGCGAAGTACAACGTCCCGCCGGCCTCGCCGACCTCGTACACCTGCACGACGTTGGGGTGGTTGAGGCGGGCCAGGCTCTCCGCCTCGCGGAGGAACCTCACCCGCGTCAAAGGCGACGCCATGCCGCCGCCCAGGACCACCTTAAGCGCCACGTCGCGGTTGAGAGCCGCCTGGCGTGCCCGATAGACGACGCCCATGCCCCCGCGCCCCAGCTCGCCCGTGACTTCATAACCCGGCGGCAGGCCGAGCGGGCCGCCGCCCGTGGGGCCGCCCCCGCCGGTGGCCGGCCAGCGCTCGGCGACGCCGAACGGCTCGAGGGCCGCCAGGGCGGCGAGGCGCTGCTTGAGGAGCGGGAGGAGATCGGGGCGTCCGGCGCACAGTTCCTCGGCGGTCAGGGATTCGCCCTTCTCTCGGGCCTCCTCGAACCGCAGGCACATCGCCGTCAATTCGCTGGCGGTCTGCTCAGGCATGCGGGCCTCCTTCATCGCGGGACGAGGCGTGGTCCGACCCGGCTCACGGTTTTTGTAGAGCCCGCGGGCATGGGTAACAGGAGGCCCCCATGACGCGAAGCCGGCGTACCCGTGCGGGCGCACCTCGTTCTACTCCGCTCGCCAGGCGTCCGGCTCCCGTTGGATCGAGGCGTCCGGCCGGGCCGGCCCCGGGCCCGCGAGCGCCTCCTTGGCCGGGCTCCGGTGGTAGCGTTCGATCTTGCCCTGGGTCCGCGGGTGGCGCGGCCTGCCGCGCGGGAATGGGACGGTGTTACCCAGGTCCGTGGGCTCTCCAGGCCGGAAGGGCCGGGGCGACGGACGCTTCGTCCGCCCCGCCTGACGCGGCACACCATTTGCCCTTCACCGCCCCCCAACACATTGCCGGGACGCCTTTCCTCCGCACAATAGCTGGGTATTGGCCCTCCCAGCATTCATCCCCGCACCGCAAGGCACCTCTCGATCATGAGCAATCGTCGCGTCGGACTGTGGCTGATCGGCGCCTGTGGCGGCGTCGGCAGCACCGCCACGCTCGGCCTCGCCGCCCTCGCACGCGGCCTCACCGACACCACCTCCCTCACCACCGCGCTGCCCCTCTTCGCTGGCGTCGATCTCGACAGCCCTGGCGATTTCGTCGTCGGCGGGCACGAGATCCGGCAGGCCGGCTTCCGCGAGACCGTCCGCGAATTGCACGAGCGCTCCAACGTCTTCTCGCAGGGCGTCATCGACGGCTGCGCCGATCAACTGGCGGAGTGGGAGAAGAATGTCCGGCCCGGCACCGTCCTCGGCGCCGGCCCCACCATCGCCAAACTCGCCGACCGGCCCGAGGCCGCCGCGGCGACGAAGCCACGCGACGCCATCGAGCGCATCAAGGCCGACCTGTCCGCGTTCAAGGCCACGCACAAGCTCGATCAGGTGGTGGTGATCAACGTGTCGTCCACCGAGCCCCCGTTCGAGACGGGCAAGGCCCATTCGGCCCTGGCGCGGCTCGACGCGGCGCTCGACGAGGGGCAGGCGGTGCTGCCGGCCAGCTCGCTGTACGCCTACGCGGCCCTCGACCTGTCGTTCCCCTTCGTGAACTTCACGCCGTCGCTCGGCGCGACGTGCCCCGCCCTGGAGGAGCTGGCCGTCAAGCGCGGCACCACGGTGGCTGGCAAGGACGGCAAGACCGGCGAGACGCTGCTCAAGACGGTCCTCGCGCCGATGTTCGCGCTGCGGAACTGGCACATCCTGAGCTGGGTCGGGCACAACATCTTCGGCAACCGCGACGGCCTCGTCCTCGACGACCCCGTCAACAAGGCGTCGAAGATCAAGACCAAGGACCAGGTGATCAGCGGCGTGGTCGGCTACAGGCCGCAGACGCACGTCAGCATCGAATACATCGAGTCGCTGGACGACTGGAAGACGGCGTGGAACCACATCCACTTTCAAGGCTTCCTCGGCACGAAGATGATCATGCAGGTGATCTGGCAGGGGTGCGACTCGCTTCTGGCGGCGCCGCTGGTCCTCGACCTGGCCCGGCTGGCGCTGCTGTCGCAGAGGCGCAAGGAGTCGGGGGTGCAGAAGCACCTGGCGTGCTTCTTCAAGAACCCGCACGGCGTCGTTGTCCACGATGTCTTCAAGCAGTTCGCCATGCTGGAGCAGTACGTCGGCTCGCTCGCCGGGGCTGGCTCGGCGTCGAGTAGTCAGTAGTCAGTAGCCAGTAGTCAGCAGGAACAGCCAACAGCCGATCAGTGCCGCCTCTTTTGTCTTTCTACTGGCTACTGACTACTGGCTACTGACTACCGAGCGAGCCACGGCGAGCGCATGCGAGGAGGAGAAAGATGAACGCCGTCGCCCGACTGGTCCGGCTGCCCGCCCTGCCGACCGCACTGGCCGACGTGTGCATGGCCGCACTCGCCGTGGGCGCGCTGCCCGAGAAGTGGCCGGCGTTTGTCGTCCTGCTCGTCGGCAGCGCGTGCCTGTACATGTCGGGCATGGCGCTGAACGACTACTTCGACCAGGACGACGACCGGCGCAACAGGCCGGAGCGGCCCATCCCGGCGGGCGAGATCACCTCGCGCAACGCACTCCTGATCGGCCTGGGGCTGATGGCGGCGGGCGTGGCGCTGTCGTCGCTGGTGGCGTCGCCTCTGCTGGCGGTGCTGCTGGCGCTGGCGATCCTGGCGTATGACTCGTGGGCGAAGTTGACGCCCGCCGGGCCGCTGGCGATGGGGGCGTGTCGGGCCCTGCACGTTCTGCTGGCCTGTTCGCTGTCCGGCGATCCACTGCGCCAGCCGGGGCCGCACCTGGCGCTGGCGGTGGGGCTGTACATCACGGGCGTGACGTGGTTCGCGCGGAGCGAGGAGAAGGTGAGCGACAAGGGGTCGCTGGGCATGGCGGGGGGCGTCATCCTGGCGGGGCTGGTGCTGGCGCTGGCGGCGCCGGTGTACAAGCCGGAGGGCACCGCGTCGCCGCTGTTCCCGTACCTGCTCGTGGGCCTGGGCTTTTACGTCGGCGTGCCGGTTTGGCAGGCGATCCACGACCCGAGGCCGTCCCTGGTGCAGGGCGCGGTGGGGCATCTCCTGCGCGGGCTGATCGTCCTCGACGCGGCCCTGGCGCTGGGCACGGCGGGGACGGCCGGCGCGGCGATCCTGCTGCTGCTCGTCCCGTCGCTGCTGCTGTCGCGGGCGCCGCGCCTTTCGGCGACGTGAAACGCGGTGGGCCTCACGGCGGGGTCGGCGGCGAGGGGACCGCGGGGTAGAGTGCGGTCGAGCCGAAGGTGCCGTCGGGGGAGTCGGGGTCGCGCATCTCCTGCGGGCCGGGCTGGACGTCGCCGCCGGAGTCGATGCGGGCCTCGAAGGTCACCGGGCCGATCTGGATGTGGTCGCCGTCGGCGAGGGCGGCCTCCTGGATGAGCGCGCCGTTCACGAGGGTGCCGTTCCGGCTGCCCAGGTCGCGCAGGGTCACCCCGCCCGCGGAGACGCTCAGGCGGCAGTGCTGGCGGCTCACCCAGTCGCTGTTGAAGCGGACCTGGCACTCGGGGCCGCGGCCGAAGAAATACTCGCCGACGCCGAACAGCAACTGCTTGCCGGCCGGCTTGCCCTTCACCACCTGGAGCTTGACGTTCACCGCCACGCGACTGCCCCCGCGGCCATTCCGCCACTATGATATGATCCGGGCGTGTGCCCGCTGTCGGCAATTCCGCGAGGGAATGTTCATGGGATCGTCTTGGATCGCAGGCGGGGCCGCCCTCGCCACGCTGGCCCTGCTCGCCGCGCCGCGCGCCGCCTCCGCCGCCGAGAAGGATGACGGCCGCGACCTCGCCGTCCGCACGGCCCACGCCCTCTATGATGGGATATCGACGTTCGAGCTGCCCAACGGACTCCGCGTCTACCTCAAGCCCGTGCCGGGCAGCGCCTCCGTGGCCACCGTCCTGGCCTACAAGGCCGGCAGCGCGGACGAGGACAAGTCGAGCACGGGCCTGGCCCACTATCTGGAACACCTTCTGTTCAAGGGGACCGCCAAACTCAAGCCGGGGGACGTGGACCGGATGACGTTCCGCGCCGGCGGCAGCAACAACGCCTACACGAAGACGGACCTGACCGCCTACCACTTCACCATGCCCGCGGGCCGGTGGCGCGTCGCGCTGGAGATCGAGGCGGACCGCATGCGCAACACCGTCGTGGACAAGGCCCACGAGTTCGACAAGGAGAAGGGTGCCGTCATCAATGAGCTGACCGGCGGCGAGGACTCGCCCTGGGACCTCGAATACAAGGCCATGCTCCCGGCCCTGTACGGCAAGATGCACCCCTACGGCCACCCGGTCATCGGCGAGAGCAAGCACGTCAAGGACGCGACCGAGAAGATCATCACCGGGTTCTACGACCGCTGGTATCACCCCAACAACGCGGCCCTCGTCATCGTCGGCGGCTTCGACGCCGACGAGGCCACGGCCACGATCAAGAAGCTGTTCTCGGCCATCCCCAGGGGCAAGCTGCCGGAGCGGAAGGCGGAGCCGGCGGAGGGGCCGATGCTGCCGGCGCGGGTGACGATGAAGTCGAAGTTCAGCCAGCCGCGGCTCCTGTGGGCGGTCAAGACCATCAAGAGCGGCGACCCGGACCACGCGCCGCTTGCGGTGCTGACGGCGGTGTTGAGCCTGGGGAAGCGGGCGCGGCTGTACCGGGCGCTGGTCGAGGACGCGGCCATCGCCAGCGGCGTGGACGTGAGCCACGAGCCGGGCCGTTACCCGGCGTGGCTGGGCGTGTTCGTGGACGTGTTGCCGGACAAGAAGCTGGACGACGCCGAGCGTCGGCTTCTGGTGGAGCTGTCGAAGGTGGCGGAGACGGCGCCGACGGAGGCCGAGATGAAGCGCGTCAAGCAGCAGATGCTGGCGGCGGCGGTCTTCGCCCGTGAGAGCCCGGCGGGCCTCGCGAAGAACATCGGCGAGGCGGTCATCATCAACGACCTGGACTGGGCGAAGAAGTACCTGCCGGCGGTCCTCGCCGTCACCGCCGAGGACGTTCAGCGGGTGGCGAAGAAGTACCTCCGCCGCGACAAGGCCGCCGTGGTGTGGTCGGTACCTGCCGGGGCCGGCGGCGGCGAGCCGGAGAAGAAGGGCGGGCCGCCGGGGCGCAAGAGGGCGGAGGGCGACAAGGCCGGCGTGGTCGACCTGGCGAAGACGAAGCGAATCGTGCTGCCCAACGGGCTGACGGTACTGCTGTACAAGAACGCGCGTCTGCCGACGTTCGAGGCCCACGTCGGGCTGCGCGAGGCGTCCCTGTACCAGAAGGACGACAAGCTGGGGGCGGCGCCCTTGACGGGCCTGCTGCTGGACGAGGGCACGAAGACGCGGACGGGGCCGCAGATCGCCGAGGCCATCGAGGGGCTGGGCGGCGACCTGAGCGTGACCGCCGGGGGCGGGAGCGTGAAGGTGCTGGCGCCGGACTGGAAGAAGGGGCTGGACATCCTCTTCGACTGCCTGGTCAACGCGGAGTTCCCCGAGGACGCCTTCCGGCGGGCGAAGGCGCGGCTGCTGGCGCAGGTGTCGGAGGCGGAGGCCGAGCCGGATAAGCGGGCGCGGATCGCGTTCGGGGCGGCGGTGTACGGCAAGCACCCGCTGGGGCGTCCGGCGATGGGGACGGCGGCCACGGTGAAGGCGCTGAAGCGCGACGACGTGAAGGCGTATCACTCGACGGTGTTCGTGCCGAACAACGCCATCGTGTCGGTGGCCGGGGACTTCGACCCGGACGCGGTCGAGGCCGAACTGAAGAAGTTGACGGAGGGGTGGAAGAAGGCGGCGTTGCCGAAGTTGGACCTGCCGGCGGTGGAGATGCCGGAGAAGTTCACGGAGAAGGTGATCTCGATGCCGGAGGCGGCGCAGCTGCACTTCTACATGGGGCACCGGGGCATCCGGCGGGCGGACCCGGATTACTACAAGTTGCTGGTGATGGACTACATCCTGGGGACGGGGCCGGGGTTCACGGACCGGCTGTCGTCGCGGCTCCGTGACCGGGAGGGGCTGGCGTACACGGTGCAGGCGGCGATCACCAGCACGGCGGGGAAGGAGCCGGGGCGGTTCACGTGCTACATCGGGACGGACGCGCCCAACTACGCGAAGGTGAAGAAGCTGTTCCTGGAGGAGCTGGGGCGCATCCGCAAGGAGAAGGTGGGGGCGGAGGAGCTGGCGGACGCGAAGACGTACCTCCAGGGGAGCAACCTGCTGGGGTACGCGACCAACGGCGGCATCGCCGGGCACCTGCTGACCATCGAGCAGTACGGCCTGGGGCTGGACCATCTGGAGAAGTACCAGAAGGCGGTGGGTGCGGTGACGGCGGAGGACGTGCTGGAGGTGGCGAAGAAGTACCTCGACCCGGAGCGGATGGTGATCGTGGCGGCGGGGCCGGTGGACGCGAAGGGGGAGGCGTTGAAGGGCGGCGGGAAGGATTGAGGGCGTGGAGCGTGTGAAGTCCCGGGGTTAGCGACTCACCCCGGGCTTTACTCTGGTCGCCGAAGCGGCTCCAACAGCCAACAGCCGATGGGTTGATGGTTGCAACGTGGTTGAAGACCCAGGGCTCGCAGAGCCTCGCCGCTGGGCTACAAGAGAACAGCCGTCGCCGAGGCGGCTCCAACAGCCATCAACCCGGAGGTGGTCGTTGCAACGTGGGGGTTGTCTGCCGCATCTGCTTCTCAATCGAGCTGGGGGCGAGACGCCCCCAGACCCCCGATGGGGGCCTAAGAGGTTGGGGTGAGTACAGGAGGCCGGGAGCAGATGCCCGGCTCGTCAACCCCCAAGTGCTGACCTGTGACGACGGGGGCAAGGACGCTCCGGACGGCTGATTCGTGGTGTCTCCGAGGCGGGGCGCGTAGAATGAGCCTGCGCGGCAGCCCGGCGTGGGAGGTGGGTAAGCCTGGCGCGAATTCGGCGCGGGAGAGCCAATGGCGAAGAAGGGGAGCCGGCCCCGGCCAGCGACGGCGACCCCGGAGCTCGGGGCCTACGAGGCTGAGCGCGGCTCCGGCCCCGATGGCGTGGTCTTCCGGGGCGAACTGCTGACCGACGCCGAAGCCGTCGCCCGGCTCCTGGGTGGTAAGGACATCGTCGTGTGCGGCCCGGACGGCTGGGCGAACAGGACGAGGGCGGAGGGGCTGACGAACGCCGCCTTCGGGGGCAGCGAATACCACAACGCCCACGACACCGAAGGACGCTGGCGGGCGCTGCCCCACTTCCACCCGTCGCCGGATTTCGAGGGCTCGCCACACGCCTTCTTCGAGAGGCCGCCGAAGAAGCTCACGAGCAAGAGAAAGCCATGAAGTTCTTCACGCCTGAATTGTTGAAGCGGTGCCGGTCGGGCGAGCGGGCCGTGGCCGAGGCGGCGTCGGACGAGTGGGACGCTGCCGTGGAGGCGTATGCGGCCCACCTGAAAGGGCTGCGTCCGCTGATGCCGAACTGCCTACGGCGGGCTGTCCGGTCGATGCCGGCGCTGCACGACTCCCGCCCGCTGGGGATCCAGTCGTTCCCCGGCAGGCCGAGGGTGGCCCTGCGTCTGCGGCTGGAGGGGCGGGCCGGCGCGGCGGGGGAGGAGCTGGAGCTGGTGTACTCCACCGTCACGCCGGGGGCGAAGGAGGACGTCACGGCGAGCCGGCACGACATCGGGTCGAAGGGCGGGGTGGTCAAGGTGCTGTACCACGAGTTTGATCTTGAAGGGCCGGGGGTGTTCACGCACTCCCTGCTCCTGTCGGACGGGTGGGTGCTGAGGTTCCGGATGCGGGACATGCTGGCCCGGCTGGTCGAGAGCCTCGAGCCGCTGCCATTCAAGGCGGAGGGGCCGCACCTCGCGTTGGCGTGAGTCACCCATGTCCCGGGGTTCGCAGAGCCTCACCCCGGGCTTTATTCTCGTCGCCGAAGCGGCTCCAACAGCCGACAGCCGATGAGTTGATGGTTGCAACGTGGGGGTTGTCTGCCAGCCCATGCTTCCGGCCTGGGGGCCTGACAGGATGGGTGCCGTAACGGAGGCCGGAAGCATGGGCCCGGCTCGTCAACCCCCAAGTGCTGGGGGACGCGCTCCACTGCGTGTCGCGGCTTCCTCGGTCGGCGAAGGAGGGAACGCCGGCTCAGACCGAGGTTGTCACGCAAAGTGTCCACCAGTCGAACCCGGACTCGTTGGGGCGCGTCTGATCAGTCAGCTACTCAGCGAGGGACACAACCAATGGCTGAAGCAGATCGAACACTCCACACAGAAACCGACATCGCGGCTTATCGCGGGTATATCCCCGACGACTGGGGCGAAAAAACAGTCGGGCCGCTCAAAGAGGGGACGGTCCTGGAGAGGCTCGTGCTCGACCTGTCGCTTGCTTGGCGGAGTGCGTCCTACACTGCGCAAATGCCCGCGACATCGATCCGCGCGATGCACGCCGTGGCTGTGGGGCTGAGCAACTTCGCCACGCCAAACGCGAGCATCGTTCGCTTTGCAGACGCGGTCATCGGGCGGCTTGCTGATCGGGTGCCCGAACTGGCCGTGGACCGGACGCTCGGCATGCGCCTCGTGCAGGAGTTGGAAACGATCGCGACTGATTTCCGTGATCGGGCGGCGGCTGTGCCGTACCAGGTTCCGGTAGAGACGATGTGGGCTCCCTTCATGCAGGACGTGGCCTTCAGGATCAGCCTGTGGTCGTCGCAGCGTATCGCCTACGTTGCGTTCTACAATGCCTACGAGGCATTTCTCGTGGACTGCCTCAAGGTCGGTGGGGGGCTTTCCAGCTTGCGATCAAGCGACAAAAAGCCGTTCAACGAGGCACTTCGGACCGCGCTTGGGAAGGACATCACCTGCGCGTGCTGGTCTCACCACGAGATTAACATCCCGCGGCTTGTCCGCCACGCGCTCAGCCACAACGGGGGCCGTGAGACGGAGGACCTGAAGAAGCAGAAGCACGGCATTAGGCTGATCGGCGATGAGTTACAGATCGTGCCGAACGACGTTCACCGGATGCTCAGCCGACTGAGGATGGCGGTAGACGATGTTATCTCCGTAGCCTGCGGCAATGCGAAGTTCCTCGCTCCCCCTGCCAAAATGGCGTGCATGCAGGAGGAAGGGTAAGCAACCGGCTGGCGTAGCCCCCGCCTCACCCCTCGAAAGGGGGTAGGAGTTAGCGCCGCTGTTGCGCCAGGGTCGCTGATGAGGGCAGATCACCCGCGACGCTGGCGTCTGCGGCCCGACATCCGTTCTCAGCGCAGCAATCGAAAAGAGCAGGGGCGTGCCGGGAGCGAGCAGGGCGAGGCGGATGTCATTATCGACCGGGAGCGACAACACCACCAGGATCGCCTCGCAGAGGCCAGTGCCGAGTGAGGCCAGAAGGGGCGAGTGAGCTAGAATGTGGGGCGGCGAGGCACTGGGGGGGGCAGCGCTTGACTGAGTAACCACCGAATCCGACCCTACGCCCGAACTTGCCAGGGGTACTGACCCAGAACAAGGATCAGTTGCCATGCGATACCACTCAACGGACGGCGAGAAACAGCGATTCATCGAGCGGATTGAGTCCGCCGGCGGGCAGGTCACGCTGGACATTTGCGTGGATTTGCATGGGATCAGTGACGTGAAGTCCATCGTTGAAATCGTGCCCCTGATACCTCACATGCTGCCCTATGCAACCATCGTCAATATTTCATCCGCTGGCGAGTCAGAAAAGAGATTCGCGCAGGAAATCCTTGCTGGCTTACAGCACATCCAATCCTTGGATTTCGATCACCCCTGGGCATGCACCTCTGCCAAACCCTACAAACCCACCAACGATGAGCAGGCCCACTTCATCTCGCGAATCGGCCTGGCCGGAGGGCAAGTCACACAGTCCATTACCCTTGAGCTGCGGGCGGTTCGGGACAGCAAAGCACTCGTTGTGCTGTTAGCTGAAGTTCCTCGGTGCCTGCCTGAACTCACCGGGATCGATCTGTCATCAAGCCGTCGGCCTTCCTCAACTGTTACGGATGATGTGATTCGCTATCTCGCGGCGTTGCTTCAGCTTGAGTACCTCGACTTGAGCGGATCGCGCATCACCAACAATGGACTATCGGCAATCAGACAGTTGACAGGACTGACACGGTTGTATCTTGGGCGAACCGAGGTTACTGCCGAGGGGATCTCGTCACTGAGTCCGTTAGCCAAGCTACACACATTAACTATCCCCAAAGCCATCTCGATGCGCGACCTGCAGGCTCTGAAGCCCCGCTTTCCGAGAGTAGGCTGGATTGGACAGAACTGAGGACGTGCCTCGCTCGGCCTCCGCCGGGGTGATGCTCCATAGACTCGGGGTCCTACGGCCACTCCCTGGTGCCCGTCCCGCTCGCCGGGGCCGCTGCCGCTACGACATGAGGGCCTTGCAGGTGAGGCCCTCGGCCTGGAAGCGTGCCAGGAGCTGCACCTGGTGCTTCTCGTCCCTACACGTCAGCAGCACCAGGAACTGGTCGGGGATGGCCTTCGGCTCCGGCAGGGCCAGGCGCTCGGCGGCCTCGGCGCTCTGGCGGGCGGCGTCCTCCCACATGCCCGCGAGGTCCGGCTCCGCCGTCGGGGTGTTCTGACGCAGGCGCTCGTAGAGCTGCTCCTGCGTCTGGGCGAGGGCGGCCAGGGGGTCGATGCTCAAGAGCAGCTCGCGGGCCTCGGATTCGTCCACGTCGAGGATCTCGACCTCGACCTCCATGTCGGGGTCGATCTCGCGGCGCAGGTGGCCGTCGATCAGTTTGAGGCGGCCGTCGGGCAGCTCGTAGGCGAGGAGGCTGCGGGCGAAGCCGACCTCGCGGTAGAGGGCCTGGAGGGCTTCACGCTGGGCGTCGGGGTGCAGGCGGAAGTTCCACTCGTGCGGGACCAGGTCGCCGGCGCGGACGCGGCGGTGGGCCTTGATTCGGTTGCGGATCGGGTCGGTCATGGTGGTGCCTCGTTGGTGGGTGTTGGGGTAGATACCGGCGGGCTTACGCCGCGCCGTTCGCCTGAACCAGGACACGGCACGCTTACGCCGTGCCGCTCGCATGGATTGCTCACGGGTTGTTGACCGGTCAGAAGACAAGTTGGAAACTTGTCGCCACGAAGAAGGGGCGGTGTCGCTGCGCTCCCGCGTGTCGCCGTCGGGCCTCGCAGAGCCTCGACCCGACCTACGCGGGGTGTCGGATCGGCGTGAAGGAAGGTTGTCGGTGGAGGCCCTCGGCCGGGCCTGCGGCCCGGCAGGCAGGCTGGCAGCCTGCCCCACGGGAACAGCCACTGGACGGCACGCGGGCCGCGCGTTCTCGACGTTCTGGCTCACCATAGCCTCGTCCACATGAACTCGTTTTCGGGCCTCAGCCAGGAAGGTGGCTGCACGGCCGGCCGGGGCTCGTCGGGGGCGATGTGGGGGTTGCGGAGCCTCGCCATCTTGCGGCGGTCCAGGCCGCTGATCAGGTAACGCAGGGCCGCCAGGGCGTGGTTGTGCTCGGCCAGCGGGGCCTCCGCCGACCGGGCCCCGGATTCGTCGTCGTAGCGGTACAGGCCCGCCTCCTCCAACAGATTCGGGCAGCGCCCTTCCAGGACGCGGAGGGTGCCGTCCTCCAGGCGGGCCGAGACGGCGGCGATGCCGGGGCGCAGGCTGTTGCAGCCCTCGCGGACCTTGAAGCCGGCGTAGAGCAGCTCGGCGCGCTCGTTGGCGCCCGAGGGGTCGGCGTACCACATCACGTCACGGGGGAGGTGGGCGGCGTGGTGGCTGAGCGGCTTGCCCCGGCTGTAGTGCTCGCCGGTGAGGGTGAGGACATCATCTTTGAGGGTGCCCCAGATCGCGGCGAAGGGGTTGCGGAAGCCGAAGTCGATGCCGCCGACCCGCTGGCCGCCCACGGGCTCGGGGCCGGGCACGACGCAGCGGGGGAAGTCGGGGTAGACCAGGCCTTCGAGGGCCTCGAAGCTGCAGCCGTACTCCTGGCGGAACCAGGACTCGCCCAGCGCGCGGCGCTCCTGGGCGAGGAAGGCGGGCGAGATGCGGGGGACCTTGTCGGCGGGGACCTCGATGCGGACCCAATCAGTGCCGCCATTGGCCCAGCAGTCATGGAAGAAGCCGCGCTTGCCGAAGGGGGTGGAGAGGCAGATGAGGCGTCCGCCGGAGACGGCGAGCATGGGGCGGACGGCGCGGTAGAGGTCGTCGGGGACGCGGGCGGCCTCGTCGATGACGAGGATGGTGATGTCGGAGTAGCCGCGGATGGTGTCCTCGCGGCAGGGGAGGCAGACGACGCGGCTCATGTTCTTGAGCTCGAGCTCGTGCTGGGTCTGGCGGGCGAGGAAGGGGGACTTGAGGCGGCGGTAGAAGCCGGTGACGACGCGGAACAGCTCGGCGGACTGGCGGTGGCTTCGGGACAGGAGGATGACCCTGGTGGCGGGGGTGCAGATGGCCTCGACCAGGGAGAGGACGGCGACGGCGGTGGACTTGCCGGCCTGGCGGCAGCAGTTGAGGAGGAGGCGGGGGTGTCCGGCCTCGAGGACCTCGACCTGCCAGGGGTCGGGCACGAGGCCGAGGTTGCGCATGATGTCGGAGGCGCTGGGTTTCTGGGACATGGGAAAAGACCATACCACGAAATACACGGAAGACACGAAAGGAAGACAAAGGCGAAAAATAAGCAACAACGGTTAAAACGGGTTAAAACGGATTAGGCAGAAGACAAGAAGGCAATCCATCACTCACGGGGCCGCTCGCCTGGAAGGGGGTCGGTGGGGATTGCGTCGCCGGCCTGGCGCAACTTTTCCTTGCGTTCGGCGAGGGGCTCGAAGGGCAGGTTCAGGGCCCGGCGTTGCTCCTCGACGAGGTGGAAGAGGGGGTCCTGCCGCCAGAC
>CAZVZK010000173.1:0-20069 GCA_964630925.1 uncultured Alcaligenaceae bacterium
GCCACTTTGAACGAAGAGGATTTCTCGTGTCACGAAACGTAGCCCTGTAAGGGGGCAGCCTCTCTAAGTCACGGCCCGGAAGGGCGGAAGAGGCCGCCCCAGGAACGCTTTGAGGGTGAGTAGGGGTGTGAGGAGCGTCCCCGGCCCGGGGCGGCGCCCCCGGCGCGGCGTCCCGCTCCCCGGCCTCCGCCGGCCCCGTCGATGCCCCGCGTCTGTCTCTGCCCGATGCCCCCTTGGCCCCGCCGCCCCGACCCTCATCCGCACGCCGGTGCCTCCGCGGGCGGGGCCTCGATCCTCTTCAGCTCATAGCCCAGCTCGCGCGCCCGCCGCGCCGGCTGCCTCTCCAGACGCGCCCTCACCTGCTCGGCGTACTCCGCCTCCGTCCGCTTGACGTACGCCTCCCCGTAACGCATCAGGTGGTACACGACGCGGGCCGGGGCGTGGGGCGCCTGGAGGGCGCGGGCGCGGTGTCTCAGGGCGGCGCGTCGTGGTGGCGTGGGGTCCGGGCATCGGGAGCGGGATGTGGCTGGCGGGGGGATGGCGGGCGCACCTTCATTCTTCGCGCCCGGACGCCGGGGATCAAGGGGGCGGACGCGCGTTCGCGGTCATCCGCCGGGGGGTGTGCGCGGTGTTGGAATGTGGCATGTGACAAGGTGACTCGCGCACTCGACGCCGGTCCGTGACAGAGTGCGTCGGTCAGCGCCGAGTCACATGCTCACTCGGGGGGGAAAGTGGGCAGGTGACTCGGCGGAGTGGGCGGGTGACTCCGGGGCGGGATTTGCGTTGCAGGGGGGTGCCTGGGGGTCTGCAATGCAATGCAATGGCCCGACCACCGCCCGGCCCACTGTCATCCCAACGTCGGCGTGTGCGGCATGTCAGGGCAGCTTGCGCTTGAACGTCTGGAGGTGGTCGCCGGCGCGGCTTGGGATGAGGGTCGGCGGCCGGGTGGGGTTGCTGGTGAAGCAGACACGCAGGTTGTCGCCGTCCATCTCGTACAGGCCCAGCCACTTCGCGCCGCTGCCGGGCTGGCTGATATCCCAGGTCTTCTTGCCGCCCTCGACGCCGAGCTTGAGGTCCCAGACGGCGCCGGAGCCGTCGTTGTAGGTGATCTTGTTCATCGAGAAGACGACGGAGTCGTTGAGGGGCTTGGGGACGGGCGGCAGTTGGCCGTAGGTGCAGGAGACGCGGTGCCACTTGCCCAGCATCCGCTTCATCTCCTCCTCGGGGGAGAACGCGGGCGTACGGGCGGGGGACTTGATGAACGGGGCCGGGGCCGCCAGCACGCCGGCGGCCAGGGTCAGCAGGATGGCCAGGGCGGAACGCATGGCACGCGCCTCCGAGAGGGATGCTCCCATGCTGCCGCGCCGGACGCCCCGAGTCAAGGGGCTACCTGCTTGCTCCCCGTGGCCGCGTCGGGTAGGATGATGCCATCCCCGACACGGGAGAAGCCATGCACCTGCCGGCCCTGCTGCTCGCACTGATCGGGTCCACCCCGGCGGAGACGCCGCGGCTCTTCCGCCCCTTCGCGCGCCCGGCGGTGCCGGCCGAGGCGGGGGCCCGCAACCCCGTCGACGCCTTCATCCTGGCGCGGCTGCGTGCCAAAGGATTGACGCTCAACAGGCCCGCCGAGCCGGCGGCGCTGCTGCGGCGGCTGTCGTTCGACCTCACCGGGCTGCCGCCCGACGGCCCCGAGCCTTACGAGCGCGCCGTCGAGAGGTTGCTGGCAACGCCGGCGTTCGGCGAGCGGTGGGCGCAGCCCTGGCTCGACCTGGTGCGCTTCGCCGAGAGCGACGGCTTCAACCAGGACGCCCTGCGGCCCGACGCGTGGCGTTACCGCGACTGGGTCATCCGCGCGTTCAACGCCGACCTGCCGTACCGCGACTTCGTGCGCCACCAGCTGGCCGGGGACGAGGCCGGCGGCGAGGAGGCGCTGACCGCGTCCGGCTTCCTGCGGCTGCACACCGACGAGTACAACGCGGCGCAGCTCGAGCAGCGGCGTCAGGAGATCCTCGACGACGTCACCGAGACGGCGGGGCTGGCGTTCCTGGGCCTGACGTTCGGCTGCGCCCGCTGCCACGACCACAAGTATGACCCGATCTCGCAGAAGGACTACTTCCGGCTTCAGGCGTTCTTCGCGGCGCTGGTGCGGCGCGACGTGCCGCTGCCGTCGCCCGAGTGGGACCGCTGGCAGGAGCAGACGCGGGCCGCCCGCGCCGAGCTGGACGCGATGGTGGCGAAGAAGCGGAAGGACGAGGCGGCCAAGGGGCTGGAACGCTTCAACGCCGACATCCGCCGCGCGTTCCTGCTGGCGCCGGAGAAACGCACGCCCTTCGAGGAGCAGATCGCCCTGCTGGCCGGCTTGCAGGTGCGTGGCTACGAGGACAACGCGCCCCTGCGGCTGCCGGCGGCCCAGAAGAAGGCGTATCAGGATCTGGAGAAGAAGCTGCCGCCGAGGCCGCACAGGCCGCACATCATGGCGGTGGCGGACGTGGCCCGTGAGGCGCCGCCGACGCATCGGCTGATCGGCGGCGACTGGCGCAAGCCGGCGGCGGCGGTGCAGCCGGGATTCCCGGCGTCCATCGGCGGAACGCCCGAGATCAAGCCGACGAAGGACGGCACGGGCCGGCGCACGGCCCTGGCGGATTGGCTGACGAAGGACGACCACCCGCTGACGGCCCGCGTGGCGGTGAACCGCATCTGGCAGCAGTTGACGGGGCAGGGGATCGTGGCGACGCCGAGCGACTTCGGTGCCCAGGGCACGCCGCCGACGCACCCCGACTTGCTCGACTGGCTGGCGAAGGAGCTGATCGAGAGCGGGTGGTCGGTCAAGCACGTCGTGCGGCTGATCGTGATGAGCGACACCTACCGCCAGTCGTCGTTCATCGACCCGACGGCCCACGCGAAGGCGCTGCGCGTGGATAGGGAGAACACGCTCCTGTGGGCGATGCGCCGCCGCCGGCTGGAGGGCGAGGCGATCCGCGACGCCGTCCTGGCGGTCAGCGGGACGCTGAACCGCAGGCCGTTCGGCGTGAGCGCCCGCCCCGCCCTGCCGGCGAACGCCGGACGCGGCGGGTGGGCGGCGGACGCCAGGGCGGAGGACCGGGACCGGCGGTCCGTCTACGTCCTGGCGAAGCGGAACATGCGGTTCCCGTTGTTCGATGCGTTCGACCAGCCGGACCTGTGCCAGAGCTGCGGGCGTCGTCTGGTGACGACGACGGCGCCGCAGGCGTTGGCCCTGCTCAACGGCGACCTGACGCGCGAGCAGGCGAAGGCGTGGGCGGAGGGGCTGGCGAAGGAGTCGCCGTCGCACGCGCTGGAGACAGCGTACACGCGGGCGTGGGGCCGGCAGCCCGACGCCGAGGAGATGCGTCTGGGGTTGGAGTACCTGGCCTCCATGCGCCGCAAGGGCCTGACTCAGGCAGAGGCCCTGGCACGCATCTGCCACGCGTTGTTCAACACGAGCGAGTTCAGCCACATCGATTGAGGACGGCTCATGCACGTCGAACGGCCCGCCTCGCGCCGCGACTTCCTGGCCCGCGCCGGCGGCGGGCTGGGGCTGGTGGCGTTGTCGGCCCTGGAGGCGCAGGCAGCCGCCCCGCCCACGCCGGCCTCGGGGCCGCTGGCGCCGAAGCCGCCGCACCACGCGGCGAAGGCGAAGAGCGTCATCTGGCTGTTCATGGACGGCGGGCCCTCGCACATCGACACGTTCGACCCCAAGCCGGCTCTGACGAAACTGGCCGGCAAGCCGCTGCCGGCGTCGTTCCCGCGCCCCGTGACGGCGATGGGCAAGACGGCCGACACGCCGCTGCTGGCGTCGAAGCGCAAGTTCGCGCGGCACGGCGAGAGCGGCCTGTGGGTAAGCGACTGGTACCCGGAGGTGGCCAAGCACGTCGACAAGCTGGCGGTGCTGCGCGGCTGCCACGCCGACGGCCTGAACCACGTCGGCAGCATCTGCCAGATGAACACGGGGAGCATCCTGGCCGGCAGGCCGTGCCTGGGGTCGTGGGCGCTTTACGGCCTGGGCACGCCGAGCCAGGACCTGCCCGGCTACGTCGTGCTGATGGACTACCCGGAGGGGCCGCCCGGCGGGGCGCGGAACTGGGGCACCGGCTTCATGCCGGCGACGTACCAGGGGACGGCGTTCCGCCCCGGCTCGGCGCCGGTGCTGCATTTGGCCCCGACGCTGAAGGACGGCCAGCGCGAGGAGCTGGACTTCATCCAGGCGCTCAACCGCAAGCACGCGGCGGCGCGGCACGACGAGGGGCTGGAGGCGCGGATCGCGAGTTACGAGCTGGCCTACCGCATGCAGTCGGCGGCCCCCGAGGCGGTGGACCTGAACAAGGAGTCGGCGGCGACGCGGGACCTGTACGGCGTCGGCGACAAGGTGGTGGGGCGGATGGCCGGCTGCTGCCTGATGGCGCGGCGGCTGGTGGAGCGCGGGGTCCGGTTCGTGCAGGTGTACTGCGGGGCCGGGAGCAAGTGGGACGCCCACGCGGACGTGGAGACGAACCACGGCAAGCTGTGCCGCGAGAGCGACCGCCCCATCGCCGCGCTGCTTCACGACCTGAAGTCGCGCGGGATGCTGGATTCGACGCTGGTGATCTGGGGCGGCGAGTTCGGGCGGACGCCGATGAGCGAGAGCGGCGTGGGCCGCGACCACAACCCGTGGGGCTTCACGACGTGGCTGGCGGGGGCGGGGGTGAAGGGGGGCATCACGCACGGGGCCACCGACGAGATCGGGCTGTACACGGTGGAGGGGAAGACGCACGTCCACGACCTGCACGCGACGATCCTGCACCTGATGGGGCTGGACCACAAGAAGCTGACGTTGATGCACGCGGGCCGCGAGGAGCGCGCGACGATCAACGGCGGCAAGGTGGTCAAAGAGGTGCTGGCGTGACGGGCAGGCGCCCTCCCTTCCTGCCCTTGCACCACCCGGCAGACGCGGTATAAGCCGCACCGGCCGCCGCCGCGCCCGGCGATCCCGCGCCCGCGGGCGCGCCCACGCTCTCGCCCACGCCGCCGCCCCGCCGATCAAGGGAAGTGGGACTCCCCCGCCGGAGAAGCCTCGATGACCCCTGCCCTCGCACTCCTCGCCCTCACGCTGCCCCTCCAGGACGCCCCCCGCAAGGCCGCCGTGAAGGCCGAGTCCGCCGAGCTGCGCGCCGGGCCGAGCGACAGCACCCAGTACCACGTCACCAACACCGTCCGCCGTGGCACCACCCTGGAAGTCCTGGGCGAGGAGCCGGGCGGCTGGCTCCGCGTCAAGCCGCCCCCCGGCTCCGTCACCTGGATCAACACCGCCTCCCTCAACAACACCGTCCCCGGCCAGAACAAGCCCGTCGTGGGCGCCGCCGGCGCCACCATCCCAACCTACCCAGGCTCCGAGGCCAACCTCGGACGCCGCCCCAACGTCATCGGCGCCAGGGTCAAGCCCGGCTTCATCGCCGAGTGCATCGGCAGCCCCGAGCGGCCCGACGTGGACGGCACCTGGGTGCGCATCAAGCCGCCGCCCGGCGAGGTCCGCTACGTCCGCGCCGCCGCCCTCGACGGCGCCACGGGCAGCTTCACCCCGGCCCCCGGCGCCGCCGCCAGCGCCGTGTCCGCGGGCGCCCTGCCCATCGCCCGCACCCCGTCCGCCAACGCCGCCCAGACCGCCGATGAGCTGTGGCGGCAGGCCCACGCCGCCCACGTCGCCCGCCGCCACGAGGAGGCCGCCAAACTCTACGAGGAGACGGCCGAGGCCGCCAAGGCCAACCCGGCCCTCGCCGCCCACGCGACGGCCCAGGCCCGCGCCCTGCGTGCCTGGCTGGCCAGCAGCGCCGGCTCGTCCTTCGCACCCACCTCCGCCGGCGCGACGCTGTCCGCCCCCGGCGACACGCCGCGCGCCCAGCCGGTGGGCGTGTTCCGTGGCACCCTGCGCCGGGCCGGTTGGAACATCGACGGGCAGCGGGCGTACTTCCTCGACGTGTTCGTCCAGGGCGGCATCCGCCAGCCGGGCTTCTACGTCACCGCCGGCCCCGGCGTCGATCTCGCCGCCTTCGCGGGCCGCGACGTGGAGCTGGCGGGCACCCCCGTGTACCGGGGCGAGCTGCGGGCGCACCACCTCGTGGCGGGGCGCATCCAGCTCTACCGTTGAGGCTTGATTCCCCCGGCCGGGCGTGGTATGGCGGCACCGTCCGCCAACGCCCCTGCAGGGAGTCCAGGCCATGCGAAACCTTCTCGCCTTCGGCGCCGCCCTCGTGCTGACCTTCGCCATCGTCGGCGGCTGGCTCGGCTGGTACAGCTTCCGCTCCGTCCCCTCGCCCGACGGCAAGCCCAGCCTGACCATCGACTTCAACACCGCCAAGATGCTCGATGACGCCAAGAAGGCCGAGGCCGCCCTCGAGGCCCGCCTCCGCGAGCAGGCCGCCAAACTCGAGGCCGAACGGAAGGCCGCCGAGGAGAAGAAGAAGTCGGCCGTCAACTGACGCTCACGCATCGGACAGCATCCCCAGCAGGGCCTTCGCCATCGCGCCGGCGAAGGCCGCGTCGTTGACATGCGCGTCCATCTCCACCAGCTCCACATTCGCCCCGGCCCCCTTCCGCACCGCCTCGAACAGCGCCGCGTCCGCCTCCGGCCACCAGAACGGCTGGCCCTCACGGTCCAGCGCCGAAACCCCACGCAGCGGTATGAATATCGACACCGCCCCCGCACTCGCCGTCGCCCTCTCGGCGATCCACGCCCCCAGCCGCGCGTTCTCCTCCGGCGTCGTCCGCATCAGCGTCACCGACGGGTTGTGCCTGTGGAAGCGCCGACCCCGGAACCTCTCCGGCACCGTTTCCACGGGCCCGAAGTTGACCATGTCCAGCGCCCCCAGCGAGATCACCTGCGGCACCCCACGCCGCGCCGCCGCCGTCAATCTGTCCGGGCCGGCGGACAGCACGCCGCCCACCAGCTCGTCGGCCAGCTCGGTCGTGGTCACGTCCAGCACGCCGCAGGCGGTCCCGTCGGCGATGAGTGACTCCATCGTCATCCCGCCGGTGCCCGTCGCGTGGAAGACCAGCACCTCGTACCCCGCCGCCTCCAGCTCGCGCCGGGCCGCCTCCACGCACGGCGTCGTCACGCCGAACATCGTCGCCGTGATGACGGGCCGCTCCTGCGAAGCCGCCGCCGTGGGGCGCGACACCATCCCCGCCATCGCCTGGGCGGCGTTCCACAGCACGGCCCGGCTGACGCGGTTGAGCCCCGACAGATCAACGACGGAGTGCATCATGCACACGTCGCGCACG
The DNA here is from genome assembly GCA_964630925.1 of uncultured Alcaligenaceae bacterium. Taxonomy (GTDB): domain Bacteria; phylum Planctomycetota; class Planctomycetia; order Gemmatales; family Gemmataceae; genus RGDT01. The sequence goes on from CAZVZK010000173.1 coordinate 7,273, forward strand.
CCGACGTAGGGCCGCACCTGCCCCGACGCCAGGGTGCTGACCATGACCTTCGGCACGCCGAGGGGCAGCTCGCGCATCGCCGCCGTCCCGATCACCGTGCCGGCCGAGCCGCCCAGCCCCAGCACCCCGTGGACGCGGCCCTCGGCGTGCAACCGCCTGGCGACGGCGGCGGCCCCACGGGCGGCGGCCTCGACCGCGTCGCCGCGCGAGCCGGGGATGGGGCCGGCGAAGACCTCCTCGCGCGGGATGTCGGCGGTGATGCGTGGCGGCCCCTGGCTGCCGGCGTCCAGCACCAGCACCTCGACGCCGGCGCCGCGCAGGGCGTCACGCACGAAGCCGGCCTCGTCGCCCTTGGTGTCGAGCGTGGCGATCAGCAGAACGGGCATGTGTGGGCCTCCTGGGGACGCGCGGGCGTCCAGAATGTCCTATGAGCCCCGGCGTCGGCCGAGCGATTGATCCTCGGCCGCCCAGGCCCTACTTCCAGTGGCGACAAGCCCCCCGGCTTGTCGTAGAGTACGCTTCCAGCGTGCTCATCGATGACGCAATCTCCCCCCATCGCAGGCTCTCTCCATCCGTAACATCCCAGTCCCCTCGCCCGGCGAGGGTGTCATGGTGCCCGTCTCCGTCCGAGGGCGATGCGCCGATCAGCGACAATCCTTGCCGCCCGCCGTGTCCGCCGCGCCCTCGGGCTTCACCTCCTTGCGTGCGAGGGACGCCTTCTTGCGCTCCTCGTAGACACGTTTCCAATCGGCGGGTGGCACCAGCCAGTGCCGGTTGTCATCCAAGTGCAGTCCGGTCAAGATGCCCTCGCGCATCCCGCGCAGCGCCTCCTCGTAGCGGTGTCCGACCCTGTCATTGCCGCCGATGTCGGGCATCCACATCGGCGACGCCTCGAACACCTTGGAGACCCCGTCGCTCAACCCCCAGCCCTTGCGCAGCCACTCCTGCGCCCAGTCCGCCCTGTCCGCCGGGTACGGCCCGGGAGCGTCGGGCTGGTGCTCCTTCTGCCTGCCCTCGTGCTCCCCTTGACGCCTCACACCCAAGGCGAACGCCTCCGCCATGTGCGCCTTCACCCGCGGAGACACCTTCTGGGCCAGCTCGCACATGAGGGAGGCGGGCATGCTCTCGAACAGCGCCCTCATGTCCTCCACCGTCGCCACGGACCGTCTGCGTACCTGCAGCTCGTGGGCGTCCACGGTGTCGGGGTCGGAGGGCGGCGGCGTGGGCCTGCCCGCGGTGTAGGCGTACATCAGACGCGCCGCGGCCATGTCCCCCGCCTTCGCCCTCGCCTTGACGGCCCTGGTGATCTCCTCCATGTCCTCCTCGCTCACCGCCCGATGCACCGCCCTCCGGTACGCCGCCACCTGCCGCGCGTACGGGTTCCCCGGGCCGCCCCCGTTCCCCGCCGCGAACCGCCCGTTGCCCTCCCGACCCTCCTCCGGCTTCTTGTCCGCCGCCGCCGCGCCGTCGGCCTGCCCGTTGCTCGGTACGCCGTCGGTGTGGCCGTTCTTCTCCGCGCCCCTGGTCTTCGCCCTCATCTTTGCACCGGTCCTGTCGTCTCTGCGCCTCGGTGATGCTGGACACCCTCCAGCACCGCGCATCATCCCCCGCGGCACGGCGAATTCCTAGATCAGATTGAGCGTCAATCAACGCCGTCGCTCAGAATCATCAACGTTCACCAACAGCCTTCGACGCGGGGAGCCCACCCGCGTCCAAGGCCAGCCCCGACCCCGCGATAAGGTCACCCTGGCGGATGCTCCCACGGGGTCAGCCTGTGCGCGTGATGTGGTTCAGCCTCTGGCGTCACCCTTCCAGCAGAACCCCCGTCTTCCCGATAGGCGACGCCCGAAAGCCTCGCTCCGCGAGCCGCAGGACCCCGGGCCAGCCGACACGCACGATGGCGAAGGGCGGCATCGACGGGCCCGCCCCCGCCTCAAGGGCCGCGTCATCGGTGCGGGAGCCCAACTCGCCGCACGTCTGCACCGAGGCGATCAGGCCGGTCTGCCAGACGGCGAGTGACAGATGCTTCAACGGCTCCACCTGTTCGGAGCGGACGTGCCTCGCAGGCCCTTTCGGGCCCACAAAGGACTATTCGACAGGAAACGGCCCGCCGAGCTCGAAGACGTCGGCCTCGGGGACGATGACGAAGATGAGCCGCGAGCCGTTCACGACAAAGACTGCCGCGATTGCTCAGGGGCCCTGATCCCCGTTGGCCGGGATGGTGCCCGCGCTCAGGATGACGAGCATGGGCGGCAGATACAGGGCAACGACTGTCCCGAGGAAGATCCACGCGAAAGGCGGCGGCAGCGCGATCGCCGCGAACCCCACCCACGCCATCGCGCCGGCCCCGAACGCCAATGCCGCGCGGGCCCGGGAGGCCGCGTCCCAAGGCTGCCCTCGGAGCCAGTACGCGAGGACCAGCCCGCCTACCACACCGAACGCCATCAGGAGGATCTGCACGGTAAACATGACACCGCCCCCGTCTTCTGCGCCTCACCACGCCATTCTCCAGCGCCACACCTCTCATCTCACACCCGCCGTTGACCCCTGTCAAGTATTTGTCGGTGACGCCCGTGTCGTATGAAGCGCTCGCTCGCCGGGTGATTGACTCGCACGCGGGCCGGTTAAACTTCGTGAGGGAGGCCAATCACATGGAGCCCGAAGGTGTCGCCCGCATCGGCGACACCCATGTCTTCACCGGCCCCGCCGGCGACGGCCGCCTCTTCGCCGCGTCCGCCAGCCACCTGCCGCCGCCAACACGCTGACGTGGACACGGCGCACCCCTTCAACAGCACGGCATGCGCGGCCGGTGGCTCCTCACTCCTTTTTCTCATCCCATTCGACTTTACAGCTCGGCAACAGAGTTTTCAGCTTGTCGATCCCCGCTGCTGTGACCCTGGTGTTACGAAGCTGCAGGGATTGCAGCTTGGGGAAGGCCGCGAAGTGCTTCACGTCGTCATCGGTCACGCGCGCATTGTCCATGTGAATCGATGCCAGCTTGTCGCACCCCTTGAGTGACGCCACCCCTGCGGGGCTCACCTGCGTGCGTTGCACCTGGAGCTCCGTCAGGTCGGCGCAGCCCGCGAAGTGAGCGAGCCCCTTGTCGGTCACCTTGGTGTCGGACAGATAGAGGGTCTGTAGATTCTTGCAATCCTTCAGATGGGCCATCCCCGCGTCGGTCACCTTCGTGAAGGCCAGGCCGAGGTTCCTGAGCTTCCTGCATCCCTTGAAGGCAGCCAGTCCCTCGTCGCCCACATTCGTGTGTTGCAGATGTAAATAGGTCAGGTTGTTACAGCCCGCCAGGTGAGACATGCCTTCGTCACCCACCCAGGTATGAGCGAGATTGAGATGGGTCAATTCCTTGCAGTCTTTGAAATACGAGAGCCCCGGATCGTTGACGTTCGTGGAGCCCAGGTTCAGCTCGCGGATCTTCTTGACGCCCTTGAAGGCGGCCAGGCCCGCATCGTTCACCCGCCACCGCCCTGCCAGGTTGACCTCTTCCATCGCCATGACGGGGGACTTCAATTCACGCAGCCGCTCGGCGGCGGGCTTGAAGTCGAGAAGCTGATCGTTGAGATAAACCTTCCCTTCTCCGCCCACGGACAGCACATACTCGAAGGCCCTGTGGTCGGGAGCCGTGGGGGCGTTGGGATAGACCCCGACACGGACGCGGGCGGCCCGAAAGCCGACCCGAGTGAGTTTCCCGGTAGCATTCAGGACTTCCTCGCTCCCCACGGCGGCATACCCGGCATTGAGGTGCCAGGAGCCGCCCTTCACGTATCCGCTGATCTGCCCCGTCCTGGGTACAGCGAGTCGAGTCCAGTCACCGGTCCACTCCGAGACGTTTCCGTGCATGTCGTGGAGGCCCAGGCGATTCGGTTGATACGAGCCTACCGCGCAGGTACGGCCCAGGCTGTTCATGATGTTCGCCTGCCCCGGCCCGATCGTTTTCGTGGCCTTGTCGAGATAGTACAGTTGTCCGAGATAATCCTGGTCGGCAGAAGGCCCGCCACGGCAAGCATATTCCCATTCCTCTGTCGTCGGCAAACGATACCGCCAACCCGCCTGCCGGTCGCGTTCGTTGAGCCGCTTCATAAATACCTGCGCATCATCCCACGATACGGAGTCCACGGGAAACCGCATTAGCTCCGCATCCGGAATAGTGAGTACTGACTTGTTGCCTTCGCCGGTTCGGGAGAAGTAACTTGGCTCCGAACCCATCACCCTCTTCCACTCCTCCTGAGTGACCTCGTAAGCGCCGAGGTAGAAGTCTTGCTTCATCTCCACGAGCGCCTTGCCCTTGGGGATGAGGACGAGCCTCATGCCGATGGTGTTCGTGATCTCGCGCGGCCACGGGCCCTGCGCGATCGGGGCCTTGTCCTTGTCCTTCTCGCCCGCACCCCCCTCGGTCTTCGGCAGCGGACCGCCGGCCTTCCCCGGCGGCCAAAGGAAGAAGGCCAGGGTCAGGCCCGCCAGCAAGGCCACCCCGGCGCCGATCATCAGCCCAAGGCGGGGCGTGGCCGCCTGCTTCGGCGCGGCCCCCGTCGGCCGTGCCTTTTGTACCTCGGTGTCCTCGCCGGTGCCCCTGGGGCGCGCCGTCTTCTCGGGCGGCGCGGCGGGCGGCCCCGGCGCTGGCGGCTCGGCCTTCTTCGGCTGGAGGGCCTTGACGATCTGGCGGATTTCCGCGGCCACGCCCGCGGCCGACGCCGGCCGGCCGGCGGGGTCCTTGCTCATCAGCCGGGCGATCAGCTCGGACAGGGCCGGCGGCAGGCCGGGGTTCAAGGTCTTCACGGCCGGCGGATCGACGGTCGCCAGGGCGGTCAGGACGGCCATCACCGTCGGCCCGTCGAACGGCAGGCGCCCGGCGGCCATCTGGTAGAGCATCACCCCCAGGCTGAAGAGGTCCGCCCGAGGGCCCACCTTCTCGCCGCGCGCCTGCTCCGGCGCCATGAATGCCGGGGTGCCGAGGATCATGCCGCTCGCCGTGAGCAGCGCACCCCAGCCCTCCTGGGATCTGGCCAGCCCGAAGTCGAGGATCTTGCAGCGGCGGACCTGCTGGCCCAGCTCCTTCGCCGCCGGGTCGCCCTCGATCCAGACGTTGGCCGGCTTGATGTCTCGGTGGATCAGCCCGGCGGTGTGGGCAGCGGCCAGGCCGTCGGCCACCTCGCGGGCCACCTTCAGGATGACCCCCAGCGGTTGGACCCGCTCGCGCCGTAGACGGTCGGACAGGGCCTCGCCCTGGAGGAACGGCATGGCGATGAACGGGCTGCCGTCCGTCGCCTCCCCCACCTGCCAGATCGGGACGATGTTGTCGTGCGTCACCGCGGCGACGGCGCGGGCCTCGCGGAGGAATCGCTCACGGCACTCGGGGATGGTGGCCAGCTCGGCCCGCATGGTCTTGATGGCCGCCTTCCGCCCCAGGCGGGCGTCCTCGGCCAGGTAGACGCTCCCCATCCCGCCCTCGCCCAGCTTGCGGAGGATGGCGTAGTCGCCGATGCGCGGCGGGACGGCCACATCGGCCGGGCAGTCCAGGGGGGAGCCGCCGTCAACGGCCGTCACAAGCCCCGAGTCGAGGCCGGCGGCCGGTTGACGGAGCGTGCCCTCCGGTGCGGGAGGGCCCGGTGGGGGCTGGTGGTCGTTCATGCTGCCCGGAGGTGAAGGATGGGCGTATGCTAGCCGACGCCCGGCCGTTGTCAATCGAAACGGGCGTTTCCACGAGCGGCCGCTCGTGCGCGACCTGCCCCCGTCCGGCTGACCCTCCGTCACCTCTCCGGGAACCCCGGCGTCGTCTTCACCTCCACCCCGTCGTCCGCCAGCCGGACGTGCCGCCCGCTCACCCCCTCGTACTTCTTCAGCACCGCGAACCCCTTCTCGGGCCCCAGCACCGCCACCGCCTTCGTCAGGCTGTCCGCCGTGATGCCGTCCGGCGCGATCACCGTCGCGCTCATCCGCCCCACCAGCCCCACCCCCGTCCGCGGATCGACGATGTGCGAGTACCGCACCCCCTCGATCTGCACGAACTGCGACGCGTCCCCCGACGTGGACACCGCGCAATTCTTCAGCAGCAGCCGCCGCGTCTTCTCCTTCGCGTCCACCGCCGCGATCTCCACCGACCACCCGTCCTTTCCCGGCGGGGCCTCGCCCACACGCAGGTCCCCCCCGCACGCCACCAGGGCGCGCGTGATCCCGTGCTTCCTCAGCACCGCCAGCATCTCGTCCCCGGCGTACCCCTTGGCGATCCCCCCGAGGTCGAGCTGCATCCCCGCCTTCTCCAGCCGCACCGTCCGCCCCTTCGCGTCCAGGTGCATCATCTTGTAGCCCACCAGCGCCCGCGCCTTGTCGAGCGCCTCCTTCTCCGGCAGGCGGATCGTCTTGCGCGCCCTCCGCCACAGCCGCACCACCGGCCCGACGGTCACGTCGAACGCCCCCTCGGTCTCCACCGAGACACGCCCAGCCCTTTCCAGTACAGTGAATAGCTCGGGTGACACTTTCACGGCGGGCCCCCCGGCCTTGCCACACAGCCTCATCAATTCGCTGGTCGGGAGGTAGTCGCTCATGATACTATTCAGGGCAGAGGCCCGCGCGAACGCCTCTTTGGCGGCGGCGCGGGCCGTCGCCTCGTCGTCGGCCCATACCGTGACGCCGAACGTCGTGCCCATGTGCGGCTCGGTGAAGTGGAACCGTTGCGGCCCCGCCCCCTGAGTCGTCATTACAGCGAGGCATGCAAGGATCAGCACCGCACCGCCCTCCTCACAAGTTACAATCCGCAGGATAACATGAATCGTCGGGCCGCAGTAGGCCCCACTCACGAGGATGAACCGATGCCGTCCCCACGACCGATCCTGTTGGCCTGCCTGCTGGCGTGCCTCCTCGCCCCGCTCGCCGCCGCACAGGCCGACCTCGACGCCGACGTCGCCGTCCTCAAGGCCCGCGGCGTCGAGACCACAGGCCCCGGCGTCCTCGCCTTCTTCAAGAAACGCACCCCCACGCCCGACGTGCAGAAGAAGATTGACGACCTCATCAAGAAGCTCGACGACGACGAGCCCGACGTGCGCGAGAAGGCCATGCAGGCCCTCGCCGAGCTGGGCGCCCTCGCCCGCGGCAAGCTCGCCGACGCCATGAAGGGCGGCGACGCCGAGGTCCGCCGCCGCGCGAGGTGGGCCCTGGAGAAGATCGGCCCCGCCGCCGACGACGTCACCCTCCTCCCCGCCGCCGCCCGCGTCCTCGCCGCCCGCAAGCCCGCCGGCGCCTCCGAGGCCGCCATCGCCTTCCTCCCCCACATCGACAACGCCGAGGCCGCCGACGACGTGGCCGCCTGCCTCGCCCCCCTCGGCGCCGACAAGGACGGCAAGCCCGACGCCGAGATGGTCAAGGCCCTCGCCTCCAAGCATGCCATCGTCCGCCACGCCGCCGGCCAGTCCCTCGCCAAGGTCGTCAAGGCCCGCGATGATGTGCGCAAACTCCTGAAGGACGCCGACTCCGGCGTCCGCCGCCGCGTGGCCCTCGCCCTGCTCCAGGCCCGCGACAAGGAATGCATCCCCGCCCTGGTGGCCCTGGTCGGCGTCGAGTCGGACGACGACGCCAACGCCGCCGAGGACGCCCTGACCGGCCTGGCCGGCGAGAAGGCCCCCGAGGCCGCCGCCGGCGACGACGCCAAGGCCCGCGCCAAGGCCAAGGGCGAGTGGGAGAAGTGGTGGAAGGACGCCGGGGAGAAGTTCGACCTCGCCAAGGCCGACCTCGACGAGGGCGGCTCGCGCTGGGCCGTCATGGCGGTGCAGGACAGCCGCACCGGCATGACCAAGCTCTTCGTCCTCGACCCCAAGGGCGAGCGCAAGCACACCATCACCAGCATCAACTACCCCAGCCACGCCAGCATGTCCAAGCGTGACCGCCTCCTCGTGTGCGACCAGAACAGCTCGCGCATCGTCGAGGTGGACATGAAGGGCGATGTCAAGTGGTCCAAGACCGTCAACAACCCCATCAGCGTCCACCGCACGCGCAACGGCGGCACCTTCATCGCCATGCGCAACCAGCTCATGTTCCTCGACCGCTCCCAGAAGGAGGAGCGTACCATCAACCGGGCCGGCTACGACATCATGGCCGCCCAGGCCTTCCCCGACGGCACCGTCTCCGTCCTCACCAACGCCGGCGCCCTCGTCCGCTACGGCAAGGACGGCAAGGAGATGGCGGGCAGCGTCACCCTCGCGATGGGCGGCGGCCCGCGCCGGGGCTTCGTCAACAACCTGCCCCTGTTCACCAAGGACGGCGGCATCGTGGTCCCCGACTACTTCAACAGCCACGTCCGCGCCTACGACAAGGCCGGCAAGGAGAAGTGGGCCACCCGCATCAACAACCCCTGGTCGGTCGCCCAGCTCCCCGGCGGCGGCTTCATGATCGCCACGCGGGCCGGCAACACCCTCTACGAGCTGGACCGCAACGGCAAGGAGAAGAAGACCACCAACGTCCCCGAGGGCATCCCCCTCTTCTACGACCGCCGCTAATGTCCCCGCGTGCCCTGCTGCTCCTGGTCGCCCTGCAATCGATGCCGGCCCCCGCCAGGGCCGGCGTCGAGGAGGACACCGCCGCCCTCAAGGCCCGCGGCATCGCCGCCGACGGCCCCGCCCTGCTCGCCCTCTTCAAGAAACGCACGCCGCCGCCCGACGTTCAGAAGAAGATCGGCCGCCTCATCGAGTCGCTCGACGCCGACGATTTCGAAACACGCGAGAAGGCCATGCTCGGCCTCGTCGAGATCGGCTCCCCCGCACGCGGCAGGCTGGCCGAGGCGGCACGGTCCGGCGACGCCGAGGTGAGACGCCGCGCCACCTGGATCCTGGGGAAGATCGGCCCTGCCGCCGATGACGGGCCCCTGCTCGCCGCCGCGGCGCGTGTCCTCGTCGCCCGGTGGCCCGCCGGCACGCTGGAGGCCCTGCTGGCCTTCCTGCCGCACATCGACAACGCCGACACCGCCGACGAGATCGCCGACGCCCTCGCCCCCCTCGCCGCTGACAAGGGCAAGGCCGACCCGCTGGCGATCAAGGCCCTGTCCTCCCCCCACCCCGCCGTGCGCTCCGCGGCAGGAAAGGCCCTGGCTGGCACAGCCGCGACGCGCGACGCCGTCCGCACACTGCTCGCCGACCCGGTGAAGGCGGTCCGCCGACGTGTCGCCCTTGCCCTGCTCCGCGCCCGCGACAAGGAGGCCGTCCCCACGCTCGTGGCCCTCACCGGCGCCGGCGACGCCGACGCCCTCGCCGCCGAGGACGCCCTCACGGCCCTGGCCGGCGACAGCGCCCCCGCGCCTCCCCCCGACGGCCCCGGATCGCGCGACAAGACACGCACCGCCTGGGCGGCGTGGTGGAAGGACGCCGGCCCCACGTTCGACCTCGCCAGGGCCGACCTCGACGCGGGCGGCTCGCGCCTCTCGCTCCTCGGCGTCGAGGACGGGCGCACCGGCGGGGTGAAGCTCCTCGTCCTCGGCCCGCGTGGCGAGGCCCGGCACACTGTCACCCACCCCGTCCGCCTCGTCCACGCCGGCCTCGCCGGGCCGGGCCGCATCCTGGCCTGTGAGGTCAAGGGCCGCGTCGTCGAGCTGGACCTCAAAGGCAACCTCCTGTGGTCGATGGCGCTGGACGACGTCAAGTCGGCGCAGCGCCTGCGCGACGGCAGGACCTTCCTCGCCTCGCCCGAGGCCCTGGTGATGCTCGACCCGGAACGCAGGCCCGCCTACCGCATCAGGCCCGACACCGGAAGCGCCTTCTGCGCCCACGCCTTCGAGGACGGCACCGTCTCCGCCATCCTCGAGGGCTGCCGCCTCGTCCGCTACGGCAAGGACGGCAAGGAGGTGGGCCGGGTGTCCTTCGGCATAGGCAGGAAACGCCACCCCTTGCCCCTCAACGACGGCGTCCACGCCCACTTCGGCAGCGACGGCGGCATCCTCCTCCCCGTCCACGCGAAATCCCGCGTCTACTCCTTCGACAAGGACGGAGCCCTGCGCTGGTCCGCGAAGGTCCAGAAGGCGTGGACCGCCGCCGCCGCGCCTGGCGGCGGCTGGACCGTGGTGTCCCGCTACCGCGACTCCGTCTTCGAGATCAGCCCCGGCGGGGCCGTGGCCAAGACCACCGTCTGCGCCGCGGGCACACCGCTCTTCCTCACCCGCCGCTGAACCCAACGCCCTCCCGGAGCGATCCAAGCATGCGCGACCTGCTCAAGCCCTCCGCACTCGTCCTCGCCGTGGCCTGCCTCACGCTGCCGGCGGCGGAGGAGAAGAAGGCCGACAAGTACCCCGTCGTCGAGAAGCTGAAGGAGAAGAACTACACCGAGACCATCCCCGGCACCAAGGTGAAGTTCGAGATGGTCGCCATCCCCGGCGGCTCGTACCTGCGGGGCAGCCCCAAGGCCGAGAAGGGCCGAGAGGCCAACGAGGGCCCGCAGCACCCCGTCGGCGTGAAGGCCATGTGGATCGGCAAGTACGAGGTGACGTGGGACGAGTTCGACTCGTACTGGCGCGGCAAGCCGGGCAAGAAGGAGGACAAGGACCCGGAGAAGCCCAAGGACGCCGACGCCGTCACCCGCCCCACGCCGCCCTACGCCGACGAGACGTTCGGCCTGGGCCGCGACGGCTACCCGGTGATCTGCATCACCCACCACTGCGCCATGCAGTACTGCCGCTGGCTGTCGATCAAGACCGGCAAGACCTACCGCCTGCCGACCGAGGCCGAGTGGGAGTGGGCGTGCCGGGCCGGCACGACGACGCCGTACTACTTCGGAGACGACGAGAAGAAGCTGGACGAGCACGCCTGGTACGCGGCCAACTCCGACGACCGACCGCACCCCGTGGGCAAGAAGAAGCCCAACCCCTGGGGCCTGTACGACATGTACGGCAACGTCTGCGAGTGGTGCATCGACCAGTACGACGCCAAGGCCTACGGCAAGTACCCGGAGGACAGGTTGACGCTGCGTCCGGTCATCAAGCCGGGCAACACGCGTTTCTCGCACCCGACGCGTGGCGGCGGGTGGGACAGCGAGGCCAAACACAGCCGCAGCGCCAGCCGGCGGCCGTCGCACAAGGACTGGATCCAGCTCGACCCGAACCGCCCGCAGTCGATCTGGTGGCTGACGAGCGCCGAGTTCGTGGGGATGCGCCTGTGCCGGCCCGTGGAGGAGCAGGAGGACCTGAAGGGCATCCGCTCCACGGTGACGCGCGAGAGCAAGTGACGGCCCATCCGTGTTGCATCGGATGGGCGATCCGGGCAGAATGGGCGCCGCCCCGGAGGGCCGCGCATGGAGCAGTACCTCGACCTCTTGCGGACGATCCGCAAGCACGGCGTCTGGAAGAAGCAGCGGGCCTACCTCGCGTCCAACGGTGAGAGGCCGCTGGCGCAGTCGGTCTTCGGCATGCAGGCCCGCTTCGACCTCGCCGCGGGCTTCCCCCTGGTCACCACGAAGAAGGTGTCGTTCCGCGGCATCGCCGAGGAGCTGGCGTGGTTCCTCACCGGCTCCACGAATAACAACGACCTCCTGGCCCGGGGCGTCAAGATCTGGGACGAGTGGGCCGACCCGGCGACCGGCGAGCTGGGCCCCATCTACGGCCAGCAGTGGCGGAAGTGGCGGTGCGTCGAGGGCGGCACCTGGGACCAGATCGCGCACCTCGTCGCCAACATCCGCACGCGCGTCGCCGACCCCGAGGCGTCGTGCGGGCGGCGGCTGATCCTGACCGCCTGGAACCCGCCGGAGATGCCCCGCACCAGGGGGCCGTCGGCGTGTCACACGCTGGCCCAGCTCGACGTGACCGAGGATCGGCTGTCGTGCCAGCTCTACCAACGCTCCGCCGACATGTTCCTCGGCGTGCCGTACAATATCGCCTCCTACGCCCTGCTGACGTTCCTGCTCGCGCGGGTGACGGGGCTGCGTCCGGGCCACTTCGTCCACACCTTCGGCGACGCCCACATCTACGCCAACCACGTCGAGCAGGTCGATGAGCAGTTGACGCGGAGGCCGCACCCCCTGCCGACCCTGTCCATCGATCCGGCGATCAGGGAGATCGACGACTTCACGTCCGCGAAGCAACTGACCCTGACGGGGTACACCAGTCATCCGGCCCTCAAGGGGGAGGTGGCCATCTGATGCGCGTGTCGCTGATCGCGGCGATGGGGCGGAATCACGTCATCGGCGACGGGGCAGCGATGCCCTGGCACCTGCCGCGCGACCTGCGCCGCTTCCGCCGCGTCACGATGGGCAAGCCGATCATCATGGGCCGCAAGACGTTCGCATCCATCGGCAGGCCGCTGCCGGGCCGGCCCAACATCGTCCTCACCCGGTCCGGCTGGCGTGCCGACGGCGTCACCGCCGTGCCGGACGCGGAGGCGGCCCTGACGGCCGCCCGCGCCCACGCCGGCGAGGGCGGCGAGGCGATGGTGGTCGGCGGCGGTGAGGTGTATCGGCTCTTCCTCCCCCTCGCGGATCGCGTCTATCTCACCGTGGTCGATGCGTCGCCCGAGGGGTCGGCGACGTTCCCGTTCGAGGAGATGTTCCGGAGCCCGTGGCGGGTGGTGGAAGAAGAATCAACCCCGGCAGACGCCGCCAACCCGTACGCCGACCGCTACCTCGTCCTCGACGCGGCGGCGGACGTTGGCGTCGATCCGGCCACGCTCCTCGTCTGATTCACTCCGGCATCCGCTCGGCGGCCGTGCATCGGCGCGCCTCCACGGGGGGTACAGCCAAACGACGGGCGAGGCGACGCCGGGGATGGGCGCACGACAAGGATTGTAATCAGGCGGCCTGCGCGTGCCTATTCTGCCCGG
>CAZVZK010000174.1:0-19920 GCA_964630925.1 uncultured Alcaligenaceae bacterium
GGTCAGGGTCTTGCTGAGGCTCGAATCCCGGCCAATCATCCCCGTGAAAGACCATGAACGAAGAACCCCTGGCCCGGAACTCTCCCCAGGTGTGGACGGACCGAACAAAGACCCGCTCTCGCCGCGTATCGCCGGGTTTCCACCACCACAGCGGCACCTCGAACCAGTCTCCGTCAACGGCAAGGTCCGGCACCGGGTGGCTCTTGCTCTTGATACCGTTGGCCTTGCGGTAGGCGGCGGCGGCGGCGTTGTGGACGGCCACGAAGCGCGGCAGATCCTCCAGCAGCATCCCGACGAACCGCCCAAACGCCCGCGTCGCGCACAGTTTCGACAGCGGCACCTCGACGTTGAAGCAACCCCACTCGCGTTCCATCCGCCGCCGCGCCCCGGCGAACCGCGCCCCGATGGGGCCATCGCGTTTCAACACCTCCGGCCAGAGTTTCACCGCCAGCGGCTCGATGCCCCAGGGCCGCATCTTCTCGGCGATGCGCTCGCCGAACGAGGTGAACAGCCCCTCGTCGGCGACGAATCGCTCCTCCCACGGGGCCTCGCCGGTCCACCTGTCGAACGGCACCGACTCCAGCGCCGGCCAGCCGTCAGCGCCGCGCACGGGCACGCGGACGCTCGTCGTCTTGATCGTGTCGTTATCGACGACGAGATTCAGGGCGAAGCCGCCCGTCCGTCGGGCCAGGCCGGCGAGGGCGAAGTTCTTCACCCACACGCCGGGGTGGAACAGCTCCGGCTGATGGCCGGCGACGAACCAGAGGGCATCGGGCGGCGCCTCGGCCTTCGCCAGCGCCAGCACCTCGCGCCGCGCCTCGGCGCGGAGCTCGGCCCACGGCGTCGCGGCGAAAATCTCGCGTGTGCGCCGGGCCAACCCCGGCACGTCGGCCAGGGGAGGCTCTTGCAGCAGCTCGCCGTCCCCGGACGGGGCCCGCAGCCGTGTCACGACCCGCAGCCGGCCAGGCCTTCGGGGCAGCACGCCGCCAGCACGCCCGGCACCCAGGCCCGCCGCGCCTCCAGCTCGGCCTCGGCCTTCGCGATCACGTCGCGGTAGTAGGTCAGACGCTTCTCGGCGTCGTCCATCACGCCGCCGAACGCCCGGCTCGGGTCGAGGTACAGGCGCGGCACCCCCACCTCCTTGATCCGCAGCCCGGCGTGCGCCGCCTGCACCCACAGCTGCAGCGGCATGCCCCAGCTCGTCTCGGTGATGCACAGCCTGGCGAGGGCCTTGCGCGTGTACGCCTTGAAGCCGCAGAAGGAGTCGGTGAGGTCCAGCCCGTAGCGGGCGTTCAGCTCGGCGGTGATGGTGAAGTTGATGCGCCGCCGGTCCTCCGGCGCGAGCGTGTCCTGGCGGAAGTCGCGCAGGTAGCGCGAGCCGCTGACGATGTCGGCGTCGTGGATCGCCTCCAGCAGCACCGGGATGCGGGACGGCTCGTGCTGCCCGTCGCAGTCCATCGTCACCAGCACGTCGTAGCCGTTGGCCAGGGCGTGCGAGAAGGCCGAGATCAGGGCGGCGCCGTAGCCGCGGTTCTTCGGGTGGGTGACCACGGCGATATCCCGCTGCTCGGCGAGCAGGGCGGCGGTGCCGTCGCAGGAGCCGTCGTTGACGACGAGGATGTCGTCGGCGTGGCGGCGGACCTCGGCGAGGACGCGCTCGACGTGGCGTTCTTCGTTGTAGACCGGGATGGCCGTCAGGACTCGCATCGCCGCCCCCATGCGTGACAACATCATTCCTTCATCCGCCCTCCATTGTATGGGGGTCGGAGCGAGGAAGTCAAAAGGGGGGCGACACCCGCGCCCCGCCCGTCCGGGGTCTACCGGCCGCCCCCACCACCGCACACGCACCCTGCGCTTTCCCGGCCGGGGGGATCTCGCTCCCCCAGGCCCCCCGTTCGCCGGGGTCTTGTGGGTCACGCTTCGCCAGAACGGGCGGACGCCGCGCCCGCCTGCGGCCCCGCCTCACCTTTTCTTCCGATACATGATGTCGGTGCGCAGGACATACTTGCGCCCCTGGATGACCTCGGCCCCTTCGTGTAAGACGCGATGCATGAATACCAGGGCCTTGCCGCGTTCCGGCACGACGCTGAGCGGCGGCTCGGTGACGTGAAAGCGCGTCTCGCCGCCCTGGCAGCCCTCGTTGAGGTACACCATGAACGTCAGTTGGCTACGCTCCCCGTTGGGGCGTTCGTAGTAGCCGTCGGTGTGCGCGGCGAAACGCTGGCCGGGGTCGTAGCGGTAGAAGCGGAAGCGTTCGTTGAAGCCGACGATCTCCCAGCCGAACCACTCCGTCGGCAGGAAGGGCCGCGCCCGCTCGAACCAGGCCGCCGCCAGGCCGGGATCGTCCGAGATGACCCTGTCGTTGTTGCGGATGTCCTTGCGCATCACGAAGCCGACGGAGGTCGTGATCGGCGCGTCTTCGTAGCCGGCCCGCTCGCTGGCGGCGATGTGATCCGCGCACTCCTGCTCGGTCAGGAAGTGGGGGATCACGAAGACGCGCTCGTCCAGGAGGGATCGCTTTTCCATGTGTCTCTCACGGCTCGGTTCCGGCCGCGACAACCGCGCCAAAGACGAGGAGGCGCCTGCCTGGGAGCGGCGCACTCCCTCGGCCCGGCGAGACAGCCTCTGGCTCACCGGTTGCCGGCCTCCATCCTTCTCCGTTTCCGATAAAGGCGAGTCGACACCCGCCCATCCAGGATATACGGCCCACCCGGCCCTACCTTACACGCCCCGGCCGCGTTCCTCACTGGAGGGCCGCCCCGCCGCCCCGTACAACGGACACGATGAGCAAACCTCCCTCGGGCCCCGTCATGACAACCCGCGCCACCATCGTCGGGGGCTCCATCCTCGGCGAGCAGGACCAGTACCTCTTCAACGAGGGCAGCCACCTCCGCCTCGCCGACAGGCTCGGCTCCCACCTCGCCGTCAAGGACGGTGTCGAGGGCACCAGCTTCGCCGTCTGGGCCCCCAGCGCCACCTTCGTCAGCGTCTTCGGCGACTTCAACGGCTGGGACAAGGGCGTCACCCCCCTCTCCCCCGCCGGATCCTCCGGCGTCTGGGAGGGGTTCCTCCCCGGCGTCGGCAAGGGCGCCCACTACAAGTACTGGGTCGCCAACGGCGCCTACGGCGCCGACAAGTGCGACCCCCTCGGCGTCTACCACGAGGTGCCCCCGCGTACCGCCAGCATCGTCTGGCCGCTCGACTACCAGTGGGGCGACGCCGACTGGATGGCCTCGCGCGGCAAACGCAACGCCCTCAACGCCCCCATCTCGATCTACGAGGTGCATTTCGAGTCGTGGCGGCGCATCCCCGAGGAGGGGCTGCGCTCCCTCACCTACCGCGAGATGGCCCGGCCCCTCGCCGACCACTGCGCCGCCATGGGCTTCACCCACGTCGAGTTCATGCCGCTGACCGAGTACCCCTTCTCCGGCTCGTGGGGCTACCAGACCACGGGGTACTTCGCCCCCACCAGCCGCTTCGGCACGCCGCAGGACTTCATGCACCTCGTGGACTACCTGCACCAGCGCGGCATCGGCGTCATCCTCGACTGGGTCCCCTCCCACTTCCCCGGCGACGAGCACGGCCTCGCCTACTTCGACGGCACCCACCTGTACGAGCACGCCGACCCGCAGCAGGGCTTCCACCCCGACTGGAAGTCGTGCATCTTCAACTACGGCCGCCACGAGGTGCGGTCCTTCCTCCTCTCCAGCGCCCTGTTCTGGCTGGAGAAGTACCACCTCGACGGCCTGCGTGTCGATGCCGTGGCGTCCATGCTCTACCTCGACTACTCGCGCAAGGCCGGCGAGTGGGTGCCCAACGTGTACGGCGGCAACGAGAACCTCGCCGCCCTCGACTTCCTGCGCCGGCTGAACACCGAGGCGTACAAGCACCACCCCGACATCCAGATGTACGCCGAGGAGTCCACCGCCTGGCCGATGGTGTCGCGCCCCGTGTCGGTGGGCGGGCTGGGGTTCGGGCTGAAGTGGGACATGGGGTGGATGCACGACACGCTGAAGTACATGCAGAAGGAGCCGATCCACCGCCAGTACCACCACGGCGAGATCACCTTCCGCATGCTCTACGCCTTCAACGAGAACTTCGTCCTGCCGCTGTCGCACGACGAGGTCGTGCACGGCAAGGGCTCGCTCCTGTCCCGCATGCCCGGCGACTGCTGGCAGCAGTTCGCCAACCTGCGGGTGCTGTTCGGCTACCAGTGGGCCCAGCCGGGCAAGAAGCTGCTGTTCATGGGGGGCGAGATCGGCCAGGGCTACGAGTGGAGCCACGACGGCAGCATCGACTGGCATCAGGGCGCCGAGACCTGGCACCAGGGGATCGCCCGCTGGGTGGGCGACCTCAACCGGGCGTACCGGGCCGAGAGGGCCCTGTACGAGCAGGACGTGAAGCACGCCGGGTTCGAATGGGTGGACGCCAACGACGCCAACGACAGCATCCTGACGTTCCTCCGCTTCAGCGCCGACTTCAAAGAGGCGATCCTCGTCGTGGTGAACTTCACGCCGGTGACGCGCTTCCACTACGGGGTCGGCGTGCCGTGGGGCGGGCGCTGGGAGGAGCTGCTCAACAGCGACGCGCCGATCTACGCCGGCTCCGGGCACGGCAACCTCGGCGGCCTGGAGGCACGCGAGCGGATGTGGCACGGCAGGCCGTGGTCGCTCGACGCGACGGTCCCGGGGCTGAGTGTGATGTTCTTCAAGGGCACGCGGCCCTGACCCGGCGGCGTCGGCCCGCCGCCCCTTTCGTCATCACCGCCTGCCCCGAATCGGGCACGCCCGACGGCAGCGCGTGAGAGGGTGATGAGGCCGCCGCGCCGCAACTCCCTCTGTCGCCCAGGTTTGCACTCAATGTGCCCGCGAACGGATTGAGGGCGGCACGATTGTTGCGTTGTGGGTTTGGCCGTGACATGAGAAGGATCATTGGATTTTCACGGCACGGACGCGCGAACCGCTCGCGTGCCTGCTAGCCTGCCCGGGGTGGTTTCGCCGCCCCGCCCGCCGAGCGCCGGATGGCCGGCGTCCTTGCGAATGCCCCGACACTGAGACTCCGGCCCCGGACGCCGCCCCGGTTGCGGCCAGAGGGCGTTCGCGCCTCCAGGAGATTGCTGATGGAAGTGAACCCGACGCGGATGATGTCCGGCCTGCTGCTGCTGGCCGGCGGCCTCGCGGCGGCGATGGCGTACAGGCCCGACTGGCTGACGCACCACGCCTCCAGGCCGGCGCCGCGGAGCGGGTCGTACACCGTGTCCGCCCCCGATGAGATGGCGGACCAGCTCGCCCGACGCATCCGGGCGAGGATCTCGGTGGCCGAGCAGCTCCTGGCCGGTGAGATGACCCTGGCGGAGGCGGCGGCGGCGTTCCGCATGCTGAACACCCTGCCGCCGAAACTGGCCCAGGAGCAGTGGCGGGCCCTGCCGGGGCGCAGCGACGGCGAGAAGGTGTGCCGCCAGGTGATCCTGTGGGCCGCCGCCGAGAAGCCCCCCGGGGGCGAGGACGGTTCGGGGCGGCTGCGCGAGCTCGAGAGGGAGCTGCAGGCGCTGATCGCACGCGACGGCGAGGTCGTGCTTCCGTCGCGCTGACCCGTTCAGAATCCGGCGGGCGGGTTGGGCGTCGTGCCGCCGGACGCCCCACGCCGCCCCGTCGGACGCTGCTGGGTGGCCGGGGGGCGTTGCAGGCTGTTGATGGGCCTGCCGGCGGTGGGGAAGTAGGCGCTGGTGTTGTTGAAGTACCCGCCGGTGTTGGCCAGGTAGGAGTAGGTGCCGCTGCTCACGGCCGGGGGCGTCGTGGGGAATTCTTCGGGGCGGCCCGCCGTGCGGATGTTGAGGTCCGTGATCTCGGTGCTGAACAGGGCGGCCTGCTGGCGGCGCTGCACCTCGGGGCGGACGCCGACGAAGTAGTTGGCCGCCGTGTTGCCGCCGCGGATCAGGTTCAGGTAGGGGCTCAGGTTGGGGCGGGTGCCGTAGCCGTAGGCCTGGCGTCCGAGGGGGCTGAAGCCGGCGTTGAGCTGGGCGTGGGCGCCCTGGACGCAGAGAAGGGCGGCGGCGGCGGTCAGGAGAAGTCTCATCATGTCCTCCGGTCCGGGCGGTACGGCATCATTCTACCCGGCGGGCCGGCGGGGCGGGGGGGGGATTCCCCACCTGCCCCGCCGGCCGCCGGCGCGTCAGTTGCCGAAGTTGTTGTTGCCGTTGCCGTTGCGGTTGCGGATCGAGTTGACGACGCTGGAGCCGAGGAGCGTCACGCCGAGGATGCGCTCGATGGGCGCCAGGACCTTGGCGATGTGGGTGTCGGCCCGGATGCGCGGGTCGCTGTGGACGAACAGGCGGTCGCCGGGGAAGAGTTGGTAGTTGGTGGAGGCCGACCCGGCCATCACGATGCCGTGGAAGTCCACGGGCAGGATGTTGGCGTGCCCGCCGTGCGGCGTGGCGCGGGCGATCCAGATCTTCTTGGGCGAGGAGACGGCGGGTAACCCCTGCACCTGGGCGATGGCGTCGAGGACCATCTCGTTGCCGGTGCAGGGCACCTTGAACACCTGTGCCCCGTAGCCGGCGCCGTCGGTGACGACGTAGTAGAACTTGCTGTTGTACGCCTGCACGTCCACCTTGAGGCCGGCGCGGATGTCGTCCAGGGTGGGCGCCTTGCGGCCCTCCTTCTCCTTCTCCGGGCCGGAGCGGCGCTGGCTGAAGATGGCGGCGGCGATGCGCTCCTTGGCGTCGGCGAGGGTCAGGCCGGCCACGAAGACGGACCCGATGGCGCCGAGGCCGACGCTGCCGTCCGGGCGGACGAGGTGGGGGCCGGTGATGGGCATGGCCCCCTCGTTGAGGTACGGGGCCAGCTCGATGGCCAGCACGTCGGGCGGCTCGACGATGTACGCCGACAGGGCGCGTTTCTGGAACTCGCGTGGCGCCTCCAGGGGGTGGATGACGCCCGACGGGCCCTCGGACAGGACGCCGACGCGCCTGGCCGGCATCGTGGCCGGGGGGGCCGCCGTGGACTTGTCCTCGCGCGGTGCGGGGAGGTCGCCGCCCTTCTTCTCCTCCTTCTCAGGGATGGCGGTGCCGACCGGCAGCGGCATGGGCGCGCCGGCGGAGCCACTGGGGATGTAGCCGACGACGTGCGGCGGCCGCGGGGCGGCGCCGCCGGTGTCGGGGAGGGTGCGGTGGGCGGGGCCGAAGATGACGGCGTCCTGCCTGGCCGGGACGACGCCCGGCGCGGGCGGCACGGGGCGGAGGCCCGGTGCGGCCGTCGGCGGCGTGATGGCAGGCGGGGCGGAGGAGGCGCCGCCGAACAGCGGCTTGCGATTGGGCCGGCCCATCTGCACGACGGGACGCGCCGCGGGGGGCGGGGCCTCGCCGGCCAGGGAAGGCGGCGCGGTGGTGCTGACGACGGGCGGGAAGACCATCTGCACCTGCTGGATGGCCTGTGGCGCGGCCATGGACACCGCCGGCGGGGCGGGGGCGGTGAACGGGTCCGCCGCGAGATTCGTGTGCGTGACGCAGCCGGTGATGCCAAGGCCCAGCAGGGCGGCCACCCCGGCCAGGAGCGGATGTCGGCTTCGGACGGGCATGTCGCTCTCCCATTCCTCGGAGGCCGTGTCGGGGCCTCGCGGTGTGGTCCGTATCGTGGGGGCGGTGCGCGCTTCGGGGTGGAGTCAAGGTGCGTCACGTCGCGGCGGGCGGGCAAGTCCCCTCGCCCTCCGCTTTATCGGAATCGCCACGGCGCCGCGATGACGCGATGGGCGGGCATGAGGCGGCCGGGGCGGGTCGGTGCGTCTCACCATCGGCCCCAGCGGCGCGTTCGGGGCAGATTGCCCAGACGACGCAGTGTGACACGGGGAGGGCTGGTGCGCCGCATCGGCCGTCTGGTAGAATCGCGCGCGGAGGGAACGACCATGACGACGGCCACGGCCCCTGAGGTACGACTCCTCACCCACAAGGACCTTCCAGAAACGGACGGGACCGTGCCCAACAACTACATGGAGCGCCCCCAGACGGCCCTTCTCACGGGGGCCATGACGCCGATCCTGCGGCGGCGGTTCCCGGAGGGGCGATACTCCATCGGGTCGGACAGCCTCATCTACTTCTGGCTCACCGAGCCGCGGACGCGCGGGGCGAGGGCGCCCGACTGGTTCCTGGTGGTGGGCGTCGAGCCCATGTTGGAGGGCGAGTGCCGCCGTTCCTACGTCCTGTGGAACGAGCTGATCTCGCCTCTGATCGTCATCGAATACGTCTCCGGCGATGGTAGCGAGGAGCGCAGCCGCACCGAGCGTGAGGGCAAGTTCTGGATTTACGAGAAGGCGATCAAGGCGACGTATTACGCGATCCACGACGGCTTCCGCGGCACCCTCGAGCTGTACCGCAACGACGGCAATGTCTTCCAGGCGGTGCAGGCCAACGGGCGGGGCCGCTTCCCGATCCCCGAGCTCGGGGTGGAGCTGGGGCTGTGGCAGGGCACGGTGGAAGGCATCGCGGGCTGGTACGTGCGGCCGTGGGACGGCGGCACCGGCGAGATGCTGCCCTCCTACGAAGATGATCGCGCGCGTGTCGGCGAGGCCGAGCGTGCCGCCGACGACATGCGCCGCGAGCTGGCCGACGAGGCCGAGCAGACGCGGCAGGCACGCCTCGCCGAGGAGGAGGCGCGACGACAGGCCGACGAGGCCCGACGCGCCGAGGAGGAGTCGCGCAGGCAGGCCGACGAGGCGCGGCAGAAGGCGGAGCGCCTCGCCGAACGGCTGCGTCAGCTCGGCATCGACCCCGAGGCGGCGTGACCCGCATCGGGCCGCGACAGGCGAAGCCCCTGCCAGAGCGTGAGGTCGAGGGATTGTTGCTTGGCAAACCTCCCGCCCTCGCAGGAGCCGCGGGCCACCTCGCGGCAGGGCCAGATCGTTGCGCGGCGCGGATCCCCCCCGAGATTCGCCAAGAGGATGGTCGCTCCACGGAGGGCGGCGGCGAAGGGCACGCCGGCCAGGATGCGCGACGGCACGGAATCGATGAGGGCCTTCGCCTCGTCCAGACCGATCCCGACCCTCACGAAGGCGTAGACGACGTGGATGGCCGGGAGCTTCTCCCCCTCCGGATACCCGTGCAGCCACACCTCGTACAGCGGGCAGGCCGCCGCCACCCACGCCGGGTCGTGGGCGTCTACACGCTCGCGCACCCAGCAGGCCAGCGCCGGCCAACGCGGGTCGTCGATAGGGATGTCTGCCAGCTCGATCTCGCGGCGCAGGTACTCGGCCCGCGGGTCGCCGCGCTCCTCCAGCCAGTCGGCGTAGACGCGCCGCGTCACGCCGTCGAGCGGGTCGGCGGCCAGAGCATCGAGGAAGGCGGCTTCGTTCACGCGAACCTCCTGGGGCGGCAAATTATGGTAGCTGATCACGCGCCGGCCGGCTACGATGCTGTCATCCCTCCGCGCCGGAGACCCGCCATGCAGCACCCCCTCATCGACCGCCGCACCGCCGTCCGCGCCGGCGCCCTCTCCCTGTGCGGCCTCGCCGCCGGGCACCTCGACGCGCTGGCGGCGCCTTCCGCGAAGGCGAAGTCCTGCATCTACATCTTCCTCTCCGGCGGCCTCGCCCAGCACGAGACGTTCGACCTCAAGCCCGACGCGCCGTCCGCCATCCGCGGTGAGTTCAACCCCATCGCCACCAGCGTCACCGGCACCCGCATCTGCGAGCATTTGCCCATGCTCGCCAAGCGGGCGAAGTTGTGGTCGCTGGTGCGCTCGCTGACGCACAAGAGCAACGACCACTCCGCCGGCCACCACATCATGCTGACGGGGCGCGGCTCCATCCCCACGGGGTTCAACACGTCGAAGCCGCAGGCGACGGATTACCCGAGCATCGCCGCCGTGGCGCGGGCCGTCCTGCGTTCGACCACCAACCTGCCGCCGTCCGTCGTGCTGCCGGACAGGATCGTCCACAACTCGGGCCGCGTGATCCCCGGACAGTTCGGCGGGATGATGGGCTCGGCCCGCGACCCGTGGTTCCTGGAGGCATCGCCCTTCGACCCGCTGCACTACGGCGCCTACCCCGAGTACGAGTTCGACCACCAGGACCGGCCCGACAGGCCCGGCCACAAGTTCCGCGTCTTCGGCCTGCCCAGCCTCGCCGTGCCGCACTCCGAACGCCTCGATGGCCGTCTGTCGCTCCTGCGAAAGCTCGACGCCCAGCGGCGTACGCTCGACGGCGGCAAGTTCACCGCCCTGCACGAGGGGGCCGTGTCGCTGCTGACCAGCGCGAAGGTGCGGGCGGCCTTCGACGTGACGCGGGCCGACGACGCGACCCTGACCCGCTACGGCAAGAACGCCTTCGGCCACTCGCTGCTCATGGCGAAGCGTCTCGTCGAGGCCGGCGTGAGGCTAGTGCAGGTGAACCTCGGCAACAACGAGACGTGGGACACCCACGGCAACGCCTTCCCGCACCTCAAGGACAAGCTCCTGCCGCCGACGGACCGCTCGCTGTCGGCCCTGCTCGACGACCTGCACGAGTCCGGCATGCTGGATTCGACGCTGCTGATCATGGCCGGCGAGTTCGGGCGGACGCCGCGGCTCTCGACGCTGACGCAGCACTACAAGGGGCCGGGCCGCGACCACTGGGGCGGCGTGCAGACGGTGTGGCTGGCCGGCGGCGGGTTGAAGGGCGGGCGCGTGGTGGGCTCGTCGGACAAGGTCGGCGGCTACCCGGCGACGGCCCCACAGACGCCGGAGAACTTCGCGGCGACGATCTACCAGGCGCTGGGGGTGCCGAAGACGGCCCACTGGAGCGACGCGGAGGACAGGCCGCACGCGGTCTACCACGGCGAGCCGATGGGCGGGCTGACGTGACCGACCTCGTGCGACGTGCCGCCGCCGCGCAGCAGGCGGGGCGCCTGGAGGAGGCGGCGGCGCTCCTGCGGCAGGCGCTGAAGGCGATGCCGGGCAACGCCTCACTGCTCAACAACCTCGGCGGCGTGCTCGACCAGCTCGGGCGGCTCGGCGAGGCCATCCCCTGTTACCGGCAGGGGGCCGAGGCGGCCCCCGAACAGGCGGTGCCGCACTTCAATCTCGGCGAGGCCCTGCTGCGCGACGGCAAGCCGGCAGACGCGCTCGCCCCGCTGCGGGCCGCCGCCACCCTCGACCCGGACCTGCAGCCGGCGTGGGCCACGCTCGGCGAGGCGCTGATGGCGGTGGGCCGCCCGTCGGCGGCGCTGGCCGCGCTCCGGCGGGCCTGCGCGTTGAAGGCCGACGACGGCCCGTCTCACCGGCGCCTGGGCGACGCCCTGCAGATGCTCGGGCGCTACGAGGAGGCGCTCCCGCATTACGCCGAGGCGGCGCGGCTCGACGCGGGGGACGCGGAGGCATGGTACGGCCGGGGCCGGGCGCTGCTCGCGCTCGAACGGCCCGCGGAGGCGGTGCCGGCGTTCGACCGCTGCCTCGCGGCGGCCCCGGGGCATGCGGCGGCGTGGCACGACAAGGGCAAGGCGCTGTTCCAACTGGGGTGCGTCGAGGCGGCGATGCCGCTGCTCCGCCGGGCGGCGGCGGAGGGGCCGCCCGACGTGCAATCGCTGGCGTGGGAGAGCCTGGCGGTCGTCATCCCCGGCAGCCCGGCGGATGACAACGCCTCCATCCTGGCGTGCCGGCGCGAGTGGGCGCGGCGGCATCCGTCTCGGCCGGCCGGGCCGAGGCCCGTCCGCAGGGCCAACCCCCGGTTGCGTGTCGGCTACGTCTCCGCGTACTTCCACCGGCCGAACTGGATGAAGCCCGTCTGGGCCGTCGTGAACCGCCACGACAGGGCGCGGTTCCAGGTCCGCCTGTTCGGCGATGTGCCCGGCGTGGTGCCACTCGACGGCTACTCCCCGCAGCCCGGCGACGAGACGCACAACACCTCCGGGATGTCGAACGAGGAGGTCGCGGCGCTGATCGCCCGCCAGAAGATCGACGTCCTGATCGACCTGAACGGCTTCAGCGTGCCGCGGCGGCTGGCGTTGTTCGCGCTGCGGCCCGCGCCGGTGCAGGCCGGGTGGTTCAACCTCTACGCCACGTCGGGGCTGCCCGGCCTCGACACGCTCATCGGCGACGACCATGTCATCCCACAGGGCGAGGAGCGCTTCTACACTGAGCGGATCGAGCGCGTGCCCGGCTCGTACCTGACGTTCGAGGTCAGCCACGCCGCCCCCGAGTTCGTCCCGCCGCCGATGCTCGCGTCGGGCCGCGTGACCATCGGCTGTCTGGCGTCGCAGTACAAGATCACGGACGACGTGGTCGCCGCGTGGTGCGAGATCCTGCGTGGCGCGCCGGCGGCGCATCTGCTGCTCCGTAACGCCACGCTGGGCCGTCCCGAGAGCCGGGCGCATCTGCTGGCGCGATTCGCGGCGGGCGGCGTCGGCCCGGAGCGGCTGACGCTGGAGGGGCCGGCGGCGCATCTGGAGTTCCTGGGCACCTACGGGCGGATCGACTTCGCGCTGGACGTGTTCCCGTACAGCGGCGGGACGACGACGGCGGAGGCGCTGTGGCAGGGGGTGCCGGTGGTCACGTTCGACCCGGGACGCTGGGCCGGGCGGACGAGCCTGTCGCAGCTCCGCGCCGCCGGGCTGGAGGAATTCGTGGCCGCCGACAGGCGGGGGTACGTCGAGATGGCGGTGCGCCTGGCGACATCGCCGGACACGGCGGCGCGTCTGGCGGCGCTGCGGAGCGGGATGCGTTCGCGGCTGCTGGGATCGCCCGTATGCGACGCGGAGGCGCTGACGCGGGCGCTGGAGGCGTGCTATCAGCGGCTGTGGGACGGCGCTGGAGCGTGAGCGGCTCTGGCGAGCGGGGTTGCGTCAGCGCCCCGAGTGAACAGCGTGAGCGCCTCGCTGGCGTGGCGCGCAGGAATGAACAGCCGAATCCAGAGCCGCTCACGCTCCAGAGATCAAGATCCGCTGACGCTCCACTCGGGGCGCTGACGCAACCCCGCTCGCCCGATCCAGAGCCGCTCACGCTCCGCTGGCGCTCAGTGATCCACCTTCGTCCGCGGCAGCGCCTTGCGGAGGGCGCTGGCGCCGTCGCCCGTGACCTTCGAGCCGAGGAGGTTCAGCGAGCGCAGCCCCTTCATCGACTCCAGTTGCGCCAGCGCCGTGTCATCGACCTCGGTGTCGGCCAGCGACAGGGTCTGGAGCGAGGTCAGGCCCGCCAGCGTCTTGAGGCACGCCCCCGTCACCTTCGTCCCCGTCAGCCGCAGCTCGCGCAGGCCCTTCAGGGCGGACAGGGCCTTAACGCCCTCGTCATCGACGCCGGTCTTGCCGAGGTTCAGCATCGAGAGGCCGGTCAGCCTGGCGACCGACGCCATCCCCTTTCCCGTGACGGCGGTCTTCTCCAGATCGAGCGACCCCAGCAGCGTCAGCCCCTCGACGTGCTTCAGGCCGGCGTCGGTCACCCGCGTGCCGGCGATGCCGAGCGTACGCAGCGCCTTCAGCCCGGAGAGCGCCTTCAGCCCCTCGTCGGTCAATTCGCCGCGCTCCATGTTGAGCTGCGTCAGCCCCGTCGCGCCGGCGATGGACCTGGCGGCCTCGTCGCCGGCGCGGGTGCCGCCCAGGTCGAGGGTGCGCAGATGCGTCAGCGGCTTGAGGTGCACCAGGCCGCGGTCGCTGACGCGCGTTTGCCGCAGGGCGAGGTCTGTCAACAGGAACAGGCCGCCGACGTGGGGCATGCCGGTGTCGTCGGCGTGGGTGTCGGAGAGGTCGAGGGAGCGGAGACGCCACATGCCGGCGAGGGCGGCCATGCCCTTGCCGCTGACGGCGCAGAAGCGGAGGTTGAGGCTCCGCAGGTCGGTGAGGCAGGCGAGGGTGGCGAATTCCTTGTCGGTGAAGCGGCTGTGGGAGCCGAAGGCCACGGCGATGACCGGACGCGGGATGCCCTCGCCGCGGATGGAGCGGCCGTCGCCGCGCGAGATGGTGCGGAGGGCGGTATCGACGGCGCGTCCGTCGGGCGGGCCGGGGAGGGGCGCGGCGGCGGGGATGGGGGCGGTGAGGGCGAGCAGCAACGTCAGCATGGGGGGCCCTTTCGTGCGGGGAACACTGGCAGAATACTCCGGGCGGGGGATGGGGCTAGTGCCGCGGCAGACGGGCGCACTATCCTATCCCCACAATCGTCCCCGAAGGACAAGGGAGTCAACGACCATGCGCAACGCGGCCCTCCTCTCCGGCCTCCTCCTGGGCCTGTCCGCCGTCTGCCCTTCCGCCCACGCCCAGCCGGGCCGCCCCAAGCTCGACATCAAGAAGGCCGCCTTCGGCAAGACCGGCACGGGCGAGGCGGTGGACCTGTACACCCTCACCAACTCCAACGGCATGGCCGTCAAGATCATGACGCTCGGCGCCACGGTCACCGAGCTGTGGGTGCCGGACCGCAAGGGGTCGCTGGCCGATGTGGCGCTGGGGTTCGACAGCGTCAAGGGCTTCCAGTCGAAGAGCAACCCGTACTTCGGGTGCATCGTCGGGCGCTACGCCAACCGCATCGCCGACGGCAAGTTCACCCTCAACGGGACCGAGTACAAGATCGCGAAGAACAACGACAAGAAGCACCACCTGCACGGCGGCGACAAGGGCTTCGACAAGTACGTGTGGGAATGGAAGAAGCAGGCGGTCCACGGCACGGCCAAGGGGGCCAAGAACTTCGCGGAGGTCACGTTCGAGCTGGTCAGCCCGGACAAGGACGAGGGCTACCCCGGCGAGCTGAAGTCCCAGGTCACCTACGCCCTCAACGACAACAACGAGCTGATCATCAAGTACGAGGCGGCAGCGGACGCCGACACCATCGTCAACCTGACGAACCACCTGTACTTCAACCTGCGCGGGCACTCCAAGGGGTCGTGCCTGGACCACGAGGTCACCCTCTTCGCCAGCAAGTACACGCCGGTCAACGCTGAGGCCATCCCCAAGGGCACCATCGAGGACGTGGCCGGGACGCCGTTCGACTTCCTCAAGGCGCACACGATCAAGGAGCGTATCGCCAAGACGCGGGGCGGATACGACCACAACTTCGTCATCGACGGGGGCGGCAAGAGCGACACCAAGCCGGTGCAGGCGGCCCGCGTGCTGGACAAGGCCAGCGGCCGGGTGATGCTCATGTTCACCACCGAGCCGGGGGTGCAGTTCTACACGGGGAACTTCCTCGACGGGGTGAAGGGGAAGGACGGGGCCACCTACGACAAGCACGCCGGGTTCTGCCTGGAGGCGCAGAAGTTCCCCGACTCGCCCAACCAGAAGGACTTCCCCTCGCCCGTGCTGAAGAAGGGCGCGACCTACCGGCAGACGACGGTCTACCGCTTCGCCGCGGCGCCCTGACGGTCAGAGGCGTCGGCCGCGGAGGCGGGTGGACTCCGCCTCGGTGATCGGCTCGAAGCGGACGCGGTCCCCCGTCCGTAGGGGGAAGTAGCCCGACGCGACGTCGACGAGCAGGAGGGGCGTCTGGCCGACGAGCATCCACCCGCCGGGCCTC
The DNA here is from genome assembly GCA_964630925.1 of uncultured Alcaligenaceae bacterium. Taxonomy (GTDB): domain Bacteria; phylum Planctomycetota; class Planctomycetia; order Gemmatales; family Gemmataceae; genus RGDT01. The sequence continues at coordinate 15,459 of CAZVZK010000174.1, forward strand.
GGCTCGGTGTAGATACCGGTCTGCCGGCCCGTCAGGCCGACGCTGCCGGGCTCGACGCGGAGGCGCGGCGACTCGAGGCGCGGGAGGCCGCACAGGGCGGGCGGGAGGTAGCCGAGGTAGGGGAAGCCTGGGCAGAAGCCGATGGCGTGGACGGTGTATTCCGTGCCGGAGTGCAGGCGGACGAGGCCGTCGGGGGGGAGGCCGAGCGCCTCGGCGGCGCGTAAGAGGTCGGGGCCGCGTTCGTAACAGCACGGGATGTGGTGCAGGCGGCCCGGCGTCCGCTCCCCCTCGTCGGGGGTGACGGCGGCGAGGACGCGCATGGCGTCGGTGAGGCCGATGCGTGCCGGGTCGTGGAAGACGGCGACGGCGGTGTAGGCCTGGACGACGTCGAGGAGCCAGGGGGGCGCGAGGGCGCGGACGGCGGCGGCCCAGCGGACGGCGCGGGCCTCGTCGCCGAGGCGGGCCAGGACGCCCTGATCGCCCATCGGCTCCAGCATGGCACCTGCCAGGCTTCCGCCCGGTCCCGCGGCCTGTTACACTCCTTGTGGTCGTTTTACGGGCCGTGAGCCCCGGGGCGACCCCGGCTGTCCTCAAGCACGAGGTGCCGCCAATGTCGCTAGCTCTGGGTTTCTTCCGGTTCGTCGCCAAGGCCGCGATGGATTGCGCGGGGATGGGCTTCGCCGGCGACTTCGCCGCCGAGCTGCTGCCCGAGATGGCCCGCCGCGTCTACGGCGGGTGGGCCAAGGACAGGCCGCCGTCTCAGGCCGCCTGCGAGCTCGAGGCGGTCGCCGCGTTGCCGGACCACGAGGCGCGTCGTCTCGCCGAGGAGGCGATACGTCTCGAATTCGCGGCGGTGCCGGCCGACCTGCACCTGTCGCTGGTGAAGTATTTGACGCGGCTGCCGGCGCAGGCGCGGCAGACGCGGGCCGGCGACGGGCCGCTCGTCATCGGCAGGCCGCTCGACGTGATGCCGCTCCTGCCGGCGCGGCTGCCGCGGTTCACCGCCGGGCAGCAGGCGCCGGGGTTCCCCGATTGGCGGCTGGAGGAGCTGCTCGGGCAGGGCGGGTTCGGCGAGGTGTGGAAGGCGCGGCACCCGCACCTGCCGCCCGTGGCGCTGAAGTACTGTCTCGACCCCGCGGCGGCGCGGTTCCTGCGGAACGAGGCCGACCTGCTGGGGCGGATCATCGCGCAGGGGCGGCACGAGGGGCTGGTGGCGCTGCTCGACACGGCGCTCTGCACCGACCCGCCTTGTTTGAAGTACGAGTACGTGTCGGGCGGGGATCTGGCGGGGCTGGTGCCTCGGTGGCAGAAGGAGTCACCGGGGCGGCGGGCCGTGCTGGCGCTGGAGACGGTGGCGCGGCTGGCGGGGACGCTGGCGCGATTGCACGCCCTGTCGCCGCCCATCGTGCACCGGGACATCAAGCCGGCCAACGTGCTGATCGGGGCGGACGGCAAGGCGCGGCTGGCGGACCTGGGGATCGGGGCGGTGGCGGCGCCGACTGGGTCGGCGGTGCAGACGACGGCGCTGCGCGGGGCTTGCACCCCCCTCTATGCGTCGGCCCAGCAGTTGCGTGGCGAGGAGGCGCACCCGCGCGACGACGTGTTCGCGCTGGGGGTGGTGTGGTATCAGTTGTTGACGGGGCAGCTGGGGGATCGGCCTCAGACGGACTGGCGCGAGGAGCTGCACGGGAAGGGTCTGGACGAGGCGGGGATGGAGGTGCTGGGGCGGTGCCTGGCGGTGCGGCCGGAGCGGCGGTGGGCGGACGCGGGGGCGGTGCTGCGTGAGCTGGAGAAGTTGCGCGAGGGGATGTGCGACGACCCCGAGGAGGAGGAGCTGGGGGACGACCCGCTGGACGCGGCGGCGCGATTGCAGCGGAGGCTGGCGCGGGCGCAGGAGAACATCGCGCGGGCGCGGGTGCTGGCGGAGCAGCGGCACGATTACCTGGGCGCGGTGCGTGTGCTGGAGAGGCTGCCGGGGGCGCTGCGCGACGAGGCGATGGTGGAGGGGCTGCGCGAGCGGCACGGGCGGCGGCAGGAGCTGCGGGCGCGGATCCGCAAGGAGAGCAAGCTTCTGAAGTTCGAGGGGCTGCACGACCGGCTGGCGGAGTATCTGGCGCTGGCGCCGGACGACGAGGAGATGCGGCGGCTGCTGGACGTGGTGCCGTACCGTCCGGGACGCGAGGCGGTGAACGAGTGTGGGATGTCGTTCGTGCTGGTGCCGGCGGGTGAGTTCGTGATGGGGTCGGCGGAGGGCGAGGCGGGGCGGCACCACGACGAGGGGCCGACGCGGCGCGTGGTGATGGAGAACGCCTATTATCTGGGCATTCATCAAGTGACGCAGGGACAGTATCAGGCGGTGATGGGGAGTAACCCGAGCCTGTTCCGGGCGGTGGCGGGGGAGGACGCACGCGCGTTCCCCGTGGAGCACGTGTCGTGGGAGGACGCCGTCGAGTTCTGTCGGCGGCTTTCGGAGATGCCGGGTGAGCGGAGGCGGAAGCGGAAGTATCGTCTGCCGACGGAGGCGGAGTGGGAGCACGCGTGCCGGGCGGGGTCGCGGGACCCGTTCGCGTTCGGGGGGTCGCTGGGGTCGGGGGACGCGAACTGCGACGGGCGGCATCCGTATGGGAGCCGGCTGAAGGGGACGTTCCTGCGGAGGCCGAGCGTGGTGGGCAGTTACAAGGCGAATGCGTGGGGCCTCTTCGACATGCACGGGAACGTGTGGGAGTGGTGCCAGGACTGGTATGACGGGGGGCCGAGGAGGGCGGTGGGCGGTCCGAAGACGGGGACGATGAAGGTGATGCGTGGTGGGTCGTGGCAGAATCACGCGCGGCTGTGCCGCAGCGCGTCACGGGAGTCGATGACGCCGACGTACCGGGGGCCGGCGTCGGGATTCCGGGTGGTGCTGGAGGTGGGGTGAGGGGGACGGGTGGTGGGAGAGAGGGGGGCCGTCATGTTTCCGCTGCCAGTGACTTCACCTCCTGCGAGTGCTGCCGCCCCTCCGGTGAGGAACATCGACGTCATGTCCTACCGTCCCTGCGATCAGGCATGCAGGCAATGTTCCTACGTGGAGTCGGAGATCGATGAGGGGCGGCCTCGGGGCAGTGACGCCGAGATCGAATTCATCCGCCTGCTGAGGTCGAATTACCGGGAATCGGCCTTCTTCCTGTATCCGCGGGATGTCGTCACCGCGACCCCACTGCTGCCCGTCATGCGGGAGATCGGACAGACGGAGACGCTGACCAACGGGGGCCGGCTGGACGCCACCCTGGTGGACCGCCTGCGGGCCTCCGGGATCAAGGAGATCCAGATCACCCTGTTCGGCAGCGCGGCCGAACAGCAGGCGTACAACCTGAATACCCCGGAAGAATACGAGCGCATCAAGGCGAACATCCAGGCCTGCGTCGCGCACGGGCTGCGCGTGCAGGTGAACAACGTCTTGTCCAGGGAGACGATGGCGTCGATGGAGCGCCTCGGCGATGAGTGCATCAGGCTCGGCGTTCATCGGCTCCGGTTCATTCGCCTCCAGCCGCTCGGCGACGCCGCCGGCGCCTTCTCGCCGGAGGCCTACCTCACGCAGGCTGACCTCGAGGAGTCCGTCATCCCGGCGTTCGAGCGTCTCAAGGGGGCCGCCGGCCGGCGGCTCTACGTCTGCTTCGCGGTCAATTTCGGGCCGAACTTCCACGGGAAGACCGTCGAGGAGGCGAGGGAGAAGATCAGGAGGCGGTCGCCGCAGTCGCCGCCCTCGGAGACGTTCTGCCCCGCGATCGATGGGCAGTACTGGAACATCTCGACCCAGTCGGGCAACGTCCACTGGTGCTTCCACAACATCGCCGAGGCCGACACGCGGATCGGGAAGGTGGACTGGGGGACGGGCCGCGTCGTCATTGACCGGCCGGTGGACCTGTCCCGCGAAACCCTCCGGCGGGAGCTGCGTGGGATCTGCGCGGCGGAGGCCTGCGAGTATCAGGAGGTGTGCCTGGGTGGGTGCCGCAGCGCCGCGATCTCTTTCGCCACCGCGGGCTCGCCGGACGAGCGGATGTATGCTGGCATGGACATGTGCCTGACGCCCGCGTACGCCCGATATCGGGCCCGTCAGTCCTCGCGCGGTGAATGAAAGGGGGATTGCGCCGGCTCATGGCAGAGCCGCGCGTGGCTGTGCCGTGGCGCGGCGGGGTCGATGACGCCGACGTACCGGGGGCCGGCGAGCGGGCTCCGGGTGGTGCTGGAGGTGGGGTGGGGGGCTACCTCACCTGCTGGTTCCCCTGGCCGCGCATCTGCTGCAAATCCAGGAGGTCATTCCCCTGGGGGACGAAGCCGGCGGACAGCACGCACCGGTCCTCCAGCGGCTCAACGCGGAGTGTGCGCTTCTTCGGGAACCTCACGATGATCTCCTCTTGCCTGCGAGATATTAGAGTCGCTGCGCGATAAAGCGTCTGGGGCATAGGATACGGGGATGACACAC
>CAZVZK010000175.1:0-19819 GCA_964630925.1 uncultured Alcaligenaceae bacterium
TATAAACACAAGCAGAAGACGGAAAACAACGGGAACAAGACTTAGAGGAGTTCACAGTGGAACACCGCCCGCTGGAGCTTCATGTTGTACTCGATCTGGTCGAAGGGGACGTGGCCGGGGCCCTCGACCATGACCTGCACGCCCATCCGCCAGGCGCGTTCGGTCAGCTCCCCGAGGGTGGACAGCTCGGCGAGCTGGGCGGCGTCGGTGGCGTCGGCGAGGCCGCCGGGACGCAGGCCGTCGCCGATGGAGAACGTCACGTCGTGGCGGCGCATCACGCGGCAGATGTCCTCCCAGTGCGTGTACATGGGGTTCTGCTTCTTGTGGTGCAGCATCCACTTGGCGAGGAGCGAGCCGCCGCGGCTGACGATGCCGATGAGGCGGCGCTTGATGAGGTGGAGGTGCTCGTAGAGGACGCCGGCGTGGATGGTGAAGTAGTCCACGCCCTGCGCCGCCTGGTGCTCCAGCGAGGCCAGGATCATCTCGGGCGTGAGGTCCTCGATCTTGCGGCCCAGGATCATGGAGTAGATGGGGACGGTGCCGATGGGCACGGTGCTGGCGCGGACGATGGCGTCGCGGCAGGCGTCGAGGTCGCCGCCCGTGGACAGGTCCATGACGGTGTCGGCGCCCCAGCGCTCGGCCCAGCGGAGCTTGTCCACCTCCTCGGCGGTGCTGGACGAGATGGGCGACGCGCCCATGTTGGCGTTGACCTTGGTGCGCGACGCCCTGCCGATGGCCATCGGGTCGAGGTTGTAGGTCAGGTGCGTGCGGTTGGCGGGGATGACCATGCGGCCGGCGGCCACCTCGTCGCGGACCTGAGCGGCGGTCAGGTGCGGCTCGCGTTCGGCGACGCGGCGCATCTGCGGGGTGATGACGCCGAGCCGGGCGTGTTCGAGCTGGGTGACCGGGGTGAAGCCGGCGGGGGCGGTGACGCGGCGGTAGGTGCCGTCGCCCTGGAGGAAGGCGCCGGGGCCGTCGCCGAGGGCCGTCGTCCAGCCGTCGGGGAGGAAGTCCCAGGCGGTCCTGTCGGAGGGCGCGGGCATGCCGGGGGTGTCGGGGGACGCGAAGGTGAGCGCGCCGGCGGCCCCGGGCAGGATGGCCGGCGGCAGGGCGAACGAGCCGGGGGTGGTGCCCTGGCGGGAGGGGTTATTACCGAGGGGGGGTAGAGGGTGCATGGTCGGGACCGCCTGTCAGTCGGATGGGGGCGCTACAGTATCAGGGTAGCCGGTGAGGGGGCGGCTGGCGAGACGGGTGGATGGCGTGGGCGTGGAGTGTCCGGTAGGATGAGCCGTCAAGGGAGGCGGACGAGGCGGCATGTCGAAAGTCCCCCCGATGACCGAGGCGGAGTGGCTCGCCGGCGACGAGCTGTGGCGGATGCTGCGCCACGCTTTGGATGTCGGGTCCTTCCCCGCACGCAAGCAGATCCAGTTCTGCGCCGAGGCGCCACGCCTCCAGGGCGCGGCGATGCCTCCGGAGTATCTGCCGATCCTTGACGATCTCGCGGCCCTGGCCGAATCGTCGCTCTGCCCGGACCTCGGGGCGGCCGTGGATCTCGATAGCTGGAAGGCGTTCCATGAGGAGTCCGAGTTCCTCGTTGCGCTCGGCGGCCTGTCCGAGCGGGCCAGCCGCATCCGACGCTCGCGGGTCGGGCAGATCCTCGCGCCGGACGAGGCGATGCCCGACGAGGGCGATCCACGGTTCGCGGCCGACGAGGCGGTGGTGTACGCGGTGCTGGGGGACGTTTTCGTCTGTTGTCACGGCGACGGAATGGGCAGCATCAAGCACTCCCCGCGCGAGGCCGATCTCCTCCGCGAGCTGCTCGGCAACCCGTTCCGGCCTTGCGTCCTCTCCCCCGCGTGGCTCGTGCCGCCCGTGCGGGCGCTCGCCGTTCATGCCCGGGCCTCGCGGGCGTTCGACGTGCTGCCGATCCTTGCCGACGCGCTGGAGGAGGCGGGCTGTGACGACGCGGCCCTTTTGACGCACCTGCGTTCGCGGGCCCGCACGTCGGCGGGTGCTGGGCGTTGGACGCGATCCTGACGGCCTGACATGCTCGGCCCCCTCACGCCGGGCCGCTCGCCTGGTACGCCGGCCCCGCCGCACGCACCTCCGGGCTCACTAGCGGGGCGTGCTGGGCGAAGTCCTTCGCGAACAGGCCGACCAGCTCCCGCGCCCGCGCGTCGTAGGCCGCCGGGTCGGCCCAGGTCTTGCGCGGGCGCAGGAGGTCCGGCGGGACGCCGGGGCAGCCCTCCGGCACCATCGCCCGCAGCACCGGGTCGGCGAACATCGGCACGCGGTCCAGATCGCCGGCCAGGACGGCCCGCACCAGGGCGCGCGTGACGGCCAGGGGCATGCGGCGTCCGCCGGCCCCCGCCGGGCCGCCCGTCCAGCCGGTGTTGACCAGCCACACGGCGCTGCCGTGCTGACGCAGTTTCTCCGCGAGCAGCTCGGCGTAGCGGGCAGGCGGACGCGGCAGGAAGGGGGCGCCGAAGCAGGCGCTGAACGTGGCCTCGGGGTGGGCGACGCCGCGCTCGGTGCCGGCGACGCGGGCGGTGTAGCCGGAGAGGAAGTGGTACATCGACTGTTCGACGTTCAGGCGGGCGACGGGGGGCAGGACGCCGAAGGCGTCGCAGGCGAGGAAGAGGATCGTGGAGGGGTGTCCGCCCCGGCCCGACGGCTCGACGCCGGGGATGTGGGAGAGGGGGTACGCCGCCCGCGTGTTCTCGGTGAGGGTGTCGTCGGCGAAGTCGGGGATGCGCGTGTGCGGGTTGACGACGACGTTCTCCAGCACGCTGCCGAAGGTGAGGGCGGCGTGGATCTGGGGCTCGCCCTCCGGTGACAGATTGATGCACTTGGCGTAGCAGCCGCCCTCGAAGTTGAAGACGCCGTCGTCGGACCAGCCGTGCTCGTCGTCGCCGATGAGTCGGCGTTCGGGGTCGGCGGACAGGGTGGTCTTGCCGGTGCCGGACAGGCCGAAGAAGAGGGCGGTCTTGCCGTCGGCGCCGATGTTGGCGGAGCAGTGCATGGGCAGCACGCCGGCGGAGGGGAGGCGGTGGTTGAGGAAGGTGAAGACGGCCTTCTTGATCTCGCCGGCGTAGCGCGTGCCGCCGATGAGAACGAGGCGGCGCGGGAAGTCGAGGATGATGAACGCCTCGGAGGCCGTGCCGTCGCGTCGGGGGTCGGCGAGGAGCTCGGTGGCGGCGAGGATGGTGAGGCCGGCGGCGGCGTCGAAGGCGGTGCGGCCCGGGTCGCGGAGCATGATGCCGGTGAAGAGGGCCTGCCAGGCGGTGTCGCAGATGGCGCGGACGGGGAGGCGCCACCGGGGGTCGGCGCAGGCGTGGGCGTGGACGGCCCAGGTGGGGCGGGAGGCGAGGTACTCCTCGACGCGGCGGGAGAGGCGTTCGGCGGTGTCGGGGGGCATGCGTGTGTTGGGCCCGCCCCAGGCGATGAGGGCCTCGTCGTCGGGGCCGGGGACGAGGAAGCGGTCGCGGGGCGAGCGTCCGGTGTACTTGCCGGTGAGGACGTTGAGGGAGCCGCGTGAGTCGAGGGAGCCCTCGCCGCGGCGCAGGGCGTCTTCGACGAGGGCGGCGGGGGGGGCGGAGCGGGCGGAGGGGGGCAGCATGTCCGGCCATCCTTTCCGTATCCGGCGGGGAGAGGACTGGCATTATAGCAGGCGGGGCGATGGCGGACGGCCGGGGCGAGGCCCACAACCGCTGTGCGTTTTCCGGTGGCGGCAGGAACGCCAACGCGGGCCCGTGCCGCCCTCGCCCCTCGCCCGGTGAGTGAGGGGTAATTCATCCGTGCATCCAGGGGCGAAGAGGCGATCAGCGACAATCCGTGCCGCGCCCGTCGCCGTTCTCGCCCTCCGCCGGCACCTCCGGGCCGGCCGGGACGCTCTTGGTGTCCCGCTTCATTTCCCGTTTGGTGACGGAGGGAGTCAGCGACTGGCGCCCATCGCCCTCGCGCCGCGCCCCCGCCAGCCCGCGCAGCGTCTCCTCGACATCGCCGCCATCGGGCAGCCCGTCCGCACGCCCCGGAGTCTGCCCCGGCGCAGGCTGCGCCGCGTCGCCAAGGCGAGCGGCACGGCGTGAGCGTGCCGTGCCCCCCACCTCCGCCGTCGTCACCCCACCCCCACGCGCCGCGTCCTTCTCCCGCCTCGCCCTGTCCTCCGCCCACGCCTGCCTGACCTCGGGCGTGGCCGCGTGCGCCAGGACGCACAGGGCGCTGGCGGGCATCTTCCTCTCGATGAGGTCCAGGTCGTCCGCCGTCACCGTGGCCGCCCTGCGCCCCTCCATCTCCTGCGCGTCCAGCGTGTCCGGGTCCGGCGTCGGCCCCGGCACGCCCCCGCAGTACCTGAAGATGAGACGCGCCGCCGCCAGGTTGCCGTTCTCGGCCATCTCACCCACCTTGTCCGCGATCCGCATCAGCCTCTCCCTCGGCACCGCCGCGCAGATGGCCGCGCGCATGGCGGCGACGTGCCGCGCGAAGGGGTTGCCGGGCCCGCCCCGGTTCCCAGGCATGAACCGGCCGCACTCCAGACGGATGTACGGGTCACCCTCGTTGTCCCGCTCTTCCCGCGCGCCGGCCGCGGTGGGGCCGTCGGTCTTCTCGCCCGTCTCGGCGTCGGCGTGGCCGTTGCTCGCGACGCCGTTGGTGTGGCCGTTCCTGGTGTGGGCCTTGATCCTCTCGCTCATCTCTGCGCCACCTTCCTCGCTGCCGCCGGAGAGGCCGGGATGCCTCCAGCAACACGCATTACACCACGCGGCGCACGATCTTCGATGAGCAGTTTGGATGTCGGTGAGCGCAGTCGCCGAGTGTCGCTCACATTCTTCTTCGCGCGGGCTGCACGTCACCGCCGGCGGGCGTCCTACCCGCCCTGCCGAACCACCATCCGTCCATCCCACTTCGCCCGAGGTAGCCGCGACGCGCAGCGGAGCGCGTGAGCCCCCGGTCAGCGCTCGGGGGTTGACGAGCCAGGGCGGGGGCGGCGGCTCGACACCCGACCCCGCCCCCCGTGCGTGTCCATGCCTCTCCTCGGATCAGACCCGATACTCGCGCTTCGGCTTCTTGCGGTCGTCCGGCTTGATGCCGGGGTTCGGCACCGGGTACTTGCCGTCGGCGTCCGCCTTCACCGGGGCGTCGCTCTTGAGCGTCAGCTCCTCCAGGCCGGGCGCGAATTCGTGGTCGTGGTTCAGCATGTCCTGGTACGTCACCACCGTCCCCGTGTGCGCCGCCAGCCGCCCCATCGACGTGACCACGCTCGCCTCCACGCCGCGCTTCACCTCGTTGTGCGGCTTGTCCCGGCGGATCGCCTCGATCAGCACGTCCCACTCCACCTGGTACGGCAGACGCTCCTTGGCACGCGGGAAGCGCCACGTCGGCTTGGCCGACGTGGACATGTCCTGCGTCGGGTAGATGCGGCTCAGCGCCGGCCAGTGCCCCGACTGCGAGATCACCGCCGCCCCCTTCGTGCCGTGGGCGTAGCTGGCGAACTCCTGGTGGCAGTGGTTGATGTTGCGCCCCTCCAGCAGCAGCTTGGCGCCGTCGGCGAAGGTGTACTCGACCGAGTAGGTGTCGAAGTTCTGATCGACGTACCCCTCGCGGTAGTGCCGGCCGCCGAGGGCCTTGGCCTCCACCGGCCAGGCGTCCTTCATCCAGCACGACTCGTCGATGTTGTGGATGAGGAAGTCGCTGAAGCCGCCGCCGGAGGCCCACAGGAAGCCGTGGAAGTTGCGGATCTGCCAGAGCAGCTCGCTCTTGTCGTCCTTGGGACGCGGCACGCACGAGGCGTTGCCGGTCAGCCCGGCCACGCGGTACGCCCGCAGCAGCGTGACCTGGCCGATCTCGCCGTCCTGGATGCGCTTGTGCAGCTCCTGCCGGGCGGGGCAGTGCCGGCACATCAGGCCCACGCCCACCTTGAGGTTCTTCTTGACCGACTCCTCGCCGAGCTTGAGCATGCGGACGGAGGTGGGCCCGTCCACGGTGACGGGCTTCTCCATGAAGACGTTGAGGCCCTTCTCGATGGCGTACTTGAAGTGGACCCAGCGGAAGGCGGGCGGGGTGGCGAGGATGGCCACATCGCCGGGGCGGAGGGCGTCCATCGCGTGCTTGTAGCCGTCGAACCCGACGAACTTGCGCCTGTCGGGGATGTCCATCTGCTTGTTGAAGTCGCCCTTGAGGGCGTTGTAGCTGCCGTCGAGGTTGCTCTTGAACACGTCCGCCATCGCCACGAGCTTGATGGGCGCGGGCTTGGTCCGCAGGGCGTTCTCGGCGGCGCCGGTGCCGCGTCCGCCGCAGCCGATGAGGGCGACCTGGATCTCCTCGTCGCCGGCGGCGTGGACGGCGGGGAGGCCGACGCCGGCGAGGACGCCGGCGGCGAGGGTGCCGGTGGTCAGCAATGCGTCGCGGCGAGTGGGCTGGGTGCTGTCGGTCATGGAGAGGCCTCTGGGGGCATGTCGGATGGGGCGGGGGTTATCAGTACAGTTACCCGCCGGGGCGGGCGGCGGCAACATCCCGGGTGCGGAAGAGGGCATACCACGAAAGGCACGGAAGACACGAAAACGAAGACGAAGAAGCGAAGCAGAGATTAAGCAGGAAGGCAGCGGCAGCTCTCTTCTGCCTGCCTTGTCTTGTTTGTCTTCCTTTCGCGTCTTCCGTGTCTTTCGTGGTACGCCTTCTCCTCCCTCGCCGGTTCACTCCGCCTTCACCTCGATGAGCGCCGCCCCCAGCTTGCGCTGCATCTCCGTGGCCCACTTCCACGGCCCCGCTTCGCCCTCGATCACCACGGGGCGGCCCGGCAGCAGCACCGCCTGCGGCATGTCCAGCACCGTCAGGATGTTGAGGTACGCCGGCCCCTCGCGGTGCGTCGTCGGCGGGTCGGTCAGACGCAGCCTCGTCACGCCCGGCTCGAAGACCGATGCGTACAACGCCACGGCGGCCATGTCGCCGGAGGCTTGCAGCTCGACCTTCGACGCCTTCGACACCGTGGCCAGGGCGGACAGGCCGCGGCGCACGTCCCACACACGCTGGCCGTCGAGCGTCTGCCCGAGCAGCAGGAAGCGGCGGCGGATCTGGTGCGCGCCGTCGCCGTCGCCCCAGCGCGTCGGGCCAACGCCCCGCGGCGCGATGAAAGCGAACCCCCAGCCGTACGCGGCCATCGACTTCTTCAGCCGCTTCAGCTCGTCGGGCCGCCACACGGGGTACGGCGCCGGGGCCGGGTTGCCGGCGCCGTGCAGCAAGCCCTTGAAGTCCGGGCCGAGGTCCGCCAGCCACTTGCCCCACGCCTTCTCGTCGCACACCTCGACGATCAGCTCGTCCACCTTCCCCGCGGTCAGCAGCCAGGCACGCAGCGGCACCCCCTCCTCGCTCGTGAAGTCGATCGCCGTGAGCTTCACGCCGTGCGCCTCGTGGGATGTCGCCTTCGCCCCGAGCGCCGGCGGCGTCTGTGGCCAGCCGCGGAAGCAGCGTTCGGCGAGGGCCTTCTTCAGCTCGGCCGACTTGAGCTTCCACCACTCGCGGGCCACCTCGGCGGACGCGGGGACGTCGAACGTCGCCGGCTTGCGGAACCGCTCGTGGACGGCGTCGTTGATGGCGTCCGCCGGGGCATCCTTCAATACCTTCAGTTGTTGAGGTGTAAGACGCTCGCGTGTCGGCTGTTCGACCTTGCCCTTGTCGCCCTTCAGCCAGCGGTTGAGCCAGCGGAACGCGCCGTCACGCAGCTCCGGCGTGTCCTTGTGCGGGCCCGATGTCTCCAGCAGGTCGAACTTCTCCGCGGCCCCGAGCAGGGCGTACAGCTTGCGTACGGGGGCGGCCATGCGCCGGTAGCCGGCGACGGGGAAGATCTGGTCGGCGTCGGTGTTGCCGAGGAGGACGGGACGCGGCGCGCACAGGGCCATGACCAGCGAGTAATCCCACCGGTAGGTGTTGTTCATGTACATGCAGTCGCAGTGGCCGGCGACGACGCCGGAGCGCAGGCGTCCGGGGTAGCCCTCGCTGACGTGGGCCGTCAGGTCGGCGATGCCGGCGACGGGAACCGCGCACTTGACACGCTCGTCGGCGGCCATCACCCACCACGAGGTCGCCCCGCCGCCGGAACGTCCCGTGACGCCGATGCGCTCGGGATCGACCTCGGGGCGCGACACGAGGTAGTCGATGCCACGCATGCCGTTCCACAGCTCGATGCCGGCGGGCGTGTACCCGAGGGCCGGCCACCACCACATGTTGAAGCGGCTGGTGCCGTGGTGCAGCCCCTGCAATTCGCCGAGCTGGAGGGTGTCCACGATGAGGCAGGCGTAGCCGTTCTCGGCCAGCCAGGCGCCGTGGTGCTGGTAGGTCACCTTGTTGCCGTGCGACACCTTGCCGACCATCGACGCCCCGTGCCCGCAGACGTACAGGACGGCGGGCAGTTTCTTCTCGGCCTTGAGGGGGAGGTAGAGGTTGGCGGTGACGTACAGGCCGGGGAGCGACTGATAGTGCAGCTTCTCGACGCGGTAGTGCGGGGTGCGGACCTCGCCGGTGACCGTCGCCTTGAGGGGCGTGCGGGCGGGCAGCGGCGACAGGCCCATCATGTCGAGGAATTGCCGGCGCAGCTCGGGGGCGCGGCGGGCCCAGTCCTCGCGCGTCCTGACGCCGGCGAGGGCGTCGCGGCCGAGCTTCTCCGCCTGGAGGCGGAAGTACGCATCGCGCGTGCGGTCGCCGAAGGCGGTGGGCGCGGCGACGGGAGGCGCGGCGGCGGGCAGGAGGAGCAGGAGGGAGAGCATGGGAGAGTCTCGAAGTCAGGCGGGTTCGGGCGAGCGGGGCCGCGTCAGCGCCCCGAGTCTCTGGAGCGTCAGCGGATCTGGATCGGGCGAGCGGGGCCGCGTCAGCGCCCCGAGTGGAGCGTGAGCGGCTCTCCGGCTGTTACGATATCGCGGCGCTGTCGGCGTGCGTCAAGGGGCGCGCTGGATGCGTCCGTCTGTGTCGGGCCCGGCCGAGGTGATGGGGGGCAGCGGCGCGTCGGTGACGGCCGGCGCGGGGCGCGGCCACCAGCGGAAGACCAGCGCCGTGAGGAGCGCGGCGACGCCGGCGGCGAACAGCCCCCAGCTCAGGCCGTGGCCGGCGACGTGCTTGACTTGCGCTTCCTCGGGAATGTGGGCGTACCACTCCTCCGTGCCCGATGGCGACGCGATGGGGGCACGGCCCTTGAGGAACTCGTCGTGGAACGTGGCGCTGAGCGGGACGCCCGCGGCAATCTTCTCGGCCTCGTAGGCCTGATAGGCCCTCTGGTACGCCTCGCCGTGGGTAAGCTCGGCCTCGAACCGTCCTCGCCAGGCGCTCAAGTCCTCGTCCTCGTCCCGGAAGCGCAAGGACGCCTCGATCTCGCCCTGACGCTTGCGGCAGTGTTCGACGAGGGCGGCGCGGATCTTGGGGTCGGGCCAGAACGAGCCGGCCATGCGCGACGTGCGTTCGTAGGCGGCCCAGGCGATGCGCCGTTGCTCGATACGCAGCATCGTCTCACCGATTGCCAGCGCGAAGTGGGCCTCGGGGCCGCCGCCCTGGCGCCAGAGGCCGACCAAGCCTAGCATCGGTTCATCGAACGGGACCGACTGCGTCAGCGACGGCACGCCAGCCCAGCCTTTTTCCGCGCCGACCTTCGAGACGTGCTTGCGGAGCGGGGCGAACTCCTCCCACCGGGACCTGTCCTCCGGATCGAGCCCCGACTCCGTCAACCAAGGGTAGCGGCGGAGAGCCCCGCCGGAGCCGAAATCGACATCGTAAGCGCGGCCGTAACGCCCCTGGCCCCAACGGGATGGGCTTTCCATATCCTCCCGATACTTCGTGCCGAACCAGTTACCGAGGCAGTCGAACTCCCCGAGACGCTCCGGCTTCTCCGTCGCGGCGAGGAAGTGTTCGGCGGCGGCGACCTGCCACCTCTCGCGTCCGAAGTGCGCCATCGGGTTCGACTTGAGGGCCGCACGCAGCGCCTCCACCCCCTCGCGGAAGCGGGCCAATGCCTCCGCGTCGCCCCGCGCCGCCTTGGTGAACGCCCCGTAGGTGAGCGACGTGCCGAGGTTGGAGAGCGTCGTGTACAGCGACGGGCCCTCCTGCCCCAGCTTCTTCTGCCGCGCCAACTTGGTGCGCATCAACGCGACGGCCTCGTCGTGCTGGCCCAACCGGGCGTGGGCGGCGGCGAGGTCGTCGGTGAGGGTGAAGGAGATGGGCGCGTCGGGGTCGTACTTCGCCATCTCGGCGCGGGTGACGCGGACGCGCTCCCGGTGGTACGCCGGGCCGCTGCGCGGGTAACGTTCGTGAAGCACGTCGTGCGCCATCGCGAAGCGGAACGCCAGCCCGCCCTCGCGGCTCGGCACACGATGCGGCAACGGGGCGTAGCGCGTGGCCGCATCGAAATCGACCTCGCTCCTCCCCCCGGCCACGGCCCCGACAACGAAGGCGACGACGAACGCGACGATGGCCACGCCCGCGACGCAAGCCAGACGGATGGCCGCGTCCGTCATGGCACGCCTCTCTGGATGCGTCCGTCTGTGTCGGGCCCGGCCGAGGTGATGGGTGGCAGCGGCGCGTCGGTGACCGGCGGCGTGGGGCGCGGCCACCAGCGGAAGACGAGCGCCGTGAGGAGCGCGGCGACGCCGGCGGCGAGCAGCCCCCAGCTCAGGCCGTGGCCGATCGCGTGTTCCATCTTCCGACTCTCGGTGGCGTAGGCGAACCACTCCTCGTTGCCGGACGGCGAGGCGATCGGCCCGCTGCCCTTGAGGAACTCATCGTGGAACGTGGCCGAGAGAGGGACGCCGGCGGCGATCTTCTCGGCCTCGTAGGCCTGATAGGCACGCTGGTACGCCTCGCCGTGCGCCAGCTCGGCGTCGAAGCGGGGGCGGAGGGCGGCGACGGCGTCCTTCACGGGCGGGCTGACGTGCTGCCAGGGCGTCCGACGTGACTCGCCGTCGCCCGAAAACTCCAACGTCTCCTCGATCCGCTTCTGACGCCCCCGGCAGTGGGCGATCAGGGCGTCCCGGAGATCGGGCGTCGGCCAGAAGGAGTCGGCGAGGCGCACGGCACGTTCGAAGGCGGCCCAGGCGATGTAACGCTGGCCGACACGCAGCATGGTCTCGCCGATGGCGAGGGCGAAGTGGGCCTCGGGGCCGCCGCCCTGCCGCCACAGGCCGACGAGGCCGAGCATCGGCTCGTCGAACGGCACCGCCTTCTCGGAAAAGGGGACCGCGTCGCCGACGGTGCCCTCCTCGGCCCCGATGCGTGTGATCGACTCGCGGACCGGATGCAGGGCCTCCCAGCGTGCCGGCTCGTCCGGCTCGCCGCCCTCGGCGATCACGCCCTTGAGGGTGCGGGCCTTGCCCGTGCGGACGAAATCCGGGCGGGCCGGCCGCCCGTGCCCCGAGATGAAGTGGTTCTGATCCCGGTCCAGCATCATCTCGACCTTGAGGTCTAGCCGGTTGCCCAGGCAGTCGAACTCCGTGAGGCGCCCCGGCTTCTCGAACGCGGCGAGGAGGTGTTCGGCGACGGCGACCTGCCACCTCTCGCGTCCGAAGTGGGCCATCGGGTTCGACTTGAGGGCCGCACGCAGCGCCTCCACCCCCTCGCGGAAGCGGGCCAATGCCTCCGCGTCGCCCCGCGCCGCCTTGGTGAACGCCCCGTAGGTGAGCGACGTGCCGAGGTTGGAGAGCGTCGTGTACAGCGACGGGCCCTCCTGCCCCAGCTTCTTCTGCCGCGCCAACTTGGTGCGCATCAACGCGACGGCCTCGTCGTGCTGGCCCAACCGGGCGTGGGCGGCGGCGAGGTCGTCGGTGAGGGTGAAGGAGATGGGCGCGTCGGGGTCGTACTTCGCCAGCTCGGCGCGGGTGACGCGGATGCGCTCGCGGTGGTACGCCGGGCCGCTGCGCGGGTAACGCTCGTGCAGGACGTCGTGCGCCATCGCGAAGCGGAACACCAGCCCGCCCTCGCGGCTCGGCACGCGATGCGGCAGGGGGGCGTACTCGGCGAGCTCGGGGCCCGGTGTCCCGCGATGACGCACGAGCCCCGCCGCGAAGGCGACGACGAAGACGGCGAGAGCCACGCCCAGGACGCAGCCCAGCCGGCCCGGCGGGGATTTCACGTCACGCCCCGCGTCCGGTGCCGCGGTAGGCGACGGCGGCGGCGCCGACGAGCAGGGCGGCGCCGGCCCAGCCCATCAGCGAGGGCATCGTGGAGGCCGGCGTCGGCGCCGGCGAGGACTTGTAGGAGGAGCGGAACTCACGCTCGTGCGTGGGCAGCTCGGCGTCGTTGATGCACGCGGCGGCGGGGCCGGCGAAGATGGCCAGGGCCAGGCAGACGAGCAGGCGCTTCATGGCTGGGCCTCCGGGAGGGCGTGACTGTCAGCATGGCCCCGGGCGCGACGGTTGTCAAGGGTGGGCCGGATCAGTCGGCCCGTCCGAAGCCCCGGCAGACGGCGGCCAGGCCGGTGATCAGCCCGATCCCGACCCACCCGGCGGTCAGCGGCGGCCACGGCGCGGACGGGGCCGCCGGCGCGGGGACGGACATGTAGGCGGCGCGGAGGTCGCGCTCCTCCTTGCCGGCGTTGCGGAACTTGTCCGGCCCGCAGGCGGGGGCGGGGGCGGAGAGGGCGGCCAGGGCCAGGCAGACGAGGAGGCGTTTCACGTCGGGGTCTCCGGTGGGCCTGCAAGCATGGGACGCGCCGCGGCGGTTGTCAAGCGGGTGTCACAGCCCGCCGCCGGGCCGCGCGTTGGCAGTGCGGCGTCGGCCCCCTAGCCTGACCCCGGAGGGCGAGCCATGTCGGTACTGATGCTGCTGGCGCTGGGGGCGGGCCCGCCGACGCCGTCGGCCATCCTGAAGGCCGTCGCGGCCGCGGAGGCCGAGTCCCGCGCGTTATGGGCCAAGGGCGGCCAGGCCGCCGCGGCCGCGCGTCTGGAGAAGGCCCTGGCCCTGGCCGGGGCCGGCGACGGAAGGCCGTGCGTCGGGCGGGCCCGCGTCCTGGGCTGGCTCGCCGAGATGGACCAGGCGCGCGACCGGTGGAAGGAGGCCGTCGCCCGCCTCGACGAGCAGCGCCGCGAGCTGGCGGCCTTGCGCGGCCCGGCGGACGAGGAGACGCTGCGGGCGGGGTGGGCCGGCGACTACGCCCGCCGCTGGGCGTCGTTCACACCCGCCCAGCACGCCGAAGCCGCCCGCGCCCACAAGCTCAACGACGAGGCCGTGGACCTCATCCGCCGGGGCGAGCTGGCCAGGGCGCTGCCCCCGCTGGCCGAGGCCGTGGACCTGCGCCGCGGGCTGTTCGGCGAGCGGAGCGGGCCGTACCTCGCCTCGCTCGGCAACCTGGGCCAGCTCCACTCCCTGCGGGGCGACTACCGCGCGGCCCTGCCCCTGCTCCGCCGCGCCGCCGTGCTGAGCCGCGAGACGCGCGGCGAGCTGCACCCCTCCCACGTCCCCATCCTGGCCAACCTGGCGGCGGCCCTCAGCGGCACGGGCGACCACGCCGGGGCCCTGCCCCTCGCCAGGAAGGCGCTGGCCCTGCGCGAGCAGATGGGCCGGACGGACGACCTGGCGTTCGCCCAGAGCCTGAACAACCTGGCGGCGGTCCACCTGGCGATGAAGAACGCGCGCGAGGCGATCCCCCTGTTCGAGCGCTCGCTGGAGCTGCGGAAGAAGCTGGGCGGCACGCGCCAGCCGTCCTACGCCCTGGCCCTGAGCAACCTCTCGGAGTGCTGCTCGCGAGTCGGCGATTCCGCGCGGGCCATCCGACTCCAGGAGGAGGCCCTCGACCTGCGCAAGAAGACCGTCGGCGAGAGGCACCCCGACTACGCCCAGAGCGTCCACAACCTCGCCCTCCTGCGCGGCCGCGCCGGCGACCCGAAGGCCGCACGCGACCTGCTGGAGAAGGCGCTGGCGCTGCGCGAGGCGACGCTGGGGCCGCGCCACCCGCTGACGGGGACCACGCTGGTCTGCCTGGCCCAGGTGCTGGCCGAGCTGCGCGACGAGGACGGGGCCAGGAAGGCAGCCGGCCGCGCCCTTGATCTCGCCGAGGACCACCTGCACAACATGGCCGCCGTGCAGTCGGAACGCGAGCAGCTCGCCGCCGTCGCGCATCTCCGCGACGCCCTCGACGTCCGCCTGGAACTGCCCGACGCCGACTGCTACGTCCGGGTGCTGAGCTGGAAGGGGGCCGTCCTCCTGCGGCAACAGCACCGCCGCGAGTTCGCCCGCCTCGCCGCCGACCCCGCCACGCGGGCCGCCGCCGCGAAGCTGGAGGAGGCCACCCGCCGCGTGGCGGTCCTCGCCGCCAGCCCCGCCGGCAGGGCGGCGGCGCTGGCCGCGGCCACGGCGGAGCAGGAGCGGTTGCAGGCGGAGCTGGCGCGTCTCGCCTCGGGCTTCGAGCCGCGGCGGCGGACCACGCCGAAGCAGTTGGCCGACGCCCTGCCCGAGGACGCCGCCCTCATCGACTACCTCGTCCCGCGCCGCCCGCGCGGCGATGACGTCGGATGGCACCTCGTGGCCTTCGTCAGCCGCCGGGGCAAGCCGGTGGCGCGCGTCGAGCTGGGCCCCCTGGAGCCGGCCATCGCCGCCATCCGCGCCTGGCGCTTCGCCCTGAACCGGCGGCAAGCGGGCGGGCGCGAGGGGGCGGCGGTGAAGAAGGTGCTGTGGGCGCCGCTGGAGAAGCACCTGGAAGGCGCGCGGACGTTCCTCGTCTCGCCGGACGGCCCGCTCGCGGCGGTGCCGTGGGCCGCCCTGCCGGGGGGGAAGTCGGCGTACCTCCTCGAGGAGGCGGCGGTGGCCGTGGTGCCGGTGCCGTCGCAGGTGCCCGGCCTCGTGGCGGGGCGGGCCGCCAGCGAGCGGAGGCTGCTATGCGTGGGCGGGGTGGACTACGGCAAGGCCGGGTGGGCGGAGCTGCCGGCGACGGCGCCCGAGGCCGACGCGGTGGAGGCCCTGTTCGGGAAGGGGGCGACGGCCCTCCGGGGGGACAAGGCGGGCAAGGGCGCCGTGCGGGAGGCGTTGGGGCGGCACCGCTTCGCCCACCTGGCGACGCACGGGCTGTTCCTGCTCAAAGGGGAGCCGCTGCTGCGCTCGGGGGTGGTGCTGTCCGGCGGCGAGGTGCTTACGGCGCTGGAGGTGGCGGAGATGGACCTCTCCGGGCTGGAGCTGGCGACGCTGAGCGCGTGCGAGACGGGCCTGGGCAAGGTGGCGGGCAGTGAGGGCTTGCTGGGGTTGCAGCGCGCGTTCGCCGTCGCCGGCTGCCGCTCGGTGGTGTCGTCGCTGTGGAGCGTGGACGACGCGGCCACGAGCGTCCTCATGGAGCGCTTCTATCACCACCTCTGGAAGGGGAAGAAGGGCAAGGCCGAGGCGCTGCGTGCGGCCCAGCTCGACGTGCTGCGCGATCCGGGGCTGGTGGAGGACAGGATGGACCGCCTGGCGGGGCTGCCGGGCGTGCGCGGGGCGGGGAAGCTGGCGGAGAAGCTGCCGAAGGGCGCGACGCGACGCTCGCCGCCGGCGTGGTGGGCGGGGTTCGTTGCCAGCGGCGACTGGCGCTGAGCGTGCGGCGGATCACTCCGCCTCGCCCCACACCTTCGGCACCTTGAACCCCTCCGGCCTCTCGTGGTACCTGGGCTTCACCGCCTCCTTGGCCCACGCCTCGTAGCGCTTCCGCATCGCCTTCACCCTCTCGGGGTGGTCCTTCGCCACGTCCTTCGTCTCGCCGATGTCGTCCACGACGTTGTACAGCTCCTCCCCCTTCGGCCGCACGATGAGCTTCCACGCCCCCATCCGCACCGCCCCGGCGTTCGGCGTCGTGTTGATCAGGATCGCGTCGTGCGGCGACGGCTTGCCCTCGGCGAGGACGGGCCAGATGTCCTTGCCGTCGAGCGGCAGCTTCTGCTCCAGCGAGCCCCCGGCCAGCTTCACCAGCGTCGGGTACCAGTCTACGGCGTGCAGCGGCTCGGCGACGGCGGCCGGCTTGATCCTGCCGGCCCAGTGGGCGAACGCGGCGACGCGGACGCCGCCCTCGTACAGCGTCGCCTTGCCGGCGCGGAGCTTGCCGTTGTCGGTGACCTTGCCCGGCTGCGGGCCGCCGTTGTCGCTCGTGAAGACGATGAGCGTGTCGTCGGCCTTCTTCTCCTTGAGGGCGGCGACGATCTGCCCGACGGCCTCGTCCATCGCGGCGAGCATGCCGGCGTAGGCCTGGCGCTGCTTGGGGAGGTCGGCGTAGGGCTTCGTGTACTTCGCCGGCACCTGCAACGGCGCGTGGACGGCGTTGAACGGGACGTAGAGGAAGAACGGCTTCTTGCCCGCCGTGTCGCGGACGAAGGCGCACGCCTCCTTGGCGATCAGGTGCGTGGAGTAACCCTCGTCGCGGTTGGCCTTGTCGTCGCGATGCCAGTCATAGCCGCCGTCGCGCATCTTGGTGAAGTAGTCGATCTGGCCGTTGTAGTGGCCATACTGGCGCTCGAAGCCGCGCCGCGTGGGCTGGTACTCGGGTTTGAAGTGACCGAGGTGCCACTTGCCGACGATGGCGGTGGCGTAGCCCGCCTCCTTGAGCGCCTGGGCGAGGGTGCGTTCTTGCAGCGGCAGTCCGTACTGCGCCCACGGGCGGACGACGCCCACTTGCAGGCCGTGACGCATGGGGTAGCGTCCGGTCATGAGGGCGGCGCGTGTGGGCGAGCAGACGGGCAGGACGTAATGGGCGCCGAGCCGTGCGCCGGCGTTGGCGAGGGCGTCGAGGTTGGGTGTCTTGATCTTGCCGCCGTTCCATCCGACATCGGCGGTGCCCAGGTCGTCGGCGACGATGAGGACGATGTTGGGCTTGGGGGCGGCGAGGACGAGCGCGAGCGCGAGGGGGAGCATTGGCGGCCTCCGTTCAGGGGGATTTCTGGATGTGGCCCTCGCCGTCGGAGGCGGGGGCAGTGATGACGGGCAACGGCGTGTCGATGGCGGGCGTGGCGGGGCGCGGCCACCAGCGGCGGATCAATGCGGCGGTGAGGAGTGCCGCGGCGCCGGCGGCGAGGAGCGCCCAGGCCAGGACGCGCCGGCCGGCGGCTTCCGCCTCCCTGCCGTAG
This sequence comes from uncultured Alcaligenaceae bacterium, assembly GCA_964630925.1. Classification (GTDB taxonomy): domain Bacteria; phylum Planctomycetota; class Planctomycetia; order Gemmatales; family Gemmataceae; genus RGDT01. The sequence goes on from CAZVZK010000175.1 coordinate 17,046, forward strand.
CGCACGTAGGCGAACCACTCTTCGGGGCCGGAGGGAGAGGCGACGGGCTCACGGCCCGCGTGGAAGGCGTCGTAGAACGCCGGGTCATCAATCGACGCCCCGGCGGCTATCCTCTCGGCCTCGTAGGCCTGATACTCGCGCTGGTATGCCTCGCCATGTGCCAACTCGTCCTTGAAGTTTGATTCAAGGCTTGAGTGTTCGCCTCGCAGGAGCTGCTCGATTTGGTGCTGGCGGCCCGCCCAGTGGGAGGGGAAGATGCCTCGGGCGTCGGGGGCGGACGCGAAGGAGTCGGCCAGGCGGGAGGCACGTGCGTAGGCGGCCCAGGCGATGCGGCGCTGGCCGACACGCAGCATCGTCTCCCCGATGGCCAGGGCGAGATGGGCCTCCGGCCCGTCCTGATGCCACAGCCCCACCAGCCCGAGCATCGCCTCATCGAACGGCACCGGCTTCCTGTGCGAGGGGACGGGCAGCTCCTTCCAGCCGCCCTCGGCCCCGACTTTCGTCACCTCACGGCGGAAGTCGCGGAGCTCCGGCCACAACGCGGGGTCGTCCGGCCCCGTCCCTTTGGCGGCGGCTTCGGCCAGGAGGCCCGGCCATTCGTTCCCATACGGGAAAGTGCGTGCCGCGTGGCCATAAGCCAGGCCGAAGTGATGATGCTCGCCTCTCACCATCGACTCGAACCCCAGGCCGAGCCAGTTGCCCAGGCAGTCGAATGTCTGGAGCCGTTCCGGCTTCTCCATCGCGGCGAGGAGGAATTCGGCGACGGTCAGCCGCCAGCTCTCGTGCCCGACGCACGCCGCACGCAACGCCTCGACGCCCTCGCGGTAACGTCCCCGTGCCGCGGGGTCTCCTTCGGCGGCCTTGGTGAAGGCACCGCGGGTGAGAGAGGCGCCGAGGTGGGACAACGTCGTGGACAACGACGGCCCCTCGTGCCCGAGCATCTTCCGCCGCGCCAGCTTGACACGCAGCAGGGCGACGGCCTCGTCATGCTCGCCCAGCCGGGCGTGTGCGGCCGCGAGGTCGTCCGTGAGAGATAGCGCCTGCGGCGTGTTTGGGTCGAGCTTCGTTAGCTTCTGGCGTGTCAGGCGGATGCGTTCGCGGTGGTAAGCGGGGCCGCTGCGTGGGTAGCGTTCATGCAGGATGTCATGCGCCATCGCGAAACGGAACGCCACACCGCCCTCGCGGCTCGGTATCCGATGCGGCATCGGGGCGTACTCGGCCAACGAGGCGGCCAGGGCGGGGTCGTGCAGCGCGGGGCCGTACCCATTAATCGTCCTCGTCGTGACAACGAACGTCACCAGGGCCACGCAGAGGACGCAGCAGACGCGGGCGAGCGCGGCGAGCATGTCACACACCCCGTCCGGCGTCGAGGTTGAAGTCCACGCGGACGGGCAGTCGAGGCATGGCGTGGTTCCGGCGGGCGGGTGTTGGTAGCCGTTAGCATCCTCCGACCGCCGTCCGCTGTCAAGGGGCCGCGTCCTCAGAACGGGATGTCGCCCTGGCTGTGATCCGCCGGTGGCGCCGGCGGGCGGCGCGGCGGCAGGCCACGCAGGGGCGGCGGGGCGTCCTCCAGCCCCGGCGGCCGGACGCCGCCGAAGTCGCGGACGACGCCCGCCCGCGACTCCTCGTCGAGGAACAGCCCGCCACGCATGAACGTGTTCTCGCGGGCGTACGGCCACAGGAAGTCGGGCACCTTCTGCCACGGCAGGCCGCGGCGCGTCTCCACCCACAGGTCATGCGACGCCCGGTGCGGCGACGGGCCGAGGCGGACGAGGATGCCCTCGCCCTCCCAGGCCTGTTGGCCGTGACGGAGGAACCGCACCGGCAGGGCGGCGTCGAGGGCGGCTTCCAGGGCGGCGGCCTCGGCCACGGGGACCATCGCGCCGAGGCGTCCGCCGTGCGGGGCGTAGTTCATCACGAAGCCACGGACGAAGTCGGTGAGACGCTCCTGCGGATACCCCTGGTCGTCCAACCGCTCGAAGGCCGTCTCATCCATGTCGCAGCCGAAGGTGGTGATGAGCGGGTCGTCCTGGGCCATGTCCTCGCCGCGGACGGCCCAGTGGATGCCGCCCTCGCCGATGGCCATGATCGACAGGGCGTTCACCCCCGGCAGGTGCCACATGGTGTAGGGGTCGCGATGGGCGATGCGCCCGTTGTCGTAGCCGGTACCCGCGTCGTGGGCGTAGGCGACATACTCGCGCAGCCCCGGCGGGAAGGGGAAGCCCACCCGCGCCTCCTCGGCCCGGACCTCCTCGGCGCGTCGTCTGACATCCCCCGTCGGGATGAAGTGCCAGCACTCGCAGAATTCGCGGATGAGCCGCCACCGGCCACGCCAGTCCTCCGGCCAGCCGTCGCGGAAGAGGGCGTCGTAGCGCGAGCCGTCGTAGCCCGTCGCCGCCAGCCACTCGGCGGGACATGATGGACGCAGCTCGTTGCGTCGCGCCTTGAGGAGCCAGTATTCGTCGGAGAAGACCGGCACGCACCGCATCCGCTCGCAGACACGCACCACCTCGGAGCGTGCGGCGTGGCCATGATCCTCCAGCCAGTCCGCGTACACCAGACGCAGCGCCGCGTCGTCCGGCGTCTCGGCGATGCCACGCAGGAAGGCGTCGTCGGTCATGGCGGCCCCTCGTCGCGGCGGGCGTCTGATTGTCGTAGAGCACGCATCCTGCGTGCTTCTGCGGAAACCGTTCGGCCGACATCTACAATTAGACAAAACGGGCATGGTTCAAAAGGGGTCGTTTCCGGGTAACAGCGGGGTGGGGTGGCGCGAA
>CAZVZK010000176.1:0-19750 GCA_964630925.1 uncultured Alcaligenaceae bacterium
GCAGCGGCATGAGGGACTGAAATGCAAATTCGTGGCGGAATTTGCATTGCAGGGCAAGTGGTCAGGCCTCCGACGCCAGGGGCGTGACCGCCCTCCCTATCTCATTGTGTCCAACCCCACAAGCCGGTGAACGGTTACTGATCGTGATCCGCACCGCCGGCCACCGTTTGCGCGAGCGGGCCCGTCAGGGCCCGAGTCTCCGCGCCCGAGCCCCCCCGGCGGGGGCGCCTCAGCGCCCGCGCCGCGTCCGCGAGATCGTCTCGTTCGCGTGCAGGTCCTTGATCCTCGAGGCGATCTCGAGGTCATCCGGGTCGATCTTACGCACAAGCTCCAGCGTCTCGATGGCCTGGCGGTACATCTTGCGGCGCTCGTACAGCTCCGCCAGCGGGCGCAGCACGCTCAGGTCGCGCGGCGCGTTCATCCGCGCCTCCTCCAGCATCCACGTCGCCAGGCCCGCCAGTCCCAGATCCTCGGCGCTCGCCGCCATGTCGAGCTGCACCGACACGTCGCCCGGCACCTTCACCAGCAGCTCCTCCCCCTGCTCCAGCACCTTGCGGTGCTCACCGGCCCGCCGCGCGCTCTTGATCCGCCCCCGCGCCGGCAGCGTCGTCAGCGACGTGAACCACCCGCCTGACCCGCCGTGCTCGCGGCCCACCTCGCGCAGCATCTTCCGGTACAGCGTGTTCGCCGGGTCCAGCTTCACGCAGCTCAGCAGCAGCTGCAGGGCGTAGGCCGCGTCCCCGCCGCTGCGCACCACCTCGGTGGCGTGCGAGAACTGCTGGCTCGCCGCCGAGCGCTGGTCCTGCGTCACCCCCAGAACGTCGGCCTCGTCCGCCGCCACCGCCAGCTCGGGCACCGTCGTCTGCCGCTTGCGCGGCGCACCCGCCGCGTGCACCGTCTCGCCGGCGGGGTCCACCGGGCGCGGCGTCGGCGGCTTCTTCGCCGGCGGCCCCAGCGGCAGCCCCACGTTCGGGTAGCTCGCCACGCTCGGCGGCGTCACGTCCATCAGCTCGGCCCCTTCGGGCAGCACACGCGCCACCGGGGCCGACGGCGCCGACGGCGGCGAGCCCGCCAGCGAACGCAGCGCCTCGATCACCTCGACCGGCGTCTGGAACCTGTCATCGGGGTGCTTCGCCAGCATGCGCCGCAGCACCGTCCACAGCGGCGGCGGCACGTCCGGGTTCAGCTCGCGGATGTCGGGCGGGTCGGCCGCGATGTGCTTGTACACACGCTCGCCGATGCCGCCCTCCGCGAACGGCGGGCGGCCCGCCAGCATGTGGTACAGCGTGCAGCCGAGCGAGTAGATGTCCGAGCGGATGTCGGCCAGCGAGGCGTCGCGTGCCTGCTCCGGCGCCATGTAGTCCACCGTGCCGACCGTGGTCCCGGCGCGGGTGACGCGGTACTCCTCGTCATCGACCATGCGCGACAGGCCCAGGTCCGTCAGCTTCACCCGGCAGCGGCCATCCTCATCGGCGAGGAGGAAGTTCGACGGCTTGATGTCGCGGTGGATGATGCCGTGCTGGCTGGCGTGCGCCAGCGCCTTGCACGCGTGGATGATGATCCGCCGCGCCTCCTCGTGCTGGATGCGGCCCTTGCGGCGGATGTAGTCGGCCAGGTCAACGCCGTCCACGTACTCCATCACGATGTAGTGCAGGTTGTCCTCCTGGCCGCAACCGTACAGCTCGACGATGTGCTTGTCGAGGAGCTTCTGCGCGTGCTTCGCCTCGCGCTTGAAGCGTTCCACCAGGACCGGGTTGTTCGCCAGCTCGGGCGCGAGGATCTTCAGGGCGACCGCCTGCCCCGTCTCGGTGTCGCGCGCCTTGTACACGCTGCCCATACCGCCCGTGGCGATGTGGCGCAGCAACTGGTACTTGCCCAGGCTCGTGACTGGCAGCTTGCTCGATGAAGACATGCCGACTCCGGCCACGGACAACGACGGCCTCACGGCGCGAGGACGGGCCCCCTCCACTGTAGATTCATTTCGCCTGAAAAACAAGTGTCTAGGCGGTCAGAACGCCCCCTCCAGACCCCTCAAGGTATCACCCGAAAGGGCCGCCGTGACCGCCACCAACCCGCACCTCTGCGCATTCCCCGCGCCGCCGTAGCGGATCACCTCACCCTTGAGCCCGCACACCCTCCCGCCGGCCTCCGTCACGAGGACGTGCCCCGCCGCGATGTCCCAGTCGCTGAAGCCGGGGTAGTCGTTGACGTACACGTCGGCCTCCCCCCGCGCCACCCGCGCCAGCTTCACCCCCGCCGAGTGCGTCTCGTCCACCCGCCCCGGACGCAGCGCCCGTGCCGCCGGCGACGGTGCCGCCCCCGGCTTCGTCCGGCTCTGCACCAACACGGCGTCCTCCAGCCGGGCCACGTCCCTCACCCGGCAGGGCACGCCGCCCTCGCGCCAGCACCCGCCGCCCTTCGTCGCCCACGTCTCGCGGCCCAGCGCCGGCTCGGCCACGACGCCGACGACGGCCTCGCCGTCGAATGCCAGGGCCACCATCACCGAGAACTCACCGTTCTTCTGGGCGAAGCCGCGCGTCCCGTCGATGGGGTCCACCACCCACAGCCTCCGCCCCTCGCGCCGCAGCGCATCCCGCCCCGCCGTCGCCTCCTCGGCGGCGAAGGCGTCGTCGGGGAACGCCTCGCTCAACAGACGCAGGATGATGTCCTGCGAGTCCCTATCCGCCTGCGTGCTGATGGACGCCGGTGGGTTGTCGATGGCCCGGAACGAGGCGTACAGCTCCATGATCCGCGCCGACGCCAGCGCGGCGGCCTCACGGGCCGCCGCCAGCTCCTTATCCCACATCGCCGATCCCTCCGGGCGTCCCCGACATCATATGATGACATCGCCCGACGCACCCAGGTAGGGACGCCGATGACGTGGTGGCAAGCGGCGGTTCTCGGATTCATCCAGGGGGCGACGGAGTGGCTCCCCGTCAGCAGCACCGCCCACCTGCGCATCGTCCCCGCCCTCCTCGGCTGGGACGACCCCGGCGCCGGCTTCACCGCCGTCATCCAGTGGGGCACCCTCCTCGCCGCCGTCTACTACTTCCGCGACGACATCGTCAAGATCCTCGCCGGCTGGCTCGGCCTGCGCGACGCCCGCCCCCTCCGCGGCCCCGACTCCCGCCTCGGCTGGATGATCATCGTCGGCACACTTCCCATCGTCCTCTTCGGCCTCCTCCTGGAGAAGAGGATCAAGCAGGACTTCCGCAACCTCTACGTCATCTCCGGGGCGCTCATCGGCCTGGCCGCCCTCCTCGCCTGGGCCGACTTCCGGCACCGGCAGCCCCCGCCCGAGGGCTTCACCGACGACCTCGACAAGATCACCTGGAGGCAGGCGCTGCTCATCGGCTTCGCCCAGGCCCTCGCCCTCGTCCCCGGGGCGTCGCGCTCCGGCGTGACGATCACGGCGGCGCTGTTCCTCGGCCTCGGACGCCCGACGGCGGCGCGATTCTCGTTCCTGCTGTCGCTCCCCGCCATCTTCGGGGCCGGCCTGTACGAGCTCATCAAGGACCGCGACACGCTCCTCGACCAGGGCGTGATGAACGTCCTCCTCGCCACCGCCGTGGCCGCCGTCGTCGGCTACGCCAGCATCGTCTGGCTCCTGGGCCTGCTCAGGCGCTACAGCATGCTCGGGTTCATCGTCTACCGTGTGGCCCTGGGGCTGGCCATCCTCGCCCTGCTCTGGGCGCGGGTGCTGAAGCCTTAATGACCCTCCGCCGGCGGCGCTTCGGCGTTCAGCACCGCCAGGGCCGCCCGGTGCCGCGACGCGATCCCCGGCTGCGGGAAGAGCCCCCCGCCGATCACCAGCGCCGTCAGCACGAAGACGGCCAGACGCTCGCGCGGCGTGATGCCGAGCGGCACCGACGAGGCGTGTCCCGGGCCGGCGAACAGGAGGAAGTAGGCCCGCATCACGGCGATGCCGTTCATCGCCCCCGCCGCGATCAGCACGAAGCCAGGGACCGGGCTGTGGCGCACCGCGCCGTCCACCAGGACCTCGCCGGCGATGAACCCCAGCGTGCCGGGGAACCCCACGCTCGCCAGCCCCATCAACAGGAAGCACCCCGCCAGCGTCGGCGAATGCCGGTACAGGCCCCGGTAGTCGTCCAGCCCCAGCGTCCCGAACCGGGCCTCGACGGCCCGCAGCACCAGCCCCAGGCCCCCCAGCGAGGTCGCCAGCCCGATCCAAAGCGCGAACGCCCCCGTCAGGCTCACCGCCGAGCGGATCTCCAGGCCCACCATCACGAGCGCCACGTGGCTCAGGAACAGGTACGCGAAGAACCGCCGCGCCTCGCGCTGCACCATCGCCAGCCCCGCCGCCACCAGCGCCGTGAGCAGCGAGAAGAAGCCCAGCCCCTTCAGCACCCACTCCGGCGGCTCCTGCGGCAGCACCAGGCGCACGGCCGCGTACGCCCCCACCAGCGGGGCCGCGAACACCAGCGCCGTCCCGAACCGGGCGTGCTCGAACAGGCCGGGCACCCAGGCGTGCGCGGGCACCGTCCCGCACCGCACCAGCGCCGCCGCCAGCACCAGCGCCTGACCCGCGGCCGTGCCCCCCGAGAGCAGGCACCCCACGCCGGACGCCAGCAGCCCCAGGAACAACGCCATGTGCGCCGCGAACAGCCGCACCGGCCTGCCCCGCGCCAGCAGATCGGCCAGCGGCACCGCCGCCCCCGCCCCCATGAAAGCCACCAGCAGCCACGGCGCCGTGCAGCCGAAGGTCAGCAACTGCACCGCCAGCGACAGCAGGAGGAGGGCGAAATAATCCCGCCCGCCCTCGGCACGCGGCGCCGATAGGGCCGTCAGCAGGTGCAGCAGAGCCACCAGCGGCAGGAGCGGCGCGCTGAAGCCGTCCACCGCCAGCCACGGCACCAGCCGCCGCGGCGCCGGCCACCCCATGTGCAGCGGCAGCCACTCGCAGCACGCCAGCACGAACGACGCGGCGCACGCGGCCACGGCCCACCCCATCGCCGCTCGCGACACCAGCGTCGCCCCCGCCCCCAGCACGGCGGCCAGGACCGACAGCTCCAGCCAGGGCACGTCCTGGATGGTCATCGCCTCCCCCCTTCTTTCCCCACCTCGGGGGTGCCGTCAAACAGGGCGGCCCAGCGGCGGTCCAGGCCGTCCAGCGTCCGCAGCAGGCGCACGATCGGCAGGGCGATCCAGTCCCACAGCAGCACGTCGAGCGAGCCGCGCTCCATGCCGAAGCGGTACAGCCACTCCTGCGCCGACGCCGGCAGCAGCCCGCCCGCCGGCACCCCCGGCCTGCCGCCGATGGCGTTCTGCAGCCGCATGTGGTCCTGGATCAGGCTCGGCGCCCTCAGGAACTGCAGCGTCCGCAGGCAGGCGTGCCCGACGATGTGGAACAGGGCCAGCCACGTCAGCCCGAAGCCGATCTCCGCCACGATGATCCCCACCTGCGCCAGCGACGCGAACGACAGCGAAGACTTCACGTCCGTCTGCACGCTGCCCGCCAGCGACGCCAGCACCGCCGTCGCCAGCCCCAGGCCGATCACGATCCACGACAGGGCCGGCGACACCGCCAGCAGGGGCGACATGCGCAGCAGCAGGAACGCCCCCAGGTGGACGGACAGCGCGCCGTAGTACACGGCGCTGCTCGTCGTCGGGCCCTCCATCGCCCGCGGCAGCCAGCCGGAGAACGGCACCAGGCCCGACTTGCCCGCCGCCGCCAGCAGCAGCAGCAGGCCGACCACGAACGCCAGGCCGGACGGCACGTCCGGGGCGTCCGCCGCGCCGAGCAGCCGTCCGAAATCGCCCTGGTACGCCGTGTGGTGCAGCACCACCGCCGCCAGCAGCAAGGCCGCGTCGGCGACCCGGTACACCGCCCACACCCACAGGCCGGCACGCACCGGGTTGGCCCGCTCGTGGAAGAACCCCACCAGCAGCGCCGACGACAGCCCCACCAGCTCCCACCCCATGAACAGCGTCTCGATGGTCTCGGCCAACGACGCCGTCGCCATGCCCAGCACGAACAGCGAGTACAGCAGGAAGTAGCGCGTGAGGCCCGGCTCCTTGTGCAGGTAGCGCGTCGAGAACGAGCCCACGACGCCCGACAGCGCCAGCGACAGGATCACGAACGGCACCGACAGCCGGTCGTAGACGATCTTCACCACGAAGTGGTACCCGCCGCCCTCGCCGTGCACCCCCACCCACTCGCCCAGCCTGATCGGCACGCTCGTCTCGCCCAGGTAGAGCATCAGCCCCAGCACCGCCAAGGCGCACAGCAGCGCCGCCGTGATCGTGGTCTGCGTCAGGCGCGTGACGAAGCGCTCGTCCGTCTTCGCGTCGAGGACCACCATCAGGCCCAGGGCCGCCACGAGGAGGGCTGGGAACGCGAGGGTCAGCACGCCCAGCATTCTCATCCACTGTTCGAGGTCACTCACCGCGCGGCCCCCCGCCGATCCTCGCGAACTCCAGGTGGTCGCGCCAACCCCGGTACCAGTCCACCGACGCCGCCGCCGTCGGCAGCGACGCCGACCTCGGGGTGTAGGGGCGGAACTCCCCGCCGTCGTACAGGTGGATCGCGTCGGAGGCGGGGTCGAGGACCGCGAAACGCACCCAGCCGTTGCGGACCATCCGCCCGATCAGCTCGTTCCGCTCCATGATGCGCAGCACGGTCTCCGGCGTGGACTCGATCAGGTACAGCAGGCGCACCGGCTCGTGGATCTCCACCATCTGCCACGGCAGCCCGGTCCGCAGGTCGCCCTCCGACCCCTCCAGCACCCCCAGGAGAGTTGAGACGTTGTGCGGCAGCTTCGTCCCGCAGCCCCAGCCGCGCGAGTCGATGTGCGAGAAGTAGTACTCCAGGTTGATGCCGCCGCACACCGGCACCGCCGCCTGCAGCAGGCGCGTCAGGATCTTCGCCTCGGGGTCGTCGCCCTCGGGGTCGTAGGACGTGAGGAACGCCCGCCGGTCCAGGTACAGCCCGCGTGTCCGCGCCCGCCGCGCCACGATGCACAGGGCGTTGGTGGCGTGGCCCAGCTCGGGCCGGGTCTGCGCCATGTCCTCCGAGCGGTCCTCGACGTGGCGGTGGGCGTCGGCGAACGACTGGTCCAGCGGCGCCGACCAGAAACGCCGCGATCGCTCGTGGGCGTTGCGGGCGCACGCCTCGTCCAGGTCGCGGCACACGGCGGCGAGCGCCCCCCGGTGCGTCTCGGGGGCGAGCGCCGTGTCGAGCAGGCCGACGGTGTCGTCGCAGGTGTTGTGCAGCCCGCCGACGAACCACGTCGCCGCCGGGACGTGGATGCCGCGCCCGGCCAGCGCCTCGCGGATGCGCGGGTCGTTGAGGATGGAGGCCAGGGCCCGGCCGTTGGCCCCGCCGGGGCTGCCGCCGCACGCCCCGCAGTCGTACGCCGACTTGTGCGGGTTGTTGCGGCTGTCGGAGCCGTGCCCGAGGATCAGGACCAGGGGCGCGAAGCGCCGCGTCAGCCCGAAGTCGCGGAGCTGGCGTTCGGCGATGTTGGCCATCTCCTCCGGCGTGTAGCCGCGTGCCCCGTCCTCCGCCCCCGGCTTCGGCTCGGTGCGCTCCAGGGTGAGGCGCGTCTTCGCCGGCGCCTTGACGAAGCCCTCGAACAGCCGCTCGACGCGGGCGCTCAGGCGCGGGAAAAGGACGCGGGCCACCAGCGGGATCGACGCCAGCGCGCCGAACAACGCCGAGACGACCGCCCCGAGGGCGAACGTGCGGCTGCCGCGCTCCAGCCCGAGCGAGGCGTGCCCCAGCGCCTTGCGTCGGGCCCGCAGGGATTCGGCCTCGGCGTGGCAGCCGTCCGGCTCCTCCTCGACCCAGTGCCCCGGCGTCAGGATGATCGGGCACTTGGGGATGAAGTGGGCGTCCTCGGCCCCGCGGTAGTACATCGCCACGCCGTAGAAGCCCGCGGCGCCGAACGTCTCGCAGTCCGGGGCGATCTCCTCCAGGTGGCGGCGGAACGACTCTTCGCGCTCGTCGAGGCAGCAGACGACCTGGAAACGCGGGGCGGCCGGCGTGGGGTCCGGCTCGGCGGCGCGGATGCCCAGGGCGTCGAGCGACATCGTCTCGAAACGCCGCTCGTAGGCGAGGTGGAAGACGCGGCGGCGCTCCACCCCGCCGAACGCCTCGATCTCCCCGGCCAGCTCCGCCCAGCGCTCGGGGCTCAGACGTTGAAGGGTCTCGGCCGGCCAGCCGAGGAACTGGGCGAGCTGGAAGACGCGGAAGGCCCGCTGCACGGGCGCCAGAGCGGGGCGGGCCGGCACACACGCCCGCGCCGCCGCCCGCAGCCCCGACAGGGGGGCGGTGTGGCCCAGGGCCTCCGAGGCGGCGGCACGCAGGGCGTAGCGCTCCAGCAGGAGGCGCACGGCGAGGAAGGCGACGAGCGTGCCGTGCGGGGCCGGCAGCGGCACCCGCTCGGCACGCTCCTCGATCTGACGGATGATGCCGCCCCACCCACGCAGCGCCAGCAGCGTCTCCGACAGGAACGGCCCCCACTCGGCCTCCTCGACGCCGAGGTCGGCGAGCGACTCGTGGACGGAGGCGAGCGGCGACACGCCCTCGCGCTCCAGCCGCTCCAGCTCGGCGGGTAGGCCGGCGAGCCAGCGCCGCGGGACGTGCCCCCCCTGCCGGTACAGCGACAGGAAGCAGCGGAACAGGCCGCGCTCGCGGCCCGGCATGGGCCAGTCGGCGACGCCCTGATCGATGAAGGCCCCGCACAGGCGGACGAGCGGCTCATGCACCCACGGGTCCGTATCGACACGCCCCGCGAGCAGCAGCCAATCCCGGTGCCGGACCGGCTCGGGCGGCGGGGGGGTGGGGGGCAGGGTGGCGGCCTTCTCGCGGCAGACGAGCCACAGGGCGTTGAGGGCGAACGACTCCCAGGCGTCCGGCCCCCACTCCTCGATGGAGGACTCGCCGAAATGGGCGAGGAGGCCGGGCAGCCAGTCCGGGCCGCGCCAGCGGCCCCGGCCGCCGCCCCTGCCCTCGTTGCCGCCACGCAGGTCGCGCAGGACCCAGTGGCGGGTCCGCCCGATGAGCCGCCCGCGCACCTCGGGGGGCACGCCGGCCCTCACGCGGCGCAGGGCGTCGGACTCCTCGATGTACCACCCCACCTCGGCCGGCGAGCCCTCCCGCAGGGCGAAGCGTAGCATGGCCAGACGCAGGTCGGCCCGCCGCGCCAGGCCCGCCACCTCGGCGCCCGCGCCTGCGCCGAGGTCTTCATTGAGCACGTCGCGCAGCTCGTCGAAGCGGATGCGGCCCCTCTCCAGCTCCTCACGGTAACGCTCCTCGGGCAGGAACGGCTCGCAGCCGAAGATGCCCGCCCCGCGCACGACGCCCTCGGTGAAGGGCAGGCCCTCGAAGGCGTGCAGGGTGTTGTGGTGGATGAAGACGTTGATCGGCCCCTGGGCGGGGAGCAGGTGGGCGGCGTGGTCGATCTGGTGCTGCAGCCGCTCCAGGGCGGCCGTGGGGTGCCCGCCGGGTGCCGCCCCCGACGGCGTGTGCCCGGGTGCGCCATTCGCGGGGGCGGATGCGGTGGGGGTCATGGAGGGAGATCGCTCCTCGGGCGTTGGGGGGTAGGCAGTCGCCGCGCCGCCGGGATGGGCTGGCGGGCTGGCCTGCGGGCCGCCGATCACGGATGATCTCTGAGGGGCGCCGCGGGCGGCCTCCCGGACTCCCCTCTTTCTACCGAAAGAAGGACGCGGAATGCCATCCCTGCTGATCGTCGATGACGAGGCCGCCTTCCGGCACGCCTTCCAGCACGCCTTCCGAGACGAGGGCATCACCCTCAGCCCCTGCCTCGCCACCTCCCTGCGTCTCAAGGCCATCGACGCCCACGTCCCCGTGATCCTCATCACCTGAAGCGCGTGGCTGGCGGGGCTGGCCCGCCGCGCCGGCGAGCCCGACGACCTGCGCCGCGAGCACGAGCAGAACACGCGCGATCAGCCCTGGGGCGTGAGCGGATCGGGCGAGCGGGATCGCGTCAGCGCCCCGGGTGGAGCGTGAGCGGCTCCGGCTGCTGGCGAGCGGGGATGCGTCAGCGCCCCGAGTCACACAGCGTCAGCGCCTCGTTGACTGAACGCTCATCTTGCGAGCAAGAACAAGACGTGGCGCTCATCTTCCGAGCGAGAACAAAGCCAGAGCCGCTGACGCTCCACTCGGGGCCAAAACCACAGCCCGCTGGCGATACCCCACGCGCCCACAGGCGCTCACGATCCAACTGCCGTTCACTTTCCCGCCTCGCCGGCGCGGGAATCGCTGGTGTTGGCGGTGCTGCCCGCTCCGGAGGCCCCCCGATGACTGCACGATTCTGCGCCCTCGCGTGTCTCGCCATCGTCTCGCTGTCGCTGCTCTTCGGGCAGGACGCGCCGGAGGGGGCGCAGATCCTGGCACGCGGGCCGGTCCATGAGGCCTACGCCGAGGCGAGCGACCCGGAGGCCACCCCGGCCCCCGTCATCACGAAGAAGCCGCCGGAGGACATCGAGGAGATTCCCCCGGAGGAGCGGCCCGAGGGCGACAACGTCGTCTGGATCCCCGGATACTGGGACTGGGACGACGAGGAAGAGCATTTCCTCTGGGTCAGCGGGTTCTGGCGTGTCGTGCCGCCCGGCCGCGTCTGGGTGCCGGGGCACTGGCAGGAGGTCACCGGCGGTTACGCGTGGGTCTGCGGGTACTGGGACGAGGAGAAGGACGCCGAGGTGGTGGAGTACCTGCCCCCGCCGCCGGAGACCGTCGAGGCCGGCCCCTCCACGCCGGCCCCGGACGATGATTACATCTACGCCCCCGGCTGCTGGGTCTGGCGCGTCTCGCGCTACCTGTGGAGGCCCGGGTACTGGGTGCGTCACCGGCCCGGCTGGACCTGGACGCCCGACTGCTACAAGTGGGCGCCGTCCGGCTACGTCTTCGTCCCCGGCTACTGGGACGCCCCGCTGGCGGAGCGTGGCCTGCTGTACGCGCCGGTGTACTTCACCGGCCTGCGCCGCGGCTTCCGCTACACGCCCGCCTACGCCGTCCAGCCCGACTTCCTGCTCGGCTCGCTGTTCGTGCGCCGCGGCGGACGGGGGTACTCCTTCGGCGATTACTTCGACGCGGGGCATCGCAAGCGCTACGTCCCCTGGGTCGATCACCGGCCGGCGCGGGGCGTCTACGACGGCAATTACGCCTACTACCGGCAGGCGTTCGCCACGCGGCCGGCGTGGGAGAAGGGGCTGACGGCGTTGTACGCCGGGCGTTACGCCGGCGACGTGGCCCGGCCGCCGAGGACGCTCTTCCGCCAGAGGCAGGCCCTCGCCGCCCTCGGGGCGGACAGCAGGGACGCTGCGGTGACGAAGACGGTCAACATCACGAACATCCAGAACGTGACGGCGCTGGCGCCTGTGGCGAAGACGCCGAGCGTGCGTGTGACGGGCCTGGCCTCGCTGGGGGGCGGTAAGGAATCGGCGAAGGTGAAGGAGGTCCGCGTCACGAAGGTGACGAAGGAGGCCGCCGCCGAGGAGCGCCGATACGTCGAGCGGTACCGCGAGGCGGCCCGCAGCCGCCGCGAGGGGGGGACGAAGGCCGATGCGGTGAAGGCGAAGGCACCGGCCCGCGTGCGCATCGAGGTGCCGAAGGAGGCGCCGCCGCCGCGCAGGGTCAAGTCGCCGACGAAGCCGCCGCCGGCCCCGCCCCGCGGCCCCGATAAGGACCGCGTCCTGCCGCCGGTGAAGGGGAAGGATACGCCCCCACCGGTGAAGGGGAAGGACACGCCACCACCAATGAAGGGCAAGGACCTCCCGCCGCCGAGGGACAAGGATACGCGCCCCAAGGACAAGGATCGGCCACCGCCGCCGGTGAAAGATAAGCCGCCCCCTCCGCCGCCGCCGGTGAAGGATAAGCCGCCACCCCCGCCGCCCCCGAAGGACAAGCCGCCTCCGCCGCCTCCGCCGAAGGACAAGCCCCCGCTGCCCCCGCCGGTGGTCAAGGACAAGCCGCCGCCTCCGCCGCCTCCTCCGAAGGACCGGCCGCCCCCGCCCCCGAGGCCGAAGGACAAGCCAAAGGAGTGAACAGCCAGAGACGGCGGGCCATGAGGCCCGCCGTTGTTCTTGCGCCGCCTCACCTCCACACGCCGGACTGTCCGCCCCGTCCGGGCGGCGATATCCACCTTGGTGGGAATATGACGCGATCGGCACGTCGCGCAAAATCCTTGCCCCCCGCTCTTCAACACGGGAGTCGCCCTTGCCCGTTCCACTCTCCACTCAGGAGGCGCTCGTCCGGCAGCTCCTCGCCTACCTGGGGACGCGGACCGACATGAGAGTCGCTGCGCGATAGGCTTACGCTCTTGGCATGTGCTTCCACAGGATGAACACGTGCCGGCCGATGGTCGATCCCGCGCGCCGCCCTCCTCCATCCGCTGGAGCCGATCTTCACCGCCGCCGTCAGCGTCGCCGCCGGCTATGATAAGGTCTCCGCCCCTGCTGATCGGCGGGCGCTCGTCCTGCTCGGCAACCTGATCGTCGAGCTGCCGCGCCTGCTCAAGCCCGCGCCGCCGCACACGGAGGACAGATGACCGACCGATGCACGCTGTTCCTGCCGGCGCGGGCGGGCGTCACCCGGAAGCGTCTCGAGGGGCTCTTCAAGGCGCGGGCCGCCGTCGAGGGGGCGCGGGGCAGTTTCACCCTGCGCTGGCCGGCGTTCACCATCGCCCTCGGCTTCGTCCCGGATGTGGGCGACAGGCTGTTGGAGGTGCAGCTCTCCCTCGTCCGCATGAGCGCGCGGGGCGTGGACGCCCGGCTCCAGGCGGTGCTGACGCGGCTACAGGCGTCCCAGGCCATCCTCGACCTGGTTATCGAGCCGGGGCATGACCCCGTCGGCCTGTCCCGTCAGGCGATCGGGGGGCTGGCCGCGGCGCTCGACGCGGCCTGGCTCGACGGCCACATGCTCTACGGCCCGAACGGCGATCTCCTGCACAGCCCGTCGGTGCCCCTGCCGCCGGCCACCGGGCCGGGCCCGACCGCGCGGCAGCTCGGACGCTGCGAGCGCTCGCACGCGGAGATGCGCCGCCGCGGCGCGCCCGTCTACGGCGGGGTGCTGGTGGTGGACGACGAGGACGAGGCGGAGGTGAGGGCGCCGCGCGACGTGGCACTCCGGGTGCTGGCCATGTGGGCCGCCGCGATGCGGGCGGAGGGCGCGCCGGCAGAACACGTCCACGGCCTGCTGGACCGTGCGGGGGCGTGGGAGGCGGCCAGCCCGCAGGAAGAGGCGTTCCTGCGTGAGGAGGCCCCGCCGCCCGAGCGGTGCGGCCCGTTCGTCTGGCGGCTGGAGGCCATCGAGCCGCTCCTGTGGGCGTTGGGCCACCTGCCCGCGCTGGATTGGCCCGCGGGCTTCTGCGACGTGCCGCGGCAGATCGGCATCATACGGCCCTTCGAGGCCGAGCCGCGCCGGTTCATCGAGGGCGCGAGACTGCGCCCGGTGTCGGAGCTGCTCGACGCGCAGGACCTGGTGCTGCGTCAGCACTGGGCGATCCGCACCTGTTACCTGAACGGGGAGGCCATCCCCGCCGACCTCGACTGGACGGGCGCCGCGGTGCGGATGCCTGTGCGCGGCGCGCCGGAGACGGGGGCCGTCGCCGAGCGGCACCGCGCGCTGAACTGGCTGCTGTACTTCAACGGCGCGGACTGGGATGACGTGGACACCCCGACGTGAGGGCCGGACATGACCGACTACGCCCGTGAGGAGCATCATGACTTCCTCGGCGGCTCCGCCCGGGCCCTCGCCGACCCGCCGCTCCAGGCCGCCCTCATCCGCCTCACCAGCACGCTGATGGCCGGCAACCGCCGCGGATACGCCGCCCTCGCCGACTCCAGCGACCTCCGCGACCACGCCAAGGCCATCAAGGAACACACCCTCGCCCACCTCGACACGTACCTGGAGCGGTTGGAGGCCAGCGTCATCCGCCTCGGCGGCAAGGTACACTGGGCGTCCACGGCGGACGACGCCCGCCGCATCATCGCACAGATCGCGCGCGACACCGGCAGCAAGCGCGTGGTCAAGTCGAAGTCGATGACGACGGAGGAGGTGCATCTCAACGGCGCCCTGGAGCAGGCCGGCGTCGAGGTCACCGAGACGGACTTCGGCGAGTTCATCATCCAGCTCGCGGGCGAGAGACCGTCGCACCTCGTCGCCCCCGCCGTCCACCACACGCGCGAGAGCATCGCCCGCATCCTATCGCGGCACACCGGCGAGAGCCTGCCCGACGAGCCGCAGTCCCTCGCGAAGGTGGGCCGCCGGCTGCTGCGCACGAAGTTCGAGCAGGCCGACATGGGCGTCACCGGCTGCAACTTCGCCGTCGCCGAGACGGGCAGCGTCGTGCTGGTGACGAACGAGGGCAACGGGCGGCTGACGACGGCCTGCCCGCGTGTCCACGTCGCGCTCATGGGCATCGAGAAGGTGATCCCACGGTGGCGTGACCTGCCGGTGTTCCTCAAGCTGCTGGCCCGCGGCGCGACGGGGCAGACGCTGTCGGTGTACACGACGATCCTCACGGGCCCGCGCCGCCCCGGCGAGCAGGACGGCCCGGAGGAGTTCCACCTCGTCCTCCTCGACAACGGCCGGTCGCGCGTCCTTGGCACGCCGTTCCGCGAGTCGCTCCAGTGCATCCGGTGCGGCGCCTGCCTCAACGCCTGTCCGGTGTACCGCCGCATCGGCGGCCACGCCTACGGCGGGACCTACTCCGGCCCCATCGGCAGCATCCTCACGCCACTGTACGACAGCGTGGCCGACAACGTCCACCTGCCGCACGCGTCGTCGCTGTGCGGGGCGTGCCAGACGGCGTGCCCGGTGAAGATCAACATCCCGCACATGCTGATCGGCCTGCGCGAGATGCAGACGCACGAGCCCAAGACCAAGTCCTTCGCCGAGAAGATGATGTACCGTCTGGCGGCGTTCGTGATGCGCCGGCCCACCCTCTTCAAGTGGGCGTCATGGCTGGCGAAGTGGATGACGTGGCCGCTGGCCAAGGACGGATGGATGAGGTGGGCGCCGGGGCCGGCGGCGGCGTGGACGCAGGCGCGGGACTGTCCGGCGCCGGCGCCGCGGACGTTCAGGGAGATGTGGCAAGGGATGCAATAAGATGAGCAAGAGGAGGGGGCCATGCACGCGGCGATCCTCATACTCGTTGTTGCGGGAATGGCGGTGGGGGCGGCACCGCCGGCGGCGCTGACGGGCAAGCAGGCAACGCTGCTGCTACGGCGGACCGCCTCGTGGGAGGCCGGGCTGCGGGCGTGGAAGGAGGGCAGGCAGGCCGAGGCCATTGTGGCGCTGGAGGAGGTGCTGCGGATCGAATTGGCTGTCCACGGGCCGTGGCACCGGGAGCCCGAATCCACCGCGGACCGGCTGGGCGACTGGCACCAGGAACGCGGTGAGTGGGCGAAATCGGCGGAATGCCGGCGCGTCGTGATCGCGGCGCGGCGGCGGTTGGACGGCGAGGGGCATTGGCGGACCGTCGACGCCCGGCTGGAGCTGGCTGACGCTTTGGCAGGCGCCACCCGGACGCCTGCCCAGGCCGAGGCCCTGGCGCGGGCGGGCGCCTTGAACGCCCAGGCGGCTGCCTTGTTTCAGGCGGGGAAGGGGGCCAGGGCCGTCCAGCTGGCGGAGCAGGCGGCGGGCATCTACGGCAAGGTCCTGGGGGAGAAGCACCCCGGCTACGCCACGAGCCTCATCAACCTCGCCGCCATGCACAAGGAGGCTGGGGACTACTCGTCCGCTCTCCCCCTCTACAAGAAGGCGGCGGCCCGCCTCGAGGAAGTCACCGGGCCCAATCACCCCCTGTACGCCAGCGGCCTCAACAGCCTGGCCGCCCTGTACGGGGATTTGGGGGAATACGACGCGGCCCTGCCCCTGTACCGGAAGGCGTTGCGCATCCGCCGCCAGGCCCTGGGGGAGGAGCATCCCGACCACGCCACCACGCTCAACAACCTCGCCCTCCTGTATCGGGACATGGGCGCCCCCAGGGCCGGGCTGCCCTTCGCCCGGAAGGCTCTGGATACCCGCCGGCATGCCCTGGGCGAAAGGCATCCCTCGTTCGCCACGAGCCTGGGCACCCTGGCCAGCCTGTACGAGGAGCTCGGGGAGTACAAGGCCGCCCTCCCACTTCGCAAGCAGGCCCTGGCCGCCCTCAAGCAGACGCTCGGGGTGAAGCACCCGAAGTATGCCATCACCCTCTGCGGCCTGGCGTCGCTGTACAAGCAGATGGGGGAATACCAGGCCGCACTCCCCCTCTACCGTCAGTCCTTGGGGGCCCTCAAGGCGGCGTTGGGGGAGGCCCACCCCGACCACGCCATCACCCTCCAGAACATGGGCTGTCTGTACAAGGAGATCGGCGACCCGGCCGCCGCCCTCCCGCTCCTACGCAGGGCGTCCGAGGCCCTCAAACTCGCCCTGGGTGAGAAGCACCCCGAATACGCCAGCAGCCTCAACAACCTCGCCGCGCTGTACAGGGAGATGGGGAGCCACCGGGCCGCCCTCCCCCTGATGCGGAAGGCATTGGACATCCGCCGGGGGACGCTGGGCGAGAGGCACCCCGATTACGCCACAGGCCTCAATAGCATGGCCGTCCTGCTCGGCGAGATGGGGGACGGGAAGGAGGCGGGGGCGCTGCTGTCGCGCTCCCTGGCGGTCATGAAGGAGACTCTGGGCGAGAAGCACCCGAGGTACGCCAACGGCCTGAGCAACCTGGCGATGTCGTATCAGGCACTGGGGGCGACCGAGGCCGCCTTGCCCCTGATGCGTAAGGTGGTGCAGGTCCGCCGGGAGACGCTCGGCGAGAGGCACCCCGATTACGCACGGGCCTTGCGCGGCCTGGCCCTCATCCACACCGAGCTGGGGGAGCAGGAAGCCGCCCTCCCGCTGCTCGAGCGGGCCCGGTCCCTCGCCAGAGAGGGGTTGGGTGATGGGCACCCCCTCCATGCGGCCACCCTCAGCAGCCTGAGCATGCTCGTCTGGTCGATGAAGGGCCCCGAGGCCGCCTTGCCGCTGACCAGGGAGGCCCTGGCCTTGTTCAAGGATGGCCTGGGCGAGAGGCACCCGCTCTACGCCGTCTGCCTCCATCAACTCGGGGCCCTCTACGCCGCCGCTGGCCGGCCCGGCGCCGCCCTGGTCTTGCAGGAGCACTCCCTCCACCTCGCCCGCCGCTACCTCGACGAGGTCGCCTCCGTCCAGTCCGAACGGCAGCAGATGGCCACCGCCAACCACCTCCGCCACCGCCTCGGCTGGCGGCTATCGATCCCCGACGAGGCGGCCCACTTCAGCCATTCGCACGTCCTCGCCTGGAAGGGTGCCATCTTCGCGGCCCAGCAGGCACGACGCCGCTTTTCCATCGCCCAGGCCGACCCCGCCATCCGGGAGTCCGCCATCGCCCTGCGGGACGCCACCCGGTCCCTCGCCCTGCTCTCGTCACGCCAGGACCCGTTCTCGCTCCAGCGGAGTCGGGAGCTGGCGAGAGACAAGGAGGCCCTGGAGGCCCGCCTCGCCCAGGCCAGCGAGCCGTTCCGCCTGGCGTCGCGGCCCCCCTCCGGGGAGCAGCTCCGCGCCTCCCTCCCCACCGGGGCCGTCCTCATCGACTACCTCGTCTTCGCGGGCATCGACCCAGGCCGGCCCGTCAAGGGGCAGCAGTTGCGGAGACGCCTGGCCGCCTGGGTGGCCAGGCCCGACGCCCCCACGGCCCGCATCGACCTGGGGCCTATGGGCCCCGTCGAGGACGACATCGCCGCCTGGCGTGGCGCCCTCGAAAAGGGGGGCAGCTCGGCCGCGGCGCTGAGGCTGCGTGAACGGCTGTGGGCCCCACTGGAGAAGCACCTCGCCGGCGCGAAGGTCGTCCTGATCTCCCCCGACGAGGCGTTGGGCAGGCTCCCCTTCGCCGCCCTGCCCGGCAGGGGGGAAGGCAACTTCCTGTTAGAGGAGTCCCCCCTCGCCGTGCTCCCCGTGCCGAGGGTGCTGCCCCAGTTACTCCTCCCCCTCGGAGGCAAGCCCACGCTTCTCGCCCTGGGGGATGTGGACTTCGGCGCCGGGCTTGTTGAGTTCTCAAGTCTGCCCGCGACCGGCCCGGAGGCCGATGCCGTCGCCGCCCGCTTCCGCGCCACCTTCAAGGGCGAGACGACGTCCCTGTCCGGGGCGAAGGCGGCCAGATCCCGGGTAGCCGCGGCGCTCCCCCGCCACCGCTTCGCCCATCTCGCCACCCACGGCTTCTTCGCGCCTGCCTCGATGAGGAGCGCCCTCGCCATCCCCGCCGTGCCGGCCGGGCCCTCGCTCGCCCTCCACGCCGGGGATGGCGTCACCGGCTCGAACCCCGGCCTGCTCAGCGGCCTCGTCCTCGCTGGCGCCAACAGCCCGACGCCCGACGACGACGGCCTGCTCAAGGCCAGCGAGATCGCGGAGCTGGACCTGTCGGGGATGGAGCTGGCGGTACTCAGCGCCTGCCAGACCGGCCTCGGCATGGAGGGGGCCGGCGAGGGCATGCTGGGCCTGCAACGCGCCTTCGCCGTCGCCGGGTGCCGGAGCGTCGTGTCGTCCCTGTGGTCGGTGAACGACGCCGCCACCGCCGTGCTGATGGAGCGATTCTACCTCCACCTCTGGGGGAAGAAGCTCCCGAAGGTCGAGGCCCTCCGGCAGGCACAGCTCGACGTGATGAGGCACCCCGAATGGGTGGAAAAGCGTGAGAAGGAGATGCGTGGCACGCCTGGCCTGCGCGGCGCCGGCAAGGTGGGCGAAGTGGTCGTCTCCGGCAAGAAGGAGAGGCGCTCGCCCGTGGCGTGGTGGGCGGCCTGGCAGCTCTCCGGCGATTGGCGCTGAACGTCAAGGCGTGCCCTGACGCTCAACGCCTGACACAAGGCGCTCAGCGTTTGGTCGTCGCGTGCAGGGAGGTCAGCGGCGGGCCGCCGCTGGTGATGATCCCGTTGCCCGCGTCCAGCGAGATCACGCTCTCGTTGTACACCGGAGTGCCCTTGGCCGGGATGTACCCCGTGCGGATACGCACCTTCGACAGCGGCGGGATGCCCTCCGGCAGCGGCAGCGGCATCATGTAGCACCACCCCAGCACGTCCTTCTTGCCCAGCTTGTGCATCACGTCCGCCGGGTAGTCCCAGCGGTGCAGCGACACCTGCTTGCCCGACGACTCGTCGAACAGCTCGTTCGTCACCCGCCCGTTGCCGACCAGGGTCCGGCCCGTGTCGCCCTGCGCGAACAGGTACAGCTTGCCGGCCAGGCACGGATACGGGGCGCCGCCCTTGAGCGGGTCCGCCGCCTGCATCACGCTGTTCTGCCAGACGGCCAGGATCTGGACCACCGGCTCGGGCGGCGCCGGCCCCCCCAGCTCCACCGGCAGCGTCGCGCAGCCGGTGGAAAGGTAAGCCAGGATCAACGGCGCCCACAGGGCCGCCCGCCTCAACGCAGCCTTGGGAAAAGTCGCCATCCCTGGCCCTCCTTCGGGTCCTTCGAATCCTTCGAGCCCTTCACGTCCTTCACCGCCTCGGCCGTCCTCGGGACGGGCGGGTCGGACACCACCCCAGTCGTGGGCAGGGCCGACAGCGCCGCAAACGGCCGATCCGCCGACGCCGGCCCTGGAGGCAGCGGCTTCGGCGCGGGCAGGGGCGGCAGGGGGACGCCCGCACCCGGTAGCACGGGTGCCGCGGGGATCGCCGGGGCCGGCATGGCCCCGTCCACCGGGCCGGGCATCGCCGGCCCCAGGGGCGCCGGGGCGGGCGCGCCGGGGGGCGGGGCGAACAGCGGGTG
>CAZVZK010000177.1:0-19658 GCA_964630925.1 uncultured Alcaligenaceae bacterium
ACGGGTTCTCAAACAAGGAAGCCGCGAGTGGCTTGAAAAAACCTACCCCTGAAAGGGGTGTCTGGGGGGGTGCAATGCAATGCAATGGTCCGACCACCGCCACCCGCCTTCAGCGCCCCACGACGCCGGGGGTCGGCTTGCCCAGCGCCAGGGCGTGCGGCCTGTCGCCCGCCCCAAACTCCCCTCTTGCAGCATCTTCACCTGCTCCGGCGACAACAGCGCCGGCGGCGTGGCCCCCCAGGCCACCCTCGCCGCTAACATCAGCAACAGGGCGGCACGCATCGGCCCCCCCTCGGCAGAGTACTTCGGCCATGCCCACGGGCACTCCAAGCAGAATAACGCTACACGGGGCGGCAGGGGACAAGAAAGCAGTCCGGTCGGCCGCATGGGTTCCGTCGGCCCGTCCCGCCTGTATCATCTCCCTCGGACACCTCACACCGATGGAGCAATCTCATGGCGTCCGACTCGAAGTTCAAGCTCGGCATGGTCGGCCTCGGCGTCATGGGCCGCAGCCTCGTCCTCAACCTCGCCGACCACGGCTTCGCCGTCGCCGGCTACGACAAGGACGCCGCCAAGGGCGCCGACCTCCTCAAGGAGGGCGCCGGCAAGCCCGTCGGCAGTGCCGCCAACGTGACCGAATTCGTCGCCATGCTGGAGAAGCCACGCGCCATCATGCTCCTCGTCGCGCCGGCGAAGATCGTGGACGTGGTCCTCGACGACCTCCTGCCGCACCTCGACAAGGACGACCTCGTCATCGACGCCGGCAACAGCTACTTCAAGGACACCGACGCCCGCTTCGACAAGTGCGCCGCCAAGGGGGTCCACTTCTTCGGCATGGGCGTCTCCGGCGGCGAGTCCGGCGCCCGCCACGGCCCGAGCATGATGCCCGGCGGCGACAAGGCCTCCTACGAGCGCGTGCGGCCCATGCTCGAGGCCGTCGCCGCCAAGGTCAACGGCGAGCCGTGCGTGGCCTGGGTCGGCAACAAGTCGGCCGGCCACTACGTCAAGATGGTCCACAACGGCATCGAGTACGGCCTGATGCAGCTCATCGCCGAGACCTACGACGTGCTGCACCGCGGCCTCGCGATGGGCAACGACGAGCTGGCCGCCACCTTCGACGCCTGGAACAAGGCCGAGCTGAGCTCGTTCCTCATCGAGATCACGGCCCACATCTTCAAGAAGGACGACGACAAGGGGCCGGGCCGGCTCATCGACAGGATCAAGGACGCCGCCCGCCAGAAGGGCACCGGCAAGTGGACCTCGCAGGACGCCCTCGACCAGACCGTCCCCATCCCCACCATCGACCTCGCCGTCTTCGGACGCAACGTCTCCGGCATGACCTCCGAGCGCGAGGCCCTCACCAGGGCCCTCGGCGGCCCCGTCGCCGTCTACGCCGCCGGCCGCGACGAGTTCATCAACCAGGCGAAGCAGGCGCTGTTCCTGGCGTCCATCGTCAGTTACGCGCAGGGCCTCGACCTGCTGCGGCACGCCTCGAAGGCCTACGGCTACGGGCTGAACCTGGGCGACGTGGCGCGGATCTGGCGTGGCGGCTGCATCATCCGCGCGACGCTGCTGGAGGACATCCGCGCCGCCTACGCCGGCAACCCGGAGCTGGTCAACCTCCTGGCCGACCCGCGCGTGGTGGAGAAGGTGCGGGCCGCCCTGCCGGGGCTGCGGGCGGTCATCCGGTCGGCGGTGGACATGGGCATCCCTGTGCCGGCGCTCATGGGGTCGCTGGCGTACATCGACAGCCTGCGCTGCGGCCCGCTGCCGACGAAC
The DNA here is from genome assembly GCA_964630925.1 of uncultured Alcaligenaceae bacterium. Taxonomy (GTDB): domain Bacteria; phylum Planctomycetota; class Planctomycetia; order Gemmatales; family Gemmataceae; genus RGDT01. The sequence continues at coordinate 1,780 of CAZVZK010000177.1, forward strand.
CTGATCCAGGCGCAGCGCGACTTCTTCGGCGCACACACCTACGAGCGGAACGACCGCGAGGGGACGTTCCATACGCAGTGGGAATAAAAGCCGCACGTGGGAGCCTGACGGCGGGCCGTCAACGCTGACGTGCCGTGGCCCGACATCCGCAGGGCACGGCCGCCCGCCGCCAGGCTCCCACGTAGGACGCACGCCGTTGTGCGTCCCACGCCCCTCGGGATGGGGCGGCGGCTTCGGAGGGGAGAATGCACCTCCCTTCCGCCATGTGACACCGGAAAAGTGACGCGGCCCCGCCCCTCTTTCCGAGGGGCGGGGCCGCGACGTTCAACGACCCGGTCTCATCCGAGGCCGTCGGAGCCCGAAACGCGAGCGAGAGGAAAGCTCTCCCACGCTGGCGCTTCGGGCTCCGATGGGCCAACATCAGCCGGAAATCAACGGTGGACGGAGTGGCAGGCCTTGCAGGAGCCGCCGATCTTGCTCAGCGCGCCGGAGGCGGACTTCGCCTCCTCCTTCTCGGCGGCCTCGTGGAGCGTCTTGACGGTCTTGGCGTAGGTGCCCGCCTGCATCTTGAAGGCGTCCGCCTCGCCCTTCCGCGGGGTGTTCTTGGCGAGGGCTTCGGCCAGGGTCGCCCACTCCTTGGTCAGCTCGGCCGCCTTCTTGAAGTCCTTCGCCTTGACGGCGGCGCTCACGTTGCTCGACAGATTCCCGCCCTTGCCGCCGTGGACCTTCTTCATGATCGCCTTGATCGTCGGCACCTTGTCGTCGTCGGCGGCGCGGACGTTCAGGCCGCAGACCACCACGCTCAGGGCCAGGGCCAACACGAACACTCGCTTCATCAGACGCTCTCCTTGTGAGTCGGGGCCGGCCACGGAACACCCGGGCCGGCCCTCCGCTCGGAATTCAGGGGTCAGCGACGCCGCGCCGACCCGTCAACCTCGCCTGGGCAGGGCCGCGCCGCCCGCGGGCAGCGCCGGGTCAACCCTTCTTCTTCGGGGGGTTGTGGACGCCGTGGCACGCCCCGCAGGTCTTGCCGACCACCCCGAGGGCGGCCAGGCCGGCCTTGGCGTCCTTGTCCTCGACGGCCTTGGCGACCGACTTGACGGCCTTGACGTAGTCGGCCGACTGCTTCTCCCACGAGTCCTTGCCGCCCACGGACGGCTCGTTCTTGGCGAGGGCCTCGGCCAGGGTGACCCAGGACTTCACGACCGGGGCCGCCTCGTCCCACTTCTCGGCCTTGACGAGGTCGGTCGCCTTCATGCGGGCGCCGCCCTTCTTGTGGGCCTTCATCACGTCCTTGATCGTCGGGGTCTTGCCGTCCTTGTCCTCGGCCCGGAGGTCCAACCCACAGAGCGCGACGCTCAGGGCCAGGGCCAGCACGAACACCTGCTTCATCGGACGCACTCCTTGTGAATCGGGGCCGGCCCCGGCACCCCCCGGGATCGGCTCACCGCTGAGGCCGACGCGCGCGGCAACACCCTCGCCCTCGACGGGCGGCCCGAGGGCCTCGCCGCTCTCTGCTCTTCGCCTAGGCGAGGATACGCCACCCCGCGTCACCCGGCAAGCGGCCGCTCGTACCGTTTCAGCAACAACCACTCCACCAGCCACGCCAGCGCCGACAGCGAGCGGTCGCCCTCGTCGCGCGCCGGGTCGAATTCCGACACCATCACCCCCGCCAGACGCCCCGGCCCGGCCGCCTCGATCACCGCGAGCACCTGCCCGGCCGACAGGCCGAACGGCACCGGGCGGCCCACGGCGGGGAACGCCGGCGGGTCGAACACGTCGCAGTCGATGTCGAGGAACAGGCGTGCGGCGGGGCGGCACAGGTCGGCCACTCGTGCGAGGGTGGATGCGGGGGCGGCGTGCAGCGACGCCGCCGACAATACCTGACGGTAGTGCCGCCCGACGTATTCGGCCGGCAGGAGGAGGTCGCGGTGCCCGACGTTCACGACGGGAGGCGCACCCCCCGCGACGTGCAGCAGGAAGTTGCCGTGCGACAGCGTCTCGGCGGTGTCGTGGAAGGCGTGGATGTCGAGGTGGGCGTCGAGCTGCAGGACGAGGGCGTCCTTCATCGCCGCGATCTCGTCGTACACGGGCAAGGCCCCGAGGTGATTGCCGGCCAGCCAGAGGAGGAAGTCGCCCTTCGACAGGGCGGCGCGGGCCATCCGCCGTCCGGCGTCGCGCCAGCCGGCCAGCTCGTCCATCGTGGCGAACGTCGCCTCCTTGACGCGGACGTGGGGGGCGTAGGCGTCGGCGCGGGTGGGGACGTCCTCGCGCTTGTTGTCGGCGAGGATCTCGCGCAATTCATCGCCGAGGAGCTGCGCCCCCGCCCCCGTGCCGGCGGAGCCGAACAGGTCGAAGGGGAACACGACGGCGGAGGTGCGGGGGGTCACCCGTCCCGCTCCGGGCGGCGTCCGAAGTGCCAACGGATGTGCGGGAAGGCCTCACGCAGCCGGGTCTGGAAAGGCTGCACGGTGGGGCCGGAGTAGACGGCCCGCAGGGCCGGGAGGTTCGCCGCGACGTGATGGAGGCCGGCGTGATTCAGCGGCGTGCCGACCAGTGACAGGACCTCCAGGGCGGGGGCGGCGCCCACGATCCAATCGGGGGTGGCCTGGCGGTCCAGGTCGTTGCCGTCGAGGAACAGCGCCTTGAGGCGGGCGAACGGGGCGGCGGGCAGCCGGCCCAGGCAGCCCGCACCCAGCCCGTTGCGTGACAGGTCGAGGGACTCCAGCCTGTCGAGGTGGGGTGACTCCAGCACGGCCGCGATGGGGCCCGCCCCCGCGCCAGGCAGCCCCACCCCGGTCAGCCACGCCAGCATCTCGCACCGGGCCAGCTCACCCGCCCGCGGGCCGGCCTCGAGCAGCGTCAGCACGCGGAGAGGCGCGCAGGTCATCACCTCGTGGGGGGCGTCGAGGAAGGACGGGGCCTTCACCGTCGCCCGCTCGACGAAGCCCCGCCGGTACCCCAGCTTCGTCAGGCGCGGCTTGAACGGCTTGGCCCAGCGGCGCTCATTCCCGGCGAGCAAGGACTTCTCGCGGCGGACGAGGGCCTTGCGCCGCTCCCCCGCGCACCCCGCCCGCCCCAGCTCCAGCTGCACGCGGATGAACTCGGCGCGGGCGTCGAGGCCGTTCTCCTCGCACCAGTCGGCGTAGGCGAGGCGCGGCAGGTCGTCGTCGGGGTCGTGGACGATGGCGTCCAACAGGGCGGAGGCATCGTCCATGGCTGATCCCTGCCGGGGGTATTCAGTATTCAGTCTTCAGTTTTCAGGCACCAGCCCCAGCCATGATCGCACCGGGAGACGCCGGCTGTTGGCTGAAAACGGACAACGGAAAACTGAAAACACCGAGCCGTCAGGCGAGGTTCTGCAACATCTCCTTCCGCGACACCAGACGCTGGCCGCGGCACTCCTCGATCCCCAGCGCCTTCAGCAGACGCTTCCGCAGCTCGCTGCGCACCTCCTCGACCGCGCTCGGCGCGGCGCTGGCCAGGTAGACCGTCCCGCCGGCCCGGCGGTCGTGCCCGCCCGCCTTGCCCATCTTGCCGACCACCTTGCGGAGCAGGTCGCCCGCCTGCGCGTCCGGCGCCGACGACCGCGCCGAAAGGATCAATTTGTTCTTGTACACGCCCGCGGCCACCACCCACTCCACCTCCTCGAACCGCATCAGGAAGTCGGCCACCTCGGCGGCCAGCTCCGGCTGCGGCATGTCGTTGATCCACGACACGATCAGCTTGTCGTAGATGAACGAGCTCTGGAGGGCCTGCACCAGGCTGCCGAAGTACGACTGCGGCAGCTTGGCGTTGCGGATGCGGGCCAGGAGGTCCTTGTCCGCGAGCGGGTAGAGGTATTGCAGGCCGGCGTCGTCGATGTCGCTGGCCTCGCGTGGGTAGCCCGACAGCTCCGTCTCGATGCCGTAGAGCAGGCCCGTCGCCAGGCGCGGCGGGATCGGCACGCCCTGCTCGACGAGGTAACTCGTCACCAGCGAACAGGTGGCGCCGGCGGACTGGCGGACGTCGGTGTACGGGACGCCGAGCAGGTCGCCGGGCGTGTCATGGTGGTCGATGACGGCGTACAGAGGCGACGACCGGCAGCAGAAGCTGTGCCGGCCGGTGTTGGGTTGGCTATCGACCATGACCAGTCGGTTGCCGTCGGCACACAGGTCGAGCTTGTCCACCGGGGTGAGGGTGATGCCGAGCAGGTCCACCATCGCCTTGTTCTCCGCGCGGCTGATGAGGCCGTCGCGGGTCAGGTGGGTGGGCTTGCCGAGCTTCGCCTCGACGAGGTGGGCGAGCCCGAGCATGCTGCCCAAGCTGTCCGGATCGGGGTGGACGTGGGAAACGAAGGTGACCGATGAGGCGTCATCGAGGCCTTCGAGGAAGCGATCGGAGCGACGTTGAGGGGGCTCCGATGTGTTCGCCGTGGGACCGGCAAGGCGCCGCGCCATGACGAAAATAACTCCTGGGGTGTCGAAGAGGGTCACGGATGGGGCGGAATCGCCCCATCCTCCACCGGTCGCCGGCATTCATCGCCGGCCCAGGCGCGGCCTCCCTGAATCCTCCTCCGGGACGGCCCCGGAGGCCCCGGCCTTGCCATTTCCAGGCTGCCAGGGAAGGCCCTCCAACGACTCTGAACAATTGTAAGGCCCGTTCGGCGTCCTGCCAAGTGTCGCGCCCGATTACCCATCCCGCCGGCTCATCCCCATCACCCGCCGCCACTGCGCCTCGGTCACCGGCATCACCGAGAGCCTCGGCTGGCGCACCAGCTCCCAATCCGCCAGGGCGGGGTCGTCCTTGATCTCCGCCAGGGCCACCGGCCGCGGCAGCGCCGCCACGGCCTGGACCGTCACCGCGTCACCCGCCTCCACGACGCGCATCTCGCCGACGGCCGCCTTCACCTTGCCCGTCTCGTAGAAGAGGACACGGTCGCCAACCTTCACCGCCCGCAGGTGCTTCAGCGCCAGGGCGTTGGCCACCCCGTCCCAGGTGGTGCGTTCGTCCCGCACGAGGTCGAGGAAGCTGTAGGACTCGGGCTCCTGCTTGAACAGCCAGAACGCCATCCTTGTGCCCTCCTTGTCCAGCCGGCAAACCTTGCCACCGTGCCGTCACGAATCAGGGCGAAAGACTCATCGCCGGCGCAACCCCCTGGCGGACCGCCGTACAATCAGCAGGCAGGCGGGGCGGCCCCGGCAAGGCACCCTCTCGCTGACGCAACCCGGACGCCGGGGCCGTCTCCGCCTGCTCCTTTCCTGTCAACCGGCCATTCGGCCATTCCCCGGAGCGAACCGCATGCAGCAGTCCGCCACACGCCCCGCCGTCCGCCTCCCCACCACGAAGAAGCCGGCGCCGCGCCCGAGGGTGCATGCCGAGCCGCGTCCGCGGCTGAAGGTGGCATCGCTTGAGAAATGGCTCGACCTGTGCGGCTGAGCGCCAGGCCGCGTGGCGGTTGTGAACGGGCACGCGGGCCGCGTGCCCCACGGGGATCGTCCCCCGATGGTGTGGATGCTACCCACGCCATCGCCCCTTTCTCAAGGATCATTTCTTCTTTTCCGGCGCCAGCCAGCCCTCGACGGCCTCACGCTGCTGACTGGGTAAGCGGCGCGCTCTGCCCACGAGTTTATCGAGGCGTAGCGCCTCGGCGGCGGCCTCGCGCCTGCCCTTGATGTCGCCCGCCTCGTGCAGCAGCCTGGCGAGGCCGTAATGGTTGGCCGGATTCGTCGGATCTACGGGCAGGACCTGACGCATTTCCTTCGCCCCCTCCTTGAAATGCCCCTCGGCGCGTTCGCGCCACTGTCCCGCCATCGCCAGCGACCGCCCCTTGTCCCCCGCCTTCTGCTTCGGGTCGTTGATCAGCTTCACGAGACGCTCGGCGATCAACGCGAGATTCTTCCCGATACGCAGGCGGGCGCTCACCAGGTGGAGCACGCCCGCAGTGCCACGGAGATTGGCGTCCTGGGCGCGCGCGGCCCAGCGTAATGCCGCCTCCGCCCGCCGCATCTCGGACAGATCCCGTGGGTCAAGTTCCCAATCGGCGAGCCGCCATTGGGACAGATCCAGCAGCGTCCGAACCACCTTCTGTTCCTCCTTCTCCGCCTGTTCGAGCGGGGTGATGGCGACCTGATTGATGGCCGCCCGAAAGTTCTTCCACTTCCTCTCATCGGCCGGCTTCTCCAGTTCGGCGTGGAAGATCTGCCACGCCATCATCGCCCGCCTGTGGACGCTCGAGCTGTGCGACACCGGAATGATCACCAGCACCAACAGCCCGAACGCCGACGCCCCGAACAGCGGCGCCGGCACGTTCAGCGACAGCTCCCCCTGGCTCAGCCAGGTGACCGGCCGCGGGTCGGCCTCCGCCAGCATCACGCCCACCACGACGAACAATAGCCCAATCAGCGACGGCATCCCCACGCCGGGGTTGGCCAGCAGCGCCAGCGCCAACGCCAACGCCCCGCAGCCCAGCGCCGTCATGCGCTCCTCCGGCGTCCACGTCAACTGCTCGAAGACGGCGAAAGCCGCGAACCACGACATCGCCGCCAGCGACGCCAGCATGGCGGCAGGCCACAGGTCGTCCTGTAGCAGCGACGACGCCCGCACGAGGAACGCAAGCACCACGCCAAGCATCCCGCCGAGGTAGAACTCCCACGGCAGATCCTCGCCCGGCGCCTCGGCCTTCTCGCGCTCCGCGGGCGGCGTGTCACGCCACCACGCACGCACCGCCAGCACGACGGCCAGCGCGGCGGCGGCGAAGAAGAGCAGCGCGGAGATGCCGCCCTCCGCCCACAGCTCGAGCACGGCGCTCTCCGGCCCGATGGGCGCGCCGGCGGTCTCGCTCAGGTAGCGCGGCAGCCAGAACGTCGATTGTGCCAGGCCGACGCCGGTCCATCCGTTGTTGCCGTCGCGGAGGAGACGCCACGCCGCCCCCCAGGCGTCGCCACGCCGCGTCATGTCCTCCGCCAGCATGCCCGAGCCGTACATCACCCCGCCTAGCAAGACGGCGCCGAGGGTCAGCGGCACCCGCCAGCGCGGCAGGAGGACGGCGCCGGCCAGCGGCACCGCCAGGACGAACAGCCATTCGCGCGTCAGCCACAGGCCCAGCCCGACGACGGCCGCGGCGCCCGTGGCGAGGTAGATCTGCCAACGCTCGGCCCCGTGCCGCCGTGCCGCGAGCGCCGCCAGGATGATCGCGGGCAGGAGCAGCGCCAGCGCGCCGGCGAGGGTGGAGGAGTAGAGATACGGGCCGTGGGCGCGGTAACCTTCCAGGCGGCGGGCCAGGAGCGACAGCTCGGCGGCGTCGGGGCTCTCCAGGCGGGCGGCGAATTGCTTCTGGACTTGGGCCGTGATGTCGGTGTCGTAATCGCCCGCGATCCTGCGTTGGGAGGGCAGCTCATACGCGGCCTGGTAGACGCCCTGGACGGCCAGGGCCACGCCGGTGGCCATCAGGACGGCGAGGAGGCCGGAGCGCTCGCGGGCCGCCGTGGCGAGCTGGCGTACGAGGAACAGCATCAGAACGAGGCCCAGCCACTCCCAGCCGCCGAGGAGGGCGGCGCGGCGGTACGAGGCCCAGGCGGCGGTGACGAACAGCAACACGACGCCGAGGAGGAGGCACAGCTCGACGGGGCCGGCGAGGATGTCGTTGCGGCGCGACCACATGCGCCAGACGCCCCAGGCCCCGAGCGTCGTGAGGACGAGGAAGGACCACACGAGGCCGCCGGGGTCGGCGAGGTCGCTGGCAAGGCCGAGCGATTCGCCGCGCAGGAACGGGCGCGAGACGATGAGGCCGGTGAGCATCGCCAGGAGGATGCGGCGGAAGAGGGCCTGCCCTTCCGTGGCGGGCTCCTGGGGGGTGTCGTCGGCGGGCGAGGGTGGATGGGCCCGTAGGCCGCGGCTGCGCTTGCTCAGGGGAGGACTCCGGCGACGTGGCTCGTGAGGTAGGAGTAGGCGAACCGGCGTCGCGGGCAAGAGCGCTGGAGCGTGAGCGGCTCTGGATCGGGCGAGCGGGGCCGCGTCAGCGCCCCGAGTGGAGCGTCAGCGGATCTCGTCTCGCGCGTCAGCGCCCCGAGGGGAGCGTCAGCGGATCTCTGGCTGTTCTCGTTCGTCGAAACACGTGTCGGCCGAGAGGCGCTGACGCTGTGTGACTCGGGGCGCTGACGCATCCCCGCTCGCCCAGGACAAGCGCCGCTCACGCTCCCGAAGCCGCCGGGGAGTGATACAACACCCCCACCGCCAATCCGCCGCGAGGGCCAGCCCATGCACGCCGCCGTCCTGCTCCTCTTCGCCGCCGACCACTCCGCCGACGTGTGCGTCTACGGCGGCACCGCCGGCGGCTGCGTCGCCGCCATCGCCGCCGCCCGCGAGGGCAAATCCGTCCTCCTCCTCGAGCCCGGGAAGTTCATCGGCGGCATGACCACCGGCGGCCTCGGGCAGACCGACACCGGCAACCGCGGCGCCATCGGCGGCTACTCCCGCGAGTTCTACTCCCGCGTCCGCGATTACTACGCCGAGAAGTACGGCAAGGACTCGAAGCAGCTCAAGGACTGCTCCGATGGCTTCCGCTTCGAGCCGCACGTCGCCCTGCACGTCCTCAACGCGATGCTCGCCGAGGCCAAGGTCAAGCCGATGCTCGGCCAACGCCTCGACGCCGTCACCAGGGACGGGACACGCCTCGTCTCGCTCAAGTGCGTCACGGGCGACACCTTCAAGGCGAAGGTGTTCATCGACGCCACCTACGAGGGCGACCTCCTGGCGGCCGCCGGGTGCAAGTATCACGTCGGCCGCGAGGGCCGCGAGGTGTACGGCGAGACGCTCGCCGGAGCGCTCAAGTTCAGCCGCGCCCATCAGTTCGGCGTCGCGGTCAACGGCCTTGACGCGATGAAGAAGCCGCTGCCCTACGTCTCCGGCGAGCCGTTGGCGAAGCCCGGCACGGGGGACAGGAAGGTGCAGGCGTACAACTTCCGCCTCTGCCTCACCGACGACCCCAAGCTGCAGACGCCCTTCACGAAGCCCGAGGGCTACGACGCGAGCAAGTACGAGCTGCTCGCCCGTTACCTCAAGGCTAAGCCCGGCCTGCGTGTCGCCCATCTGATGAACCCGATCTTCGTGCCCAATCGCAAGACAGACACCAACAACAACGGCCCCTTCTCGACCGACTTCATCGGCATGAATTACGACTACCCCGACGGATCGCACGAGAAACGTCAGGCGATCATCGATGCGCATAAAAAGTACACGCAGGGCTTCCTCTACTTCCTCGCCAACGACCCGCGTGTCCCCAAGGACACGCAGGCCGACGTGCGCCGCTGGGGCCACGCCAAGGGCGAGTGGAAGGACAACGGCGGCTGGCCGACGCAGATCTACGTCCGCGAGGCGCGGCGGCTCGTCGGCGAGTACGTGATGACCGAGAAGGACCTGTTCACCGAACGCACCAAGGCCGACGCCGTGGGCCTGGGCGCGTACAACGCCGACTCGCACCATGTGCAGCGCTTCATGAAGGAGGACGGCACCGTCCTCAACGAGGGCGACTTCCAGGTGCCCGTGGACCCCTACGCCATCTCGTACCGCTGCATCATCCCCAGGGCGGCGGAATGCACCAACCTGATCGTCCCCGTCGCCTGCTCGACCTCGCACGTCGCCTACGGCAGCGTCCGCATGGAGCCGGTCTTCATGATCCTCGGCCAGGCGTCCGGCGTGGCGGCCTCCGTGGCCATCGCCGAGGGCTCCACGGTGCAGAAGGTGCCGATGGAGAAGCTGCTGGGGCTGCTGAAGAAGCAGAAGGCGGTGCTGTCACCCGACGGCCTGCCGGCTCGGAAGGCGTTCGCCCAGCGCATCGACCCGGCGAAGCTGGGCGGCATCGTGGTGGACGACGACGCGGCGAAGCTGACAGGCGAGTGGAAGCGGTCGAGCGCCGCGGGCCGCTACGTCGGCGACGGCTACCTGCACGACGGCGACGCCGACAAGGGTAAGCTGGCGGCCCGGTTCGTGCCGAAGCTGCCGAAGGCGGGCAGGTACGAGGTGCGGCTGTTCTTCGCCGTGGCGAGCAACCGGACGCGCGAGGCGCTCGTCGTCATCAAGAGCAAGGACGGCGAGAAGCGCGTGCGTGTCGATCAGCGGGCGCACTGGGACGGCACGGGCGGCGTGAACCTGGGGACGTTCGAGTTCGACGTCGGCGAGGCGGGCTGGGTCGAGGTGCGGAACGACGGGACGAAGGGCCACGTCATCGCCGACGCGGTGCAATTCGTGCCGGCGCGGTGAGGGGCTACCTCACCCCCTAACCCCCTCTCCGAAGCGGAGAGGGGGGATCGCAAGAGTGAGAAGAGTGGAGGTGGGGACGTGTGCGCGTCCCTTGACTGGCTTCGCCCAACAAGAGGGCCGTACACAGCCGCTCCGCGCAGGCGATGCTCTTACGGCTCCCCCCTCTCCGCTTCGGAGAGGGGGGCTGGGGGGGTGAGGTAGTCCCCTCACCGCGCCTCGGGCGGCAACACGCCGGAGTAGCTCGCCCATAGCACGTCGATGGGGTGCGCCACCCACGGGGCAGGCTTCTGGCCCTTGAGGTGCTTGGCGATCTGGATCAGGCAGCCGACGTTGCCCGTGAACACGCCCCGCGCCCCCGTCGAGAGGATGTTGCGCGCCTTCGTCGCCCCCACCTGCGCCGACATCTCCGGCTGGGTGATGTTGTAACTGCCGGCGGCGCCGCAGCACGCCTCGCCGTCCGGCAGCGGCACCAGCTCCAGGCCGGGGACCAGCCCCAGGAGCCGGCGCGGCTGCGAGCGGATCTTCTGCCCGTGACTCAGGCCGCAGGCGTCGTGGTACACCGCCTTGATCGGGATGGGGTGCGTCGGGCGGATCGGGCCGAGCGCGTCCAGGTACTCGTGGATGTCCTTGAGCTTCTTAGCGAACAACGCCGCCTCGGCCGACTCGGGCTGGTCCTTCATCAGCTCGCCGTAGTGCTTCAACACCGGGCCGCAGCCGCCGGCGTTGGTGAGGACGGCGTCGCACTCGGCCAGCTTCCTGCCGAACGCGGACAGGTTGGCGCGGGCGAACTTCTGGGCGTCGCCCACGAGGCCGGCGTGCTCGTGCAGCGCCCCGCAGCAGCCCTGGCCACGCGGCACCCACACCTCGATGCCGTTCCTCTGCAGCACGCGCGCGGTCGCCAGCGTCGTCTGCGGGTAGAACGCGTCCGCCGCGCAGCCGATCAGGAGCGCCACCTTGCCCCGCCGTGGCCCCTCGGCGGGCATCACCTCCGGAAGCCCGCCGTGGTGCGGCTCCAGGCGCGGCGGCACCATCTCCTGCATCCCACGCAGCGACCTAGGCAGCATCCAGGCCATGCCGTCGATCAGGCCGCGCAGCCCCAGCCACTGGGCCACACGCAGCGGCCACAATGCCCACGCCATGCGCCCGGCGTAAGGGGTGAGGGAGAAGAGGGCGAAGCGCTGCATCCAGCCGAGCTGTGGGAAGGGCTTGCCGGCCTGGGCCATGTCCTGCTTGTAGCCGGCGATGATCTTGCCGTACTGCACGCCGGAGGGGCAGGCGGTCTCGCACGCCTTACACTCCAGGCACAGGTCGAGGTGATGCTGGACCTCGGGGGTCAATTCGGCCCGCCCGTCGGTGACGGCCCGCCACAGGTAGATGCGGCCACGCGGGCTGTCGTTCTCGTTGCCGGTCTCGTTGTACGTTGGGCACGAGCCGAGGCACAGGCCGCAGTGGACGCAGTCCATGAAGCGCTGGTAGTCGATGTTGCGCCCGAGGCCGGCGACGGGGAGGGGTGTGCGCTCCGTGGTCATCTCAGGCCCCATCGAGGAATCGGCCGGGGTTGAACAGCCCCTGCGGGTCGAGCTTCTTCTTGACGGCGAGCATCAGCGCGGCGTCGCCGCGCGGCGCGCCCCACACGGGCAAACCGCGTTTCCACCCCGCCGGGCAACGCGGGACGGTCAGGCCTCCGCCGGCCTCGGCCAGCGCTGCCAGCTTCGCCAGCCGCTCGCGGGCGTCCTCGGCCGTCACGCCCTCGGGGAGGTGGCCCCACACGACGCCGCTGCCGGCGTGGGCGTGGACGCGGGACGGCCCGCGATGGCCGGCGCAGAAGGCGGCCACCTTGCCGGGCGTCATCGTGGCCTTGTACGTCACGGCGGCCCCGGCGCCGAGCGGCATCCCCGTCAGGGCGGCCCAGAGGGCGGGGGCTTCGGCGGGTGGCACGATCACCGGGGTGAAACGCGCCTCGGCCAGCTCCTGGATCACCTGCCGCGTCTGCCATTCGACGGCGGCCGCGCTGTCCTCGAAGCCGACGACGACGGACCACTGCGTCTCCGGCAACCCGAGGCCGGCGGCGAGGGGCTGTGACAGGGCCTCGATGCACATGGGCCGGGTGCGGCTGGCGTGCAGCGTGTCGAGGAGGAGGTGCAAGGACGTCTCGTGACAGCCGACGGCGACGAGGGCGCTGGCCTCGGGCAACGGGCGGACCTTGAGCGTCACCTGCGTGATGACGCCGAGGGTGCCGAACGCCCCCGTGTGAAGCTTGCACAGGTCGTAGCCCGCGACGTTCTTCACCACGCGCCCGCCGGCCTTGGTCTCATGGCCGTCGGCGCCGACGGTGCTGATGCCGATGACGTAGTCGCGCAGGGTGCCGGAGCCGATGCGGCGCGGGCCGGAGACGTTGGCGGCGATGGAGCCGCCAATCGTGGCACGATCACTCAGGGGCACGTCAATGGGGAGGCGTTGGCCCTCGGCGGCGAGTATCTCTTGGAGCCGGGCGACGCGCATGCCGGCCTGGACGGTGACGGTCATGTCGCGGGCGGCGTGGTCGATGAGCTTGTCCAGCCCCGTCAGATCGACGGCGACGCCGGGGCGTGTCGGGGGCAGGCCGACGTGCAGGTGCGTGCCGCCGCCGACGGGGTACAGGGGCCGGCCCTCGCGGACGAGGGCGGCGATGTCGGCGGCGGATGTGGGCCGGACGACGGGGAGCGTCAGGCCGTCGATGGTCAGTGTGTCGGCAGGCATGGTCACGCGGCGGGCCGGGGCTGAACCGTCAGGATAGCGGCCGGCCGGTGAATGGGCAGAGGCCGGACCTCTGGATCCGACCCGAGGTGCATTCAGTCACCCGGATCGCCCTTGGCCTTGCCCCCCTTCCCCCTGCCGGCCTTGGCGGGCGCGTCCTTGCCGAAGAAGCCGCCCTTGCCGGCGGCCTTGCTCGGGAAGGTGCTGCGGTTCAGGGCGGGCTTGGCGGCGCGGAGGACGACGAGGCCCTCGGCGGTGACGCCGGAGCCGTCGGTGGTTAGGCTGGCGAGGGCCTTCATGCGGGCCAGGGAGCGCAGGCCGTCGTCCGTCACCTTTGTGCGGCGGACGTGCAGGGTGGCCAGAGAGTCGAGGTCCTCCAGGTGGGCGAGGCCCTTGTCGCCGACCTTCGTGAGGGAGAGCCACAGGGCGGTGAGCGACCGCATCTTGCCAGCGGTCTTCATGCCGTCGTCGTCCACCTTGGTGGCGTCGAGCTGGAGGTACGACAGCTTTTTCAGGCTGCCGAGGTGGATGAGGCCGGTGTTGCCCACGTCGGTGAAGTTGAGGTAGAGCGTTTGGAGGGCGGAGCAGCGGGCGATGTCCTCCATGCCGTTGTCGCCGACCCGCGTGGCGGCCAGGTTGAGCAGGACGAGCTGCTTCAGGCCGCCGAGGTGCTTGATGCCGGCGTCCGTCACCCTCGTCCCCCGCAGGTAGAGGTGCGTCAGGCTCTCGAATTGCGCCAGCCGCTTCATGCCGGCGTCGGTGATGTCCGTGTCGCTGAGGTCGAGGACGAAGGGGGCGCCGGGGACGGGCATCTTGGCGAGGGTGGCGTCGTCGCACTTCGCGAAGCGCCAGCCGAGGGTGCCCTCGCGGTACGGCTCGCCGCCGAGCTTCTCCATCGCGTCGGAGACGGCGTCGGCCCGCACGGGCCAGACGAGGGCGGCGGCCAGGAGGGCCAGAGCCGCCGTGAACAGCCACTTGCGTACCATGGGACGCCCTCGGATGGATGGGGAGGGGGCGGGAGGATTGAACCCCGGGGAACGGCGGACGTGGCGCCGGTCCTCCGGGAGGACCGGCGCCACGACGCCCGGTCAGGTCACGCCGGCAGCTTCCAGTCGCCGCGCATCGTCCGCGCCAGCATCTTGTTGGCGTCCTCGTCGTCGAACTTCTCGGCCTTGGGGTCCCACTTCAGCGTCTTGCCCAGGCGCAGGGCGATGACGCCGATGTGGCACACGGTGACGGAGCGGTGGCCGACGTCGGCGTCGCAGATGCACGCCTTGCGGGTGCGGATGCCGTTCAGCCAGTTCTCCATGTGGTTGTTCGACAGGTAGAGGCGCGTCGCGTCCTTGCCGAGGGGCTCGTCGAGGATCTTGGAGGGGCCGCCCGGCCTGCCCTTGGCGCCCTTCGACCCCGGCACCGGCTTGACCTCCTGGTCGCTGGCGCGGATCAGCCGGCGGCTGACGAACAGCTCCTTGCCGTCCTCGCCGAGGAAGTTGACGCCGTTCTCCCCCCGGCTCTTGCACACGAGCTTGGTGCCCGAGCCGTAGGTGTAGGTGACCTCGAAGTGGGGGTGGCAGTTGTAGCTGTTGGGCTTGTCCGAGGGCTTGTCGCCCTTGGCGCTGACCTCGACGGGGCCGGAGCCGTCCATGCCGAGGGCCCACTGGGCGATGTCGTTGTGGTGGGCGCCCCAGTCGGTCATCTTGCCGCCGGAGTACTCGTACCACCAGCGGAAGGTGTAGTGGCAGCGCTCCTTGACGTACTCGACCTTGGGCGTGGGGCCCTGCCAGAAGTCCCAGTCCAGGCCCTCGGGCACGTCGGCGACGGCGAAGGGCCCGCCGATGGGGTTGTCGTCGATGCGCGTCTCGATGAACTTGATCTTTCCCAGCCTCCCGTTGCGCACCAGCTCGCTCGCGAGGCGGAAGCGGGCGTCGCTGCGCTGCTGGCTGCCCACCTGGAAGATCTTCTTCTTCTCACGCGCCACCCTGGCGATCGCCTGGCTCTCCTGCACGGTCAGCGAGAGCGGCTTCTCGCAGTAGACGTCCTTGCCCTTGAGCATGGCGTCGATGGACACCAGGGCGTGCCAGTGGTCCACGGTGCCGCACAGGATGGCGTCGACGTTCTTGTCGTCGTTGAGGTGGCGGAAGTCGGCGTAGGCCTTGGGCTTGCCGGGCAGCTCCTTGGCGGCCTTCTCGACGCGGCCCTTGTCCACGTCGCAGACGGCGACGACCTTGACCTTCTTGTCGCGCAGGGCGGCGTTGAGGATGCCGCGGCCCTGGCCGCCGCAGCCGACGAGGCCGACGGCGATGGTGTCCTTGGGCTTGGGGTCCTCGGCGGCCTGGAGGCGTCCGGCGACGATGTCGCTGGCGCACCAGGCGGGGATGCCGGCGGCGGCGAGGGCGGCCATCGAACGCTCGATGAAGCCGCGGCGGGAAAGGTTCCCTCGGTCCATGCTGGGGTGCTCCTGAGAGAGCGGAGAGTGGGAGGAGTTGTAGGGTAATCTAGGCGGGGGGCGGCGAACGTCGAGCGGATACGCCGGAGCCGTCCAGGCGAAATCAGCCGACGCCCGATGCGAATAACTCGTATGGCGGCACGGTCTCTTATTCAACCTCCCCAACCCGCTTACCGCTCCGGGGGAGCGGCCGCCCGCCCGCCGTTCTTGAAACGTTGGGGCCGCGATGGCATACTTTCTACAAGGAACACCTGTCCCAACGAGCGATTCATGACCATCGCGGCCGCCTATCTCGTGGTCCGGCGGGAGGACGGCTTCGGGGAGGTCTACCCCCTCCAGCCGGGCCAGACGTACTCCCTGGGCCGTGCCGCCACCAACACCATCGTCCTCAAGGACGACCTGGCCAGCCGCGACCACTGCGAGGTGCTCCACTCCGGGGGGCGCTGGCACCTCCGCGACCTGGGCAGCCTCAACGGCACCAGGGTCAACGACATCCGCGTCGAGGGCGAACGCCCCCTCGCGCCCCGCGACGAGATCCACCTGGGGCGCACGCACCTGCTGTTCGTCGAGAGCATGGACCAGCTCCCCGACCTGCCGCCCGCCCCGGCGGAGGGCGACGACGGCGGGCTTTCCATCAAGAAACGCCTCGGGCAGACACGCTTCCTCACGCCGCAGCCGCCCCTGGCCGGCGACGGGCCGGCGCCGTCGGGCCGCTCGCTCAGCCGCGACCTGTCGCTGCTGTACCGGCTGGCGCTCGACATGGGCAACGCCGGCACCTACGACGACCTGTGCCGGCTGGTGCTGGATGCGCTCTTCGAGGCGACCAAGGCGGAAGTGGGGGCCATCCTCTCCGTGCCGAACAAGGGCACGCCGACGCGGGCCAAGGCCGACCCGCCCCGCCCGGTGGGGCGCGGCACCGAGCTGGAGGTGACGATCCACCGCCACCGCGACCCGAGCGTCAAGAGCTACGTCCGCGTCTCGGAGTACGTCAGCAACGAGGTGCTGGGCGGACGCGACGCGATCCTGGCCGAGGACGTGGCCCGCGACAAGCTGCTGCGGAAGCGGGAGAGCCTGTCGGACCTGGGGGCGACGAGCCTGATCTGCGCGCCGATCCTGTACGCGGACAAGGTGCTGGGGCTGATCCACCTGTACTGCACCGACCCGCACAAGGCGCTCGACGCCGACGACCTGGAATTCACGGTCGCCGTGGCGAAGCAGCTCGGCGGGGTGATCCACAACCTGAACCGCACGCAGGGGCTGAAGAACGAGGTCCGCTCGCTGAAGGAGTCGCTGAAGGTCGAGAGCGAGCTGGTCGGCGGCAGCGCGCCCATGAAGGAGCTGGACCGGCAGATCGCCCTCGTCGCCGGGACGAACGCGACGGTGCTGATCCGCGGCGAGTCGGGAGTGGGCAAGGAGCTGGCGGCGCGTGCCGTCCACTACTCCAGCCCGCGGCGTGACGGGCCGTTCGTGTGCCTCAACTGCGCCGCCCTCACCGAGACGCTGCTGGAGAGCGAGCTGTTCGGCCACGAGAAGGGCAGCTTCACCGGGGCGACGGAGAAGAAGGTCGGCAAGTTCGAGGCGGCCAACCACGGGTCGATCTTCCTCGACGAGATCGGCGAGATGAACGTCCTGACGCAGGCCAAGCTCCTGCGCATCCTGGAGGGGCACCCGTTCGAGCGCGTGGGCGGCAGCGTGCCGATCCGCGTGGACGTGCGCGTGATCGCGGCGACGAACGCCCCGCTGGAGGAGGCGGTGCGTGGCGGCACCTTCCGGCGCGACCTGTTCTTCCGGCTGCAGGTGATCGAATTACGCATCCCGCCGCTGCGGGAGCGGGTGGAGGACATCCGGCCGCTGGCGAAGCACTTCCTCGACCGGTTCGTACGCGAGACGGGGCGGAAGATCACGGGGTACACGGAGGCGGCGCTGCGGAAGATGGAGGCGTACTCCTGGCCGGGCAACGTGCGCGAATTGCGGAACGTGGTGGAGCGGTCGGTGACGCTGGGGTCGGGGCCGCAGCTCGACGCGGCGGACGTGTGGCTGTCGTCGTTGGAGATGCCCGGCGGCGGCGAGGCCGCGAACGCCTACGAGCCGATCTCGCTGGAGGACCTGGAGACGCGGCACATCGCGAAGACGCTGGAATACACGGAGTGGAACAAGAGCAAGGCGGCGTCGATTTTGGGGATCGAGCGTTCGACGCTCGACCGGAAGATCGAGAAGTACGAGCTGAAGCGGTGAGTGGGTGACTGGAGCCATGGCGGCCGTCCCGCCTCCTCGACTCTTCCCACTCTGTCCTGCCCGATGAACGGTTCCGGGTGCCTGTGTGTCTGCTGTCCCCGGGCATGGGTGGATCTCCTTCTAAGGTCACGGCGTACCACACCGGGCCGGATCTCGATGGCGACTTCCGTATAGTGGACCCCGAAAACTGGACCGGCCCGTAAGCTATCGGGGCGGCCCGTGA
>CAZVZK010000178.1:0-19614 GCA_964630925.1 uncultured Alcaligenaceae bacterium
CGGCGGGGGCGGTGGGCGTGGAGGCGTTGTCGGCGAGGGCGGCCGCCGCCGGAAGCTCGGTGTCCACGCCCACGGTGGCGGCGATGCTGACGGGCTGGGTGGCCTGCCAGAACGTCCCGCTGACCGGCACGGCACTGGCCCGCAGTTGGGCGTCGGTCAGAGGGCCGGAGACGGGCTGCGTGGCCTGCCAGAAGGTGCCGGACACGGCGACGGCCGTCGCCCGCAATTGGGCGTCGGTCAGAGGCCCGCTCACGGGCTGGGTCGCCTGCCAGAAGGTGCCGGTGACGGCCACTGTCCCGCCGACGCCGGAGACGGCGACGGTCCCCGAGACCGGCACGGGCGAGGCGCGTAGCTGCGTGTCGGTGAGGGGGCCGGTGACGGCGAGGGAGGCGTTCTGGACGGAGACGGGCAGGCCCGCGCCGGTATCGACGCGGGTGAAGGGCCCGTCGGCGGGGCCGAAGACGAGGTAGCAGGCCGGGAGGAACTTCACCGTCCCGCCCTGGCTGAAGGAGTCGCCGCAGAGGTTCGCGCCGCCCGCGCCGGGGTCGGCGGCCTCGGTGTCGAACGTCTCAGGCATGGTGCGCCTCGCTCAGCCCCCAGCATGCCCGGCCGAGCGTCGGCGCGGGGAGACGGATTATCCTTGACAGGGAATCTCTTGTGGGATGTGATAGCCGCAGTGGCGCTGGATAATCACCTGGTTCGGCGAGCGGGGGAAGCCGTCATGGCGCTGGTACCGTGCCGAGAATGCCGACGGGACGTCTCGACCGAAGCAACCTCATGCCCTCACTGCGGTTGCCCGACGACGGCCCGCAGTACTCCCGCTGTCCCGGTTGACACCCGCCTGAAGTGCTACTCGTGCGGCAGCCCGGCGAGCCACGCTTGCACATCATGCGGGGAGATGTGCTGTGAGCAGCACATCACCTGGTGGAACAACGTCAAGCACGCCGGTGCGACCTGCATGGACTGCGCGAGCAGCAGTTGGGTATGGACGGTCGTCTGGCTGATTATTTCCGTGATCGTTTGCTTGTCCGTCTGGTCCAGCATGGGCGTTGGGCCGTTCAAGCAGTAGTTGTCGTACCCCGCAGCGACCCGCCCGAGGCCGAACGAGGGCCGCTGCGCCTGCCCGCACCGGGCCTCCGCTCGGGCGGTGATCTGGGCCGCGTCGGAGAGGCCGTCGTCGGCGCCGGGGCCGCACGTCCGCGGGTGCTGGGCGCTGGACCTCGTGCTCGGCGAGGCGCAGTGGTGACAGCCCTACTCATCGGGTATCTCGAACAGGAGCGGCTGTTCCACGTCGAGGAGGAGGTCGTCCACCTCGCGCTCCAGCCTCCTGGCGGCGCGGAGGTCCCTGAAGTCCTTCGTGTCGAAGAACCTCCTCTGCGCGTCGCGCATCCGCCGGACGAGGCCGGCGAGGTGCGCGAGGCGCTGCCTGTAGGTCGGCTGGGCCGGGGTGCGGCTCATGTGATCACCTGATCGACGCTGGACAGGTCGTCGTCGGAGGCCGGGCCGAAGCGTGGGTCCATGCCGAGGCCGACGACGGCGACGAGGTTGGTGGTGCCGTTGCCGCTGGTGACGCGGGGGCGGAGGTAGCGGTAGCCGGCGGACATCTCCTCGGCGCGGACCTGGATGACCCACTGGAGGTTGTCGTCGTCGCCGCCGGCCTCCTGGGTGATGCTCTTGCCGGAGAGCGTCTGCTCGCCGGTGCCCCCGGTGTCCTGGCTCTCGCGGACGGAGAAGTCGAGCGTCTGATCCATCGCGCCGGCGAGGCAGATGAAGAGGGCGGAGCCGAACTTGCTCATGTCCACGTAGTCGCCGTTGGCGGTGGCGTTGTTGTTGTTGACGGGGTCGATGGTCGAGACGACGGCGGCACGCTCGTAGGGCTGGCTGCTCATGGGTTGCTCCGTGGGTTGCTCGTCAGCCGGCGGCGAGGGCGACGAAGGGGGAGAGGGTGTTGGAGGCGTCGGCGAGGGTGACCTTGTCGCGGAGCCAGGGCTGGCCGGCGACGCGGGAGACGAAGCGCCAGACGGCCTGGTTGGTGAGGAAGGCGACGTGGTCGGAGTAGGCGATCTCGACCTGCTGGCGGTCGCCGATGAGGTAGTGGGTCAGGTCCATCAGGAGGATGTCGCCGGCGGTGTTGAGGCCGGGGAGCTTCTCGGTGACGAGGACGTCGTGGCCGAGGATCTGCCAGCGGGGCCGGCCCGTCACATCATTCCCCAGGAAGATGACATTATCGCCGCCCGTCATGGTGAGGAGCTTGACGAGGACGGTGGGGTGGACGCCCCAGACGACGCTCTCCATGCCGGAGGGGGGCAGGAGCCGGCCGTACATGCCGGCCACGTCGGCCAGGGCGACGAGCGACGCGCCGGAGCGGGTGACGGAGATGAGGCCGGCCCAGGTGAGGATGCCGAGGGGCTTGCCGGTGCCGTTGCCGCGGAGGAAGGCGTAGTCCTCGTACCAGGAGATGGCGCGGGAGAAGAGCTGCATGAGGAGGGCGTCGAGGCCGACGGCCTGGGCGTCGGCGAGGAGGGCGTTGGAGACCTTGCTGTAGCCAGACAATTCATAGTTGGTGAGCTTCACCTGCTTGAGGGCCGGCTCGGTCTCGTTGAGGGTGGTGGCCTCCTCGGTCCACCGCGCGACGACGCCGCCGAGGAAGGCGGTGTCGCCGGACGCCGGGGCGGTGGTGACGTCGAGGGCGGGGACCTCCATCTCGCGGGAGGCCATCGGGATGACGGTGGCGCGGGGGCGGACGAGGGAGCGCTCGGTGACGAGCTGCATGAGCCGGCCGTAGAACTCGGTGGGGACGAGGTAGCCGCCCGTGGTGCCCGTCTGGGTGGACATGGCGGCCTTCGTCGTCACGTCGTCCCACTCGACGAAGCGCGACCCCATCTCCTCCAGGGCCTTGCGGTCGCCCTTGCGGATGGCGAGGAGGAAGCGGCCGAAGGTGCGGCGCTCGTCGCCGGCGGGGCCGTCGCCGAAGATCTCGGGCACGCGGTTCTTGCGGCTCTTGGCCTGGGCGGCGGCGAAGTCCTTGAGGGCAGCGTCCACGGCGGTCTGGAGGCCGCCGGTGATCTTGCCCATCGCGTCGGAGATGGAGCGGCCGACGGTCTCGGCGAGGGGGTCGCCGGCGACGGCCCTGGCCTTGGCCCCGTCGATGAGGAACTTGGCGTCGGCGTCGGAGACGTCGATGCGGGTGCCGGCCTTCTGGCCGAGGTGGTCGAGGAGGAGTTCTACGAACATGGGAGGCTACCCTGGGTGCGTGACACCGAGGGTAGCGGGGGGGCGCGGAGCGCGGGGAGAGGGGGGGAGAAAACTCGCAAGCGGGTGGAATCCGCGCCCGGCTGGACCGTATGTCCTTGACTGGAGGGTTGGCGTCGTGTGTGATAGCCTGCTGGAAGTCGGATAATAACATGATTCGCCGGCGAGAGGAGCGACGCTGTGGAGCTCCGAGTTCGCGAGGTCTGCCAAACGTCCAGCGGCGGCGACCACGTTACGATCTACGAGGCCGACATCGACATCGTTCCCGATAAGGTGCGAGTTGATGTGGTTGGCATCGAGCCGGCGGACGCTGACGCCGCCGCGGTGGTCAGTGCCAGGGAGTCCATCCGGGCCGGTGCGGCAAAGGTGTTGCTGCCGCGCGGGCTTGGGGCCATCATCCGGGTGCGGCGGATCGTCATTCACCCGGTTGACTTCAAGCCCCACCGATTCGAGCGACACACGGTCGAGGCGCTTCAGCGCTTGCTTGCGGAGGCCGCCGCCCAAGTCGCTCCAGCAGACGGCGGGGGCGTGTAGCGATTCCGGGGTTCGCGGCTCACTCAGCCCCAGCGGCCTGCTGCGGCGGGGTCGTTCCCTCACACCCTCCCCGTGGCGCGGGCGGTGGCGGCGTCGAGGGCGCGGCGGGCCATGTCGTTGACATCGACGCCGGCGAGGGTGCGGGCGATCGCCTTCTCGACCTCAGAGAGCGGCGTGAAGCGGATGGTGCGCTCCGCCGGCGTCGGCGGTAGGTCGATGCCGAAGGCCTTCAGGTCGAGGGGGCTGACCAGGGCCTTGCTGGTCGCCTCGACCACGGCCTCGGGGTTCACCGGGAGCCAGCAGCACGAGTACTCCAGCAACGCCCACTCGTCCACGATGCGGCGGACCTTCGCCAGCTCGGGGCGGCGGCGGACCTCCTCGTCCGTCGGGGCGTGCGCCTTCAGGGTGAGGAAGCCGATGGACTTGCCGCCCATCAGGCCGGACTTCACCAGGGCCCACGCGCTGTCGCTGGGCCAGGGCTGGTCGGCGGGCCACTCGTCGGGGCGCGGCGGGTAGAGGGTCTTCGCCTTCACGCCGCGGCGGTCGCCTTCGCGCTGGCGGACACGCCACAGGGAGCGGCCCACGGGGTGGCGCGTGTAGTCGTGGTTGATCGTGACGATGGGGTTGCCCTTGAAGAAGCGGTCGTCCAGGCCGGCGGAGAGGACGATCTCGCCGTAGCGGTCGATGGCCTCCGTCTGGATCCATGACACGTCGGCACGCTCGCCGGCGGACAGCTCGGCGGTCGCCTTCTCGACGACGAGGCGCTGGTACTCGTGGCCGGGGTGGGCCTTCAGGGTGGCGTCGAGGGCCTGGGCGTCGGCGTCGCGCATGGGGAAGCCGAGCGGGCCCTCGGTGTCGCCGTACTCGGTCAGAAAGCGGGTCATCGGTCACCTCCGCCTCGGCCTGGTGCGGCCCCGCGGGGCCTGTTGCTTGATCGCCTGCGCCTGCTGCCGGGCGAGCAGGGCCTGGGCCTGCTGCTGGCGGCGGATGTTCTGGGCGACGCTGGCCGTCAGGGCCTGGGCGATCTTGTTGGCGGCCTGCTGCCTCGCCTGGGCGTCGCGGACCAGGGCGTGCCGCTCGCGGACCTGCTGGGCGTGCTCGCGCTCGGCCATCCGCTGCTGGCCGGCCGCCGCGCGCTCCTTGCGCTCCTTCGACTTCGCGGCGCGGTCCTTCTCCTTGTCGCGGCGTCGCCCCTCGCGCTCCTTCTTGCGGGCGGCGGCCTGCTCGCGGCGCAGCTGGGCCTCGTTGACGACGCCGTCGCCGTCGCGGTCCTTCGGGTCGTGTTCCTCTTTCATGATGGCTCTCCGTCTCCCCAGGGGACGGGCGGCAGGCCCATCTCGGCCCGCGCCTCGTTGATCGTCATCACCCCAATCTGCACACTTGAGTTGCGGCGCTGGAGTGCGAAGCGGCGGTCCTCGGGGACGGGGTCCTCGGTGTGGAGCTGGAGTCGGCCCGTGGGGTCGTAGAGGGGCACGAGGGCCTCGTTGAGCTTCTCGTCGCGGCGGCGCAGGCGCGGGCGGATCGCGAGGATAGCGTGCAGCTCCTTGGCGGCCTGGAGGTTGGCGAGGTTGGTGTCGGAGGAGAGGAAGGGGAGCGGCACGCCGAAGGCGGTGGCGATGTCCTCCTTGGTGGCCTTGATGTCGGCGAGGGCGGCGAGGTCGCCGAGGGAGTGCTGGAGGAGCTGGAGGTGCATGCGCTGGTCGGCGACGAGGACCTTGCCGGCGCCGCCGCGGCGGAGCTTCTGGTTCCAGGCGATCTCCAGGCGCTGGCGCTCCTCCTCGCCGATGACCTCCTCGGGGGAGAGGAGGGCGTCGGGGATGGCGTGGTTGCGGAGCTTGGCGGTGCGGAAGGCGGAGAACTCGGAGAGGAGGGCGGCCTGCTCGTAGGCGGCGCGGAGGGGGGAGAGGCCGCCGCGGTAGGGGTCGCGCGGGTCGGGCATGCGGAAGGCGATGACCTCGGAGGGGGCGAGGCGGCGCGGGGTGGGGCCGGCGGCGTAGAGGTAGTGATCGACGAGGGCGGGGCTGTCGGGGGCGCGGGTGGGCTGGACGTGCTGCGAGGGGAGGGGCCAGAGGGCGGCGGGGACGCCGAGGGGGCCTTGCTCGACGAGCCAGTAGGCGACGCCGAACACCTCGAGGTAGAGGCCGGTGGCCTCCCACAGGTCGAAGGCGTTCATGGCGGGGTTGACCTGGGAGAGGAGCGTGAGGAGGGGGTGGTCGGTGACCTCGGCCAGGTCGGACCCGAGGGCCTTCTGCGTGAACCAGGGGGTGGCGCGGACCGACTTGTGGGTGAGGGGGCGGGTGGAGCAGCGCGGGGCGGCCTGGCCGGGGGAGGTGCTGACGTAGAGGCGCGGCGGGTGGCTGGCGCAGACGGAGGCGTTGATGGAGGCGCAGGCCCAGGCCGTGTGCTTCAGCTCGGCGAGGAGGTCCCGCGGGGACGGCTCGCGCTGGCGGCGGTGGGCGTCGATGAAGTCGCCGCCGCCGGGCCGGGGGGCCGGCGGGGCGGAGCGGGTGAACAGGGAGGTGAGCCAGGAGAGGATGCCCATGTGGGCATCATGGCCGGGGATTCTCGTGGGCGGGGAGGGGGAGGTGGTGTAAGGTGGGGGCAAGAGTTGGAGGCTTCATCAGAACGCGAGGTGGCCCGTGCGGACGATGATGTTCCTGCTGCTGCCGGTCGGATTGGTGGTCCTGGCCCTCGGCTGTTGGGGGGGTGGCCCAGCCGGCATCGACGAGACAAAGACGCCGCCAGCACCAGACCTTCCGAAGAACCTGGTCGGAGAGTGGCGGGAGGCAGGGGCACAATGGGACAGGATGGAGCCGGGCCGCGGCTTCGGCAGGGCCCCTAATCGGCCTGGGGCGTCTGTGCCGGCATTTGCCTTCGTTGACTTGAAAGAGGGGACGATCGCGAAACTGCCGAAGCCCACCAGCCCGTTCGGGCTCCGCCTGTGGAAGTCGCGGTTGACGGTGAAGGTCATGAAAGAAGTCGCCGAACTGGAGAACCTCACCTTGCTCGAACTTGAGCCAGAGGATGGCACGGATGAGGGCCTGGAAATGCTGTCCGGGCTGAAGAAGCTGACCGAATTGCGAATCAAGGGCGAGCATGTGACGGATGCGGTTCTGACGTGGGTGGACGGCATTCCGAACCTCACTCATCTCGACCTTCGGCCCATCATCAACCAACCGTTTTACGAACACCCTGTGATGCGTGGCGAATGGAAAAAGGGGGCCACCGATAACGGCCTGCGGCACCTGGCCGGGCTGAAGAACCTCAAGTTCCTCGACCTCAGCTACTCGAAGCTAACGAACGCGGGGCTACGGCACCTGGCCGGGCTGAAGGGCCTCACTGAGCTAGTCCTCGATCACACGAAGGTGACGGACGAGGGGCTGAAGCACCTGGCCGGGCTGGAGAAACTCACCGACCTCAGTCTGGGCCACACGGCGGTGACGGACGAGGGGCTGAAGCACCTGGCCGGGCTGGAGAAACTCACCGACCTCAGTCTGGGCCACACGGCGGTGACGGACGAGGGGCTGAAGCACCTCGCTGGACTAAAGAAACTCACCAACCTACATCTCGGGGGGTCGAAGGTGACGAGCGAGGGAGCGGGGGGGCTCTATCGCCGGATGAAGAACCTTGACAGCGTCACCATCTCCAAGGTGTCTTGGAAACGGCGAGGGCCTTTCAAAGAGGTGAAGGGTGGCGGTTAGCTCACCGGCTCACAGGCCGGACCACAGGTCCTCGTCGTCCCAGATCTCGCGTCCGAAGACGCCGCGTTGCGTCTCGCGCCAGCGCTCGGCCTGGGCCTGCGTCTCGGCGGGCGACGGGGTGGGGGCGTCCTCGACGGGGGCGCCGTCGATCCTGGAGCGGCGGCGTAGGCGGGCGATGAAGCGGTGATCGACCTTGCTGATGAGGTAGCGGAGGGCGGCGAGGGCGTGGTTGTTGTCGTCGATGGGGTTCTCGCCGACCTGGGCGCGCTCCTGCGGTGAGGGGTAGCGGTAGAGCTTCGCCTCGGCGATGAGGTTGGGGCAGGAGGTGAGGTTGACACGGAGGCGCTTCGTGCGGATGCGGGCCGTCACGGCGGCGATGCCGTGGCGGATGTCGTTGTCGGCGCGGAGGACCTTGAGGCCGGCGGCACGCAGCTCGGCGATCTCGGTGGCGCCGGCGGGGTCGGCGTACCAGGTGACGCCGGGGCGCGCCTTGAGGGCCTTGGCGTGCTCGTGCAGTGGCGTCTCACGGAGGTATCGCTCGTCGGTGATCCACAGCACGTCGTCGCGGTCCAGCGCGCCCCAGATGGCCGCGAACGGGTTGCGCCAGCCGAAGTCGATGCCGCCCACGGGCTGGCCGACGGCGAGGCCGGCGGCGTCCCAGATGCAGGACTCGAAGTCGGGGTAGACGAGGCCTTCGAGGGCGGTGAAGAGGCAGCGGTACTCCTGATCGACCCAGGCCTTGCCCAGCGACGCCTCCTCGGACTCGATGAAGGCCGGGGTGATGCGCGGGCAGAGGCCCCAGGGGACGAGGACCTTGTGGAAGCCCGAGCCGCGCGCCCACTCGTGGAAGAACCAGCCGCGCTGGCCGAAGGGGGTGGAGAGGGCGACGAGGCGGCCGCGGCTGACGGCGAGCATGGGGCGGACGGAGCGGTAGAGGTCGTCCGGGACGCGGGCGGCCTCGTCGATGACGAGGAGGGCGGCCTTCGAGAAGCCGCGGATGGTGCCCTCGCGGCCGGGGAGGCCGACGATGCGGGAGCCGTTGGACAGCTCGAGCTTGGAGAGGGTCTGGGCGTCCTGCACGGTGGGGAGGGGCCGCCCGCAGGCGGAGTAGGCGGCGAGGACCTTGCGGAACAGCTCGTGGGACTGGCGCTGGGAGGGGGAGAGGAGGATGACGAGGCTGTCGGGGGTGAAGAGGGCGGTGTGCAGGGCGAGGGCGGAGACGACGGTGGACTTGCCGGCCTGGCGGGAGCAGTTGAGGAGGGCCTGGCGGGCCGACGAGAGGAGGAAGGCGCGCTGCCAGGGGTCCGGGGCGATGCCCTGGGCGACGAGGATCAGGGATGGGTCGAGGGCCAGCGACAGGGCCTTGTGCGCGGGGAGGGTCATGGGGGCGAGTATGACGGGGGCGGGGTGGCGGAGGGGAGGGGGATAGGACTTGTCAAACTGCTCGCGGGGTCGTGAAATGATCAATTAGCTTCCAACGCCGAGCGACGGAGAGTCCCCCTATGTCGAACGGAACGTCGGACCCGGTATCCGCGACAGTGCTGAACATCGGCATCAGCACGATCGAGCGATCTGTGCCCACCCTGGTCGGGACTGTGACGCGATGGTGGTACAGCAAGAGGGTCCTGGTTGCCGGGCAGATGCGGGCTGGCAAGAGCACGTTCATCGATTACCTACACCACGGCATTTTTGCGGAAGAGTCAGCTACCCAGAAGACCTACGACCCGGAGAGAACGAGACTATTCGACCTGGCTGTTGGGAAGGACAAGAGCCTGGAGGTCACGCTGCATTCAGTCACTGACCTTCCGGGGCAGGTCGGTGCTGCCGAACACGCAAAGATCGCCTTCACCGAAAAGCCCCACGGCATCCTCGTCTTTCTCGACCTGACAACATCGCTTACTGGCCAGCCCGACCGGGCAGTTGGGGCGTGGGCGGATGAGTTCTGCACCCGTTTGGAGAAACTCTGGACAGCCTGGGGCGGGCGCAACACCACCCTGAAGTCGCTCATTTTCGTACTGAACAAGCGGGACAAGGTCGATCAATCGGCGGAGGATAAGTACAGGAAGGCTGTCCAAGCTGCGGTGAAGGGCCAGCTCAAGAATGCCCTCGGCTCGATCACGGCCGACATAGAGATCTTGGCCTGTACTGCAGTCAAGACGGACGAGGGCACCGCTCGGATTGACGCCATCATCACTCAGATGGCGAAGGAATTGTCGCGATGACCGAGACAGAAGCGTCTGAGCCTCCTCACGACCCGGCGCCACTGAAGCAGGTGCTCGTGCAGAAACACAAGGCGTTGAGTGAGCAGTCCTTCTTGCTGCGGAGTGGTTGTCGGCTCCTATGTCTTCTCGGGGCCCTCTTCCTGACCTTGTCCGGTAACCTTCCCCAGCACACCATCATCTCACTTTCCGCCATGTTCCTCGTGTTGCTCGTGATCTGGGGGATAGGAGAGCACACCCTCTCAGAGAGAACAGAGGCAATCGAGAAAACGCTCTCACAAATGGCCGGGGGGCGGTGGGAGGACGCGTTCATCGTCGCTCGCCACAGCCCAACGAGCCACGAATACCCCTACTACGGCAGTAGCCCCGCAGCAGAGGCCCTCGGTTGGCTGCACTACCACCTCCGCCTCCTGCTTAGTCAAGAGAAGTTGTACTGGCTGTTGATGGGGGCAGTGGTTCTGGCGGTGAGGCACTGGTTCACGGTGCCTTCCCCGTGAGTACTTGCTGGGTCATGCGAAGAAGGCCCATTCCATGAGCATCGATCCCATCCTGGCCCGATTTGCCAAGTTAACGGTCTGGAAGAAGGGCGGTCAGCGGGCGCCGCACAAGCCCCTCCTGATCCTCTACGCCCTGGGCCGTTGGCAGCGGGGGGCGGTCGATGTCACCTACGCCGAGGCGGAGCCTGAGATGACCGCGCTCCTTCGCGAGTTCGGGCCGCCCCGGAAGTCGGACCACCCAGAGCAGCCCTTCTGGCGGTTGCAGAACGACGGCGTCTGGTCCGTGCAGGCCCCGCCAGACCTCCAGATGAAGACCGATGACGACGTTCCCCGGGTCGGCGAGCTGCGGTCGAGAGGCGTGCGAGCCGGCTTCGCGCCAGAGGTGCAGGAGGCCCTGCGGGAAAACCCGTCCCTGGTCCCGCGGATCGCATCCCGGCTGTTGGAGCGTAACTTCCCCGAATCGCTCCATCAGGACATTCTCGGTGCCGTCGGCCTGAGCCTTGAAGCCCCGGCCACCCGGCGGAAACGGGACCCGAACTTCCGGCCGCGGGTGCTGCTGGCCTACGAGTACCGCTGCGCCGTGTGTGGCTTCGACGTGCGCCTCGGGAGCGTTTCGATCGCTCTGGACGCCGCCCACATCCGCTGGCACCAGGCCGGCGGCCCCGACGAGGAGAGCAACGGTCTGGCCCTGTGCGTGCTGCATCACAAGACCTTCGACCTGGGAGCCTTCACCGTGGCTGACGGGGTGTTGCTCGTGTCGGAGCAGGCGAACGGGACGGCGGGCTTCGAGGAGGCTCTACTGCGGCATCACAACAAGCCCGTGCGACAGGCCCAGCGGCCTGAATGGCGACCGGCCCATGTCCACCTCGACTGGCACGCCAAGGAGGTCTTCAAGGGGAAGGCGAGGCATCTGGAGGCCGGCGGGCATTGAGGCGCCGAAGAGCCGAACCCGTGGTGGGCGTGGCGCTGTCTGGCAGGAATGCGACGATCTGCGCGAACCTGGTGTGAGGAGGTCAAGAGATGGCCGTCGTGGTCGAGTATCTCGTGATGTTGCGTCGGAGCGACACATTCTGCGATTCGGTGGAGAGCTTCAACCGGCTGTTGGCCGTCGATTCGAACCTGGCTGTCTCCTCTGGAGCGATCCAATTCAAGGGGGGCAAAGTTGGCTATCAGATCAAGGGTGGGGAAGTGGCGGGCAAGGAGCAGCGCTACTTCCAGCTCTGCTTCAGCCTCCCAGGATCCAACCCCGATGGAGACGCACTTGATAACCTTGCGTCCTGCCTCAAGGCGGTCCGAGCCGTGATCGCCCAGGCCGGTGGTCAAGCCGAGGTGCTGTGGGATGACATCTCGTCATCCTACTCGCGAAAGGCCTACCCGCTCATCCACGACATCGAGAACCTGATGCGCAAGCTGATCGCCAACTTCATGCTCATCACGGTGGGGCGGGAGTGGGTGAAGGAGGCCGCGCCAGTTGACATCAAGTCGGCTCTGGACAAGAGCAAACGCAAGCCAACGGACTCTCTCAACATCCTCCACACGCTGGACTTCTGCCACCTCGGCGACGTCCTCTTCTCCAAATACTCGACGCACACCGTCGAGGACCTGCACCAGCTGATCCGCCAGGCCAAGAAAGCCGACGACCTCGACCTCGCCAGCCTGCAGGAGTACCTGCCGAGGTCGAACTGGCAGCGATACTTCTCGACGCTCGTCTCCTGCGACGACGGATACCTGAGCAGTCGATGGAAGGATCTCTACGACCTACGTTGCCTCGTGGCCCACAACGCCATGCTGACGAAAGGCGACCTGGAGAAGATCGAGCGATTGGTCTCCGAGGTGAAGCCCAAGCTCGTCGATGCGATCAGCAAGGTGCCAAGCGTCAGCGTCCCTCCGACCGAGATGGAGGCCGTCGCCGAAAGCGCCGTCCGCAACCTCAATGAGTCGTTGCGCTGCTTCATCATTGAGTGGAATCACCTGCTGGGAGTCCTCAGCCGGAGGGCAGCCGAGAGGGGTGTCACGGTGGGGCCTCTTCCCACGATCATCAGCGTTCTTACGCGAGAGAGACTAATTGACAGCGAGATGTCGCAGGCCCTCAATCGCTTACAACAGTTCCGCGACCGCACCATCCATGGCCCTCTGGACAGCATCAGCCCTGCGGTTATCGACGGTGCTCTTTTTGTCATACGGAGTCTGATCCGCCGGCTGGATGCAGCCGGAGCGGGTGAGAATCCCGCTCGTTGCCTGACCTGTGGAGCCGCTGATCAATGGGATGGTGTCCGCTGCCTAGGATGCGGGCGTATGTCGGACGATTGACTGCACACTCGGCACCAGCCCTCACCGCCCCGCGCGGCCGCCCGCTCGTAGCCGCGCCAGCGTCCCCCTCCTGGCCTCGTCGGGCCAGGTCGCCAGCAGGGCCAGGAGGGCGGTGAACTCTTCCTCTGACAACGCGCCCTTGGCCTCGTTGCAGCGCATGCAGACGACGCGGAGGTTGTCGAGGCCCCAGCCGCCGCCGCGGCTGGTGGGTTGGGCGTGGTCAATGCCGAAGGCGCGGGCGGTCAGCGTGACGCCGCAGTGCCGGCAGGGGCGGCCCACTGCATCGGCCACCAGGGCGCGGAGGGCTTCGGGGCCGAAATCGATGCGGGCGCCGGCGTCCCTGGCGCGGCGGCGCTGGTGGCCGAGGATGGTGCGGACGCGGCGGCGGATGAGGGTGGGCTCGTCCATGACCCCAGCATGGCCGGGGGGCCGTGGCGGGCGGGAGGGGACGGCCAGGGGGTGGGTCTTCGGGCCGGGGCGGATGTCACCGCGTCACCCGGAGGGGCAAGTCGCCTGGGGGCAAGGGTTTGCGAGGTGACATGGCCGATGTCCCTTCGATGTCACCGTCACCAGCCCACGGCGTAGTAGAAGGGGAAGGGCGACCTCACGGGCACGCCCTCCCTGGCGTTCAGCTCCTCGTTCCGCCGGCGGGCCTCCGCCCTGGCCTCGGCCTCGGTGAGGCCGGTGGCCACCACCCTCCCCTTCCCCAGCGTGTCGAGGATCACCTGCCAGCCCTGCGACGGCTTCTTCTGGCGTGCCATTGCAACCTCGTAGAGAATGGCCGGGCCGGGGCGGGAGGGCCTGTCGCCTCCCCCACCCTCTCCGGCTTCCTCGGGCCGCCCGCCTCAGCGCGGGTGACGCCGGGTGACATCGGGCATGTCACCCCGTAAGATCATGACAATCATCGGCTTGCGCCTTCCGGTGACGCGGTGACATGGGCCGCGTATCGTCCCTGGGTCGAGCGGATGAGGCCGGCGTTCTTCATCCGGTTGAGGAGCTGCTTGGTCGCCTCGTGCGACTTGCCCATCGCCTCGGCGGCTTCGAGGGGGCTGAGGGGGCGTCCGGCCCTCTGGAGCGTGTCCATCGCCTTCTGCTGCTCGGGGGGCAGGCCGGCGCCCTGGTGGAGCCTCCACAGGCAGGACGGGGCGTCCCACAGGAGGCGGAGCGTCTGGTCCTCGGTGTCGCGGCCCCGGCAGAAGAGGTTGGCCTCCTGGCTGTGGATGGGCCTCTTGAGGAGGAGCATCATGTCGGCGGCGCCGGAGAGGCCGGTGGTTCCCGAGATGGCGTCGAAGGGGTCGTCCTCCTCCACGTCCTTGGGTTTCCTGGTGTGATGAGTCACGGCCACGGCGACGTGGCGTTCCTGGCCGAGGCGGGTGAGCGGGTAGACGGCGTCGTAGTCGATCTCGTAGGCGGAGCCGCGGGCCCTCTCGCCGCGGCCCCGGACGCGGGTGAGGGTGTCGATGGCGACGAGGCGGCAGGCGGGGTGGGCGTCGAGCCAGCGTTCGAGGCAGGCGACGAGGCCGTCGGCGAGGGTGGGGGCGTCCACCTGCAGGTGGAGGCGGGAGGGGACGAGGCCCTGGCCGCACAGCACCTTGAGGCGGGCCTGGAGGCGGCGGCGGCCGTCCTCGAGGGCGAGGTAGAGGGACTCGCCTGGCGGGCACTGGAGGTGGCCCCAGACGGGCAGGCCCTCGGCGATGGCGAGGGCGGCCTGGAGGACGAGCCAGCTCTTGCCGCCCTTGGGCCTGCCGGCGAGGAGGGTGCCGCCCTCGGGGAAGACGCCGGGCACGACCCAGCGGAGGGGCGGAAGCTCCTCGGCGAGCAGCTCGCCGGCGGTGAACGTCTCCAGGCGGCGCGGCCTGGCCGGGGCCGCGGCGGGGATCGGCGGCATCGCCGGCGGCGTGGCGGCGGGGGGCGGGGCGTCACCCTCGGCCGGGGGGCGAGACGTCCCCCGGACCTCGCCGTGAGCCGGGGGGCGAGACGTCCCCCGGACCCCCTGTGCGCGCCTCGGCTCGTCGAGGAGGTAGCCGGGTGGGCGGATCGCGGTCTTGCGCGCCTCGCTGATCTTGCGTGCCAGCTCGTCGCGCGTCCAGGGCGGCCTGCACCTCGGGTTCCAGTCCTCCCAGAGGATCTGCAGGGCCTCGGCGTCGGAGAGGCGGAAGCCGACGGCGATCTTGTCGGCGACCTTGAGCGTCTGCCCGTGGCCGTTCTGCCCGGAGACGGCCTCGTCGCAGCGCAGGAGGTAGAGGCGGGCGCGCTCCAGGGCGGCGAGGCGCTCGGGGGACGGGGCCGCGGGAGTGGGCGGGGGCTGGGGCGGGGGCCTCACCCCCTGGCGGTCCCCCGCTTCGAGGGCGCGGCGGACGAGCCAGTCCGGGGCCGGGGCGAGGGGCTGCTCGTGGGGCGCGCAGCCGTCGAGCCACTCGTATCCGCCGGCGTCGAGGGCGGAGGGCGGCATGACGGTCTGGCTGCCCTCGGCGAGGATGCGGAGGGCCTCCTTCTTGCCCTCGCCGTCGAAGCGGCGGATGGGGAGGGAGACGCCGGGCGGGATGGCGTAGAGGAGGCGGCGGCCGCTGTTGGGGGTGAGGAAGGCGGGGGTGGCGGGGATGTTGGCGGCGCCGCCGGCCCAGGCCATGACGGCGTCGAGGCCCGCGGGGCCGTCGATGTCGAGGCCGACGAGGCCGGAGGCGGTGCCCATCGTGACGCCGACGTTGGCGCGGGGCCAGCGGTGCCACCACTCGTTGAGGTCCTCGACGGTGGGGCGCTCGCGCTGGTAGGCCTCCCACCGGATCATGGGCTGCTTGCCGGGGTTGCGGACCTTCGAGGTGGGCGGGTGCAGGGGGATCGGGGACCACCCTCGGGCGAGGTAGTCGAGGGCGGCCCGGAGGCAGGGGGGCGTCATCGGCGACCCCTCCCTTCGTGGCCCTGGACCCAGGCGAGGACCGCCTCCTCGCGCCAGCGGACGACGCGGCGGTTGAGGCGGATGGGCGGGGGGAAGGAGCCGTCGGAGATCCAGCGGAAGAGGGTGCGTCGCTGGACGCCGAGGATGGCCGCGACTTCTTTGGGCGAGAGGAGGCTGGGCACGGTCGTGTGTTGGGGGGTGCTCATGGGTGGCCTCGGGTGAGCGGCGTGCGCGAGCGCCGGTGTGAGCGCACGGGCGTCCCTACCGTTCCTCACCTGTCCGCATGTATAGTGGCAGAGAAAAGCGGAGAGAGGTAGCCCGAGTTGGGGCCGTAGCCTCAACTTGCGTCAAGTGGCGCGGTCTGGCGTATACTGACAGGAGGTCGCTGAAGAAGTGGATGGCCTGAATGGGGTTCAGGAGGTCGGAGGTTCAAATCCTCTCGGCCCGACTCACGCGGGGGCCGCCACGACAACCTGTCGTGGCGGCCCTCGTCTTTTCCCAACTCTGAACGAGGGCGGGATGGCCGACGCACTCTCCGTGGCGAAGGAGCTGGTCCGCCTCTCGTTCGCCGGCACCGAGGCCGACCCGCTCACGAACCTCCGCCTCCAGAAACTGCTCTACTACGCCCAGGCGTGGTCGCTCGTCGTCCGCCGGGCCAACCTGTTCCCCGAGGACATCCAGGTCTGGCGGCATGGCCCGGCCGTGCGGCCCGTGTACAAGGCGCTGCCGCACGGCCCCAAGGCCGGCCTCATCACCGAGGCGGACCTCCGCGGCGCCCATCCGCTCGACGAAGAGGAGGCGGCGTTCGTGCGGGCCTTGTGGGAGTCCTACCGCCGGTACTCCGCCACCCAGTTGGCCGAGATGGCCCGCGCCGAACCGCCCTGGATCGAAACCCGGGGCGCGGGCGGCGCCGAGACGGGGGACGTGATCCGGGAGTCGGCCCTGGAGCGTCATTTCCAGACGCAATACATCCCCGACCCCATCGCCGCCCACGGGAAAGTACATGGAAGCGAGGGAGCGAGAGGCGAGGGAGGAGCTGGCGGCCATGCCGTCCCTCGACATGGAGGCATTCCGGGCCAGCGCCCTCGGCCCCGTCCTGAAAGGCAGGGGCCGGAGGCCAGCCTCACGGAGGAAGTAGCGTGTTGGTCTGCCACGTCGCCGTCACGATCCTCCTCGGTAGGCGTTCACCCGACCTGTGGGGTTAGACGAAATGAGACGTGGAGGGCGGCCACGGCACGGGAGTGGGTGGCCTGACCACTCGCCGTGAAATGCAAATTCAGCCAGGAATTTGCATTGCAGGGGGTGCCTGGGGGGGTGCAATGCAATGCAATTCGCCCCACCCCGGCCATCCCACCTGTCTACTTCCGTCTAATTCCCACCCCCGGCTGAACGGGAACCCTCCTCGTTGACGGTGTCCCCGACCTGCGCGACAGGAACCGGAAGGCGCGGAATACCGTCCTGACCCGCAAGGACAAGAAGGCCCGGACAGGCTTTGACCACACCATCCGTCGCGCACTGTGGGTGGGGGCTCGGACTGCCGGTCTCACAAATCATCGAGCGCACCGGATACGTGGGGGACGCGGCGCTCCGCGATATCATGCGCGTCCTACACGAGCGATTCCGGAAGAAGTAACCCGATCTCGGCCCGACTCACAGGGGGCCGGCTGTCGGCGTATGACGGCCGGCCCCTTCGCGTTCGTCTCCGCTCACTCGGCGTCGGCCATCGTGCCGAAATCGACCTCCGCACGCTTGCCCGCCCGAACCGACACCACACGCTCCTCCCGCACCGTCTTGCCGTCCCGCACGGCGATGGCCGTCACCTTGTAGTGGAACCCCTCGCCGACGGCGATGGCCGGGGTCTTGAACGTCTGCTCCTCCGAGGTCCGCTTCACCGTCACGCCGTTGAAACGCACCTCGACATCCATCGGCGCCCGCACCAGCACGGACGCCTGGGCCTCGGCGGCCTCCTCGTCGTCCTCCACCGCCTTGCCCTTCTTCGGGCCCTTCTTCCAGTCCTTCTTCCAATCCTTCTTCCAGTCCTTCTTGTCCTTCTCGTCGTCGGCCTTCCGCATCGCCGGCGGGCAGCCCGGCACGAACCAGCCGTAATAGACCGGCACCGCGTAGTAGGCGTATCCGTAGCCGTGGTACGGCTGCACCCAGCCCACCGAGTAGCACGGCGGGGGGTAGTAGCAGGGCGGCGGGTAGTAGCAGCAGGGCGGCGGGCCGCACCACGCCGAGAAGCAGCCGAAGCCGAATTCGGGGGCAGCCGTCCCCGCCGTCAGGGCCGTCGCGAGCACGAGACTGAACATGGGATCGCTCTCCGTCGTGAGAAGGGTCGGGTGGTGCGGCGCTGGGAACGCCCCCCTCCCCTACGATAACGTCGGGACGATGTTTCGGACAGCGAAGATGGGAGATCTGGGCGGCGTGGGCGAAACACCGCCTTCGGTGACGGGTGGCCGTCCGACCTTTCCGTCGAGGCGGAGCACTCCGTCGCGCGGAAGCCGTGCGCCCCGCGGAACCGCGCCCTCCCTCATGGATTCCCTTCGGCGGGCGGAGTAGAATGCGGGAGTTGGATCTTCGGGCCTCGCCCCCTGCCGGGAAGCCCCTCTCATGGCCGATCTCGCCGTCACCGTCGGCTCCTGCACCGCGCAGGGACGCCGTCCGAATAACGAGGACCGCCTCGCCACGGGGGCCGGCCTGTTCCTCGTCGCCGACGGCATGGGCGGCCAGGACTGCGGCGAGGAGGCGTCCGGCATGGCCGTCGAGGTCATCCCGCGCGCGGTCGCCTCCGGCCTCGCCTCCGGCGACGCGGAGGCGGCCATCCGCGAGGGCATCATCCAGGCCCACCGCGCCATCCTCGACGCCGGCAAACGCATGCCCTCCACGCGGCGCATGGGCACGACCGCCGTCCTCGCCGTGCACGTCCGCGACCAGGTGTTCGTCGCCGCCATTGGCGACAGCCCGGCCTTCCTCGTCCGCGGCGGCACGGCCCGCCAGCTCACCGAGGACCACACCATCGCCGACGCCCTCGCACGCCGAGGCACCATCACCCACGAGCAGGCCCGCCAGAGCCCCTACCGCAACGTCCTGTACAAGTTCCTCGGCTGCGCCGAGTGGACAGACGGCGTCGAGGTCCGCCCATTCTCCCCCGAACACGGCGACCGCCTCGTCCTGGCGTCCGACGGCCTGTCCGGCATCCTCAACGAGCCGGAGATCGCCCAGACGGTGAGGCTCCACCCCGAGCCGCAGCCGTGCGCCGACGCCCTGGTGCGTCTGTCACTCGAACGGGGGTCGAAGGACAATGTGACGTGCATCGTCGTCGCCTTCGAAGCCGTGAACCACACGCGCCCCCCCGGTGTCTCACCGTCATGAACGACGAGAAGTCCCGCCACCGGCAGCTCAAGCGCGACATCAAGAAGGCCGGCGCCCGCAAACGCCGCCGCCAGCTCGGCCGCCTGCTGGCCGACGACCCCGAGGGCGCCGCCCACCACGAGGTGGACCTCGGCCGGGACAGCTCCGCGCCGCTGAATGGCAACGACAACGACCGCACCCGCCGGCGCGAGGACAAGGGCGTCAGCGGATCGGAATGATCACCGGATGACCCCGTGGCCGCGCGGCGTGATGTGGCCCCGGAAGGCGTAGCGTGTCTCGGGCTTGTGGGCGGCCATCACGGCGAACGACCAGCCCCGGCGGTCCCGCGCCGCCGTGAGCGGGGCGTGCCGCCCCGTGAGGCGGACCTCCGCCACGCCCCAGTCGGCGCGGGCGACGAGCGTGACCGCCTCGCCACCCCAATCGACGGTCAGCGTCTCCTCGATCCGGGCGTCTTCCGGCGGCGTCATGGCGTCACCCTCCCACGGGGACGCGGAGGCGATGTCGGCGTTTCGCGCCCCTTGCGGAGGCCGGGGCGGTCCGCTATGATTCGGCGTAGGCAGGAGAGGTGGCTGAGTGGCCGAAAGCACCGCTTTGCTAAAGCGGCGTACGGGTCAAACTGTACCGCGGGTTCGAATCCCGCCCTCTCCGCTCCGGACAAGGATTTATGGCGTTTCCCGCATTGCGGCCCCTTGCTCTCGGGGCTGTTGTGAGCGCCGGTGTTCGCGCGCCTTGGGCTTCTCGGGGGCCGGCAGGACCGAGGGGAGCGACCACACGTCCTCGCTCAGAGCATGTGAATCTTTCGACGTTCGTACAGGCGATTTCGCCTTCCACGG
>CAZVZK010000179.1:0-19586 GCA_964630925.1 uncultured Alcaligenaceae bacterium
CGCGTCGCCCCGCGCCAGGGCGGCCCGCGCCCGCAGGCGGCCCGCGGCCGCCGCCGGGCAGCCGCCCTCCGCCATCCGCGCCGCGAGGGCGCCGGCCTCGTCGTGCCTGCCGCGGCGGATGAGCGACTCGCCGAGCATCAGCCAGGAGGGCGCGTAGGCGGGCCTGTCGCGGACGACGGCCCGCAGCTCGGCCTCCGCCCCGGCGTGGTCGCCCGCCTCCAGCAGCACGGCGGCCAGGTTGTGCCGGGCCAAGTGGCCGGACACCCCCTCGTTGACGCTCGTGAAGTGCGCCCCCTCGGGCCGGGCCATCACGTCGCGGAACCCCTCCGCCGCCTCCGCCAGCCGCCCCCGCCCCCACAGGAGGCCCGCCCGGCGGAAGCGGAGCTCGGCGTCCAGCGGGAACGCGGCCAGCCCCCTCGCGCACGCGTCCCACGCGGCGCCGCCGTCCCCGAGCCGGCCGTTGCACTGGCACAGCAGCGCGAACGCCTTGCGCAGGTGCGACCCCTCGCCCCCCGACGCCGTCACGCAGCGCTCCAGGAGCGCCGCCGCCTCGGCGTCCCTGCCCACGTCGGCGTAGGTCATGCCGAGGTTGAAGAGGGTGAAGGGGTGGCCCGGCATCTCGGCGAGCTCCCTCTCCAGGAGGCGCAGGTCGCGCTCCAGCTTGCGGCGCTGCCCCTCGGGCGAGGTGTCGTAGCCGGAGTGGTCCACCCACAGCCCCGTGTGGCCCACCCTGCCGCCGGCCCGGACGATGGCGGGCAGGATCTGCTCGTGGATGCGGTGCTCGAACCGCAGGTGGGGCAGGTTGCGGAAGAGCTTGACGTGGGTGACGCGGGTGTGCCCGTAGGGGTCGGACGGGTCCGCCGGCGGGCAGCGGACGGAGACGGTGTAGCCCAGCACGCCGTCCTCGTGGGCCCCCTCCGCGAGCCCCCGCAGCGCCCCCCCGTTGGCCGCGTCGATGGTGTCGTCGGTGTCCATCCAGAAGACCCAGCGGCCACGGGCGTGCCGCAGCGACTCGTTCCGCGCCGCCGAGAAGTCGTCGACCCAGGTGAAGTGCGACACCCTGGCCCCGAGGGACGCGGCGATCCGCGGGGTGTCGTCGCGCGAGCCGGTGTCCACTACGACCATCTCGTCCACCCAGGGCCGGACGGACTCCAGCGCGGCGCGGATGGTGCGGGCGTTGTCGCGGGCGATCATGCACAGCGACAGGAGGATCCCCCCACGTGCGAGGCGGAGGCCCGGCCCGCCCCCCGACGCGAGCCGGAAGCCTTCCGCAGTTGAGGTCGGTGCCGGCGCCGGCGTGGGAGGGGCCGCGGGCGGCACGGGCGGCTGCGTGGCGGGGGCCGCCCACTTCTCGTCGTAGAGGCCCTGGTTGCGGGCCATCAGCGCCGCGAAGTCCACGCCGCTGCCGATGAACGTGCGCCCGCCGAAGTGGTGGACGAAGGAGTCGAGCGCGATCACGGCCCTGTACCCCGCCGCCAGCGCCCGGCGGCAGTAATCGTCGTCCTCGAAGCAGCCCACGCCGAACCGCTCGTCCAGCCCGCCCAACCCCTCCAGCACCTCGCCCCTGATGAGCAGGCAGAAGCCGACCAGCCGGTCCGTGTCCCGCGTGGCCGCGTCGTGGGCCTTGCCCCGGTCCCAGGCGAAGCCGTCCAGCTCGGACAGCTCGTCGTAGCCGGCCTCGACCCGCTGCTCGCCGCTGACGTTGTTTGACACCGGCCCCACGAGGCCGACCCCCGGGTCGCGCCGCAGCACGTCCAGGAGCCGGCGCAGCCAGCCGGTGGTGACCACGGTGTCGTTGTTCAGCAGCAGCACCTGCCGGCCGGAGGAGGCGCGGATGCCCTGGTTGGCCGCCGCCGGGAAGCCCCGGTTTTCCGGGTTGCAGACGACCCTGGCCCCGGCCAGCGAGCGCAGGTAGTCCGGGGTGCCGTCGGACGAGCCGTTGTCCACGCACACCAGCTCGTACGGCTCGTCGGTGCGCGCCCGGATGCTGTCGACGCACATCCGGGTGAAGGGCAGTTGGTTGTGTGTGATGAGGACGATGGAGGTCAGCCCGTAATCGGGCGGCGGGTCGGGGGCCGCCGAGGCCAGGAGCCCCCGCAGGTAGAACTCCTCGGCCTCGTCGGCCGGCAGGCCGCTGACGCGCAGCCCGGCAGCCCTGACCTCGCCGGGCCGCCCGGCGGCCGCCCACTCCGCGTGGCCGGGCCCCGGGAGGCGGCGCAGCCCCTCCAGCCGGTAGCCGGCCCGGTAG
Source organism: uncultured Alcaligenaceae bacterium (assembly GCA_964630925.1). Lineage (GTDB taxonomy): Bacteria > Planctomycetota > Planctomycetia > Gemmatales > Gemmataceae > RGDT01. Next base: position 2,249 of record CAZVZK010000179.1, read on the forward strand.
AAGAGCTTCTCGGCCTCGCGGCGGGTGAACAGGCGCAGGTGGTCGGGGGCCAGGGGGGCGGGCGGGGCGCAGGGCCAGGTGCCTTGGAGGAGGGCGGCCACGACGGCGTGGTGGCGGGCGTTGGCCAGCCCGGCCACCAGCCGGCCGCCGGGCGCCAGCCAGGCCCGCGCCCGGCCGAGGAGGCGGCCCGGGTCGCGGAAGACGTCCAGTCGGGGGCAGGCGATCACGTCGAAGGACGCGGCGGGGAAGTCCAGCGCCTCGGACTCGGGGTCCGCGTGGCGGGCCTCGTCCAGGCGCCCGCCCGCCCCGGCGGCCTCCCGGCCCGCGCGCTCGACGCCCACCACGGAGGCCCGCTGGCGGGCCTTCAGTGCGGCGCCTAGGCGGCCGTCGCCGCAGCCCAACACGAGGACGCGGCGGGCGGTGGACGGGATCAGGTCCAGCAGGGGGTCGGCGTCGGGCGCCCCCGCGGCGGGTCCCGCGCCTTGGGGGGCCGCGGCCGCCCGCCGGTGGAGGGGGGCCCACCCGGCGGCGACCTCGGCCCTGACCACCGCGTCCCGCTCGTCCAGGTGGGAGGGGCGGCGCGACGCGGCCTCCGCGCCGCCGCCCAGATGCGCCCCCTGGGTGGAGCCCCACGGGCGGCGGTCATTGGGGGGGTGGGGCGGGCAGAACGACCGGACCCCTTCCAGCCGCCAGGCCCGGGCGCACAGCTCGATGTCCTCGCCGTTGGCCGCGACGCCCGCCGGCGCCGCGAACAGGTGCCGCACCCAGGCGGTCCTGAGGAACCAGGCGTGCCCGACCAGGTCCACCTCCACGGCGTCCTCGGACGGCTCGTGCCAGCCGTGCACCGTGCGGCCGCGGTAGGCGTCCCGCACCAGCCGCACCCCCGCCGAGCCCAGGATGCCCGGCGTCCGGGCCATCGTCCCCAGGCAGTTGGCGAACCACCCCGGCCCCGGGAGCGCGTCGTCGTCGAAGACGGCGACGTACTCCGTCGGCGCCGTCAGGGCCAGGGCGAAGCGGGCGTGGACGCCGGCGTTGTCCGAGCAGCTCACCACGCGGGCGAAGGGCAGCGCCGCGATCTCCGCACGCAGGCGGGCGTCCGGCTCGTTGGCCCACAGCCAGACGGCCCGCGGCGACGCCGACTGGGCCCGGACGGCCTCGTACTGCGCCCGCAGCAGCGCGGGCCGGCGCCAGGCGGTCAGGATGGCGGTGATCTCACCCATCGGACGCCCCGCCGGGGGCCGGGACGTAGATGACGTCGTAGTGGTGCCCGCGGCCGCGCTCGGCGTAGGCCCGCGCCCGCACGAGCCCGAGCCCGGCGAGGAAGGCGTCGACCTCGTCCTCGGTGCACCAGCCGCCGGCGTAGGGCACCGGCCGCACCTCCAGGTTCAGTGCCAGCACCCGGCCCGAGGCGAGCAGCCCGGCCGCCCCGCGCAGCATCCGCAGCTCCGCCCCCTCGATGTCCGCCCAGATCACCGCCCGCTCGAACGGGCCGTGCTCACGCTCCAGGCCGTCCAGGGTGCGCCCCGGCACGGCCTCCGTGGGGGCCAGGCGCGGCGGGGCGAACAGCCCCCACAGGTTGTCCACGGGGCTGGCGAAGAAGTCCAGGGCGGGCACGTCCTCGTCCCACGCGGCGCAGGGCAGGAGCAGGCCGGGGTACCCCGGCCGGCAGGCCTCGAACCGGGCGCGGCAGGGCTCCAGCCCGATCACGCGCACCCCGGGCCAGGTGGCCCTTGCCCAGGCGGCCTCCGACCCGGGCAGGCCCGGCCCCAGATCAAGGAACCAGTGCGGCGTTTGCCGGACCCACGCAGGCAGCTCCCAGGTCATCGTCACCCCCTCACCCGCGACGTGCCTCACCACCTGCAGACGAGCTCGGCCGTCCGCGTCCCGGGCTGCTGGTACGCCCGGGTCCGCCGCCCCTTCGTGCGCTCGTCGATGGCCGAGCCGACGTCCACGATCACCTGCCGCCGGGCCGGGCCAGCACGCTCCCAGTAGCGGTGGATGATCACCCCCGAGGCGGGCCCCGCCGACACCAGGATCGGCCGATCCACCCTGAGCAGTTGATCGACCAGGGCGTCGATGTCGAACGGCGTGGCGAACAGGTCGGCCGGCACGGCGAAGTCGCCGCCCTCGCTGGCCACGGTCACGGCCCCCGACAGGTCCAGCAGCCGGAAGCGGCGGTAGTTCCAGTTGACGAAGACGTTGGAGAAGGTCAGCCGCTCCGGGGGCACACGCACCTGCTTCAAGTACCAGTCCCGCGCCGGCCCGTCGCAGCAGGAGTCGGAGATGCCCACGTGGTAGCCCTCGCCGTCGTAGCGCAGGGCGGCGTTGACGGCGTCGGCCAGCGCCGACGCGCCGCCGGCGTAGGCCCAGCCGTCGCCGCCCGCGACCGGCGTGCCCATGCAGACCGCACGCTCGCCGTCGGCGAAGCGGGCGAAGGCGAAGGGCGGCCCGGAGAAGTCGAACTGCTCGAAGTCGCGGATGAAGTCCTGGGTGAAACGCATCGGCCCGCCCCCGCACCCGCCGGAGGACAGGACGCGGGGGGCCGCCTGCGGGGCCGGCCCCTGGGAGCTCTGGGCATGGGCGTGGGCCTGGGCCGGGCGGGCCGGCTCCGCGACGGCCAGGAGCTGGTACGCGTAGAACTCCTCGGCCTCCTCGGGCGCAAGCCCCTCGATGCTCAGCCTGCCCACGCGCACCGCACCCGGCCTGCCCTGGGCCGCCCACCCCTCGTATCCCGGCCCCGGTACGGCCCCCGTCCGGAGGACCCGGAGGCCGGCCTGATGGAACAGGTCCTCGACGCCGCGCCGGGTGAAGAAGCGCAGGTGGGTGTGGTCGAGCAGCCCGGCGGCCTCGTACGTCCAGCTGCCGGCCAGCAGGCCGGCGATGACCCCGTGGTGGCGGGCGTTGGGGATGCTGGCCACCACCACCCCGCCCGGCGCCAGCCAATCCCGGATGCGGCGCAGCACGAGCGCCGGCTCGCGCAGGTGTTCCAGCACGTCGCCGCAGATGACGGCGTCGAAGCCGCCGGGCGCGAAGCCCGGGTCCAGCTCCTCGATGTCACCCGCCACCACTTGGTCCAGGCGCCGCCGGGCAGCGGCGGCGGCCCCGGGATCGTACTCGATGCCGGCCACGAAGGCCTGCTGCCGCGCCTTGACCGCGGCGCCCAGCCGCCCCGCGCCGCAGCCGACGTCGAGGACCCGCCGCGCCGCCAGCGGCACCAGCGCCAGCAGCTCGGGGCGGTCCCACTCGAAGTAGCCGCCGTCCTGGGCTGGCTGGGCTTCGACGCCGGGCGCGGGCGGCGCCGGTGCGGCAGGCGGGCCTGCGGGGAGGGCTCGCGGTAGCCGGGCCGCGGCGGCCAGGATGGCCTCCATGCGGTGGCGGTAGGTGTGGCGGGCCAGCACCTCCTCCCGGCCGGCGGCGGCGATGCGCTCGCGGGCCGCGTCGCGGGCCAGGTAGAAGCGGGCCTTGTCGAGCAGCTCGTCCGCGCTCGCGTAGGTGGCCAGGTGGGTGCCGTCGCGGAACAGCTCGTCCTGGCCGTTGCCGTCCCGGCCGTCGCCCAGGGCGTTGGTCAGCAGCAGCGAGCCGCAGGCCAGGGCCTCGAAGACGCGCATGTTGAGGTCGTCGCGGATGCTGCGGTTGAACACCAGCCGCGACGCCGAGTACGCCCTGGCCATTTCCTCGAAGTAGAGGCGGGCGACGAGCATGTCGGGGAAATGACGTCGCAGCAGGCGCAACAGCCCCTCCCGCTCGCCGGGGAAGACGTTGCCGACGAAGCACAGGTCGGTGGCCTTGGGGAGGTCGTGCCTGCGGTGGACCCCCGGGTCGCAGGCCAGGGGCAGCCAGGTGGCGGAGGCGGCCCCCTCCCGGCGCAGACGCCCGGCCCCGTCGCGCTGGGCGGCGAAGACCAGGTCGGAGCCGAGGGCCGTGGAGAGGCACCGGCCGAAGTCGAGGTGGGTGTCGATGGCCCACCAGGCACGCGGCCGCAGCCCGGCCGGGAGGGGGTGCTCGATGCCGTCATCGACCCGCAGGTAGAGGTCGAAGCCGGAGGCGGGGATGTGTTCGGCCTGGGAGGGGAGGAAGTGCCGCACGTCCGCGAGGCCTCGCAGGGCGCGCAGACAGTAGGCGCCGGTCGTCTCCGGGCGTGCCGTGTCGTCGTAGATGATGGCCACGCGGGGGGTGGACATGGGGCTGCCCAGCAAGGACTCGTCCGGGGGTACTCTACGGGCCCGGCGGCCCGGCAGCCAGGCAGGGGGCGGGCAAGTCCGCGGCAGGCGGTGGCAGGCCGCGTCAGACCCCCACCCCCAGGAAGCGCGCCACCAGCCCGGCGATGCGCGGGCCGCTGGCGCCGTCCCCGAACGGGCACGCCGGCCGCCCCCCCGCCGATGAGGCATCCGCCTCCGCGAGCAGGGCCCGCAGCCGCTCGGGGCCCCCCGCCAGCCTGGCGGCCCCGCAGGCCACCGCCTCCGGCCGCTCGGTGACGTCGCGCAGGACCAGCAGCGGCACGCCCAGCGCCGGCGCCTCCTCCTGCACGCCCCCCGAGTCCGACACCGCCAGCCAGCACCGGCCCAGCAGCCCCACGAAGTCCGGGTAGTCCAGCGGCGGCAGCAGGTGGACGCGCTCCCGGCCCCCCAGCAGCTCCTCCGCCGGCCCGCGCGCCTGCGGGTTGGGGTGGACCGGGAACAGCAGCTCCACGTCCGGGCGCGCCGCCACGAAGCCGGCCAGCACGCGGAGGTTCCCGGCCATCACCCCGCCGAAGCTCTCCCGCCTGTGCGTCGTCACGAGCAGCCGCCTGCGCCCCTCCGTCCGGGCCAGCAGACCCGCCAGGGCCGGGGAGACGGCGCCCCGCGCCAGCACCCCCCGCAGGGCGTCCACGACGGGGTTGCCCGTCACCCAGACGGCGCCCCCGGGCACCCCCTCGGCCAGGAGGGCTTCCCGGTTGCCGTGCGTGGGCGCGAAGTGCAGCGCGGCCAGCCGGGTGATGAGCCTCCGGTTCATCTCCTCGGGGAACGGCCGCCGGGGGTCGCCCGAGCGCAGCCCCGCCTCGACGTGGCCGACGTCGATGCCCCGGTAGAACGCCGCCAGGGCCCCGGCCAGCGCCGTGGACGTGTCCCCCTGCACCAGGACCAGCCCCGGCGTCTCCGCGGCCAGCACCGGCTCCAGGGCGGCCAGCGCCCGTGAGGTGAATTCGGCCGGCGTCTGGCCCGGCCGCATCAGGGCCAGGTCGTGGCCCGGCCTCAGCCCGAAGAGGGCCAACACGGGGGGTAGGAGGTCGGCCTGCTGGCCCGTGGAGACGAGCACGCTCCGCAGCCCGGCGACGCCAGCCAGCGCGGACAGCACCGGCGCCAACTTGATCACCTCGGGCCGCGTGCCGAGGACGGTCAGGACGGTCTTCGGGGCAGGCTGGGACATGGGAGGCCCGGTGATCCGCGATTGTCAAGTGGTCACTTCCTGGGTGCCAGCCGCCAGGCCCTCCAGCGCGAGCCGGCGTCCTCCACGGCCATGCCGACGAGCAGGGCGAAGTCGTCCACGGCCTCCTTGACCTCCGCCTCGTAGTCGTCCCCGACGAGCTCGGCCTGCGGGAAGAGGCTGCGGCAGAGCAGCAGGTCGCTGGTGACGCCGGCGTAGCTGTGGTCGGCGTCGATGTAGATGAGGTCCGGCGACAGGGAGAAGGACTGTACGGCCTTGAGGCCCTCGCGGGTGGACATGCTGAGGGGCAGCACGCGGTGGCGGTAGTCCCAGCACAGGTCGAGGAAGGTGTCTCGCAGGGACGGGAGCATCCGCCTCCACTCCGGCCGGCGCTGGTGCTCAGGGCCGCCCCGCCAGTGGTCTATGGTGATCACGGTGGCGTTGGGGGCGAGGTCGGCGATGTGGCGGGTGGAGAGGCCGACCCACGCCCCCAGCTCGACCACCAGGCGCGTGCGGCCGGAGAGGGTGCGGGCCAGCATCTCGCGCGCCCCGTCCTCCAGCCAGCCGGGGTGGCTCGGGGGCGGCGCATTCGGCCTCACCCGGGGCCAGGGGTGGGCCTCGAAGATCCGGCGGTGCTCCTCGGGCGGCGCCGGGGCCTGAGCCTCCGGGGCGTCGGCGGGCCGCTCGGGCGGGCCGAGGAGCGGGAGGTAGTGGCGCTCGACGAGGGCGTCCCAGCGGAACAGCTCCTCGAACCGCCGCCGCCCGGCCGCGCCCATCCGCCGCCGGAGGGCGTCGTCGTCGAGCAGGGCCGCGATCTTGCGGGCCAGGTCGGCCTCGTCGCCGGGGGCGCAGAGCAGCCCGGTGACGCCGTCCTGGATCGTCGCGGGGAGCCCGCCGATGTCGCTCGCCACAACCGGCACCCCCGCGGCCATCGCCTCGATGGCGGTCCGGGACAGCCCCTCCTGCGCCACCGTCGGCACCGCCAGGACGTCGGTCGCGTGCATCTGGGCGGGCAGGCGGTCCTGGCCGAGCCAGCCCACGAAGCGGGTGTACCCGTTGACGCGGCCGGGCGGGTCGCCCGTCGCCACCAGCTCGAAGTCCTTCCGGGAGGCCCACAGCCGGGCGCAGGCGCGTTCGAGGAAGCGGTAGCCCTTCATCCACTCGTCCACCAGCCCGGCGAAGAGCACCGCCTTCCTGCCGTTCTCGGGGCGCGGCGGCGGGGGCCAGGGGAAACGCGCCGGGTCCATGCCGACCGGGACCACCAGCGTGCGGGAGGCGTGCGGGCCGGCCAGCGCCCCCACCAGCGGGTTGAGCGCGAGGACGGCGTCGGCCTCGCGGAAGGCCCACGCCAGGGCCTCACGGTAGGCGGGCGTGCCGACGCCGGCCAGGGCGCGCTCGTCGCGGTGCAGGGGGCCGGAGAGGTGCCCGCGCTCGGAGACGCAGCGGGCGCAGTCGTCGGGGGAGGCGAGCTGGTGTTTGGGGCACTGGCCGGCCGTCCCGTCCGGGCCGGGGAGGAGGCGGACGTTGTTGAGGGGGCACAGGCACTCCATCGCCTGGAGGCGCAGGCTGAAACGCATGCCGCGCATCGCCTCGGCCAGGAGCGGCTTCATGTTCCAGGAGTCGGTGATGAGGACGTGGTCGGGGGCGAAGCGCGACACGGCCTCGCGGAACCGCGCCTTGATGGAGTCGGCGGACCACTCGGCCTCGGTGAAGGCGAGGGCCTCGGTGGGGAATGGTGTGCCGGAGACGTTTCCTACGCCCCAGGGGTCGTACCTCGCGTGGAAGTGGCGGACCTCGTAGCCGGCCCGCGACAGGAACAGGGCCAGCTCCGCCGTGTGGACGTTGCCGCCGCCCGTCGTCGGCCAGTTGAAAAGGAGGCTGACGATGGCCACCCGTGTCCGCCTCATCGCTGCCGGCACCAACGCGGGTGCGGTCATCGGCGCTGGGGACATCGGGGGGGCCGGCGGCCTGGGCCTTGGGTCAGCGGGGGGCGGGTCCGCGAGGGCGGAGAGGTTCTCTCGGGCGGCGGCGCAGGCGGGGTCGGCGGTGAGGGCCTCCTCGAAGCCGCGCCGGGCCGCCTCGGCGTCGCCGGCGAGGGCGGCCAGGGCGGCGAGGTCGTTGATCGCCAGCGCCCGCAGGGCCGGGTCGCCCGCCCCCGACCGTACGGACTCAAGGAGGCGGCGGGCCCCGTCGAGATCGCCCCTCCCGGCCAGGCTGGCGGCCCTCTCGTACTCGCCCTTGAGGCCATGCCCCCAGGCGGCGGGGGGCGTCCCGCCGGGTGCACGGCCCTTGTTCTTCGGCTTTTTCCGTTTGGACATGGGGCGGAGGCTCCGGGCGTGGCGACTTTCGGGGCGCGAGGATCTCATCGGGGACAGCGCCTTTCAGTATTCTCGTGAAATCCGGCGAGTGGAGGCAAGGGTGGCAGTGGCACTGTGCCGTCACCGGCCACGCGGACCCACGTCGGGGATACGCGAAAGCGGGGGGTTGGCCGGAGGGGCGGGCGCGGCAGGAGCGGAAGGCCCCGTGCAGGTGCCGGGGACGTTCACTTCGAGGCGGATGAGCCGGCCCAGATCGTCGAAGGTGGCCGCCAGGGCGGGGCCGCCGTCGCCGTCCACGATCATCTCGCCGCCGGGGCCGTCCCTCCACTCAAGCCCGTAGTGCTGGAGGTGGCCGGCGAGGGCGGAGCGGTGGTCGCCGATCTCCAGCGAGGCGATGGCCCGGGGGAACGCCGTGGCGATGCGGGCCAGCGGCGGGCCGGGCGGCGGCGGGAAGGACGGGTCGGCGATGAGCAGGTACAGCGCCCCGCCTTCGTAGGGGGCGCGGAAGTAGGCGTCCGCCTTGCAGATCCCGCTGGCGACGAGGGCGAGGGCGTCGGCGCTGAATTCCTCCAGGGCGAATGAGGGGCTGGCGAACTCGGGGATGCGGGCCGCCTCCCCGAACGCCTTCAGGTGCCTGGCGGACTGCAAGAGGGCGTCTGGGATGGGGGCGCTCTCGTTGGCCCACGCCCACAGCCAGCTTCCATCGGCCTCTGACTCCGTACCAAGGAGCTGGGCGTGCCAGCGGGTGGAGGCGCCGAAGGTCAGGCCACTATCGCGCAGATCGAACCGCCAAGCCTCATCACCCACCAACCCGTGGAGGTGCATCTGCTTGTCGACGGATGCGGGGGCGTGGAGGTCGTGGAGAACCCGAAAGGGTGGCTTGCTCTGGGAGGTCATCGGGCATCTCCGGCAACCGCGTTCGGCCAGAGGGAGGCTCGGACGCTCGTAATCTGCGGCCCGTTAGGAGGTTAGGGGCTATCGTAGGTTAGTGTATTCGCCGGCGAACTTTGCGTCGAGGAGCGCAGAGCCGTTATCCAGTTGTGAAGCCATCTGTCGCGTTTCAGCGGATCCGTTTACCTCCCAGCGTGAGGAGTCGCCGGGGATTGTCTTCCCGGCACTTCTCGGAGCGCTACCGCAGCAAACTACGGTGAAGTCGGGATGTCAAGTGCTGGGAAGAAAAACCGCCGAGGGCCAAGGTCGTCTTCATCCCAACCTGGAATCCTCAGATTCTCTTCCCCCAAGCAGACATCTTCCACAAAGTCCTGAAAACTGTCGGCGATCTTTACTACTGACGCTTCACCAACTCGTAGGACGAAGATCCCGTACTCGTTCGTGGCCTGGTGTTGAATATCTTCGGGATCCCAGGCAATCAGCCCACTACCCCCAGTATCGCAAAAGTAATACAGGCGTCTCGCCTGAGCTGGCTCTGGAAAATGAGCTATCACACGGCTGCCGTCGATGTTGGCATGTGTGACGGTGTTAAATGTATTGAGATCAACGGCGGAGCCCTGCAACGGATACCCAGGCGCCTTGATATTGTACTTCCAAGCCAACTCTCCAGGACCGAACACTTTAATGTATTCAATGTACCCTGTTGGCAGGGTAAATGATGTCTGCCGATGAAATGCATCGATCATATCACTTGTGGGCCGAGGCAGGGCCTTGCTTAATGTAACTGTCTTGCGCGGGATGTCAGCGTAAAGTGCTGCCCAGTAATCGCTGCTCATTCTGTCCCTCCAGTCGAGAGATCCTCCTGCCCCATATCGCGACATGCAGTCTGACCACTCTGGGCCGTCAGCCAGGTGGCATTCCTGTCGCGGCTGCAACAATGCTATCAAAGTTCGCACTGTCACTATGCGGCAATGTAAACTGAATCGGAGAAGCCGTGTACGGAGATTTTACTGCGATAGCAAACGCTTCCGGCACATAGCTCGCCAGAGGATCGATATCTCGATCTGCAGGTGATCGATTAGGATACTGGACATCAATCGTAATAATGGACACAATGCCAGGATGGTCTCGTTCGCTTCTTCGTAATTGCTGACGTAGCCAGTACTCCAAACGTGAGTAAGCTCCGCTTGAGTTAAATGCCATTAAGAGCGGAACCATATTTCGCTTATCGTTGTCCCCATTTAAAGTATGCGCAAGCAAGTGACCAGCAGCATACCGCTTTGCGTAGTCCTCTTGTAGAGTTGTCTGTGGGTCTTTTGATTTCAGGTTGAAGAAAAAGCCTCGAAGCTGATTTCGCACATTTTCAGCTGCTTTTTCATCTCCGGAGGTTTCTCGGAGAACGGCCTCCACTTTCCGAACCCTACACACTTGACGCCCTTCCGGTGGTGCTTTAGCTCTTGGCTCTCGAATGAAATCATAGGTCGCCCGATTTGCACCCCCAATCCCATCGCGATCAGTCTCAACAGTTCGACAGGGATCACATCCAGGCCCGAACGAGGCATTATGCACGAGCAGGCCCTGATCACCGACGCGGTAGCAGTGCTGGCTGTCCACCTCGATGTTGTAGACGGGCTCCATGCCAGGACGCGGCGTCACGGAAATCACGCGCGCGACCGCCGTGATCTTCAGCACCTCCCCCTCGCGCAGCTCGGCCACGGGCACCCACGCCTTCCGGCCCTCGCTCCATACGGCCCCTTCCCCGGTGATGCCAGCGGGCTCGATGCTTCGCACCTTCCCGACGCCCTGCCGCTCCTCGCCCGCCATCGTCAGCCAAAGATCGCCGCCTTCCTCGGTGCCCGCCTCCGCCAGACTCCAGGCACTCAACAGGAACTCGATGATGTATGCACGCCCGTTGCTCGACTCGTAAGCGACACGCACCCGCCGCCAGTCCTTCGAGGCAGCCGCTGGCCTCGCCCACTGGGCGTGTTCGTTAATCAGTCCGTAGGTGCCGTCGAGCATCTTGGCGCGCAGGAGCGCGCTGTTGGACAGACGGCAGCAGCGTTTGAACTTCTTGCCGCTGCCGCAGGGGCAGGGGCTGTTCCGTGATCGGACGGCTTCGGACATGGCGCACTCCCCGGACGGGGGTAGATGGGCGGCCGAACCACGCCAACGTCGAATATACCGACCGGTGAACGACCCCGCCAGCCGGAGATGGAGAATCTGCGCGTCCGGACGCCCCGCCACTGGCCGCGTCCGTAGCATGAACACGGGCCGTCGTCCCATCTCCCGGCCCGCAATCCGCCCCGGAAGGACGCCCATGCTGCTCTTCCACAACGGCCTCTTCTCCCCCGAGCTCGTCCCCGACCCGCGCGTGGCCGAGGCCCTCCGCCGCGCCCTCGCTTCCGCGGGCGGCACACCAGCCCGCTGCGCCGACATCCTCGCCGCCGCCGCCGGGCTCGGCGACCGGCGAGTCTCGTCCCTGCTCGCCCGCGCCATGCGCCCCGGCCACACACCCGCCTCCCTCGCCGGCCCCGCCGCGCCCAACGCCGTCCGCGGCGGCCCCGTCCGCCGCGACGCCTTCGCCCCCGACGCCCTCGCCGCCCTCGGCGAGCTGGAGGCGTCTCTCCTCGCCACCGCCGGCGCCCTCGCCCCCGCCGCCCTGGAGGCGCTCCTCCACTTCGCCCTCGTCCGCCTCGCCGCCGACGGCACCGCCCCGCCCGGACTCGACGCCGCCAGGGCCGCCTCCCTCTTCCACGACGCGGTCGCCGCCTCCCTCGCCGGCGTGCCCGCCGGGGACGGCCCGGCCGCGCGGGACGCGCCGGCCGACGGCCCGGCCGATGCCGATACCCCGGACGAGGACGGGCCGCCGCTGCCCCCGGGGCTGGCCCCCTCCGCCGACCTCACCCGCCTGGCCCGCACGTCCGCCCTGCCGCGTGAGCTGCCCTTCGACGGCGAGCCCATGTACGAGGCGGCCTTCGACGGCCTGGCCCGCGCCCTGCACCGCCGCGGCGGCCACGCCCTCCTCGTCGGCGAGCGCGGCGTCGCCAAGAGCGCCGTCATCGCCGAGCTGGCCCGCCGCGCCGCCTCCGGCGCCATCCCCTTCCTCGCCGGCCGCCGCTTCGTCAGCGTGGACTGCCGCCACTTCCCCCCTGACGAGACGCGCCCGCGCCTCGCCGCCCTCATGAACCGGGTCGGCCCCGACCCCGCCCTCGTCGCCTGCGTGGACGGCTTCGCCGGCCTGCTCCGCGGCGAGCGCGGGGCCAGCAACCGCCCGGTCCTCCTCTCGGCCCTGGCCTCGGCGCGGTGCCGGCTGATCGGCCTCGTCACGCCGCGCGAGTACGAGGAGGCCGTCTCCGACGACCCCGACCTCTCCGAGCTGTTCTCCCGCGTGGACGTGGGCGAGCCCGGCCCCGACACGGCGCTGAAGCTCCTCCGCCACTACGCCCTCGGCCTGGGCCGGAAGTTCTCGCTGTCAGTCGACGACGAGGCCGTCGTCCAGGCGGTCACGCTCTCCTCCAATTACGTCCTGCACGACCAGCTCCCGGCCAAGGCCCTCAAGGTCCTCAACAGGGCCTGCGAGGAGGCCGACTACGAGCGGGCCGTGCGTCCGCCGGGGCCGGGGCGGGTCACCGGCGACGACGCCGTGCGCATCGTCTCGGGGATGACCGGCGTCCCCACCGAGACCCTGCGCGGCATCGCCGGACGCTCCGACTACGCCGAGGGCCTGCGTGAGATGGTCCTCGGGCAGGAGGGCGCCGTCCGCGAGGTGGCGGCCGAGCTGGGCCTCATCAAGGCCGGCATGACCGACCCCGGCAAGCCGGCCTCGGTGATGCTGTTCCTGGGCCAGACCGGCACGGGCAAGACGGAGATGGCGAAGGCGCTGGCCCGCCTGTACTCGGCCTCGAAGCGCCTCAAGACCTACACGCTGGGCAACTGCGTCGAGCCGCACAGCGTCTCCACCATCATCGGCGTGCCGCCCGGCTACGTCGGCAACGAGCAGGGGGGCCGGCTGATCAACGAGCTGAACGCCGACCCCTACGGCGTGTTCCTGCTGGACGAGGTGGACAAGGCCCACCCCGACGTGCTCCAGCCGCTCCTGAACCTCTTCGACGAAGGCTGGGTGTCCGACCAGCGCGGCGTCCGCGGCTACGCGGACAAGTCGATCTTCATCATGACCAGCAACGTCGGCCAGCGCATGCTCGCGGAGATGGCCGAGCAGGGCAAATCGGCCGAGGAGGTCCGCGACCGCATGAAGGAGGTGCTGTCGCAGATCCGCCACGCCAAGGCGGACCGGCCGGTGTTCACGCCCGAGTTCCTGGCCCGCATCAAGCGGATCATCGTCTTCGCCCCCCTGGGGCGCGAGGCGATGCTGGGCATCGCCGCCAAGGTGGCGGCCGAGGCGTGCCGCTCGTGGGCCGAGAGACGGCACAAGAGGCTCGTGCTGCCAGACGAGCTGGTGCGGCGCGTGGGCGAGGAGGCGCACCGCGTCAACGAGAGGTCGAAGGGCAAGGAGGGGGGCCGGGTGGTGCGGAAGCTGTTCAGCGAGTGGGTCGAGGCCCCGCTGCAGCGCGAGGTCTCCTCGCGCCCCGAGGAGTACAAGGCCTGCGCCGCCGCCGAGGCGGCCCTCGGGGGCGCCGGGGGGGAGGGCCCGCCCGAGGTGACGTTCCGCTTCCTGCCGGCTTGAACGGGGGCGCCATGAGGGGGATCATCCTGGCGGGTGGCGCGGGGACGCGGCTGCACCCGCTGACGCTGGCGGTCAGCAAGCAGCTCCTGCCCATCTACGACAAGCCCGTGATCCACTACCCGCTCTCGGTGCTCATGCTCGCGGGGGTCAGGGAGGTGCTCGTCATCTCCACCCCGCGCGACCTGCCCGCCGTCGAACGGCTCCTCGGGGACGGCTCGGCGCTGGGGCTGAACATCGCCTATGCGGGGCAGGCCAGGCCGGGCGGCATCGCCGAGGCGTTCCTCATCGGTGCCGGCTTCATCGGCGCCGGCCCCGTGTGCCTGGTGCTGGGCGACAACCTCTTCTTCGGCCACGGCCTCGGGACGCTCCTGGAGGACGCGGCGACGCTCCGCGAGGGCGCGCGGGTGTTCGCCTACCGGGTGGACGACCCCGCGCGCTACGGGGTGGTCGAGCTGGGGCCGGGCTCCGAGGCGCTGTCCGTCGAGGAGAAGCCCGCCAGGCCACGCTCGCACTGGGCCGTCACCGGCCTGTACTTCTACGGCCCCGACGTGGTGGACGTGGCGAAGTCGCTGAAGCCGTCGGCGCGCGGCGAGCTGGAGATCACCGACGTGAACCGGGCCTACCTGGCGCGCGGCGCGCTGTCGGTGACGGCGCTGGGGCGCGGCTTCGCGTGGCTGGACACGGGGACGCCCGACTCGCTGCTGGCGGCGTCGCTGTTCGTGCAGACGGTGGAGCAGCGCACCGGCCTCAAGGTCGCCTGCCTGGAGGAGGTCGCCCTGGCGAAGGGGCTCGTCACCGAGGACGCTTTCGAGGGCCTGATCGGCCAGCACCCGCCCGGCCCCTACGCCGATTACCTGCGGCGAGTCCTGGCAGATCGCCGCGCCGGCGGGGGTGCGCCATGACCTCCATGAGGACTGTGCTGGTGACGGGCGGCTGCGGCTTCATCGGCGGGCACCTCGTGCGCCGCCTGCTGGCGTCGCCGGCGTACTCCGTGGTGAACCTCGACGCGCTGACCTACGCGGGCGACCCCGACGGCCCCGAGGGCGCCGCCGGCCACCCGCGTTACCGCTTCGTGCGGGGCGACGTGGCCGACCCGGCGGCGGTGGGCGACGCGATGGCCGGGGCGTGGGGCGTGGTCCACCTGGCGGCGGAGTCCCACGTCGACAGGAGCATCGTGGACTCGGGGCCGTTCGTGCGCGCCAACGTCGTGGGGACGCAGGTCATGCTGGACGCGGCGCGGCGCCACGGGGTGGAGCGGTTCGTCCAGGTGTCGACGGACGAGGTGTACGGCAGCCTGGGGCCGGAGGGCGCGTTCACGGAGGAGTCGCCGCCCGCGCCCAACAGCCCCTACGCCGCCAGCAAGGCCTCGGCGGACCTGCTCGTCCGGGCGTACCATCACACCTTCGGCCTGCCCGCCGTCATCACGCGCTGCTCGAATAACTACGGGACGCACCAACACCCCGAGAAACTCATCCCCTTTTTCATCAAGAACCTCCTCGCCGGCGAGCGGGTGCCGGTCTACGGCGACGGCCTCCAGGTCCGTGACTGGCTGCACGTCTCCGACCACTGCGCCGCGCTGGAGGCCGTGCTGCTGGGTGGGCGGCCGGGGGAGGTGTACAACGTCGGGGGGCGGTGCGAGGTCACGAACCTCGCCCTCACACGCGAGCTGCTCCGCATCCTGGGCAGGCCCGAGTCCCTCATCGAGCACGTCGCCGACAGGCCGGGCCACGACCGCCGCTACGCGGTGGACTGCTCGAAGATCGAACGCGAGCTGGGCTGGAGGCCATCCGTGCCGTTCGCCGAGGGCCTGCGTGAGGCGGCGGCGTGGTACGCGGCCAACGGGGCGTGGTCGGCGCGCATGCTGGCGCGGGCGGCGGGCCGCGGGCCGGCGCGGGGGGCCGTGTGATGGCCGGCGGCGTCGGGCGGGTGATGGTGTTCGGGCCGCGCGGCTACCTCGGCGCCGCGTTCCTGGGGCACATCCCCGGCGCGCTGGCCTCCGACGCCGACACCGCCGACCGCGGAGAGGTGGCACGCGCGTTGGACGCGGGGATGCCGGACGCCGTGGTCAACTGCGCCGGCAGGACGGGGCGGCCCAACGTGGACTGGTGCGAGGAACACAAGGCGGAGACGCTGCGCTCCAACGTGACGGGCGCGCTGGTGGTGGCCGACGAGTGTTTGAGGCGCGGCGTCCACCTGACCCACCTGAGCTCGGGGTGCATCTACGACGGCGACGACGGCGGGCGCGGCTGGTCGGAGGAAGACCCGCCCAACTTCGCCGGCTCCTTCTACGCGCGCACCAAGGCGTGGTCCGACCGGGCCCTGGCCGAGCTGCCCGTGCTGGTGCTGAGGCCGAGGATGCCCTTCGACGGCACGCGTTCGCCGCGCAACCTCATCGTGAAACTCTCTGGCTACGGCCGCGTGCTGGACGCGCCCAACTCCCTGACACACCTGCCGGGCCTGTTGAAGGCCGCAGAGGCGCTCATCGCGCTGCGGGCCACGGGGGTGTTCAACGCCGTGAACGAGGGTGCCTTGTCGCCGTACGAGGTCATGCGCCTGTACCGCGAGATCGTCGACCCGACGCATGAGTTCGAGCCGCTGCCCGCCGACAGGCTGGGGGAGGTGGCGCGGGCGGGGCGGAGCAACTGCGTCCTCCGCACGGCCAAGCTGCGGGGCTTGGGGCTGGGCCTGGGGCCGGCGCAAGAGGCCCTTCGCCTGGCCCTGTGTGAGCTCGCGGCTCCCGCGGCGGATGGTTGACGGCCCTCAGGATGCCGTGGGATGACGGGCCGACCCGTGGTTGTGTAGGACCGGCAACCCTCGCATTCTCCAGGGCGAGCCAGCGAACGGCGCGGTGATTCTCGACCGGCGGCAGGGCCATCGCCTGTTGGAATCTGGCGAAGAGAGGGAAGCCCAACTTCGGGGCGAGACGGACGATCCTCTTGGACTTACGGCGATTCCAGGCACGCCCCAGATCCCCCAACCTCCAACAGGCGATGGCCCTTGGTTATGCGGGCCAAAATGACGCCGAGGTGCCACGGCGTCCCAGGGTGAGGCGTCTCGAGTTTTGACACGAGGAAAGCGCGGTATCCGCGCCGCCCGCCGTGTCAGGGCAAGGTCGCACCGATGGGTCAGGCGTTGGCACGCAGGGCGGCCGCCAGGGCTTCTGGCTGGCCGGAGCTCCACGCGTCCGCCGGCAGGGAGAGGCGGACGACGCCGCCCTCGTACGCGGTCACCGCCACCCCGGACTCGCAGAGTCGCATCCGCAGCTGCTCCGCCGGCAACGCACGCACGGACATACGCTCGGCCTCCAGCAGCAGGATGCCCGTCCGCATCCCGGCGGCCGGCAGGAGCGGCCGCCAGCCGTTCGCCCGCGCCGCCACCGCCGCCGACTCCGCGTTCGCGAGGCGGCCCGCCAGCCCACAGCCAGGGCCGCCCGCGGCCAGGGCGTCGGACACGGCCCCCTGGCAGGAGAACAGCGCCGCCAGCCCCACCGTCTCCGACCAGGCGTCGGCCACGCCCCGCTCGAACGCGGCCGAGAATTCCAGGAGCGGGTCTTCGAGCTCGCGGGCCCGCCCCATGTGGTCCAGCAGGGTCTCGATCACGCCGCGCGAGCGCCGCCGCCCGTGGAAGGCCAGACCCATCGGGTGGTACGCGCCCAGCCACTTGTGGCACCCGGCCAGGTAAAGGTCGCAGTGCTCGGCCATCGGCCCGTCCCCGGCGTGGCAGAAGCCCTGCGCCCCGTCCACCACAACGAACCGGGGTGGGCGCCCCTCGAGGGCCGCGACGATCCGCCCGACGGGCAGCCTCACGCCGAGGTGGCTGACCGCCGTCAGGAACAGCCCGTCGCACCCCCCCGCCTCGTACCCCCTGCGGACGATCTCGGCGGCCTCCGCCTCGCCCACGCCCCCGGCGAGCAGCCCGTCATGCAGCGGCAGGCGCGTCACGGCGCGGCAGGCGCGGAGCGCCTCGCGTTCCAGGATGTCGTGGTAAGCCGGCCACCCGAGGTCCGTCACCAGGACGTTGCGGCACGGGTGGAAGAGCAGCC
>CAZVZK010000180.1:0-19490 GCA_964630925.1 uncultured Alcaligenaceae bacterium
ATGCTCCTCACCCTCGGCAGCCCGAAGAAGTCGATCTTCCACGCGGGCAACCCGCAGGCCGGCGTTCAGCTCTACATCTCGCAGGGCCTCATCGACGCGTGCAAGGACGACGGGCAGCTCGCCGCCGTCGTCGCGTCCGAGCTGGGGAAGATCGCCGCCGAGCGTGCCGCCCAGGCCGCCCTCGCCGAGGATGGCCACACCCCCATCGAGGAGCGCGTCGGCGACGACCACGGCCGCTACGGCCTCGGCGACGGGACCCGCCTCATGGAGGCCGCCCGCCGCGAGTCGGAGCGCAAGAAGAGGCCGGCCAAGCCCGACCCCGCCGCCCTCGCCCAGCACTTCCTCACCACCGCGGGCTACGCGCCCGACGCCATGAAGCAGGCGGCCGCCCTCGTCGCCGAGGCCGGGCGCGACGACTCTCTGGCCGAGCAATTCACGGTGGACAAGCCCGCCGTGATGCAGAAGCCCGAGCCGAAGGCGCCGAAGCCTTCCGAGTAGACGTATCGTCCTGGAAGACAACCTTTTACACGCCCGTTACAGACGCGCTCTGGCCCTCCCCGTCTCCCATCGAGTAGAGTACACTCCGCTCGATATTCCCACGAGGAGGGTGAAGAGATGACGCGCCACATGTGGGTGCTGATGTTGCCTCTGTGGCTGGCCGGGCAGGCCGACGCCGCCCCGCTGCCGTTGGAGAGGAAGGTCAAGGTGGAGGTGGTGTTCTGCCTGGACACGACGGGCAGCATGTCCGGCCTGATCGACGGGGCCAAGGCGAAGATCTGGAGCATCTGCAACCAGATCGCCGGCGGCAGGCCGACGCCCGACCTGAAGATCGGCCTGGTCGCCTACCGCGACAAGGGCGACTCCTACGTCACCCAGGTCCACGAGCTGACCTCCGACCTCGACGCCATGCACGGCAAGCTCAAGACCTTCACCGCCGACGGCGGCGGCGACGAGCCCGAGCACGTCAACCAGGCGCTTTACGACGCCGTCCACAAGATCAAGTGGTCCGAGGACAAGAAGGTGATGAAGATCATCTTCCTGGTGGGCGACGCCCCGCCGCACATGGACTACACGGACGACGTGAAGTACCCCGTGACGTGCGCCAAGGCCAAGGAGAAGGGCATCATCATCAACACCGTCCTGTGCGGCGACAGCGAGTCATGCAAGAAGGCGTGGAAGGACGTGGCCTCGAAGGCCAACGGCTCGTTCGTGGCCATCCCGCAGGACGGCGGCGTCATGGTGGTCAACACGCCGTTCGACCCGCACCTGGCGGCCCTGAACGCCAAGCTGACCGGCACCGTCCTTGTGTGGGGCGGCCGCGAGAAGCAGGACCTCGACCGCATCAAGAACGAGGAGTCCGAGAAGCTCGGCGCCGAGTCGGCCGCGGGCCGCATCGCCTACCAGGCGAAGAACGGCCAGGCGGCGGCGTACTGCCTGCTCGACCAGGTGAACCGCAAGGAAGTGAAGCTGGAGGACGTGAAGAAGGAGGAGCTGCCGCCGCAGCTCCAGAAGCTGAACATCAAGGAGCAGAAGGCGTACCTCGCCGAGCTGGACACGCGGCGCAAGGCCCTCAACAAGCAGGTCCTCGAGCTGGACAAGCTGCGCGAGGCGTGGGTGGCGAAGAAGCGCGCCGAGGAGGCCAAGAAGGGCAAGGGCGGCTTCGACCAGAAGGTGCTGGAGGTGCTGCGCTCCCAGGCCAAGAGCTACGAGCTGGAGTACTGATCCGCCGTGCCGGGTGACGGGATGAAACGAGGGCGCCGGGGATGACCCCCGGCGCCCTGTCCGTTTCACCGCGAGAACGCCTCGACGTGCAGCGGCCTGCCGTCCACGCGGAGGCACGCCGCCTCCAGGGCCGCCCCCTCCAGACGCACGTCCTCGCCCAGGCCCGGCGACGGGAACACGTCCTCGCGGCACGTCGGCGCCGAGGCCAGCCACTCGCGCACGCCCGCCGCCGTCACGGGCGGGGCCTCCCCCGCCACGCGGGCGTCGATGGCGTAGGCCAGCACCAGCTTCGGCCACAGGGCCGCCAGCGTCGTGGGGCGGTCGAACAGGTCGAAGCCGATCACCTTGCCGCCGTAGGCGAACGCCGCCCCGTGCGCACCCTCCGGCGCCGGCAGACGCTCCACGGTGGGGGTCAGCGCCGCCGCCGTGTCCTCGTAGGCCTTGTGCAGGTACATGGTGTCGGACGAGGACATGGTCTCGCCGAGCTTGCGGTCCACCTCGCGCCACACCTCACCCTGGTCCGAGGTCGGTGTGCCCGTCTCGTGGTAGCCCCGCCTCACCTGGCCGTGCATCATCTTGCGCAGGGCCGAGTGCGACGAGGAGTGCGACCCCTCGAAGTGCCCGGAGCGGTGCGCCCACCGCCCGCGCTCGACGCACGTCACCGGGATCGGCATGGACGCCCCCGCCGCCGCCAGGAGGCTGGCGTTCAGCACGCGGTTCTGCTTGCCGCCGGACAGGTGCTCGCCGGCCATCAGGAAGACGGGACGCGCCGCCTTGTTCGTGAGGCGGAGCTGGGGCACGGAGCCGCCGTCGCTCACCTCGGTGATCTCCAGCATCCCGGCCGAGACGGCCTCGTCGAGCGTAACATAGTCAGCCCCCCCGTCGGGGGCCCACGACAGCGGGAAGACCTGAAGGCCGCCGGCCTCGCACGGCTCGCCGACCGACACGCCCTTGAGCAGCTCTCCAATGGACATGGCCTCGCCTCTTTCTCGATGTGGATGGTGAAGGGATGGAGCAGACGCCGCGCACCCACTGGGCCGCCCCGCTGAGCCTCGCCCTGGGCATAGCCGCGCTGCCCTGGCTGGGCATCGTCGCCGCCGTGCCGGCGCTGGTGCTGGGCTTCGTCTCCCTGCGGACGATCAACGCCAGCGACGGGACCCTGCGTGGCGCGTGGATGGCCGTCGCCGGCCTCGCCGCCGGGGCCGTCGGCGTGATGATCTCGGCGCTGGGCGTGATCGCCATGCTGACGGTGAGTGTGCGTACGACGGCGGCCCGCGCGGAGTGTTTGAACAATCTGCGTGTGGTCGGCATCGCCCTGAATCAATACGCGGACCTGCACGAAACATTTCCACCCGCGACGCTCGGCCCCGGCTCGCTGCCCCCGGAAAAGCAGGTCGCCTGGACCGCCGGCGTCATCCCCCACCTCGCCGGGGCGGCAGGCGAGCTGAACCAGCGGCGGGGCGCGCGGCTGGCGCAGGCGTACATGGACCTGGACGCCGCCATCGACCGCAGGTCGCCGTGGGACGCCGAGGTGAACGCCGCCGCGCGCGAGGCCGCCGTGGGCTTCTTCCTGTGCCCCGGCCACCCGGGGTACACGCGGCAGTCAGCGGTGACGCACTACGTCGGCATCGCCGGCGTGGACGAGGACGCGGCCAGGCTGTCGCGCGACGACGCGAAGGCCGGCGTCTTCGGGTACGACAGGGGGGTGAGGCGTCAGGAGGCGACGGCGGGATTCAGCTTCACCCTGGCGGCGTTAGAGACGGGGCACGAGAACGGGCCGTGGCTGGCCGGCGGATTCGCGACGGTCCGCGGGGTGGGGGAGGGCGACGACCTGCTGGGGCCGGGCCGGCCTTTCGGCGGGCTGCACCCGAAGGTGACGAACGCCCTGATGCTGGACGGCTCGGCGCGGAGCATTAACGACGGGACGGAGGGCGGCCTGCTGCGGCGGCTGGCCACGCTGCGGCGGGGGGAGTGAGACGGGCGTGCCCCCAGGGCTTGCCGGGACGCCCGATGGCACGCGAGCGGGGATGCTTGAGGCGAGTGGTAGGGGGCGAGACGCCCGTGCGATGCGGGCACGGCACGCTTACGCCGTGCCGCTCGCCTCGGGCGCCCCACGCCGTCGTTGTCGCCCGGGACGGCCCGCGATAAACTGCCCTGGCCCTCTCTCACTGGAGCCATGCACCATGTCGATCCTCCCCCTGGCGGCGTTCGCCGTCACCCTGGCCGTCGCCGCCGACACCCCCGAGCCGACCAAGAAGCAGAAGCTCGAGGTCGCGTTCAACGTCCCGTCGTCCTCCGAGAAGGCGTCCATCACAGAGGCCCGCGTCGTCGGCAAGGAGCTGTGGGTCCGCGTGGACATCACCGGCGGCGGAGGCATCGGCCTGGCCGTCATCTCCAAGGCCAAGGACGAGGTCACCATCGAGGCTCCGGCCCTGCCCGTCAAGTACGTCGTCTTCGGCAAGATGTGGGGCTGGAAGAACGAGGAGAAGGGTATCACCTTCCTCAAGGACCTCGACGATAAGGAGCGTGCCAAGGCCGAGAAGGCCTTCGAGGGCGGCAAGTCGGTCTGGACGAAGAAGAAGTGACACTCGACCTCACCTCGTTCCCGGCCTGGCGCGAACGCCTCCAGGCCGCCGAGGCCCCGCCCCTCCCGCCGCGCTCCTACCCCGGTTATCCCGAGGCCGCCCTGCCGCCTTTCCGCCGTCGATGGCTCACCACCCTCGATGGCGTGCTGGCGGCACGGCGTTCCGGCACGCCCGGCACCCCCCTGCCGGACGCGACGACGATGAGCCGCCTGCTGGGCCTGTCGCACGGCATCACGGGCGGGCAGGGCAGGGGGCCGGTGCCGTCGGCGGGCGGCTTGCAGGCGCTGGAGCTGTACGTCGGCGTCCTGACGCCCGGCTGGCTGGGGGCGGGCGTCTGGCACTATGACCGGACGAGGCACGCCCTGTCTCGCATCGCCGACGCGTCGCGGGAGGAATTGATCGCCGAGATCCCGTCGCTCCAGGTCACCGACGGCGGGGCCGTCCTCTGGCTCCTCATCGGCGACGCGGCGCGGGTGACACCGAAATACGGCGAGCGTGGGCGGCACTTCCTCGCCCTGGAGGCTGGCCACCTGATGCAGAACCTGTGCCTCGTCTCGGCAAGCCTGGGCCTGGTGACGCTGCCTTTGGGCGGATTCTTCGAGGCGGCGTTGGCCCGCCGGCTATCGCTGCCGCGGACGGACGAGGTCCTGTACGCCGGCGTGTGCGGCCCGGCCGTCAATCGCTGAACGTGACGCCGTCGCCGTAGCGGGAACGCAGGGCCGCCCGCGCCTCCGCCGACAGCTTGTTCGTCTCCATCTCCAGCTTCAACAGGTCGAGTGACCCCGTCCGCGCCAGGGCCTCGGCCCCGGCCTCGCCGACGCGGTTATTCTTCATCCCCAGTACACGCAGGCCGCCCAGGCGCCGTGCGGAGGCGAGACGGGACGCCCCTTCCGCAGACACGTTGTTGGCGTGCAGGATCAGCTCGTGCAGGCCGGCCAGGCGCGGCGAATCCAGGGCGGCAACGCCTTCGTCCTCGAGGCCGCAGAATCGGAGGTCGAGGGAGCGGAGCCGCCACGGGCTCTCGTCCGAGGCGAGGAGGGCCGCGCCGTCGGGGCCGACGGGGTTGGTGAAGAGGTCGAGCGCCAGGAGCCCCGCCAGGGCGGGGTTGCCCATCAGGGAGCGCAGGCCGGCCGCGGTGATGTTGCAAGCACCGACGCGAAGTTCGCGCAGGGCGGAGAGGTGCGGCGTGGCCGCGAGGGCGGCCAGCCCGGACGGGCCGAGACGCGAGTCCGACACGTCCAGGCCGACGAGGCCGGCCAGCCCCGGCGACGCGAGCAGGGCGACGGCCCCCGGCCCCAGGGAGTTGAAGCCGATCTCCAGGTGCGTCAACCGCCGCAGGCCCGGCACCGCCGCCAGCCGTCGCGCCGTCGCCCCGCCGATCCCGGTGGAGGTGAGGTCGAGGCGGCGCAGGGCCGGCGGCATGTGCGGTCCGAGGAGCCGCGCCGCGCCGTGCGGCCCGATGGCCTCGTTGAACGAAACGTCCAGCCGCTCCAGGGCCGAGAGATCGCCGGCCAGGAGCAGGCCCACCCCACGGGCCGACAGCTCGCACATCGACAGGGACACCTCGACGAGCCGCCCCGCGCGGGCGTCACCGCCGATCAATTCCGCCAGATCGTCTCCCGCGTCCTCGTCCTCCACGACGAGCCGGCGGGGCCAGCGGAATCCCGCCGAGGACAGGACCGCCACCATATCGCCCGATCCCTCGCCGATGATCCCCTGGATCGGGTGTCGGGCGAGGGCGTGCTCGGCACGCTCCCAATGCACCTCGTTGAGCTCCACCTCCTCGATGAACCCGCGCCGGTACTCCCACGTCAGGCAGCAGTCCGTAAGCTCGCCGGCCCACTCCCGCCCATGCTCCGCGAGCAGCGCCTCCTCGCGCCGCGCCAGAGCCACCTGCCGCACGTCCCACTCGTCGAGACGCGCCCGCTCGATTTGCACGCGGATCAGCTCGGCGCGTTCGTCCTGGCCCTGATCCGCCAGCCAGTCGGCGTACACGAGACGCGGCGTGTCGTCGTCGGGGCGTTCGATGATGTCGGCGAGGAAGCCGGCCTCGCTCACGCCCTGTCCCCCCGCAGCACCAGCCGCGTGATGTACGAGATCTGCCCCCGGTGCAGGGCGAAATGGCTCACCAGCCGTACCATCCCGCCCGCGTTGTTCGCCCCCAGGTGCGCGTCCTGCGGCGCGGCCAGGAATTGCTCCTCCGTGAGCGCCAGGATCACCCGCCTGTAAACGGCGATGGCCTCGTCCAGACGGCGGAACGCCTCCTCCTTCGTCGGATGGTCGGCAGAGGTGAACTCCTTCTCCCGCTCGCGCACATAGCCCGTGTTGCCCAGCCTCGCGCCGGCGAAGTGCGACAGATTCCCGGTCAGGTGCAGGATGAGATGCCCCACCGAATTCCCCGGCTCGATGGGCTTGACCCAGAATTGCTCCTCGCTCAGAGGCGCGGTGATCTCCGCGATCTGTTTGCGCAGGTACTCCAGCTCCCCGGCAAGGGCCTCCTTCAGCGCGGCCTCGGCTTTCCCGGTCATGATCAGCCCCCCCATCTTGCCCCGGCGTCACACACCGATCAGGGTAGCCTGTCCGGGCGTCCCCCGGCAACGGGAATCCGCCTTGGCCGGCGCGGGGGTGGCCGATAGAATCCAACGCCCGTCGGACGGCCCGCCGTCCGCACGCATCGAGGAACGAGGGGCACGGCGAACATGCGCACCGCGCTTCTGGCACTGGCCGCCCTTGTGGCGGCGACGGCGTCGGCCCCGGCCCAGGGGTGGGCCGAGAAGATGTTCAAGGACGGCGCCTCCCACGACTTCGGCACCGTCCCAAAGGGTGCCCAGTCCGTCCACCGCTTCAAGGTCGTCAACATCTACGCCGTCCCCATGGACATCACCGCCCTCAAGCCGTCATGCGGCTGCGTCTCTGCCACCGCCGCCAAACGCACGCTGGAGCCGCGTGAGGAGTCGTACATCGAGGTCCGCATGGACGGGCGGCGCTACAGCGGCAAGAAGGCCGTCACCGTCACCGTCACCGTCGGCCCCACCTACGTCTCTTCGGCCATCCTCAAGATTTCCGCGACCGGACGCGCCGACGTGGTCTTCAACCCCGGCGACGTGAACTTCGGCCTCGTCGCCCAGGGCACCACGCCCACCCGCACCGTCGATGTCGAATACGCCGGGCGGCTCGACTGGAAGATTAACGAGGTCGTGGCCGCCGACATGCCGTTCACCATCGACGCCAAGCAGCTCCACCGTGGGGGCGGCCAGGTCCGCTACCGCCTCGCCGTCACCCTCAAGGCCGACGCCCCGGCGGGTATCCTGAAGAACGAGATCATCCTGAAGACGAACGACCCGGCCAGCCCCACCGTCCCGCTCGTGGTGGAGGGCATCGTCCAGCCGTCGCTGACGGTGCAGCCGTCGGCGCTCAACCTCGGCGCGGTCAAGGCCGGTGAGGCGCTGACCCGCAAGGTCGTCGTGCGCGGCTCGGCGCCGTTCAAGATCACGAAGGTCGAGGGGGTCGGCGACGGCATCGAGCTGCCCGCCGGGCTGCCCGCCGAGGCACAGGCCGTCCACGTGCTGGAGGTGAAGGTGACGATGGCCAACCCAGGCCTCTTCCGCCGCGAGCTGCGGATCACCACCAGCGCCCAGGACGGCGCCCTGCCGGTGGTCATCGACGGCGTCGCCGGGAAGTGAGCTGCCGTAGGATTCGTTCCCAGCGTGCTCGCAGGGGCACGCTGTGGGCGTGGTCTACGAGAGGAACAGCTCCGTCGTGAAGTAGCGCTCCATGCGGTCGGCGAACACCGTGACGATGTTCGCCGGCCGGCCCCACCGCTGCGCCAGGGCCACCGCCGCCGCGTAGTTCAGCCCCGAGCTGGGGCCGACCGGAAAGCCCAGGCGGATCAGCCGCCGCGCCGTCTCCAGCGCCTCGTCGTCGTTGACCTCGACGCACTCCAGGCCCGGCAGCGCCTCCTCGCGGAAGATCTCCGACAGGCGGTCGGCCACGCCGGGGATGCGTCCGCTGAACGAGCAGCACTCCGCCTCGGGGGTGCGGCGGATGTTCACCGGCCGCGCCAGCACCGGCACCACGGGGCAGCCGCACTCGCTGAGGCCCTGGAACAGGCCCACCAGCGTCCCGCCCGTGCCGACGCCGCTCACCACCGCCTCCACCACGCCGCCGGGGATCTGGTCGCCGATCTCCCGCGCCGTCGTCAGCCGGTGCGCCTCGGCGTTGTCCGGGTTGGCGAACTGCCGCGGCAGGAACGCCCCCCCTTGGGACGCCAGCTCCTCCGTCGCGGCGAGGGCGCCGCGGATGCCGTCGTCCTTGGCCGTCAGACGGACCTCGCCGCCGTAGGCGCGGATGATCATGACACGCTCGCTGCTAACGCCCTCGGGCATCACCGCGAGGAACTTCAGCCCCATCTGGGCGCAGGCGAGCGCTAGGGCGATGCTCGTGCTGCCGCTCGACGCCTCGATGACGGTGTCGCCGGCCTTGAGCTTGCCCTGCCGCCACGCCTTCTCGAGGATGTACCGGGCGATGCGGTCCTTGGTGCTGCCGGAGGGGTTGAGGAACTCCAGCTTGCACCAGATGACAGGCCCGTCGCCGAGACGCACAGGGACCAGGGGCGTCGGCAGGCACCGGTGCGGGTAGCGGTGCTCGCCGGGGAGGCAGGGCGTCATTTCTCGCCGGCCTTGACGGCGCCGTAGGGGGCCGGCTCCGCAGGCGCCGTCCCGTTGGAGATGTCCTCGCCGCGGAACAGGGCGTCGATGTCCTCCTTGAGCAGCTCCTCCTTCTGCAAGAGGGCCTCGACGAGGCGCTCGAGCATGGGGCGGTTGGCCTCCAGGAGGCGGTAGGCCTCCTCGTCGGCCTGGCGGAGGATGGCGCGGACCTCCTCGTCGATCAGCCCGGCGGTGTCCTCTCCGAAGTCACGCGCCTCGTGGATCTCCTTGCCGAGGAACGTGTGCTCCTCGCCGGCGCGGTACGACACCGGCCCCAACTTGGCCGACATGCCGAACTGCGTGACCATCATGCGGGCGATGCGTGTCGCCTGCTTGAGGTCCATGCTGGCGCCGCTGGTCGCCTCCTTGTAGACGAGGCGTTCGGCGGCGCGGCCGCCCATCATCCACACGAGCTGGCCGCGCAGGCGCGTCTCCGGGTAGTCCATGCGCTCCTCGTCCGGGCTGAAGCGCGTCACGCCGCCCGAACGCCCGCGCGGGACGATGGTCACCTTGAACAGCGGGTCGGTGTGCGGCGTCAGGTGGGCGCACAGGGCGTGCCCGGCCTCGTGGTACGCCACCTTCTTCTTGTCGTCGGGTGAAAGCACCTCCTCGCGCTTGGCCCCGATCAGCACGCGGTCCGCCGCGCGCTCGAAGTCGCTGCGGTCGATGAAGCGCTTGCCCTCGCGCGTCGCCAGGAGGGCCGCCTCGTTGGCCAGGTTCCGCAGGTCGGCGCCGGTCATGCCGATCATGCCCCGCGCGATCTGCTCGAGGTCCACGTCGTCGGCGAGGGGCTTGTTGCGCGTGTGGACCTTGAGGATCTGCATGCGTCCCTGCCACGTCGGCCTATCGACGGTGATGTGGCGGTCGAAGCGTCCGGGGCGGAGGAGGGCGGAGTCCAGCACGTCGGGCCGGTTGGTGGCGGCCATCACGATGACCGTCTCGGTGGGCGTGAAGCCGTCCATCTCGCTGAGGATCTGGTTGAGCGTCTGCTCGCGCTCGTCGGAGCCGCCGCCCAGGCCCGCCCCGCGCATGCGGCCCACGGCGTCGATCTCATCGATGAACAGGATACAGGGGGCGTTCTCTTTCGCTGTCTTGAACATGTCGCGGACGCGGCTGGCGCCGACGCCGACGAACATCTGGATGAACTCGCTGCCGGAGATGGAGTAGAAGGGGACGCCGGCCTCGCCGGCGACGGCGCGGGCGACGAGGGTCTTGCCGGTGCCCGGCGGGCCGATGAGCAGGACGCCCTTGGGGACGACGGCCCCGAGGCGCATGAACTTCTCCGGGGAGCGGAGGAACTCGACGATCTCGCGCAGCTCGCCCTTGGCGGACTGCATGCCGGCCACGTCCTCGAAGGTCACGCGGGCCTTGCTGCGCTCGTAGCGTTTGGCCGGGCTCTTGATGTAGTTGGACAGGAAGCCCCCGCCGAGGGGGTCGCGGAAGCGCGGCAGCAGGACGAAGAAGATCAGCAGGACGACGGCGACGGTCATCAGGAGCATGAGCCCCTGGGTGACCCACATGAAGTTGGAGCGGTTGCTGGAGACGACGAGGCCGGCCTTGGCCTTGGCGTTGAGGAGTTTCTGGAACTCGGCGTCGTCGCCGATGAGGCGTTCGACGCTGAATGCGTCGCCGCGGAGCTTGGCCTTCAGCTCGGCCTTGAGCTTGCTGACGTCGGCGACCTTGCCCTCGTAGAGGTCGCCCTTCTGAACGACCTCGGAGAGGTTGTCCTCGTTCAGGAGCGTGGTGAACTCGCTCCAGTGGATGCGCGGGGGGCTGATCGTCATGGCGAACAGGACGGAGGCCGAGAAGAGGATGAGGACCAGCCAAAGCCACGAGCCGCCCACGGGGGGCGCCGGGCGCCGCCGCGGGTCGCCGTCGGGGTTCTGATCGGGGTCGTGCTCGGAAGGCATTCGTCGCGTCCTTCGTGGCCCTGTAGGCATCCGCCCTGGGTGGCAGCCGCCGTCCTGGAGGAGTTGGTAAGATACCGAAGGGGTCCGGGGCAGGCCACGGCCCCTGTTACATCATAGGCGCAGGGCGGAGGGATAGCGTGTGTGGGGATGGCTGACGGGGCGGGCCACGGGACGCGAGGTGGTGATGTACACGCGCGAGGCGTGCCACCTGTGTGACGACGCCTGGGCCGTGCTTGAGGCGGAGCGGGCGAGGTCGGGGTTCCGCCTGTCGCGCGTGGACGTGGATTCAGACCCCGCCCTGGCCGCTCAGTACGGCCTGGAGGTCCCGGTGGTGATGGTGGACGGCGTGGTGCGCTTCCGCGGCCGGGTCAACGCCGTGCTGCTGCGGCGGGCGCTGGCGTAGCGTCGGCCTTGGCGGGCTCCTTCCACCACGGGCTGATCTTCTTGATGCGCTTCAGGACGGCCTCCTTCTCGCGGGCGTCCTTGGCGGCGGCGAGTTTGGCCTTGAGCTTCGTCATCTTCTTCTTGCGCTGATAGCGTCGATCCAGCTCAATGCGGCGTTCGACCATGGCCGGGGTGTCTCGTGCGGTTGACGATGCGGAAAAGGGCATGATAGCGGGCGGGGGGCGCGAGGGGAAGGGAAAGGCGTGGAAGCCGATGCCGGCTTGACCCGCGCCGCCGCGCGGTTACCATGAGGGTGCATCGCCGAGGTGGTGTAACGGCAGCCACGCCAGACTTAGGATCTGGTGCCCGAAAGGGCGTGCGGGTTCGAGTCCCGCCCTCGGCACTGAGCGCCGGCCCGAGGGGGCCAGGCCGGCCTGTTGTGACAGGTCTTCCGGCGCCGCCGGGGCACCGGGCAACGCGGGCCCCGCGACTCGGCCTCGGCCCTTCTCTCAAGCGGTCCGCGTGAGGGCGGGCAGGGATCCCACCGGCAGGACCTCGATGAGCGTGTCCAGGCGTGTGATGGCGAGCGACTCGCGGACGGCCGGCGTGGCGTTGGCCAGCGTGAGCCGGCCGCCGGAGGTACGCACCCGGCGGTTGAAGGCGGCGAGCATGCCCAGCCCGGTGCTGGTCGCATACCGCACGCAGCCGAGGTCAAGCACGAGCCGGCCCGCCCCTTCGGGCAGGGAGGACAGCCGTTCCTTGACGGCGGGGGTGCTCTGCTCGTCGAGCGTGTCGCACCCCCCGAGCGTCAGGAGGGTCCTGTCCGGGAGGCGGCTGACGGTCAGGAACGGCAGGAGGGCTGGTGATGGCATGGGTGAGGATTCCGTGACGGCCGCGGGGGTGCGGACGGTGGGGTAGGAGGGCGGGGAGCGCGTGGAGAGAGTTTTGACGCTGCGGGGAGCGAGGAAGTTCCACGGGGCGGGCGGTTTTCACGGGGCGGGCACGCGGCTACGCCAGCGGCGGCCAGCCGGCGTCGATCCCCTGGCGCTCGATGAGGCGGACCTGGCCCTCACTGATGGAGAACTGCTCGGCGATGGTGCGGCGTGAGGCGGCCGCGTCCATGCCGCCGTCCTGGGCCTCGACCAGGGCCTGGAACACCGTCTGGCATTCGTTCTCCGTCAGCGTCCTGTCCGCCATCCCGCCCTCCTGTCCCACCACGGGCCCTGTCCGCCTATCCTATCGAGGGCGGCGTCGTACGGCCCGCCCGATTCGACGGCGGCGTCCAGCACGAAGGTCGCGAAGATCGACACGGCGACGGGCAAGGAGCCGGCGGTGAGCGCGGGCCCGGCCGGCGGAAGGACGAATGCGGGAGGTCCGGATGATGAGGTATGCTATCCCCGTCCTGCTCGCGTGCGCCGCGCTGGGCCGGGCCGCCGCCCCGCACTTCGCCACGATGGAGCGCGCCGTCGTGGCGGCGGGCGCCAGGTCATTCGCGCTGGAGCGGTCCGGTGCCCCCTTCGTCCCGTGGGGCTTCAACTACGACCGCGACCACGCCGGACGGCTCATCGAGGACTACTGGGCGGACGAGTGGCCCAAGGTCGAGAGGGACTTCGCGGCCATGCGGAAGATGGGCGCAAACGTCGTGCGCGTCCACCTGCAATTCGGCCGATTCATGGACGGGCCGGAGAGGCCCAACGCCGCGGCGCTGGGGCGGCTGGCGAGGCTCCTGCGTCTCGCGGAGCGTGAGCGTCTCCGCCTCGACCTCACCGGGCTGTGCTGCTACCACAAGAAGGACGTGCCGGCGTGGTACGACAGGCTCGGCGAGGGGCCACGCTGGGACGCCCAGGCGAACTTCTGGAAGGCCATCGCGGCGAGGTGCGCCGGCAGCCCCGCCGTCTTCTGCTATTGCCTGATGAACGAGCCGGTGTCGCCGGCGGGCCGGCGGAAGGACGGCGACTGGCTCGGCCCCGCCTTCGGCGGCAAGCACTACGTCCAGATGATCGCCCTCGACCAGGCCGGGCGCCAGCGCCACGAGATCGCCGACGCCTGGATCAGAAGGCTCGTCAAGGCGATCCGCTCCGAGGACCGCCGCACACTCGTGACGGCCGGCCTCGTGGACTGGAGCCTGGACCGCAAGGGCCTGACCTCCGGCTTCATCCCCGCGAAGATCGCCGGCGGCCTCGATTTCCTGAGCGTCCACCTCTACCCCGAGAAGGGCAAGGTCAAGGAGGCGCTCGAGACGCTGGCGGGGTTCGCCGCGGCGGGCAAGCCCGTGCTGGTGGAGGAGACGTTCCCCCTGAAATGCACCCTCGCCGAGCTGGATGACTTCCTCTCCGCCTCGCGTAAGCACGCGGCGGGACACCTCGGCTTCTACTGGGGCAAGCCGCCCGACGAGCTGCGGAAGTCGAAGGCCCTGGCCGACGCCCTCATGCTCGCCTGGCTCGACTACTTCCAGAAGCGGGCGCGGAGATGACGGCGCGGAATCGGCCTGCTCGTCGTCACGGCGCCCAAAGGGCTTCGTACTGGGAGGCGTTCGCCCTCTGGTACGGAGCCGGCCATGCGAGCATCCCCCGCCTTCGCCCTGATCGTTCTGGCCCTGTGCGGCGGCGGATCGCCCACCCAGGCCTCCACGCCATCGCTGTACGCCGCCGTCGCCTACTCCCCCGCCATGGGACGCTACGGCTACGCCTACAACCACGCGTCCCGCGCGTCGGCGGAGTCGTCGGCCCTCTCGCGGTGCCGCGCCTGGGATGCCCGCATCGTGGCCTGGGTGCGCTCGGGCACCATCGTCCTGCTCGTGGCCGCGGATGGCCGATACGCCTACTCCTGGGCATCGGGGCCCGACACCACCTCCGCGTACAACCGCGCCCTGACGCACCTGCGTAGGCGGACAGGCAGCCGCGTCCGCACCTACGTCCGCGTCTTCTCCGGCGGATAGCCCTGTCACACCGACCCGGCTCCCGCGTACATGAGGCACCTACCCACACGCCGGAGCCGGAACATGAAGACCCTCGCCGCCGCCCTGATCGCCCTGTTCGTCGTCGCGGGCAACACGCCCGCCGCCGAGATCGACTCGACCCGCTACGCCGCCGTCGCCTTCTCCGTCAAGACCGGCAAGTGGGGCTACGGCTACGACCACCCGTCTCGCTTCTCCGCCGAGCGGGCGGCCCTGCGCAACTGCCCGGCCGCCGACGCCGAGGTGGTGACGTGGACGCAGTTCGGCTGGATCGTCCTGCTGATCGCGGAGGACGGCAGTTACGGCTGCGGCGAGGTCCACGGCGCGGGGGCGAACAGCCGCGACGCCAACGCCAAGGCGCTGGCCCAGCTCCGCAAGCACACGAAGAGCCCGGTCAAGACGTACGTGCGCGTCTGCTCCGGCGACATCGCCCCCGTCGTCCAGCACTTCAAGGACTGATCCCGGATCTGCCTGGATGGCCTCGGTTGGCCGCCACAGCGCGGCGGCCGGAGCCGTGCCGCCCTCCACGGCGGTGAGGGTGGGGACACCGGAGTTGTCTCCACCCTCACTCCTTCGTGTGGCCGAGGGCGAGGAGGAACGACAAGTGCCCCAGCGGCAGTGGGCAGAAAGAGAAGCGCTGCCACGGCCGCTCCTGATCGGCGGTGTGTCGGAGGGCGGGATGTTGCCCGGTGATCCGATCCGAACCCAGAAGCACGGCTGTCGGTCGAGGAGCGCTGTTGTTGGTGAGTCGGGGCTACTCTCCTGGCTGGCGGCTCCGGGGGGCTACTCCCCTGGGCGGAACCTGGCTGAAGGACCATCCGCGCCCTCTCCGTTCACACAGGCAGGTCGGTCAGATCCCCTCTCCCGCGATGAACTCCATCTCCACATCCAGCGGCAGCCGCCTGTTCTCCACCGCGTAGGCGTTCATGTCGTACAGGATCGTGTCGGCGTCGCCATGCCCGGCGGCCCGCCCCGCCGCCGCGACACGCACCCGCACCGGCCGCGAGTGGTGGATCAGGTACCCGCCGTTCAGCGGGTCGTGCGCCCCCGGCTGCACCCGCCCACCTTCCGACCTGGCCCGCGCCAGGATGGTGTATTCGCCCGGCGATCCCGCCTCCCACAGGTACTCCCACATCGTCCAAGAGTAGCCGGCCCGCGGCCCCATCAGCGTGGCGTCGTGCCACGTCGCACCCCCGTCCGTGCTGACCTCCACCCGGCTGACCGCCTCCTCCCCAGCCCACGCCAGGCCGAAGACGCGCCCGCCGCCCAACCCCAGCACCTCATCGGCTCGCGGGCGGATGACCTCCGACTTCGGCATCATCGGGCCGACCACCTCCGTCTCGATGCCGCGCTCGGTACGCCGCCGCACCGTGTACTTGACCGACTGGTAATAGCCCCGATAGGGCGTGTCGATCACCTCAATCCGCCGCAGCCACTTCACCGAGGCCACGCCGTACCACCCCGGGACGAACAGGCGCAGCGGGTGGCCGTGGGCCGGGTCGAGCGGCTCGCCGTTCATGCGCGTGGCGAGCAGCGTGTCGGGGTGCAGCGCCTTGGCCAGCGGCAGGCTACGGCGGAAGTGCATCGGCTCGGGGTGGTCCGCCTCGGACCCCACGTCGGCCCCCTCGAACAGCACCTCGCACGCATTTGCCTCCAGCCCGGAGCGTTCCAGGACGGACGCCAGCGGCACGCCGGTCCACTCGGCGTGGCCGACCGCGCCCGCGCCCCACTGCACCCCCGCCTGCCGCTCGGCGAGGAACGAGCGGCCGTTGCCGGCGCACTCGACGGTCGCGAAGACGGTGCGCTCGGGCAGGTCGTTAAGCTCGTCCCACGTCCAGGCCCGGCCCCGCCTCACCCGGCCCTCCACCTGGAGCCGCCAGGCGTCGAGGTCGATCTTCGGGACGGCGAAATGGTTGCGGACGAAGAACAGGCGCGTCGGCGTGACCCAGCTCCGCACGCCGTCCAGCGGCGTCTCGCTGTTCTCCGGCTCGGCGGTGACGACCTTGCGGTGCTCGGCCATTGGCCCCTCGTGACGTGATGACAGGGACAGGTGGCGCGGGAAATGCCCGGCGTAGGCACGCATTGTAGCCCCCATCCCCCCAGGCCGCCACCGCCGGCCCTGTCCGCCCGACAGCCCGGCCCGCAGTATCCGTGTGAAGGACGCATGAAGACGGGCCGCTACCCGCGCCCGTCTTCTCGGTTCCTTCATGTATCACGGGGCCGCGACGGCCCGCTGACATTCCGAGGTGAAGCGATGCCGCGTACCTGGGCCGCACTGGCCGCCGGGCTGATCGGGTGTTTCCTCCTGCTGTCCTCCGAGGAGGCGGCCGGGCAGCCGGACTTCAAGAAGGGGCCGGGCTTCGGCGGGCCGGGCGGCGAGATCCGCAAGGTCGTCGCCCGCTTCGACAAGGACGGCGACGGCCGCCTCAACAACGACGAGCGCAAGGCCGCCCGCGAAGCCCTCAAGAAGGAGGGCGGTGGCGGCTTCGGCTTCGGCAAGAAGGGCAAGGGCGGCTTCTTCAAGGACGGCCCCCCGAAGGACGCCCCGCCCAGGGACAAGGACGGCAAGGACGGCTTCGGGAAGGACAAGGGCGGATTCTTCAAGGACAAGGGCAAGGGAGGCTTCGGCAAGGGAGGCTTCGGCAAGGGCCGCGAGCCGGCCAAGCCCGGCCCCAAGGTCGAGCCCGCCGACGTGAAGCCGGCCCCGGCCAAGGCCGGCCTCTACGACCCCAACACCCTCCGCACCTTCTTCCTCACCTTCGAGAACAAGGACTGGGAGGACGAGCTGGCCGACTTCTACCACACCGACGTGGAGGTCCCCGCCACCCTGTACGTGGACGGCAAGACCTACAAGAACGTCGGCGTCCGCTTCCGCGGCATGTCGTCCTACTTCTCCATCCCCACCGGCTCCAAGCGCTCCCTCAACCTGAGCATGGACTTCGTCGATAAGAAGCAGCGCCTCTATGGCCACAAGTCCCTCAACCTCCTCAACGGCAACGACGACCCCTCCTTCCTGCACACGGCCCTGTACTCGCACATCTCGCGGGCCTACATCCCCACGCCGCGGGCCAACCTCGCCAAGGTGGTGATCAACGGCGAGAGCTGGGGCATCTACGCCAACGCGGAGCAGTTCAACAAGGACTTCCTCAAGGAGTTCTTCGACGACAAGAACGGCACGCGCTGGAAGGTGCAGGGCTCCCCCGGCGGCCGCGGCGGGCTGGAGTACCTTGGCGATAACGTGGACGCCTACAAACGCACCTTCCGCCTCAAGTCCACGAAGGACGACCCGAAAGCCTGGAAGGCCCTCGTCAACCTGTGCAAGGTGCTCAACGAGACGAAGCCGGCCGACCTGGAGGCGGCCCTCAAACCGACCCTCGACATCGAGGGAGTGCTGTGGTTCCTCGCCCTGGACGTGGCCCTCATCAACAACGACGGCTACTGGACGCGGGCCAGCGACTACAGCCTCTACCTCGACAAGAAGGGCAAGTTCCACATCGTCCCGCACGACATGAACGAGTCGTTCGGCCCGGCGGGCGGCTTCGGGTTCGGCTTCGGCGGCGGCGGCGGGGTGCGTGTCGACCCGCTGACCGCCGGCATGGACTCGAGCAAGCCGCTGCGGACGAAGCTCCTCGCGGTGCCGGCCCTGCGCAAGCAGTACCTGGAGATGGTCCGTAAGATCGCCGACGAGCAGCTCGACTGGAAGAAGATCGGCCCGGTGGTCGCCTCCTACCGCAGACTGATCGAGAAGGAGGTCGAGGCCGACACCCGCAAGCTGTACTCGCTGGCGGCGTGGCAGGCGGCGGTGTCGGAGACGGGCGCCGGCACGGGCCGCGAGATGAGCCTGAAGGCGTTCTGTGACCAGCGCCGCAAGTACCTGCTGGAGCACCCGGAGATCAAGAAACTGGCCGAATGACGGCCACCGGACGCGACGCGGCCCGCCGCCTCACACGAGGCGGCGGGCCGCGTGCGTTTCGTGGTACGACTCGGGCGAAGACTCGGCCCCGTGAGCGGCCCGCTCGCCTGATCAATCACCGCCGACCACGACAAATCTCTTTCCCCGTCACGGCGCAGGCCGAGCGACGTATCTGGGGTGTCCGCAAGACACCCCGAACCGGAGAGACCAATGCTCACGCTGAAGAATAGCGCCGTCGCCGTGTCGTCCCTCGCCCTCGTCGCCGCGGCGGGAGCCACGTCGCCGAGCATCCATCCCGGCGGCAAGGCCGCCGAGGCCGCCGTCACCTCCGAGAACGCCCGCTTCGCCCGCGTGAATGCCGAGCTGGCCCTCGCCCGCAAGGCCGCGTCGGTCAAACTCGCGGCCGACTTCAAGGCGGCCCAGGCCGCCCCCGCCCGCTCCCGCGCCAAGCTGTCGCTCGAAGCCCAGAGCCGCTACGCCGCCGAGCTGACCCGCATCGTCAAGGCCGAGGCCGAGAACCGCCGCATCCACGACGCGATCCTGCTCCAGTACGCCGTCAGGAGGCCGGGCGAGATCCGCCGGCCCATCGTCATCAACGACGGCCGCTATCACATCCTGCCCTACCCGTACCCGCCCGTCGCGCCGAAGCCGCCCGTCGTGCCCCCGACGAAGCCGGTGGTCATCCCGCCGGTGGTCGTCCCGCCGGTGATCGCCCCGCCCGTGGCCCTCGCGCCGCCCTCCGGCGAGAGCCCGGCCCGTGGCCGCGAGGTGAGGTGACCTCTCATGGCCGGCCGCCGCGGACCGTCGCGCGG
Organism: uncultured Alcaligenaceae bacterium; assembly: GCA_964630925.1. Classification (GTDB taxonomy): domain Bacteria; phylum Planctomycetota; class Planctomycetia; order Gemmatales; family Gemmataceae; genus RGDT01. Next base: position 18,989 of record CAZVZK010000180.1, read on the forward strand.
CCCGCCTGCGATGCGAGGGGGCCGGCCAACGCCGGCCCCGCCGCGGCGCGCGGCGGGGCGACCCGCGTCGCCCGCGCCACCAGCACCCGCTGCACCGGCCCCGACTCGCCCTCGCCCAAAAACCACGCCGGCCCCAGCGTCCCCGGACGCGACACCCGCGGCCCGATGGCCACGAATTCGCCAGGCCCCACCGCCACCTCGAACGCCGCCGCGGGGTACTCTTCCAGCGGAGGCCTCTGTTCCAGCGCCAGACGCATCTGGCCGTCCGGCGTCCGCTCGACGCCGGCCCGCCGTCGGCCCTCCCCGTGCCGCGCCTGCGGCACGAACCGCAGCAGCAATTCCCCCTCGTCCCCCGTCGTCGGCAGCACCTCGAAAACGCACTCCACGTCGGCCAGCGCCACCCTCGCCGGGGCGCCCGCGTGCAGCGTGAACGCGCACTCCGCCCGCCGTGGCCCCATCGCCATCGCCACCGCCTCGCCCGGCGGCGTCCGCAGACGCCGCG
>CAZVZK010000181.1:0-19481 GCA_964630925.1 uncultured Alcaligenaceae bacterium
CGGCGAGGCCCGGGCGCCCAAGGCGGATACGCCGCCGCCCGCCGGCATCCCCCTGCCGCCCCTCGGCGCGGCGCCCCCGCCGGGCGACGCCCCCCTGCCGCCCCTGGATGCCGCCCCGCCGAAGACCGCGGCGCCGAAGGCCGACCCGCCCTCGCCCGCCGGCGCGGTGCCCCTGCCCCCCCTCGGCGCCTCGCCGCCCCTGGAGGACGAGCCGCCGATGAAGGCGGACGAGAAGACACCCCCGAAGGCGGAGATCAGGACGCCCGCGAAGATCGAGGACGGTGCGCCGCCCAAGACCGGTGACAAGACCCCGCCGAAGGTCGAGGGCAAGTTGGCGGTGAAGCCGGACGCCAAGTCCGGCCCGCCGCCGATCACCTTCGTCCCCGCCAAGGCGGCCGCGCCGCCGCCCGCCCCCAAGGACGTGCCCCCCGGCGCCGCCCCGCCGTCGGTGGGGGCCCTGCCGCCAGGCAAGGCGGACGACAAGACGTCCCCCCCGCCCTCCGTCAAGGAGACGCGCGACACCGTCCCGCCGCCTTCCGTCCACGAGGAGCGCACGTCCAGCGGCAAGCCGATGGAGCGCAGCACCTTCACCCCCACGGGCGGCGCCACCCTCGGCACGCCTCGCCCCCGCGTGTCCGCCCCCATCCGCGACCCGGAGGTCCGCCCCGCCGCCGGCGAGACGCCCCCGCCCCCGCCGCCCGCCGTGATGCCGAAGGTCGAGACGCCCCCACCACCGCCCCCGCCCCCCGAAACCAGGGCCCCGCGCCCGGCGGGCCCCAGGGTCACCGTCACGCCCATCGAGTCCGCCGAGGCCCGCGTCGGCGACACCTGGGAGACGCTCAGCCGCCGCTTCTTCGGCGACGAGCGTTTCGCCGACGCCCTGCGTGCGTTCAACCGCGACTACGGGCGCGCCGGACGCCGCATGCGCGAGGAGGGCACCTTCGCCGCCGGCGAGACCATCTACATCCCGCCCTCGACAACCCTCGTTGACCGCTACGGCACCCTGCTCCGCGCCCCCTCCGCCTTCTCCGGCCCATTCTTCACGTCAGATGCGGTCGAGCGAGTCCACCCACCGCATCAGCTCCTCCAGCGTCTTGCCGCCGAGCTTGCCGTCCAGGTACTCGTGGCCCATGTTCGCCACCTCCCGCAGCATGACGGGGAAGCGGAACTTGGCCAGCTTGTCCTTCGTCGCCTTCACCGCCGGCAGCACCGGGTCCTTGCCGCCCACCGCGAGGTAGAACGACAGCGGCTGATTCGCCAGACGCTCGCGCGGGTTGCTGCCCATGTGCGCGCCCGTCGTCGCCACGCCGCGGATGTCCGCCCGCATCTGGAAGCCGAGGTAGAAGGCGAACTCGCCGCCGATGCCCATGCCGTGCGCGACGACGCGCCGCGCGTCCACCGTGTACTCGCCCTTCACCGCCTGGAGCGTCTGCCCGACGTAGGTCGAGTCGGCGGGGTTCCACGCCGGGTTCGCCGTCACCGGGCACAGCATGATCACGTTGTTGTCGTCGCAGAACGTGGACCACGACGAGGTGAGGTCCTCGATGTCACGCTCCTTGCCCTTGCCCATCGGGTGCAGCCACACCACCACCGCGCAGGCGACCTGCGGGTCGTAGTTCTCCGGCACGTAGACCCAGTAGGTCTCGGACGTCGGCAGCGTCTTCTTCACCAGGCCCGTCTCGACCTTCTTCTTCTCGGGCGGCTTCGCGGGCGGCTTCTCGCCCGGCTTCAGCAGCGCCCACTTCGCCGACGCCTTCTCCGGCAGCTTGTCCGGGACCGTCTCCGGCAGCTCGCCCAGCTTCACCTTGAGCGTCTTGGCCGCCCCGCCCACCTTGGGCTGGATCTCCAGGGTGATCTCCTGGTCGGGACGCCCCGCCGAGATCAGCGTCGCCAGCTGGTTCCGCCCGCCGTTGATGGGCACCGGCGGGGCGCCGGCGGGGGCGGCGGCGTTGGACGCCTTCATGATGCGGTCGCCCTCCTTGATCCCCGCCACGTCGGCCGGCGACTTCGGGTAGACGTAGCGCACCTCGACGCCCGCCGCCGGGTCGTCACGCATCGGCAGGATGCCCAGGAACGGCAGGTTGAACGCCGCCTCCAGCCCGCCCAGGATGAACTTCTCGATGGTGACGTCCTTGCCGTCGCGCTCCAGGACGATCTTGATCTCGTCGCCCTGGTACTTGGTGCCCAGCACCGTGAGCATCTGCGCGAAGTTGTTCACCGCCTTGCCGGCGATGCTCTTGATCAGGTCGCCCGGCTTGATGCCGAACTTCTCGCCCGCCGAGCCCGGCGACACGGTGCCGATGATCGGCTTCGTGGAGAACAGCTCGTCGCCCGATCGCATCGTCACGCCCATGACGCCGCGCTTCAACACCACCGGGTCCTTCTCCGTGCCCTTCATCAGGCGGGGCAGGGCCGCGTTGATGTCCTCCAGCGGGATGGCGAAGCCGATGCCCGAGTCGTACCACTCGAAGCCGGCCAGCTCGCCGTCGGCCTGCGGCGACGCCGGCACGATCACGCCGTACACCCGCCCCTCCAGGTCGGTCAGCGGCCCGCCGTAGTTCGTCGGGGACACCTTGGCGTCGGTCTGCACGGCCCGGCCCCAGATGCGGTCGGTCGCGCTGACGATGCCCGTGGAGACGGAGGGCAGCTCGTCCGTGTCCGCCGACAGCGTCTTGCCGACGGCCAGGGCCGTCGCGCCGATGGTGATGTCGGCCTTGGGCACCGGCGCGCAGACGGGGTACTTCGTCCCCGCCGCCACGTCCTGCATCTTGAGGAGGGTGAGCATGCGCGTCTCGTCCTTGGCGATGACGCGGGCCACCTTGCGGTCCTTGCCGCCGTGCAGCACCACGCGGATGCCGGTCGGGTTGTTGGCGAAGTTGAACGAGCTGGTGATGACGTAGCCGTCCGGGTGGACGATCAGGCCGGTGGTCGGGCCCTGGCCGCGGCGCAGGACGCCGGCCTTGGGGCCCGCCCCGGTGCGGACGACCTCCGTGCCGCCGGAGGTCTCGATCTTGACCACCATCGGCGCGACCTTCTTCATCGCGTCCTGGGTGGCCTTCTGCATCGCGTCGTCGAGGTCCGAGGCACGCAGGGCCGGCAGCGCGGCCAGCGCGGCCAGCACGGCCCAGATCGGGTTTCGCATATGAAAGTCTCTCGTGGTGATCGGTTTCTACCTCACCCCCCAACCCCCTCTCCGAAGCGGAGAGGGGGAGTCGGAAGAGCATCGCCTACGCGGAGGGGAGGTGTGCGCGTCTCTTGGATTGCTGGGCCCAACAGGGGAGGCGTACTCCTCGCCTCCGTGTAATCGATGCTCTTGCGATCCCCCCTCTCCGCTTCGGAGAGGGGGTTAGGGGGTGAGGTCACGCCCCCTCAATCCTTCTTCTTCACCGGCGGGGGTGGGGTCAGCGGCTTGCCGAGCGTGATCGGCACGGTGATCAGCTTGTCGCCGCGCTGCACCTCGAGTTTCACCTCCGACCCCGGCGTGTGCCCCGAGATCACCGTGTTGAACGTGTTGATGTCCGGCACCGGCGCGCCGTCCACGTACACGATCAGGTCGTCCGGCAGCAGCTTCTCCTTGCTCTTCGCCGCCGGCGAATCGGGGATCACCTCCTCGACGTAGGGCGGCGTCCGCTCCACCACGTTCGGCACCAGGATGATGCCGTGATACACGTTCAGCGCGTTGGGGTTCGGCGGCTTGATCTCCGAATTGTACTTCTCCTTCTCCTTCACCATCTTGGCGATGCTGGTCTGGACCTTCTTGCCGTCCTTGTCCAGACCCTCGGCGACCGCGCTCAGCGGGATCGCGTAGTTGATCCAGGTGTTGGTCAGCTCGTTGCGGAGCTCCTTGCCGATCAGCCCGAGCAGCTCGCCCTTGCGGTTGGTGATGACGCCCCCGCCCGAGCCGGGGTTGCAGATGATCGCATCGACCACGTACACGTCGCCGCGGTACGCCGCGTCGAAGACGCCGATGCGGCCGAACAGCCGCGAGTACGACGCCACCACGCCGTGCTGCACCGTCATGGTGTCATCACGCAGGGCGAGCTGGAACACGTTCGTGAACCCCAGCACCGTCGTCCCCGCCGGCGCCGGCGCACGCTTGGCCGCCTCGTCGAAGTCGAACCAGTGCTGGATGTCCGGCTTGCCCGTGCCGAAGTCGATCTTCACCAGCGCGATGTCCAGCGCCGGCTCGCGGGCGATCACCTTGGCCCGGCGCTTGAAGCCGTCGGCCATGTGGACCCGCAGGTCGCGCGTGTCGAGGATGTGCGTGTTCACCGTCAGGACGAGGCCGTCCTTGCTGATGATCACGCCGGTGCCGTAGGACTCCAGGCCGCGGAAGCCGCCCGCGCCGAACAGCTTCACCATCTTCAGGTTGACCTGCTCGGCCACCTTGGCGTACGACTCGTCGCCCTGCGCCGGACGCAGCCCGAGGAACAGGGCCGCGCCGACGACGAGGGCCGGGATGATCAGGTAGCGTCTCATGGTCTGGTCGGCCCTCACTTGAGCGTCGCGGCGGTGACGGTGAAGTCCGCGTAGCGGCCGTTGCCGCTGCGGACGTGGATCTTGCCCGGCAGCTTACGGCCGCCGCCGACGTCCTTGTAGTTCGACAGGCAGACCTCGCAGGGGTCGCTGTCCTTGTCGGCGATGATCTCGAAGCCGATCATCTCGCCTTTCTTCCAGCGGCCGCCCTTGTCGTCCTCGATGGCGAAGTACCACTTGCCGGGCACGCCGGCCTGCTTGGTGATCAGCACCTCGGCCATCACGCGGATGGAGGCCCACTTGGGCTTCTCGTCGCTGGTGGCGGGGTAGAACGGCTCGACGCCGCCGTGGTGGAAGTCGGAGGTGAAGCCCTTCGGCCCGAACGCCAACATCTGGCGGTAGTGGTACATGGCCAGGGTGAAGCCGCCGCTGCCGGGGGGGTCCTTGAAGTCGTCGGCCTTGGTGCCGACGGCCAACGGCTCGAGGGGGAAGATCAGGCCGTCGAGGTCCAGCTCGACCTTCGGGGACTTCTTGTCGGCGGCCCCGCTCTCGAGGATCGTGACCGCGCCCTGGTCGACGTTCTTGCCGCCGCCGGCCAGCGTCTTGCCGCCCAGCTTGATGAGCCAGTTGTTCTGGACCTTGCTGAAGTCGCCGCAGGCGTCCGCGAACGACTTGAGGAGGCGCTGCTGGGCCTGCTCGTTGAAGTAGAAGTTCGCGAAGTCCTTCTTCGCCTTGTAGAACTTGGCCGGCGCCCCGACGATGGGCGGCGGGGGCGGCGGGGCCGGGCCCTTCGGCGCCTCCTCCAGGTCGCGGCGTGTCACGCCCATGAGGCGCACGAGGATCTCGGTCCGCGTGCTCTCGCGCTTGAAGACGAGCGGCATCCGCCAGCCTCGCGGGAACTGCCCCAGGAGGTTCTTGTACTGGTTGACGGTGGTGGCCCGCTGGCCGGCGAAGCTGATCAGCTCGTCGCCCACGTCCAGGCCGCGGCGCCGGGCGTCGCTCTCGATGATGGCCTTGACGAGGATCTTGGCGAGCGCCCCGTCCTCGGACTCGCTCTCCATGGCGGCGCCGATGGAGGCGTGGTCGGTGATCAGGCCGCACTTCAGGCTGCCCAGGAAGTTCTTGATCTGGTTGATCGACACGGAGAAGCCGACGCCGCAGTTGGCGCGGCGGCGGCTGACGCTGATGGCGCTGTTGATGCCGATCAGCTCGCCGTCCATGTTGAAGAGGGGGCCGCCGGAGTTACCGGGGTTGATGGAGGTGTCCACCTGGAGGCAGTTGGTGTACTCCATCTTGCCGATGTTGATGAAGCGCTGCGTGGAGGACACCATGCCGAACGTCACGGTCGGGGTGAAGTCGTAGGCCAGGCCGAACGGGTTACCCAGGCACAGGGACCAGTCGCCGGCCTTGACCTTGTCGGAGTCGCCGAGCTTGACGAAGGGGAACTTGGCGCCGGGCTTGTTCGGCAGGAGCTTGATCAGGGCGATGTCGCCGACGGGGTCGAGGCCAACGAGGATGGCGTCGTAAAGCTCGCCGTCGGGCAGGCCGCACTTCATCGCCGGGCTGCGGACGGCGCTGGTGACGTGGAAGTTGGTGAGGCAATGCCCCTCGTCGTCGATGAGCACGCCGGAGCCGTTGCCGACGACGTTGCCCTTGCCGTCGCGGCCCATGACGGCGACGACGGCGGGCTTGATCGACTTGATGATCGCCACCCGTTTCTTCTCGGATTCGACGACGCTCTTCTCGGCGGCCCTGGTCGGGGCCAGGCCGGTGAACAACCCGGCCAGCAGGGCCGCCGCCCCGACGGCCATGATCGGCAACCGCTTCATGGGAACTCCTAGGAAGGATGAGGGATAAAGGATGAGGGATGAAAAGAAGGAGGGTGCTTCGGCTGTTCCCTCATCCCTCATCCCTCATCCCTCATCCCTTCGAATTAGTCACTTGCTGACCTTGGCGTCGGCGAGGTCGAGGTGCCGGCTGATGTCGAAGAGGCCGTCGGCCTTGACGATGATCTTCAACTTCTGGACGTCCTTGATGCTGACGGTGAGGGGCTTGAAGCGGATCTTGTCCGTGGAGGAGATCTTGACGGTGGTGATCTCCTTGCCGTCGCCCATGACCACGAGGATGGTGGCGCCCGAGGCGCTGACCTTGTCGTCGATGCCCACCAGCATCGACAGCTCGCGGTACTCCCCCTTCAGGTCGTACGTCAGCTCCGTGTGAGGCTTGATCGCCAGGCCCGTCGTGTAGACCACGCCGCCCAGCGTGATCGGCCCCTTGTCCAGGTTCGTATTCGGGTAGACGTGCCACTGGTCCGGCTTGTCACCCTCGTCGAGGTTCGATTTCTCCACACGCTCGATGGGGATCAGCTCCGAGAGCGGGTCGAGTTTGCCCTTGGCGTAGTCGAGGACCGCGATCTGGTCCTTCTTGAAGGCGATCTTCGCGCCCGACGGCGTCGTCACCTCGATGCCGTCCTCCGTCGCCGTCAGGGCGGACACCATGACGACGTTGCCGAGCGTGTCGGACAGGCGGCAGATGACCGCCGGGGCCTTCACGTCGAGGACGTGCTTGAAGATGAACCCGTGTGTCTTGGTTAGCTCGCGTTTGGTGGTCACCACGTCGCCGCCGACATCGACGGCGGCCTTGATCGTCTCGCCGGTCTTCTCGTCGCCCTCGCCGATGGTGGCCGCCAGGTTGGAGATGGTGCCGCCGTCGTTCAGGACGAGGGCCTCCTGGCCGCGCGTCTTGAAGATGCGGGGCTTCCAGTCGCGGCGGGCCTTGTCGTCCTGGCCGGCCATGAGGATGTTGGCGACCACCGACAGCGGGAGTTTCACGTCGGGGCCGGAGAGGAGCTTCATCGACAGCTCGCGCTTCTTGATGAGGACCTTGCCGGCCATGAGGGCCGTGCCGTCGGTCAGCTCGACGAGGGCGTATTTGTCTTCGGCGCCGGGCTTGCCGACCTCGCGGTACTCGACCTTGAGGACGTCCTTGATGGCTTTGGACTTCTTGACGCCGCCCTCCTCGTAGGTCACCTCGGAGTCGGTGACGGAGAGGATGTCGCCCTTGATCGCCCCGCCCTTGAGGAGGGTGATCTCACCGGCGTTGGCGAGTGCGGGGACGGACAGGACGAGGCCGGCCAGCAGCAGGCGGACGAGTCGCATGGTACTACCCCGTGGTGCGCGCGCGGATGATGGCGATGCGGTCCATCATAGGAAGTAGACGAAACAACCTCACCCCCCCAACCCGCGCCGGCGTGTCCGCCGGGCGTTTCCCGCCGGGGGCCGGCGCGGACAGGAGGGGTGAGGCTTTCAGGAGCCCGGGCCGCCGGGGGCCGCCTGCCCCCGGCGGTTGGAAGTCACTTGCCGGACTTCTTCTGGAGCTCCTTGAAGTACTGCTCGATGACCGCGCGGTCCTTGGCGGGCATCGTCTTGGTCAGCTCGCGGAGGGCCGCGGCCCGCTCCTTCTCGGGGAGCTTGCCCCACATCTCCGCGATCTCCTTCACACGCTTCGTGTCAACCTGGCCAGTGCCATTGGCCGTCCCACCCATCGTGTCCATCATCGGCGATGAGGACATGTCGGAGCCCGGCGAACTGCCGGGTGCTTGGCCGCCGTTCGGTCAGCCACCGCCGTTGGGTCAGCCACCGCCGGGGGGCGGGGGCTGCTTCGCCTTGTTCTCGAGCTCCTTGATCATCTCGTCGAGACGAACGAGGACCTCGCGCTGCTGCTTCTGGGTCTCCTTGCCGCCACGCTTGAGGTCGAGGCGGCGCTGGATGTTGCTCATCTTGCGGGCGACCCAGCCCAGGTCCTTCTCCTGCCAGGTGAGCATGTCGAAGTGCATCAGGGCGGCGACCATGCGGTAGCGCTCGGGGCTGTCGCCCACGTCCACCAGCAGGCGGTCGATGCTCTTGTCGGCGCCGTCCTTCAGCATCAGGGCGTGCTCGCACACGGCCTTGAAGAAGAAGTAGGCGGCCGGGTCGACGGCGTCCTCGGCCTTGACGAGGGAGAGGGCCTCGAGGGCCTCCTCGTACACCTTCCGCCCGGCCAGGGCGCGGCCGTAGGCCAGGGCCAGGGCGTTGCGGTAGAAGGCGGGGGCCTTCTTGTCGCTCAGGACGGCCGGGAGCGCGGTGGGCGCGTCGGCGTCCGCGTTGCGGGCCTGCTCCAGGATCTTGGCCGTCGCGGGCTCGCCCAGGATCAGGGTCTGTGCGACCTTGTCCATGAGCGGCGCGTCGGCCTCCCAGAGGGCCTTGAACCGTGCCAGGGTCGCGGCGTCGGCCTTCTTGGCCGTCAACCACGCTTCCGCCTGCTTCCGGGCCTCGGCGGCGTCCGCCTTGAGGCTACCGAAGGCTGAGGCGGCGTCCCTGGCCGGCTTTTTCCCGGCGTCGGCGCCGGCCATGCTCACGGCGAGCAGTGCCAGTCCGATGGCCGGGAGCCAGCGTGAGATCATCACGTCATCCCCCTTCACGAATCGGGTTTGGGTGGAACAAAGGGATCGTCCTTGACGCCCGCCCGTGGGGGACACGATTCCCCACGGTGCGGGAAAGGCCCGACACGCCCCGATCCGATGGGAGCATGCCGGGCCTGTCTCCTCGACCGAGGTCAGCGCCCGCCATGGTTAGCGGCCGCCGCCCTCGTTCTTGCCGGTGGCGATGTCCTTGGTGACCTTGCCGATCTTCTGCTGGCGGTCGGCCAGGTCCTTCAGCTCGCCCTTGATGGACTCGTACTTCTCCTTCACCTTGCCGTCGGCGTCGGCGGCCGGCGGGGTGAGCTGCTCGCCCTTGTACTCCTTGCCGTACAGCTCGGTGCGGGCGTTGACGCGCTTCTGCATGGCGAAGATCATCTTGAGCTCGGCGAGCTGGTCGATGAGGCTCTTCTGCTGCGGGCCGCTCGGCTTGGGCTCGCCGGGCTTGGGCGGCGGGGACTTCATGTCCTTCTGCTGCTTCTTGAGGGCCTCGATCATCTCCTTGAGGGTCTCGATGATGTCGTTCTCGATGCGGATGGTGACCGCGCCGACGTCGGTCTTGCGGAGGCGGTTCATGACCGTCTCCATGTCCTTGCTGACCTGCTCGAAGACCTCGGCGAACGCCACGGCGCTGCCCTCGGTCTTGATGAGCTTGAGGGCCGCGTGCGCCTCGCGGAGGATCTCCTCCTCCTTGTCGCCTTCCTTGTTGGAGCGGGCCGCGTGGGCCAGCTCGGGCTTGCCGGACTTCTGCACGTCCTTGTCGAGGACGACGGTGGCGTCGCGGACCTCGATCTGGAGGGCGAGCATGTAGCGGCAGCGCTTCTCGAGGTCGGCCAGGAGGCGCTCCAGCTCCTCCTCACGCATCTGCTTGAGCAGCTCCTCGAGCTTCTTCTTGGCCTTCTCGAGCTCCTCGATGGCCTTGCCCTGGTTGTCGCTGGCGTCGCCCTTCATGTCCTTCTTCAGGTCGTCCTCGGCCTGCTTCTGGTACTTGTTGGCGTCCTCGAGCTGCTTCTTGACGGGGTTGTCCTCCGGCGGCTTGTCGCCGCCCATGCCGCCCATGCCGCCGGGGCTCGGCTTGCCCTCACCGGGCTTGCCCATGCCGCCGCCCGGCTTGCCGCCGCCCGAGGAGGGCTTGCCGGCACCGGGCTTGCCGGCGCCGGGCTTGCCTTCGCCCTTGCCAGAGCCGGAGCCCTTGCCCTCGCTGGGCTTGCCTTCGCCGGGCTTGCCGCCGCCCTTGCCCTCGCCGCCCTTGCCCTCGCCCTTGCCGGGCTTGCCGGCGCCGCCCTTGCCCTCGCCGGCCTTGGGGTCGCCGCCCTTGCCCTCGCCCTTGCCGGGCTCGCCGCCCTTGCCGGCGCCGCCCTTGGCCTCGCCGGGCTTGCCGTCACCGGGCTTGCCGCCGCCCGGCTTGCCGTCGCCCTTGCCGGGCGTGCCGGGCTTGCCCTCGCCGGGCTTGCCGCCGCCGGCCTTGCCGTCGCCCTTGCCGGGCTTGCCTTCGCCGGGCTTGCCGGAGGAGGGCTTGCCTTCGCCCTTGCCCATGCCGCCCTTGCCCTCGCCGGCGGGCTTGCCGTCGCCCTTGCCGTCGCCGCCCTTGCCCTCGCCGGCCTTGCCGTCGCCGGAGCCTTCGCCGCCCTTGCCGTCGCCGCCCTTGCCTTCGCCGCCCTTGCCTTCGCCGCCCTTGCCGGAGCCGGGCTTGCCGTCGCCGCCCTTGCCCTCGCCGCCCTTGCCTTCGCCGGCGCCCTTGCCCTCGCCGCCCTTGCCCTCGCCCTTGCCTTCGCCGCCCTTGCCCTCGCCCTTGCCTTCGCCCTTGCCTTCGCCGCCCTTGCCCTCGCCGCCCTTGCCCTCACCGGGCTTGGCGTCGCCGCCCTTGGGGTCGCCCATGCCGGGCTTGCCCTCGCCGCCCTTGCCGTCGCCCTTCATCGGGTCGCCGCCCTTGGAGGGGTCGCCGCCCTTGCCCTCGCCGGCCTTGGGGTCACCGCCCTTGTCGCCCTTGCCGTCGCCGGGCTTGCCTTCGCCGCCCTTGTCGCCCTTGCCGTCGTCGCCCTTACCGGCGCCGGGCTTCTCGTCGCCGGGCTTGCCGGCCTCGCCGGCCTTGGGGTCGCCGCCCTTGCCCTCGCCGGCCTTGGGGTCCTTGGACTCGGCGCCGGGCTTGCCGTCGCCGGGCTTGTTCTCGCCGTCCTTGCCGCCGTCCTTGCCCTCGCCGGGCTTGCCCTCGCCCTTGGTGGGGTCGGAGTCCTTGCCCTCGCCGACGCGGCCCTCGCCCTTCTCCTTGGTGTCGTCCTTGCCCTCGCCCTTGGCGTCGCCGGCCTTGCCCTCGCCCTTGCCCTCGCCCTTCTTGTCGTCGTCCTTCTTGTCGCCGCCCTTCTTGCCGTCGGCCGTCTCCTTGGTCTCGTCGGAGACCTTCTTCTGGTCCTTACCGAGGTCCTCCTTGGACTTGCGGCCCATCTCGGTCTGGGCGCGGACACGCTCCTGCTTGGCGATCAGCTCCTTGAGCTGGTCGAGGAGGCGCTGGAGCTTGTCGGCCTCTTCCTTCTTGTTGGCGCCGTCGTCCTTGGCGAGGAGCGCGATGATCTTCTGGAGGTCCTTGCGGAGCTCGCCGTTGTCGCGGATGGCGGCGGCGAGGACGTCGAGGTCCTTGTCGGCCTTCGGCTTGGTGAGCGCGTTGATGAGCGCGTCGAACTTGGCGCCGGTGCCGAGGTCGTTGGCGACCTTCAAGGCGTTGCGCAGGGACTTGGCCTTCTCCTTGTCGGCCTCGGTGCCGTTCTCGAGGCGGCCGGCCAGGATGGTGAGGCGCTGCACGAGCGACTCGAAGGCCCGCTTGAGCTGGGCCTCGTGCGTGGCGATGTCGCCGACGATGTCGCTGGCCTTGCCCCGGATCTCGGGGCCGTCGGCCTTGGCCTTCGGTTTCGGCGTGGTGTCGGCGAGGGCCGACACGGTGAATGCCAGCGAAAGGATCGCCAGCGATGCCAGCAGACGACGCAACATGGTCCTGCTACCTCCCGGTATTCTCGTCCTGCGAGTCGGCGCGGCACTGCCGAGGCATCCCTCGTGGCGCGCGAATGCTCCACACAAAGACACATCACCAGACACGACGAGCGTGTGACACTGTTCCCACACTACAGGACGCGGCGGGCGGTGTCACGGGATTTCTGTTGCTCATCCGGGGGGCTTGACTGCCGTTCTGTACACTTTTACGTCCCGCCAGTCGCCGGTGTCGTCGAAGGAGCCGACGCCCACGCGGCCCCACTTGAAGGTGTCGTCCTCGGCGGTCATGACCTTCTTGCCGTCGAAGAACACCTCGATGGACGCGCCCTTGCGGACGACCTTGATGTCGTGCCAGCCGTCGGTCCAGGCGGTGCCGTCGGTGCTGGTTTTGGAGATCTTCTTGCGGTCGGCCTTGTTGACGACGAAGACCTGGTTGGCGCGGTCATCGGCCTTCTTCGCGAGGTGGACGTAGTAGAAGCGGTCCGGCCCCTGATGGCCGAAGAAGACGCACAGGTCGCGGTGGCCGTAGTCCTTCACGGTGGAGCGGCACTTCGCCTCCAGCACGAAGCCGCCGACGACGAGGTCCTTCACGAGCGCGATGTTGAGGGGGCTGCGGTGGGGCGGCTTGTATTTGGACTGGGCGTGCTGGCTGAAGGCCTTGCCGTCCTTTGTGTCGATGACCTTCCAGGCTTTGGGGTCGGTGGGCTCCCAGCGCAGGGCACCTTTGGCGAAGTCGTCGGTGAAGAGGGGCGTGTCGGCGGCCAGGGCGAGGAGGACGGCGCAGAGCATGGGGTGGCTCCGGGGGGGGGTTGTCTGCGACCCAGGGCTCCGCAAAGCCGTCGCCCTGGGCTTTACTCTCGTCGCCGAGGCGGCTCCAACAGCCAACAGCCAGGGGACGTGCGGGTCGGGGTGCTGCCTGCCGCACCTGCCCCCGGCCTGGGTATCTTACAGGATAGGTGGGAGAAGGGGCCGGGGGGCCTCGGACGGCCACCGCATCTCGGACTGGACCGGGGGTATCAGGCAACCCACCGCCGCGTTCGCGGCCCACAGGAAGGCGGCGCCGAGCAGGGCCACGCCGTGGAGGATGAGGGGCCGGGGCGTGTGGTGACCGTCGGGCGTTCTTGTGTCGCGAGGGCGTATGTGTAACGAGATCGTCACGCCGTTTGCGTCCGCCGCCGCCGCAGTGGTATAACGGGCGCGCCCGTTCAGGAGTACGGCCCCATGCGTCCCGCCGTCTGTTGTCTCTGTCTGGCTCTCTCGCTCGCCTCCCACGGCCTGGCTGCCCCGGCGCCGTTCGCGAAGCCCAACCCCAAACAGCCGCCCCTGACAGCCGAGCGTGTTCGCGTGCTCCTCCAGGAGAAGGAGCGCTTCTTTCACGTCAAGAGTATCGAGCGGCGCGGGCGAGCGACGTGGGAGGTGGTCGGCATGACTGGCATCCCCTGGACCGATCCGGCGTGGACACTGCGGACTTTCCTGGTGTCCGAGGAGAGTGGCGGCGAAGGGCAGAAGTTGAAGGTCGTGGAGGTCGCCGCCCACGGTGTTCTCCGGTAAGCGGGGTTCGGCCAAGGACCCCAGCAATGGTGATTTGACCACGTTCTTGTGTCGCGAGGGCGTTTGTGTAGCGCCCCCGTGGCCGTCGGCAGGGCCGCACGGCGATACCTTAGGCCGAGGCCGTCACCCCGCTCATTTTCTCTCCCCGTGAGCATCCTGCGGGGGGGGGCCGCCCGTCCGCCACCTCGCGATGTAATCGTGGACGAGCGACGCCGACAGGTGCGCCGCGAAGCAGACGAAGAAGTAGACCTCCGGCTCCATCCCCAGCGGCCGCGGGTCGAGCGGGTCGTTGGGGGCCTCGGCGATCGGTTCGATTTCAACGCCGTCCAGCGGATTTGCGAGCAAGTTGTTTCGCAGCATGGTCATCTGCGACACCGGGCCGGACACCTTCACACGCTCGAGCGACATGGCCACCTCCTGGAGGTGAAAGGGGGAACTGGAGGCCCCGACGGGGTGGGGCTCGGGCGGCTACCAGACGGGCCGGCCGAACAGCCGGGCCAGCTCGAGCTCGACGGACCGCTGGAACGCCGGGTTCGCGGCGCGGGCCACGTCGAACCCGCCACGGAGGGTGAGGCCGCCGGTCCGCCAGAAGCAGTCCTCGATCATCTTATCTCGGATGGTCCCGTAGGCGAGGGCCGCGGCGTGGTCCGCGTCGGTGCCCAGGCCGACGCTGAGCGTCCCCGTGGCCGGGTTGAGGATCATCGGCGGGTAGAACAGCCCCGGCCGGCACTGCCCGCTGTGCATCAAAAACCCCGGCCCGCCGGAGTGGTAATAAAACCTACCGCCGAGTAGCCCAGAGAAAATGATCGCCGGCAGGTTGGTCGCACGCTCCGCCCACGCCTGGCGGTGCAACAGGACAGCGTATTCGTAGGGGTCGTACCCCGCTTCCAGGTGGCCCCGCAGGTTGGCCGGGTCGGACTTCGTGATCCGGAAGTCGGGGAACACGAAGTCGGCGGCTTTCAGCCGCGTCCCCCCCGTCGCAGGGAACCGAAATGTCGAGGGCTTGGCGAACCCGCACGCCTCGGCGAGCATGTCCACGGCCCGGGTGACGGCCGCGTGATCGGTGGCCTCCTCGGGTGACCGCGGGGCGGCGATGTCGAACACCCACAGGTTCGTGAGCGCCTTGCAAAACCGGTGGGCGGGGTTCAACGCGCTCCAGTCCCAGCAGCCCGGGGCCGCCGTCACGACCGGCGGCAGTCCCGGGTTGAGCGCGACATCGACCGCGACCAGGAAGTACCACAGGTGGGTGTAAGGGTCTGCCAGCATCTCATCCCGGCCCGCGACCCCGGCCCGCCGCATGTAGTGCCGCAGCGCGAGGCCGTAGGTGCCGCCGATGAGCTCGTCGAACCGGCGATCGATGACGCCCCGGCTCACCCCGGCGCGCAACAGGAACTGGAATTCGTTGGCCAGCGCAGCCCCTTCAAACAAGCTGGGAGTGCCGAACCGGGTGCCGTCGTCGGCGCGGAACGGGGACCAAGAGTCGGACACCCGCAGCGACCCGGCCTCCCCGTAATGCGGGGTTCCGAAGAACCGGTGCGCCCTCAGCCCGGCGTCCCGCAGCACCAGCGGCACCGTCGCCTCGCCCGGCTGGTGGCCGGCGATCCCCTGGGCGGTTCGCACGTCGTAAAAGAGCCACCAGAGCAGCCAGTTGTCGAAGACGATCTGACGGAAGATGTCGAGATCTTCCGACGCCCCACTCTCGAACGCGAGCCGCAGCAACGGCGGGTCGGAGTTTCTTTCAAGCGGGACGATGGCCCGGCCGGCCGTCGCCCGGCCAGCGGCGAGGCCGGCGCGGACCTCCGGCGGGAACCCTGCGACCCATTCGAGGCAGGTCTGGAGGCGGTCAAACCGCAACAGGCCAAGGAATGCCCCGAGCGTCGTGCCGAGGTGTTGCAAATAATGGCAGCGTTCGTGCTGGTATGTCTGGCGGGAGGTCAGGAACTCGTCGGGGGTTTGCTCATCCGCGGCGTCTCCGAGCGAGACGAGCAGAGTTTCAAGGTCGTAGAACCGGCCGCCGGCCGTCCGCAGCGGCTCGGGGTCGGGCGGCAAGGCGGGCTGCCAGGGCATCGTGGTTGAACTCTTTCGTCATGGGGGCTTAATGGGGATCGCCTCTTACCACCAGCCGCACGTTTACGTGTCCGATGTCACTGACGGGGTAACATCATAGGCATCAGCACTGCATCGCCCTGCACAAATCACTTCCTTGTTGAGCTTGCACTTGTGCCAGATGTGGCGCTATTGCGCCTCGGATCTAATGTCTTTCTGTTTTTATGATGAATTCTAAATAGAATAATCCTGATACTATCAGCACTAAATACGGGCTGGCTCTCGCTGACGATTCGTCCCACCTCAGCCCCTCGTCCTCCGGGTTAGCCAGGGCAGGGCCGCTGACGACGCGCACGGGCGCGTCGTCGGGCGAGCCACCCGACCCCACGAAGGGTGGGGTGGTGGGCGCGGGTCTCGTGTCAGGACGGCGCGGTGGGAGGTGGGGACATCGGGTTGGCGGAGGGAGGGGAGATGAGAAGGCTGCTCTCCCTCATTATGAACGCCCGAACACCGGAGGGCAAGGGGCGGGTGCGCTTTCGCGGGCCGCCTGCCGGGGGCGGTGACGAAGTGGGCATGTGACTCGCGCACTCGACGCCGGTCCGTGACTCATCGCGTCTGTTGATGCCAGAGTCACATGCTCGCTCGCGGAGGAAGTGGGCAGGTGACTCGGCCGAGGTTTTGCGTTGCAGGGGGGAGGGGGTCTACAATGCAATGGCCGGGCCGCCGGCCTCCCCGGCCTTCGTGCCGGCGTCACCCCTTGCGGCCGCGGATGGCGGTGGCGGCCTTCTTGGCGGCGGGCTCGACGCCCTTGGTCTTGGCCTTGACGATATCGTCGAGCACGGCGAGGCTGTCGGGGCCGCCGATCTCGCCGAGGATGTTGCAGGCCTCGGAGGCGGCGGCGGTGTTGGTGCCGTACTTCTTCTCCTTGAGGAGGGCCACGAGGGCCTTCTCGGCGGGGGCCTTGAGCTTCTTCAGCGCGGCGCTGGCGCCCTTCCAGTCGCCGCCCTTGACGACCAGCAGGCCGGCCAGGGCCTCGCACGCCTTGTCGTCGCCGACCCTGGCCAGCCCGTCGAGGGCATACTTGCGGGGGGTCGAATTCTTGTTCTTGAGGCCCTCGATGAAGGTGGGGACCATCTCCGGCACCGCGTTGCGTGACATCGCGGCCAGCACCGGCTCCTCGGGCAGCCTCCGCCCGCCCTTGCCGGCCGCGGCCACCAGCGCCGCCGCCGCCACTTTCGACTGGTCGGCGGTGAGGGCGGCCTTGCCGAGCCACGCGAGCGCCTGCACCTTCGGGTCGTAGTCCGGGCCGTTGAGGGCGGCGACGGCGGCGTCGAACGCCAGGGCGTCCTTGCGTGGCGAGTCGGCCAGGGCGTCCGCCGCGGCCTTGCGCACGCCGGCGTTGCCGCTGAACAGGTGCTTCGCCAGGTGCGTCTCGCCGGCCTCGCCGAACGACTTCAACACCGGCCCGACCTCGGCGGGTGCCGCGGGGAAGGCGTCGGCCAGGGCGGGGAGGGCGGCGGGGTCGGCGAGTTTCTGTAGCATGTCGAGGATGGTCTTCCGCGTCCCCCCGGAATGGACCTTGAGGGCGGCGGCCAGGTCGGGGATGTGGTCCTTCGTCACGGCCGGCGTCAGCAGCTTGGCGGCGGCGTCGGCGACGCCGGCCCCCTTGCTGGCGAGGAGTATCGCCACGGCGGGCAGGTACTCCGCCTGCCGGCCCTGCGGCTCCCTGGCCAGCCACTCCATCGCCCGCACCTGCCTGCCGGCGTCGCGGCCCTCGAGGGCGGCCTTGGCCCCCTCGGCGTACATCTTGTCGAAGTTCGGCGAGCCCTTGAGCGCCGCCGAGGCCTTGTCGCGCAGGCCGGCGTTGCCGTCGAACAGGAACTGGGCCAGCACGGCGTCGCCTTTCTCGCCGTAGGGCTTGAGGGCCTTGATGGTGCCGTCGGGGTCGGACGGGAAGCGCGAGGCCAGCACCGGCAGGCCGCGCTCGTCGCCGAGGCGCAGCAGGCCCCCCAGGGAGTGGCGGCGGAGGGCGTCGTTGGGGCTCTTCGTGCCCTCCGCCAGCGTGGCGACGTGCTCCTTCGTCGCGTACTTGCCCAGCAGCTCGGCGGCCTCCCTGGGGAGAGGCTTCTTGCCCTCGATGAGGGCGACGACGGCGGACGCCGCCCGCGCCTTCTGGGCGTCGCTCAGCCTGGCCTTGAGGAGCCAGGCGGCGGCCAGGCCGCTGCGGTTGGGGCTGTCCAGCGCCTCGACGGCCTTGTCGAAGGCGAGGGTGACCACGTCGGCGTGGCCTTCGAGGAGTTTGGCGGAATGGCCGCGCACACCCTCGTTGATGGAGAAGAGGTGGGTGGCGGCGAATACATCGGCCTTCGGCCCGTACTCCTTGAGGGCGGGGAAGTAGCCCTGGGGGTCGTTGAGGAAGAGGGCCTGGATCTTCGGCAGGGCGCCGTCGATCTGGAGCTTGCCCAGCGCCAGGGCGGCGGCCTTGCTCGCCTCGGGGCGCTTGTCGTCGAGCCACCTCATGAGCTGGGGCTCGTCGGAGGCCTCGGCCCAGTTGGGCAGGGCGGCGGCGGCCTGCTCGTAGACCCCCTTCGCGGGGTCGTCCATGAGTTTCAACAGGCCCGCCTTCAGCTCGGCCTTGCGGCCGGCGTAGGGGGCCTTGGGGCCGGAGATCAGCGGCGCGATGGCCTCCCGCCGGTGCCTCTGGTCCTGGCTCTGGAGGCCCGCGAGTGCCGCCCCGACGGGGTCGGCCGGGGTGGCGGTGCCGCCGATGTCGATCCACGGCTTGCCGGCGATGAAGCGGCTGTAGCCCATGCCGCCGGCGACGAGGAGGCCGAGGGCGAGGGTGACGGCGCCGCAGCCGGCGCCGGCGAACATGCCGACCTGGCCCCACCACGCGGCGCTCTTGAAGTGGCCCTTCAGCTCCTCGTCGTTCTTGTGGGTGACGAGGAGCGGCTCCTTGCCCTTGACGAAGCGCGGGCGGACGCCGAGGCTGGTGCGGACGAGTTTGACCTTGCCGATCACGAGGAACTTCTCGCCCACTTGCAGGACCTGCTCGCTGACACGGAGGTTCTTCTTGCCCCAGAAGTCGCCGGAGGTGTCCCTGTCGTACTCCTCCTCGATGAGCTTGCGGATCTCGGGCGACACGTCGGAGAACCACCCGCTGGACTGCTTCCCGCCGTCCTCGAGCATCATGTCGGCCTCGATGAGCGAGACCTCGATGGCGCCGTCGGCGTCCTCGATGCCGCACGGCACCATCTTGGCGGCGTTGACGATGGGCACCCAGACGGTGACGGTGCGCGAGCGGCCCTTGCTGTCGGTGCGTGTCTCCTGACGCTCCTCCTCGACGAGGAGGCGGTAGTAGACGCATTCGAGGCCGTCGATGGGGCTCTTGAGGGTGCCGGCGGGGGCGATGACGCGGCCGGCCATCTTGGCCATGCGGCCGACGTGCTTGGCGACGGCGGCGGCCTTGACGCCGGGCACCGCCTCGATCTGCTTGAGGCGTTTGCCGTGCTTCTCGGCGGCGTAGCGGCCCATGAAGTAGCCGCCGATGCAGACGGCGGAGATGACGACGAAGGGGATGAGGAACATGAATTCCATGGGGGGCCGCTCCCGAGGACGGAGGCTTGAGCTGACATGAAGAAGGACGTATGATCGCAGGCATCGAACCGGGGTGCGAGAAAAAACGGCCGGGCGGCCGGTCCGCCGCGCCGCCCCGTCTGTGTAGGGAAGACACCCGAATCGGTCGAGCGAGGCACGAGCCATGCCGGACCCCGTCGTCGTCACCTGTGGATGCGGCAAGCGGCTGCGCCTGCCCGAGGGGTTCACCGGCAAGGGCGTGCGCTGCCCCGGCTGCCAGGGCGTGATCCGCCTCGACGGCGCCCCCGCCGCCCCGCCGCCCGCGCCCCCGAAGCCGCCGGCGGCCCCCAGGCCCGCCGCCGTGGCAGCCGCCCCGGCCGCGCCGAAGCCGGCC
>CAZVZK010000182.1:0-19060 GCA_964630925.1 uncultured Alcaligenaceae bacterium
GCCCCCGCGGGGCGATGTGGCCGGCGCTTGCCGAGGCGCCCGAGTGGGGGTAGCATGGCGCCATGTTGCACATCATCGGAAGACGGCATTTCCTGACCGCCGGCGCGGCGCCGCTGCTGGGGCTGTCCCTGGCCGGGGTGCCACGCGCCGGCGCGGCGGGCGGGAAGGGTGGGGCGGGGTTCGGAAAGGCGCGGTCGGTCATCCTGCTGTACTTGCAGGGTGCGCCCAGCCACATCGACCTGTGGGACCCCAAGCCCGATGCGCCGGAGGGGATCAGGGGCGAGTTCAAGCCCATCGCGACGGCGGTGCCGGGGGTGCGGCTGACGGAGGTGCTGCCGCGGCTGGCGCGGAGTGCGAAGTTGTTCGCCTTGATACGGTCGCTGGGGGTGAAGCCGCAGGGGCTGGCGAACCACGGGGCGTCGATCTACACGCTGATGACGGGGGCGGGGCCGTTGAACTTCACGACGACGGGGCTGGCGGTGCCGCCCTCGCGGGAGGACCTGCCGTCGGTGGGGGCCATCGCGGCGCGGTACCGGCCGGCGGGGCGTGGGAGGTTCGGGTTCGTGAGCGTGTGCGCGCCGAGCCGCGAGGGGTCGGTGACGGGGGTGGGGCAGTCGGCGGGGATCCTGGGGGCGGCGCACGACCCGTTCCTCATGCATCAGGACCCGATGCGGCCGCTGGGGATGGAGAGCCTGACGCTGCCGCCCGACGTGACGCTGGGTCGGCTGGAGGCGCGGGTGGGGCTGAGGCCGCGTGGCGGGTTCGGGAAGCATCACGAGTCGGCGTTGGCGCTGCTGGGGTCGTCGGCGACGGGGCGGGCGTTCCGTCTGGCGGACGAGTCGCCGGCGGTGCGCGGGCGGTACGGGCTGACGCGGTGGGGGCAGTCGGTGTTGATGGCGCGGCGTCTCGTGGAGGCGGGGACGCGGTTCGTGCAGGTGAACTGGCCGGCGGGGTCGGACACGGAGCCGGCGGCGGGGCCGGACGGCTCGTGGGACACGCACCGCAACAACTTCCCGATGCTGCGCGACTGGCGGGCGCCGGTGTTCGACCAGACGGCGTCGGCGCTGCTGGAGGATCTGCACCTGCGGGGGCTTTTGGAGACGACGCTGGTGCTGATGGTGGGCGAGTTCGGGCGGTCGCCGAAGATCGGTGCGCCGACGACGAACAACGTCGGGCCGGGCGGACGCGACCACTGGCCGAACTGCTACACGTGCCTGATCGCGGGCGGCGGGGTGCGCGGCGGGGCGGTGTACGGGGAGTCGGACAAGAACGGGGCGTACCCGGCGAAGGCGCCGGCGCATCCGTTCGACGTGATCGCGACGGTGTACCACGCGCTGGGGATCGACCCGGCGACGCAGTACCGGGACCGTCTGGACAGGCCGCGGGGGCTGGTGGAGCACGGCGGGCCGATCCTGGGGCTGTTTTGAGCGAGGCATTCGCGCGGAGGGGAATGCAACAGCCTCGTGGCAAGTGGAGGCTGACCGGAGGCGTAGTTGTGGAGACGGGCGAGGGGAGAACCATGCGGCGGGCAGCAACGGCCATCCTATTCGGTGTCGCACTCTTGAGCCGAGGCGTCCTTAGCGCCGGTGCCGTGGCGGGCGATGACCCGCCGGCGAAGCCACCCGATCCCAGGAAACTGGAAGTGAAGATCGAAGGTAAAGAACTGTCGATAAACGGGAAGAAGATCACCCTGCCTTGTGCGCGACGGGTCCTTGTCGCCGTGCTGGGGAAGCCATCGCGGACGCTGAAGAAGGCGCGGATGGTCCTCGTCTGGGATGAGCTGGGCGTCATCGCTGCTGAGCCGCGAGCGGGCGGCCCGATCTCAGGGGTGACGGTTGCTTTGGAAAAGCTCAAGGGCTACGACTTCTGGCCGAAGCAACTATTCAGGGGTAATCTCACTATCGACGGCGCATCGGTGACAGCGGAGACAACGATTGAAGCCATTAATCGCATAAAAACAGGTAAGACTTTGAAAAATCTTGTCAAGATGTTGCCGTTCTCCTGGGAGATCGATTATGAGGATGTCGGGGTGTATGTGAACAAGGCGAAGGACGGGGAGCTCCATGCAGGGGGCACGCTTGCCGAGGTTCAGATTGAAGTGAAATGACACGGGCGTGACAGTTCTGGAGTTCCGCAGAGCCGTCACCCTGGGGTTTACTGAGGTCGCCGAGGCGGCTCCAACAGCCGTGGGCGCATGGTTGGTTGCGGGTCGGGGTGTTGTCTGCCGGCATCTGCTCCCGGCCTGGGGTGGCGCGGCGCAGGGGGTGGGTAGAGGGGCCGGGGGCAGATGCCCGGCTCGTCAACGCCCTGAATGCTGACTCGACGGGAGCGCGCACGGAAGGCAGTAGGACTGGTAGGACGCCTATCCCGGATGGCGCAGGGGTATGAGCGACGGAGGTGCGAGCGAGCGCGAACCCGCAAGCGACGTGCGGGCGAATGGAGCAATGGCCAGGACACAAGGGCCATCGCCTCTCGGTTCAGGCTCTGCCCAGTGCCAGATCCAGCGCCCAGCAGCCACGCACATGCGATCCGGATGAGCGCAGGTGGTCGAGCATCGCCACGTCGTCGCACCCCGCGTCGGTGAGGGCGTCGGCCAGGACGTTGAGGTGCAGCGCGTCGAGGTGCCCGGAGGGCAGGGCGCGGCCCTCGTAGGCGGCGAGGGCGATGCGGCGCACTTCGGGGGTGCGCCACGTAGGTGCGGGCGCGGGGGCGTGGAACGGGGCGAAGACGCAGCGGGCCAGCCCGCAGAGGCGGGGCAGGAAATCGGCAGGTGGCTCCCTGGTCGGCGGGGGTATCATCAGCTCCAATTCTGCCGGGTCCGGACCATCATCCACGAGGAGGCCGGCGGCCACCATCCGCACTCGCTCGATTTCCGCGTATGAGATCGTCGGCTGATAGGGCGGCCTCATGATCTCGGTGGCCGCGCGGATCGCCTCCTCGGCGGCGGTGCGTGCGGTGCCGGCGGCCACGCCCATGTTGGCGGCCCGGTGCGTGGCCAGGGAATCCCAGTCCGCCAGGCCCTCGGCGTGACGCTCGGCGGCCTCGATGGCCGCGTGCTGATTGTCGCCGACCAGGTGCCAGACGGTGCGGGCGCAGGCGCAGGCGAAGAGGCGGGTCTTGCGCTCGCCGGCGGTGCGCCAGGCTGCCTCGAGGAGATCGAAGGGTGATGGGGATGTCAGCCATTCGGCCTCGGTCATCGTCGGGCCTCCTCACGTGCGTTCTTCCGGGGTCATGGTACGGCGTGTGTGCGCCGAACGAATGGGCGTTCCGTCCCGGCGCGACGGGGCAGGCTCATGCCGTGTTCGGTGAAGGTGGGGGACCGTTGGTGATTCTGAGTGACATCGCTCATTGACGTTCAATCGTCTGTGGGAATTTGCCTTGCCGCGTGGGATGATGCGCGGTGCTGGGGAGTGTCCAGCACAACCAAGGCGCAGAGACAACAGGACCGGTGCGACGATGAGGGCGAAGACCAGGGGCGCGGAGAAGAACGGCCACAAGAACGGCGTGGCCAACAACGGACACGCCAATGGCGCGACGCCCTCCGGGGCGGCGGCGGGCGACAGGGAGCCGGAGGAGGGCCGGGAGGGGGGCGGGCGGTTCGCGATGGGGAACGCGGGGGGGCCCGGGAACCCGTACGCGCGGCAGGTGGCGGCGTTCAGGCGTGCGGTGCATCGGGCGGTGAGCGAGGAGGACATCGAGGAGATCGCCAGGGTCGTCAAGGAGAAGGCCAAGGCCGGTGACATGGCCGCGGCGCGTCTGCTGTACGCCTACACCGCGGGCAGGCCCACCCCGCCGCCCTCCGACCCCGACACGGTGGACGCCCACGAGCTGCGGGTGCGAAGGGAGAGCGTGGCGACGGTGGAGGACATGAGGGCGCTGTTCGAGAGCATGCCCGCGGCGCTGATGTGCGAGCTGGCCCAGAAGGTCTCGCCGCAGGTGAGGGCGCACGTGGCGGAGGCGTTCGCGCTGGGTGTGCGGAGGCAGGGGGAACACGAGGAGGCCTGCCGCAAGCATCAGCCGGAGGCGCCGGGGCCGTACCCGGCGGACAGGGCGGACTGGGCGCAGGAGTGGCTGCGCAAGGGCTGGGGGTTGAGCGACGGGGTCTCCAAGGTGTTCGAGGCGTCGCCGATGTGGATGCCCGACATCGGCGGCAATGACAGGGTGGGGCACCGCTACGAGAACGCGCTGCGCCAGATGCGTGAGGGCATCCTGACCGGACTGCACTTGGATGACAACCGGCACTGGCTGGTGCCACCCGCCGATTGGAAACGTGTCTACGAGGAGCGCAAACGCGCCTCCCTCGCACGCAAGGAGGTGAAGCCCGAGGGCGCGGCGGACACGGCGGGCGACACGGATCGGCGCTGATCGCCGCTTCGGCCTCGGACAGAGACGGGCACCATGACACCCTCGCACGGCGAGGGGCCGGGGCGGTACGGATGGAGGGGACAACGGCGATGTGGAGAGATTGTGTCATCGAGGAGCACGCTGGAAGCGTGCTATACGATGAGAAGGCAGGCGAGGACGTTCGCCCCACGGGAAGACACGGCGGGCACACGCCCTGGATCGCCGGCACTCCGTATCATCTCCCCATGCACACCGTCCACGTCCGCGTCACCGAGCTCGAGCGGGGCAGCCCCATCCCGGCGCGGCTGCGCGTCCATGCCGCGGGGCGCGACGCCGCCCCGCTCGGGCGCGAGAGCTTGCCGCCGGGCGTCATCCTCGGCGGGATGCACCATTACATCGAGGGCGGGTGCGAGATGATGCTCCCCGCCGGGGACGTGGTGATCGAGGCGTCACGCGGGCCTGAGTGGCGGCCCGAGCGCCGCGAGGCGAAACTGGCTGCGGGGCAGCTCGCGCTGCGCATTTCTCTGGAGCGTGTCTTCGACTGGCGCGAGCGTGGCTGGTATCCGGGTGACACGCGTGCCGTCGGGCTGTCGCCGCACGCGGCCCGGCTGGAGGGCAGGGGGGAGGGGCTGTCGGTCGTCCACCTGCTGGCCCGCGCCGGGGATGACAACCTGCTCGCGTTCAGCGGGACCGGGCACGCCCTGCCCGACGATGAGTGCCTCGTCGCCGTGAACACGCTCAACGTGCATCCGGCCCTGGGCACCGTCGCGCTGCTCGACAGCCACCGGCCCGTGTTCCCGCTGGCGGCGTCGGAGGAGGCGGAATGGTCGGTGCGCGACTGGTGCGGGCAGTGCCACCGTAAACGCGGGCTGGTCGTGTGGCCGGGCGGGCCGGGGCAGGGCGAGGCCCTGGCGTGCCTGATCCTCGGCGAGGTCGACGCCTTCGAGGTGACGCCGGCGATGGACGGCTGGCCTCTCTACGAGCGGCTCCTGCGGTGCGGTGTGCGTGCCGCCCTCGTGGGCGGGTCGGGGAAGGAGTCTCCGGCACGCGCGCTCGGCCAGATGCGCACCTACGCCCGCTGTCCCGACGGGCTCGGCCTGGCGGCGTGGGCCGATGCGGCCCGCGAGGGGCGGACGTTCGCCACGAACGGGCCTCTGCTGGAATTCTCGTACCGCGAGGGCGTCGCGCGTGCGGAGGCGCGCGCCGTCGCCCCGTTCGAGCGGCTGGAGATCGTGGCGGGGGGCGAGGTGATAGCGGCCACGTCGCTGGGGGAGCTGGAGGCCGACTTCACGCCAGAGGCGACGACGTGGCTCGCGGCGCGGTGCACGGGGCCGGGGGCGTGGGCGCACACGTCGCCCCTGTGGGTCGATGTGCCGGGCAGGCCGTGGCGGGTGCGTCAGGACGACATCGACGCCGTCGGCGCGACGCTGGCCGAGGCGTCGGCGTACGCGGAGGGCATGCCGGAGAAGGGGCGCGAGGCGCTGCGAGGGACGCTGCGGCAGGCGAGGGAAGTTCTGGAGGGCCGGCGATGAAGCCGTCGCCGACGACGCGTTTCATCATCCTCGCCGGCATCCCGGCGGCGCTGCTGGTGATCGGGACGCTGGGGTATTACGTCATCGAGGAGAAGTACACGCTGTTCGACGCGCTGTACATGACGGTGATCACGCTGACGACGGTGGGGTACGGGGAGGTGCACCCGCTCACGCCGTCGGGGCGGGGTTTCACGATCCTCCTCCTGCTCGTGGGGGTGTTCTCCATCTTCTACACGGCGACGGAGATCGTGCGCGGGGTGGTGTCGGGGGAGGTCCAGGAGCAGCTCGGGAGGCACCGGATGGAGCGGGCACTGGCGGGGCTATGTGGGCACATGATCGTGTGCGGCTACGGGCGCGTGGGGCGGCACGTGTGCCGCGAGTTCTCGCGGCAGGGGGTCGATTTCGTGATCATCGACAGCTCGGTGGAGACGCTGGGGGGCTTCGACCTGCCGCACGGGATCGCGGTCGTGGGGGACGCGACGGACGACGAGGTGCTGCGCAAGGCCGGGGTGGAGCGTGCGCGGGGGCTGGTGACGGTGGCGCCGGATGACGCGGACAACCTGTACATCACGATGAGCGCCCGGCTGTTGAATCAAGGCCTTTTCATCGTGGCGCGGGCGGAGGCGGAGGGGGCGGAGGCGAAGTTGCAGCGTGCGGGTGCGAACCGGGTGGTGTCGCCGTACTCGCTGGGGGGGAGCAAGATCACGCAGGCGGTGCTGCGGCCCACGGTGCTGGACTTCATCGACCTGGCGACGAGCACGGCGCACCTGGAGCTGCAGATCGAGGAGACGCGGATCGGGGCGGGGAGCGTGCTGGCGGGTGTGACGCTGGCGGATTCGCGGCTGCGGCAGGAGGTGGGGCTGATCGTGGTGGCGATCAAGAAGCCCGGGGGGGCGATGATCTACACGCCGACGCCGGATGTCGTGATGGAGGCGGGGGACACGCTCATCGCGCTGGGCCGGCGGGCGCATCTGGACCGTCTGGAGGAGATGGCGTTGGGGGAGGGTTGAGAGGGCGGTGAGATGGCGGCGGGTGGGCGGGGCGTGACGCGCGGCGACAATCGGCTCCCCGCGCTCGTATAATCGTCCATCACCGTCCGACGAGGGAGGTTCCATGCAGGACCGCATCGCGTACCAGGGGATCACGTTCGACGACGTCCTTCTCGAGCCGGGCTACTCGGAGGTCGTGCCGCGGGACGTGGACGTCAAGACCAGCCTGACCCGCCACATCCGATTAAACATCCCCGTCGTTTCATCGCCGATGGACACGGTGACCGAGAGCGGGCTGGCCATCGCCCTGGCGCAGGAGGGCGGGATCGGCATCATCCACAAGAACATGCCGATCGCCGAGCAGACACGCGAGGTGGACAAGGTCAAGCGTTCGGAGAACGGGATCATCACGGACCCGGTGACGCTGGACCCCGACCAGACGGTGGGGGCGGCCAAGAAGCTGATGGCGGAGAACCAGATCAGCGGCGTGCCGATCACGGTGGACGGGTACCTGAAGGGGATCCTGACGCGGCGCGACCTGCGGTTCCTGACGAACGACACGCAGCGTGTCAGCGACGTGATGACCAAGGAGCACCTGGTCACCGCCCCGGAGGACACGAGCCTGGAGAAGGCCCAGCAGATCCTCACCGACAATAAGGTGGAGAAGCTGCTCCTGGTGGACGATAAATACCGTCTGAAGGGGTTGATCACGATCAAGGACATCGACAAGTTGTCCCGGTACCCCTACGCCTGCAAGGACCCGCGGGGGCGATTGCGGGTGGGTGCGGCGGTCGGCGTCCACGACCTGGAGAGGGCCGAGCAGCTCATCCACGCGGGCGTGGATGTGCTGGTGGTCGATTCCGCCCACGGCCACTCGTCGAACGTGATCGAGACGGTGAAGGCGATCAAGTCACGGTTCGAGATCGAGGTGATCGCCGGGAACATCGCGACGGCGGAGGGGGCGCGGGCGCTGCTCGACGCGGGGGCGGACGCGGTGAAGGCCGGGATCGGCCCGGGCTCGATCTGTACGACCCGCATCATCTCGGGGGTCGGCGTCCCACAGATCACCGCGGTCGCGCAGGCGGCCAAGGGGGTCGAGGGGCGGGTGCCGGTGATCGCGGACGGCGGGATCCGCTACTCCGGGGACATCAGCAAGGCGCTGGCCGCGGGGGCGCACTCGGTGATGCTGGGGAGCCTGCTGGCGGGGCTGGCGGAGTCGCCGGGGCAGACGATCATCTACAAGGGACGCACCTTCAAGACGTATCGCGGTATGGGCTCCCTCGGGGCCATGATGGCCGGCTCGAAGGACCGCTACCGGCAGGACGCCGGGGGCGGCCGTGACAAGCTCGTGCCGGAAGGCGTCGAGGGGCGGGTGCCGTACAAGGGCCCGCTCGCCCCGTTCATCTACCAGCTGGTGGGTGGATTGAGGGCGGGGATGGGCTACTGCGGCAGCCGCAACATCGAGGAACTTCGCACGCGCACCCGCTTCATCATGGTGAGCGCGGCGAGCGTGCAGGAGAGCCATCCCCATGACATCGCAATCACTCAGGAAGCGCCCAACTACAGCTCGCGGTCCGAGCGCGACAACACGGACGCTGGCTAGCGTCGCGGGGGCGCTGCTGCTCGCGGGCGTCGCGCTGGCGCAGGCGCCGGCGGCGCCGGCGGTGTTCACGGGCTTCCGTGGCGTCCCGACGCCGGGGGTGCAGCCGGCCCGGTTCCAGGAGCCGGCGCGGGCCGACGTCGATGCGGAGCTGACCCCTCCGGGGATCGAGCGCCTCAGCCGGATCGAGCCCGACGAGAAGCTGTTCGAGCGCATCCGGCAGGAGACGCTGACGAAGAACCCGAACGAGCGCCCCGTCTTCCCGGAGTCGCCCATCCTGTCGCGCGACCGCTACGCGGGGCGCGGGGACCTGTGGCAGAAGCGGCAGCTGACCGTCGAGCCGAGCTACGTCTGTTATGGCAAGTTGCAGACGCTGTTCGAGGACCGGAACACCGAGCGTTACGGCTGGGACCTGGGCCCGCTGTCGGTGCCGCTGGCGCTGGCGAAGTTCTACGCCGACTTCGCCCTGATGCCGATGAAAGCGTTCGCCAATCCGTGCCGGCTGAACGAGTGCGGGGCCGGGCACTGCCTGCCCGGCGACCCGGTGCCGTACATGCTCTACCCCATCGAGGTCAACTGCGAGGGCGTGACGGCGGAGGCGGCGGTCATCGTGGCGCTGGTGGCGATCTTCCCGTGAGTGCGGGATGGGAGAGCTGGGGCGGATGGGTCAGTACGGCCACCCGCCCGATCCCTTGAACCACGCCCGGCGCGCGGCAAGACTCCCCTTGACGGGGTGTTTGCGCGCGGCTATCGACGCTCGCCGGGCCTTTCGCCCCGTGAAAGGTGACCTGACATGAGAATCAACTCCTGGTCCGCCGCCGGTCTGGCCGTGTTGGCGCTGCTGCCGGCGGGCGGGTGCAGCCACACCGACCAGGGCATCGTCGGCGGCGGCCTACTGGGTGCCGGCCTCGGCGCCCTCGCCGGCGGCCGTAGGCATGCCGGCGCCGGCGCCCTCATCGGCGGGGCCGCCGGCGCCGTCGCCGGCGGGGTCGTCGGCTCCAAGATGGACAATCAGGAGCGACGCATCGCGGCCGCCGAGGCCGCGGCGGCCCAGCAGGCCAACCGCGGGCCGATGTCGGTGGATGACGTGCTGACGCTCGCCTCCACGGGCCAGAGCGACGCGGTGATCATCACCCAGATGCGCACGACCGGATCGACGTTCGCGCTGACCACGGACGACCTCATCCGGCTGCAGAACGCTCGCGTGAGCGAGGCGGTCGTCCGCGAGATGCAGGCTTCCGGCGCGCGTCGGCCCGTCGCGGGCCGCGTGGTGCCGGTGTATCAGCCCGTCCCGGTCTATCAGCCGGTGCAGCCGGTGTATGTCGTTCCCGCGTACAGGCCGCCCCCGCCGTCCATCGGGATCGGCGTGAGGATCCGCTGAAAACACCGCGGGCCGCCGGATGATCCGGCGGCCCGCAGGCGTTACTTGGCCTTCACGTCGTAGCAGAAGAGGTCGTCATCGTTGCGGAGGTAAAGCCGCCCGCCGATGACAACCGGGTGTGCCCAATTCGATGAGCCCCTACGGCCCTTGAGCGCGGGGAGGCTGAATGTGCCCTTCTCCTCGTACGTGGTCCCGCCGGCCGGGACCAGAGACACGGTCCCGTTGGCGTAGCGGACGTAGAGCATGCCGTCGGCGTAGGCCAGTGACGCCGACCCGCCGCCCTTGCCCTCGCGGGCGCGCTGCCAGACCATCTTGCCTGTCTTCCATTCGGCAGCGTAGGGCCTCCCCGAGTCATCGGCGTCGCTGAACATCAGGTCGCCGACCACCAACGCCCCGCCGTGCTTGTTCCCCCTCAGGTCGAACTTCTTCTCCGTCATCTTGACCTCGCCGCCCTCGCTGGCCAGGGTGAGCAGATACACGGGCTTGCCGTAACCCGCCATCGTGAGGATCTGATCGCCGAGGGGGATGGGCGTGGGGATGTTGGCGATGGTGCTGAGCTTGTCGAAATGCCAGAGGCGCTTGCCGTCGGCGGCGTTGACGCCGAAGACGCTCGACTGGCACTGCTGGACGTATTGCTTCACCCCCGCCGCGTTGCTGATGACGACGGACGAGTAGCCGGCGGTCTTGCCCGCCGCCGACCTCCAGACCTCCTCGCCCGTCTTCTTGTCCAGGCAGACGAGTGTGGCGTCCGTGCCGCCGGGCGTGATGATCACCCGATCGCCATCGATCAGCGGGGACTCGGAGAACTGCCAGCTCCCGGGGATCCCCTTGAAGTCCTTCTTGTAGTCCTTCCTCCACTTGACCTCGCCCTTGTCGGCGCTGACGGCGGCGAAGTCGCCGAAGGCGCTCACGCCGTAGACCATCCCGTCGCTGTACGAGGGGGTGCAGCGTGCGCCGTCATAGTTCTCCTTGCCCCCCTTGCCGATGTCGGTGCTCCAGAGCGGCTCGCCGCCCTTGGCCGCGTCATAGGCCAGGATGAACGTCTTGCCGTCCTTGCTGCCCATGGTGAACACCTTGCCGGCGGCCACCGTCACCGACGAGAGGCCGAGGCCGGCGCCGGCCGCCTTCCAGACAAGCTTGGGCCCGGCCTTGGGCCACACCTTGAGGAGGCCCTTGTCGGGGGAGATGCCGTCACGCTTGGGGCCCCGGAACATCGGCCACTCGGCCCCGGCGGGCTCGACATCGGCGGCCAGGGACAGCGGGGCCAGGGCGATCAGCAATAGCAGGCGGGACATGGAGCGTGATCCTCGGTTGGGGTGGGTGGCGACTGGCGGGCCTCGTCACTTCGCCTTCACGTCATAGCAGTAGATGGCGTCGTCCTCGCGGAGGTACAGCCTCCCGCCGATGACGACGGGGTGGGACCAGCTCTCGCGCTCGACGCCGGGGATCTGGAAGCCGCCCTTCTCCTCGTACGCCGTGCCGCCGGCGGGGACGAGGGCCATCCAGCCGTTCTGGTACCGGACGTAGAGCATGCCGTCGGCGTAGGCGAGTGCGGCCGAATTCCTGCCCTTGTTGAACCTCTTGGACTTGGCGGGCGGGCGGTCCCGCTCCCACACCTTCTCGCCGTCCTTCCACTTGAGGGCGTGCAGGTTGC
Organism: uncultured Alcaligenaceae bacterium; assembly: GCA_964630925.1. GTDB lineage: Bacteria > Planctomycetota > Planctomycetia > Gemmatales > Gemmataceae > RGDT01. The sequence goes on from CAZVZK010000182.1 coordinate 11,501, forward strand.
CCGACATGTCCTGGTCGAAGAAGACCAGGCCGCCGACGACCACCGCGCCGCCGAGCCGGTTGCCGATGCTCGGCTTCGACCACGCCTCCTCGACCTTGAATCCGTCGTCGCCCTTCGTCAGGTTCAGGAGCATGGCCGGCTGGCCGTAGCCGGCCGTCGCCAGGATCTGGTCGCCGATGACGATGGGGCTGGGGATGTTGGCGGTGTTGTCGCGGAAGGCGGGGTGATACCACAGGAGCTTGCCGTCCTTCGCAGAGACGCCGATGACGCCCTTGCCGACGAGGGTGACGTACTGCTTGACGCCGCCCGCGTTGCTGATGACGACGGAGGCGTAGCCGGCGGAGCCGCTGGGGCTGGAGTCGCCGGCCTTGCCGCCGTCGGTGCGCCAGATCTCCTCGCCGGTCTTCTTGTTGAGGCACACCATCAGGGCCTTGCTGCCGCCGGGCGTGATGATGACCCTGTCCCCGTCGATGAGCGGCGACTCGGAGTACTGCCAGCCGCCCCAACTGCCCCCGAAGTCCTTGGTGAGGCTCTTCTTCCACTTCACCTCGCCCTTGTCGGCGGTGACGCAGGCAAAATCGCCGAGGGCGCTGAGGCCGTAGACGAGGCCGCCGTCGTAGGCCGGGGTGCAGCGGGTGCCCTTGTAGCTCTCATCGCCGCCCTTGCCGAGGGCGGTGCTCCAGAGGGCCTCGCCACCCTTGGACGCGCTGAAGGCGTGGATGTACGACTTGCCGTCGGCCGTGCCCATCGTGAACACCTTGCCGGCCGCGACGGTCACGGACGAGAAGCCCAGGCCCGCCCCCGTCGCCTTCCACAGCAGCTTCGGCCCGTCCTCCGGCCACTCCTTGAGCAGGCCCTTGTCGGGCGAGATGTTGTCGCGCTTGAGACCTCGGAAGGTGGGCCACTCGGCCCCCGCCGGCTCGGCGGCGATGGCACAGGCGAGCGGCGCGAGGGCGGCCAGGAAGAGAAGGCGTGACATGGCGGGAGCGTTGCCTCTTGGGGTGGGGACAGGCGGGGGGAGAATCACTTCAGGGCGAATACTTCGCGGAGCAGCGCCAGCGCCTCCTCGCCGCGGGCGCGGTCCACGACGACGCTCAGACGCACCTCGCTGGTGTTGATCATGGCGATGTTGATGCCGCGCCCGGCGAGGGCGCCGAACATCTTGCGGGCCACGCCGGTGTGCGTCCGCATGCCGACGCCGCCGACATGGATGATGGCGATCTCGGCGTCGGCCACGACCCCCGTCGAGGCGTCGATGGCCTTGGCGGCGTCGCGGGTGAGCTGCTCGGCGCGGCCCAGGTCGGCGCGGGGGACGCTGAACGACAGCTCCGGGCGGCCCGCCGTCAGGTTCTGGACGATCATGTCCACGACGATGCCGCCGGCGGCGACGGCCTGGAACACCTTCGAGCAGTTGCCGGGCTCGTCGGGCAGGCCGGCCACCGTGACGCGCCCCTGTCCCGACTCCAATTCGACGCCGCTGACGAGGATGCCCTCCATGTCGGCGAGGCGTTCGGTGAGGGCGGCCAGCCCGCGGCCCTTCGTCGGGGCGGGCATGAGGTCACCGGGGATGGGCTGGCCCCGGCCCGGCGCCGGCCTGTCGAGCTGGAACGCCTTGTGGATGGCGCGCAGGGCGCGGACGCCGTCGCCCTTGTCCACGAGGACGCTGATCTTGATATCCGCCGTCGTGATCATCTTCATGTTGATCTGTTCGAACGACAGGGCGGCGAACATGCGCTCGGCGACGCCGGTGTGCGTCCGCATGCCGACGCCGACGATGGACACCTTGCTGACGGCGTCGTCATGCTCGACGCGCGCCCCCCACTCCCTCTCCAGGGGCCGCAGCGCGTCGAGGGTGGCGCGGACCTCCTTGGCGGGGACGGTGAAGCCGATGTCGGCGCGGCCGTTGTGGCCGATGTTCTGGGCGATCATGTCCACGACGATGTTGCGTGTGGCGACGGCCTCGAACACCCGGTGCGACACGCCGGGCTGGTCTGGCACGCCGATGATGGCGATGCGGGCCTCGTCCTTCATGAGGGCGCAGCCGCACACCGGGACGGTGCGCATCCATTCCGCCTCGGGGACGATCCACGTCCCTTCCACGTCCGACTGGGAGTTGCGGACGGCGACGGGCACGTCGAACTTCTTCGCGAACTCGATGGAGCGCGAGTGCATGACGGCGGCGCCGGCGGAGGCCAGCTCGAGAATCTCGTCGTAGCTGATGGCCTGCATCTTGCGGGCCTCGGGGACGAGGCGTGGGTCGGTGGTGTAGACGCCGTCCACGTCGGTGTAGATCTCGCAGCTCAGGTCGATGGGGCCGTTGCCGTTGGCGGCGGCGGGGTCGTGCTTCATGACGGCCGCCAGGGCGACGGCGGTGGTGTCGGAGCCGCCGCGTCCGAGGGTGGTGATGTTCGAGTCATCGTCGATGCCCTGGAAGCCGGCGACGATGACGATGTTGCCGTCGGCCAGGGCCTGGCGCATGCGGGCGGTGTTGATGGCCTTGATGCGGGCCTTGCCGTGGGTGCCGTCGGTGACGATGCCGACCTGGGCGCCGGTAAAACTCTTGGCACGGTCCCCGAGGGCGTGGACGGCGATGGCGAGCAGCGCGATGGACTCCTGCTCGCCGGTGGCGAGGAGCATGTCCATCTCGCGGGCGGGGGGCTGCTCGCTGATCTGCTCGGCCAATTCGATCAGCTCGTCGGTCTTGTGGCCGCGGGCGCTGACGACGACGAGGACCTGGCGGCCCTCCTGCTTGGCGCGGATGGCGCGGCGTGCGGCGGCCAGGATCTTCTCGGGGTCGGCGACGCTGGTGCCGCCGAACTTCTGCACGACCAGACGCAAGATGTCGCTCCTGCCCCGCTGGGGCGCCTCACGATGGTAGATGGTTCCGGAGGGCGGGTTATTTCATTGGGGCGGTGTAGGGCCGGACGCGGACGTTGCGGAAGGCGACGGGGCCGTGGTCGCCCTGGAGCATGAGCGGGCCCTTCTCCATCTCCTTCTTCGACCAGTTATGCCCGGTCGGCGTGGCCAGCTCCTGGCCCTCGTGGATCACCCTCCCGTTAAGCGTGGCCTTGACAATGCGGGCGTTGGCGGTCTTCTTGCCGTCCGCAAAGCGGGGCGCCAGGAAGACGGCCGAGAGGGCCTGCCACTCACCGGGGGCCTTGCAGGCGTTGACCTTGGGGGCGATGCCCTTGTCGATGTGTTTGTAGGTGGGCAGGAGGTTGGCGCGCGGGTAGATGCCGCCGCAGTCGCTGCCGGTCAGGTCGCCCTTCTTGTTGAAGCTGTCGCAGAGCTGGATCTCGTACAGGCCGTGGAACTTGACGCCCGAGTTGGACCCCCTGGCGAGGTTGAACTCGAAGGCGATCTCCACGTCGCCGAACTCCTCCTTGGTGAAGAGGTCGCGCTCGCGGCCATCCGGCCCGTTGACGAAGACGCCCTTGCCGTCTTTCCCCTCGAGGCGGCGTCCATCCTTGCCCTTGAGCGCCACGTCGCCGGCGGCGAACCACTTGCCGAGGGGCCCCTTGAAGGACGCCTCGGGTTTGGTGAGGAGGTCGGCCCAGGCGGGGGCGTCGGCGGCGAGGAGGCAGGGGAGCAGGAGCAGGGCCAGGAGACGCATGGGGTGGGGTTCCAGGGCGGGCTATCCGGGCATTGTAGGAGGCCGGGGCGGCACGATAAAGCCCGCGCCGCCGACGGCCGATCCGAGGGGCCTCCTCAAGCAAGCGGGGGCCACGCCGCTCGCTCAGTGATGACACCTGCGTCGTCCTGTGTGTCTCGAAGATCGATCAACTATCACACCGTCGGGAGCTGGTGCCGCGAGGGAAAGCCCCATGTGTGAGTGGCCGGGCTGACCTCTCACTTCTAAATCGATGCCAGCCGCCCACCCTCACCGACGAGGCCCGAATGCTCTTCATCACCAACCGCGTCCTCAAGCAGAACAACCAGACACGCCACCGCGCCGTCGATTTCGACCTGCGCGACACGAACGCCCTCCAGTCGCTCTTCTTCTGCGAGAGGGTCGGGCAGGATGACTACAACGAGATCGGCAGCGTGGAGCTGATGCGGCGGCTGAAGGACTCGCCCGCCGAGCAGGTGCTGGCCTTCATTCACGGCTTCAACAACCTGCCCGAGGACGCGGCCTTCCAGCGCGCGGAGCAGCTCCAGGCGTACCTGGACGCCCGCAGGCCCAACCTGGCCGTGGTCGTCCCGGTCATCTGGCCGTGCGCCCAGACCGACGGCACGGCCGGCTTCATCAGGGGCTACTACGACGACCAGGCGGCCGCCGACAGCAGCGCCACCGCGTTCGGGCGGGCGCTGGCGAAGTTGCAGGAATGGCAGCTCGCGAACATCGCCAACGACACGCCCTGCCTGAAGAGGCTGAACGTCCTGGCCCACTCCATGGGCAACCGCGTCCTCCGCGGGGCCATCCGCTGGTGGTCCCAGGAGATCCTCGGCGCCGAGCCGCCCCTGCTGTTCCGCAACATCTTCATGGCGGCGGCGGACGTGGAGAACGAGACCCTGGAACGCACCCACGAGGGTGGCCTCATCCCGATGGCGGCGCGGAACGTGGTCGTCTACCACACCTTCGACGACATGGCGATGCGGGCGAGCAAGGCGGCGAACGCCGGCATCCGCAGCGTCTCGCGGCGGCTGGGGCACACCGGGCCGTACGACATGACGAAGGTCCCCGCCAACGTGTATGCGGCGAGCTGCGACGCGGTCGCTCTGGCCTACGACCCCAACCGCGGCCACACGTATTTCATCGACGTGCACAACGCCCAGCCGGGCAGCGTCTTCGCCCACGTCTACAATAGCCTTGTGACGGCACGCCCGGAGCATGACGGCACGAACCGATACACGGTCACATAGCACCCGAGGCCACCATGAGCAATGAGCCGGACATCCGCAAGAAACGGTCTGCGGTGCTGTCGGTGCTGCTGGCGGCCGTGGCGGCGACGGCCTGCACGGTGTTCCTCGTCCTGCTGACGGGCGGGTTCTTCCTGTACGTCGTGGCGGTGGGGCTGGTGCTAGTCGGCTTCGCCGGGCTGCACTACATCGTCTGGGGCCGGATGCTGACGCGGCTCCTCAAGGACGAGATCGAGGAGGCGCGGCGGCTGGACGAGGCGTACGACGAGCCACGCCCGCCGCGGTCCTCGACGGCGTACCGGCAGCGGTGAGCACCGCGGTCAGAGCAGCAGGTCGAGCGCCCAGCAGCCGCGGAGGTGTTCGCCGGGCTCACGGCAGTGGCGGAGGAGGGCGTCGTCGTCACAGCCTGCCTCTTCGAGGGCGTCGCCGAGGACGGGCATGCAGTCCCAGGCGCCGTCCTCGCGGATGCCGCGTGCCAGGGCGGGGATGATGCCGTTGCCCCACGCCAGCCAGCCGGGGTCGATGCGGACGTCGCGGAACGGGTTGCCCACGATCTCGCGGAGCAGGGCGGCCTGGCGGCGTGTGCCGTCGGCGAGGTGCAGGTCCCAGGTGGCGGCGAGGTCGTAGGAGGCGGCGCCCATCGCGTGGCGGACGGCCGCCCCGGAGGCGGCCGCGAAGGCGTGCTCCAGCGGCCCCTCCGCGCGCATGTTGGTCGCCCAGTAGGCGGCCATGACCGCCTGGCGCTGGACGCCGCCGTTGACCGCCACGGCCTCGGTGCGGGCGCGGGCCAGCTCGACCTGGCTGGCGAGGCCGTCGGCGAAACGTTCGGCGACCTCGACGGCGGCGCGGCTCCTCGGGTCGGGGAGCAGATCCCAGATGAGGCGGCAGGCGGCGCACATCAGCAGGCGGCACTTGCGGTCACCGACGTGCCGCTCCGTGAGGAGGCGGATCATCGGCGTCGGGTCATTGCTGGCCAGCCATTCGTCCTCGGTCATGTCGGCTACCCTTGTCGCCGCGCGGGCCACCACGCCCTCATGTTGACGACAAGGCCCCCTCCGACGCAAGACCAAGACGGGTAGAAGAGTTGTCCACGGATCGCACGGATCAAACGGATAACAGCCAGGAAGCAGCAGAGGACCTCGCCTCTTGCCTGCTTCTGTTCTTGGCTCTGATCCGTTTGATCCGTGCGATCCGTGGACAACTCTTCTTACTTCTCCTCGATGCGGTAGAGGTGCGTCCCCGTGCGGACGTACAGCGCCTTGCCGGCCACGGCCGGCGTGGCATTCACGTCGCCATCGAGCTGATTCGTGGCGACGACCTTGCCGTCGCGGTCCGCGGTGACGACGCTGCACTTGGCCTTGCGGTCGAAGACGTACAGGTGGCCGTCGGCCACCACCGGGGACGAGTAGAAGTCGCCACCCAGGCGACGCTTCCACACGTCCTTGCCCGTCTTCGCGTCCACGCCGATGGCGAACCCGCCGTCGTTCACCAGGAGGAGCAGGTCGCCCAGAAGGATCGGCGCGGGCCGCGACGGCGCCTCCTTCCTGTACTCCCATTCGACGTGCGACTTCGTCACGTCGCCCTTGCCGTCCGGCTTCACGGCCAGCAGAGTCTTCATGTGGCCGTTCGTCAGGTACACCAGCCCGTTGCCGAACTGCGGCGGCGTCGCCGCGTTCATCCCGCCGTGGACCACTCGCCACAGCTCCTTGCCCGTGCGCGGCTCCAGAGAGACGGTCCCGTTCGCCGCGGTGACGATCATCTGCTTCTTGCCGCCGACCTCGATGACCAGTGGGGTGCAGTACGCCTTCTTCATGTCGCCGTCCTTGATCCTGTCGGCCAGGCCGCGTGGCGTCTCCCAAACCGTCTCGCCCGTCTTCTTGTTCAACGCGGCGGAATACTGCCTGTCGTGGCCGTCGAAAGTCAGGAGGATCAGATCTTCCCAGATGACCGGCGAGGACCCCGGCCCGCGGAAATGGTCGCAGGGCAGGTCGCGGCGCTCCCAGATCTTCTTGCCCGTCTCGGTGTCGATGCAGGCGGTACCTGCGGAGCCGAAGTGGACGTACACCCGGCCCGGCTCGATGGCCGGGGTCGGCGAGGCGTTGGAGTTGAACTCCGGCTTGATGAAGTACGGCAGCTTCGGCGTGTCGAAGACCTTGATGTCGTGAACGATCTTGCCTGAGTCGCGGTCCACGCACACGGCGTACTGCGCCTTGCCGCCCTCGGTGGCGGTGGTCACCCACACCTGCTTGCCGAGGACGACGGGCGACGACCAGCCCTTGTCGTGGATGGCGGTCTTCCAGGCGACGTTCTTCTTCTCGGACCACTCGCGCGGCAGGCCCTTGGCGTCGGAGATGCCCGTGCCATTGGGGCCGCGGAACTGCGTCCAGTCGTCGGCGGCCAGGGTGAGGGGGGCGGTCAGCAGGAGGAGCAGGAGGGGACGCATGTGGCGGCCTCGGCGGGGGTGAATGGCGGGTTGCATTCACGTTAGCGGGGCGGTGGGGCGGGGACAAGTTGACAACGCATGCCCGCCGTATCATGACAGGCGGGCCGCTGTCACCACGTAGCCGTTCACCCGACCTGTGGAGTTAGACAAAATCAGACGGTGTGTGTGGCCAGGGCGCTGGTGGTGGCGGTCTGACCACTTACCCTGCTCCGAAAATTTCGCGTTCAGGGGAGATCAGGGCGCGCACCATCGCCTTG
>CAZVZK010000183.1:0-19047 GCA_964630925.1 uncultured Alcaligenaceae bacterium
CGAGCACGACGGCGTCCGCGGCCCGAACATCGCCACCGTCTACAGCGACCGCGGCGCCGGCGTCCGCGGCCCCGTCGTCTTCTACAACCGCGCCAACGAGGCCGGCGCCCTGCTCAAGCCCGGCGACTTCGACTGGAAGGCGATCTTCGCCCCCGGCGTTCGCTGGTTCCACTCCGGCGGCATCTTCGCCTCCCTGGGCGACCACACCGCCGACCTCATCCTCGAAGGCATGCAGGCCGCCAAGGCCGCCGGCGCCGTCACCTCCTTCGACCTGAACTTCCGCGCCAAGCTGTGGGCCAGCGTCGGCGGCACGACGCGCGCCCAGGAGATCCTCCGCCGCATCGCGGCCCACGTGGACGTGCTGATCGGCAACGAGGAGGACATGCAGAAGGGCCTGGGGATCAAGGGGCCGGACGTGACGAAGAAGGGCGACGTGAAGCTCGACCCCGAGGTCTTCTTCCGCATGATCGAGCGAGTCGTCGAGCAATTCCCGCACATCAAGATGGTGGCCACGACGCTGCGCGAGGTCCACTCGACCAACCGCCACGACTGGGCCGCCGTCCTGTGGCTGGACGGCAAGGAGTACGTCAGCCCGCACTGCGCCCTCGACGTGACCGACCGCATCGGCGGGGGCGACGGCTTCGCCTCCGGCCTGATCTACGGCACCCTCAAGGGCCGGACGCCCGAGGACGCGCTGCGGCTGGGCTGGGCGCACGGGGCGATGCTGACGACCTACGCCGGCGACGTGACGATGGCCTCGCTGGAGGAGGTGGAGGCGTTCGGCTCGCAGCGCGTGGCGCGGTGAGGCTTGTCCCAACGGCGCGCCTCCCGGTATCATGGAGCGGGCACCGGAGGTAGCAGCCATGCCGGACGAGATGATCCATGACCGCGGGAGGGGCCCGGAGATCGTGGGGACACGGATCACGGTGTATAACCTCCTCCCTTACTTCCTCGATCCGACGATGACCGAGGCGCAGCTGTGCCGCCTGTACGAGCTGACCGCCGAGCAGGTGGCCGCCGCCCGCGCGTACGCCTTCAACAACCCGGACACCATGCTGGCCCGCCACATGCGGATCGAGGAGCGGATGGCGGCGCGGAACTCCCCCGAGGCCGCGGAGCAGGCGAGACGCACCCACGAGACGTTCCAGAGCTTCAAGCGGTGGCTGGCCGAGCGCAAGAAGGCCGACCCCGTCGATGAGGCGGCCGGGAACGGGGCCGGCAGGGGGCCGACCTTCCGCGAGTGGCTGGCCGAGCGGGAGCGCACGGAGGCCTGAAATGCGGGGGATGCTGGCCGACGTGAACATCCAGGGCCACCTGCCCTACATCCGCCGCCTTCTGGAGCAATTGGGGTTGTGGGAGATCCTGGCCGGGATCCCGCTCGCCTTCGTCACGTTCGCGGACCTGGGTCTGGATCGGGGCGTGGACGACCGGACGCTCTGGAATCACTGCCAGCGCAACCTATGGGTCTTGCTCACCGACAACCGCAATCACGAGGACGAGAATTCGCTCGAAGCCACGCTGGCCGACTCCTGGCACGTCGGCCACCTCCCGGTCCTGACGCTCGCCAACATAGGGCGTTTCGAGAACAGCCGGAGCTATGCGGAGCAGGTGGCGGCCGAGATCGCAGAGATCCTGTACGGGGTCGCCCTTGAGGAGTACCGCGACCAGCCGCGGATCTACGTCCCGCGTTAACGCCGCCCTCATATCTGGAAGTCCAGCCCCGGCGTCTCGACGCGCGGGCCGCGGAACCGCAGGTTCGGCTTCTCCAGAAGCACCGACGTGTTGGGCGGCACGCTCTGCGTCAGCCACACGTTCGAGCCGATCACCGCCCCCTTGCCCACCACCGTGTCCCCGCCCAGGATCGTGGCGTTGGCGTACACCACCACCTCGTCCTCGAGCGTCGGGTGCCGCTTCATCCCCCGGATGATGTTCCCCGACGTGTCGCGCGGGAACGACAGCGCCCCCAGCGTCACGCCCTGATACAGCTTGACGTTCCGCCCGATGTCGCACGTCTCGCCGATCACCACGCCCGTCCCGTGGTCGATGAAGAACCCCGGCCCAATCCGCGCCCCAGGGTGGAGATCAATCCCCGTCTTCGTGTGCGCGTACTCGGTCATCATCCGCGGCACCAGCGGCACGCCCAGCAGCAACAGCTCGTGGGCCACGCGGTGGATCGTCACCGCCTCCAGCCCCGGATAGCAGAAGATGATCTCGTGGTAGCTCTTGGCCGCCGGGTCGCCCTCGAACGCCGCCTGCACATCCTGCTCCAGCGTGCCGCGCAGGTCCGGCAGGCGGCGCAGCAGCTCCACCGCCTTCGTCTGGGCGAGGGCCTCGAAGTCCACGGCCTGCCGGTCGGCGGCAGGCATGCACCCGTGCTCGTGCCGCAGCGCCCGCGAGATCTGCAGGATGAGCTTGTCGTGCAGCCCGTCGATCACGTCGCCGACGTGGTACTCGACGTTCGCCATGTGCAGGTTCTGCCGCCGCCAGATGCCGGGGTAGATCAGATCCAAAAAGTCGTTGAGGATCTCGACGACGGCCTCGCGGCTCGGCAGGGGCCGATGCCCGAGATGGGTGGTCCGCCCGCACTCGGCGTAGCTCGCCACCACCGCCTCGGTGATCTCCGGCAGCGCTTCCTTGAGGCGGATGTCGGTCGCCATGCCAACCTCCCCGGCGGTGCGCATTCTCCCTGCCCCCTCATTGTTCGGATCGGGCCTGCCGCGGCTGCAGCCATTCTACACGGCCTGGGGAAGTTGTCGTCCCGCCCAGACCATAGGCACGCCCCGCACGCATCCTGGGCGTCAGGCCGGCAGAGCAGGGGGCGCCCCCCGAGCAGCCCGAGCGTTTCATCCTCACCGAAATCGTTGCAGGAATGGCAGTTGCGGCGACATTGAGAAAAAAGGCGCGAAGCGGAGATGAATTGGCCCGCCCTTTGCCTTTGTTCGGGACGTTCTGCTCTGGGAGAGAGAGCGAACGACGAAGCCAACCGGCCCCGTCGACTGCGGGAGAGGCGGTCGACGGGCCGGCTGGTTTTTTTGCCCAAGGTCTTCATACCCGTCCGGTCCGTCTGCCACGGGAGAGGTGGCAGGCGGGCCGGACGGTTTTTCCCGCGCGTCCGGAGACTTCCTCCCGCCCACAGACCTCCCCTCCGGCCCGTCCACCCCCGTCTCCCACGCCTTCCCCCTACTGGGTTTGCCCCCCCGCCTCGTTTCTGCGACAATGCGCCGGCCCCGCAGGGGCCGGCACGCGCCTCCGTGCCGTCGGCAAGCGGCCACCGAGGTCCCCCCGCATGATCCCCCAGCGCGTCAAGCTCAAGGGCTTCCTCTGCTACAAGGAGGAGCAGTCCATCGCCTTCGAGGGCAACGCCACCCTCTGGATGCTCTCCGGCCTCAACGGCTCCGGCAAGTCCGCCATCTTCGACGCCGTCACCTACGCGCTCTTCGGCCACCACCGCGGCGGCGCCTCCGGCGCCGTCGAGCTGATCAACAAGGACTCCGACACCCTCCTCGTCGAGTTCGACTTCCTCCTCGACGGGCGTCCCCACCGCGTCAAGCGCACCCTCAAACGCGACAACAAGGGCGGCGCCAAGGGGACGCAGGTCCTCTTCCGCAACGAAGACTCCAAGTGGGCCGCCGTCGAGGGCACCGAGTACAAACGCCAGTTCGACGAGTGGATGGACGAGAACCTCGGCCTCAACTACGACACCTTCACCTCCAGCGTCCTCCTCCTCCAGGGCAAGGCCGAGAAGCTCCTCGACTCCCGCCCCGAGGGCCGCCGCGAGGTCCTCGCCTCCATCGTCGACCTCGGACGTTACGAGCGCCTCCACCAGAAGGCCGACGAGAGACGCAAGGCCCTCGACGGCGCCGTCAAGGCCCTCAACGGCCGCATCGCCGCCCTCCCCGCCGTGGACCCCCTCGAGCTGGGCGCCGCCCGCCTCCGCATCTCCGACGCCGAGGAGGCCCGCGCCGCCGCCCGCGGTGAGGTCGAGCGCTGGCAGTCCATCGAGACGCAGGCCCGCCTCTGGCAGAACGTCCAGGGCCAGCTCCACGTCGCCCGCTCACGCCACAAACGCTCCCTCGAGGTCCTCCGCGAGTCCGCCTCCATCGAGTCCGCCCACGCCCGCCTCTGCGAGCTGCGCGACGTCCTCCCCCGCCTCCACGAGATCGTCGTCAACCGCGGCCAGGCCGCCCAGTCCTCCGACAACCTCGGCAAACTCGCCCTGGAGCAGGAACGCAAGAAGGCCCTCCGCCTCGAACGCGAGGCCGCCCTCCGCCAGTCGGAGGAGAAACGCCGCACCCTCCAGGCCCAGATCGACCGCGACACCGCCGAGCACGCCCGCGTCCAGTCGCGCCTCCGCGATCTGTCCGTCCAGATGGCCACCCTCGCCGAGGTCGAACGCAACGAGGACGAGCGCGGACGGGTCAAGGCCGACCTCGCCAAACTCCCCGCCAGGCCCGAGGAGGACGTCGCCAAACACCGCGACGAGCTGGAGCGCCTCGAAGCCGTCGCCCGCCTCGTCCCCGTCCTCGAACGCTTCCGCAAACGCCGCGACGAATTGCGCCACGAGCAGGAGGCCGGACGCCAGGCCGAGGAGACGATGCAGGCCGCCCGCACGCGGGGCGAGGCCCGGAAGGCGGAGGCCGAACGACTCAAGGCCGACGTCGAGAACGCCGGCCAGCTCCTGCGGAACGCGACCGCCAACGCCGCCGAGGCCCGCGCCCTCGCCGACCAGGCCCGCAAGTCGCTCGACGAGCTGTCCCAGCTCGAAGGCGCCAAGATCTGCCGCCACTGCGCCCAGCCCCTCACCCCCGGCCACGTCGAGGAGCAGAAGAAGGTCCGCGCCCGCGAGACCAAGAAGGCCGACGAGCACGCCAAGAAGGCCGCCCTACAGCTCGAACAGGCGAAGACGACGGAGGCCGACCTCAAGGCACGCCACGCCGCCGCCGACGAGGCGTATCAGGCCGCCCGCGACGAGTGGAAGACCGCCAACGCCGCCCTCGGCGCCGCCAAGGCCGCCGTCGAACGCTCGCAGCGCGACATCGCCGCCATCCACGCCGAATTGCCCCCGGCCCTCGCGGCGAAGGCCGCCAGGGGCCCGGTCAAGGACTGGGCCGTCACGAAATGGCCCGAGCCCGCCGACGTGGACGCGGTGAAGGCCGAGGCCCGCGGCGCCGACGCCGCCCGCCGCGCCCTCCGCGACGCCGAGTCCGCCCTCCAGAAGCACGCCGCCCTCAAGGCCAACGAGGCCGCCATCGACAAGACGCTCGCCCGCCAGCGTGCCGGCCTGCCCGCCGACCGCGACGGCCTGCGCCGCGACCACTCCGACCACGACGCCAGGGAGAAGGCCCTCTTCAAGGCCATCGACGCCGGCCGCGCCGCCTCCGCCAAATCCGCCCAGGACGCCCAGAAGCTGGAGAAGGAGCGCGACGCCGCCGTCAAGGACGCCGAGGACGTGGACCGCCGCATCCGCGAGCAGGAGATGACCCGCGAGAACGCCCTCCGCAACGTCGCCACCTACGCCAAGGCCCTCCCCGACGCCTGGAAGCCCCTGGCCGACACGGTGGGCATGAAGGAGTTCGCCGCCCTCCGCACCGAGCGCGACTCCCTGGAGTCCAAGGGCGTCGAGGACGAGGCACGCGAGCTGAAGCTGGCCCGCAGCAACCTCGAAGAGATGGCCCGCACCGTCGCCGACCTCGAGAAGCAGGACGCCGCCTTCCCCGCCGAGGCGCGGCATGGCCTGGAGGAGATCGCACGCCAGACCCGCGCCGCCAAGGCCGCCGACGACGAGCGCGAGCGCGGCCTCTCCGAGGCCCGCCAGCAGTTGATGCTGCTGGAGAGCTACGAGAAGCAGCGGGCCGAGGTCCGCACCGAGCTGCTGGCCCAGGAGGGCGAGCTGCTCCACTACCGCCTCCTCGCCGAGCTATTGGGCCGCGACAAGCTGCAGCTCTACCTCGTGCGCCAGGCCGAGCGCCAGGTCGTCGAGTTCGCCAACTCCGTCCTCGACCGCCTCTCCGGCGGCACCATGTACATGAAGCTCTCCGGCGAGGCGTGCGGCGAGGGCGGCACCGGCAAGGCCCTGGAGCTGGAGGTCTACAACCGCGCCACCGGCGAGCGCCCGATCAACGTCGCCTTCCTCTCCGGCAGCCAGAAGTTCCGCGTCGCCGTGAGCCTCGCGCTGGGCATCGGCCAGTACGCGAGCCGGCAGCACCGGCCCATCGAGAGCGTGATCATCGACGAGGGCTTCGGCTGCCTGGACAGCCAGGGGCGGCAGGTGATGATCCAGGAGCTGCAGAACCTGCGGAGCCAGATGAGGTGCATCCTGCTCGTCAGCCACCAGGAGGACTTCGCCGAGGCCTTCACCGACGGCTACCAGTTCAAGCTCGAGAACGGCGCCACCCGCGTGACCCGCTTCCAGAAGTGACGGGCCGGGTAGAATGGATGAGGCCGCGGCATGAGCAAGAAGCGCAAAGGCGTTCTGCCACCTCCCTCGGGGCCGCCGACGATCCACGAGGCCGCCCTCGGCTCGGGCGCCTCCGGTGCCGTCGTGTACGGGGCCGAGCTCGACCTCGCCACGTCACCCCCGGCGGCTCGCCGGGGGTGACGTGGTGGTCCGCGGCGAGAACATCAACGCGAACCGCCGCCTCGCCGAGCAGATCGAGATGGCCGTTGGGCCGTCCAAGCGGGGTGAGCCGCATCGCCTCGCCGGCCCACATGCGTTGCCGCACTACCAGCCACATTCCAGGCCGCCGGAAGGGCACACCTTTTACGAAACGCCAAGACGCAAGGCGAGGAAGCGATCATGAAATACTTCACCCCGGAGCTCATCGCCCGCGGCCAGGTAGACGATCACGACCTGCTCGACCGGCACGAGGAGGAATGGGACCGGGTCTGCGAGCGATACGAGGCGTACCTGAAGCCTGTACGCCGGAAGATGCCCTCAGGCCTGAAACACGTCCTCGCGAGTTACTACCTCCACGACGCGACGGTCCTCAGCATCGGCCAGCGCGGCGCCGCGTTCTCGCTCGTCCTACAGCTCGACACGCCGCCCCGCTTGGTCCTGGTCTTCACCTACGATTTGCTCTCCGCCCCGGCCATCGACCCGGACGCCTTGCCTCCGATTGCCCGCTTGGCCGACATACCCCCGCTCTGGCAGTACAACGAGATCGAGCGCGTCGAGGCGCTGCCCGGCGGTTGGAAGGAGAGCCTCCTGTTGGGCAACGGCTGGGAGGTCACGCTGCACTTCCGCGATGTGAAGGTCGAAGAGTTCGACGCCGTCCTGACCGCGAACGGCAACGGCCACGCCCCGAAGGCCAAGATGGTCCCGTCTTGATGAGGGCGGCGGGGTGAGGTGCATCCTCCTCGTCAGCCACCAGGAGGACTTCGCCGAGGCCTTCACCGACGGATACCAGCTCAAACTCGAGAACGGCGCCACCCGCGTGACCCGCTTCCAGAAGTGACGGCCTGGCAACGCCTCGCCCCGCGCAACCCTCCCCCTATAACAACGTCGCCCACCCCACCCGCGACAACCCCCACCGGACTGAAGGGACGTGCCGTGACCGCACCCTGCCTCCTCCTCGCCGCCCTCGCCCTCTCCGCCGACTGGCCCCAGTGGCGCGGCCCCACGAATAACGGCCTCTGCACCGAGACGGGCCTGCCGACGAAGTGGTCCGAGACGGAGGGCGTCGCCTGGAAGCTCGACCTCCCCGGCGAGGGCTACTCCACCCCGTGCATCTCCGGCGAGCGGATCTTCCTCACCAGCCGCGACACCCGCGAGGATAGGGAGGTCAAGAAGGGCAAGGGCAAGGCCCCCCCCGCAGGCAACATCCTCCTCCTGTGCATCGGCACCGACGGCAAGGAGAAGTGGCGCCGCGACCTCGGCAAGGCCGTCCCCGCCAGCGGCCCCGGCGACGAGGGCAACGCCGCCTCCCCCTCCCCCTCCACCGACGGCAAGGCCGTCTTCGTCTTCTCCGCCAACGGCACCTGCGCCGCCTTCGACTTCGCCGGCAAGGAGCTGTGGCGCTTCGACGCCCAGAAGCGCTACGGCGCCTTCCGCATCGCCTTCGGCATGCACTCCACGCCCGTCCTCCACGACGGCCGCCTCTACCTCCAGCTCATCCACGACGGCGGCGGACAGGTCATCAGCATCGACACCAAGGACGGCTCCGAGGTCTGGAAGGTCAAGCGCGAGAGCGACGGCACCGCCGAGAACAAGCACGGCTACACCTCCCCCTTCATGTGGACCAACGGCAAGGACGCTTACCTCGTCACCCACGGCCAGGACTACGCCATCGCCTATTCCCTCAAGGAGGGCAAGGAGCTGTGGCGCGTGGCCGGCCTCAACCCGCAGGGTGACGGCTACCGCCGCGACCTGCGCTTCGTCGCGTCCCCCGTCTGCACCCCGGACCTGATCGTCGTGCCCAGCGCCAAGAACAAGGGCGTCGTCGCCATCAGGCCCGACGCCGAGGGCCGCATCGAGGCCGGCAACAAGCACGAGGTGTGGCGCCTCTCCAGCGGCACGCCCGACGTGCCGTCCCCCCTGGTCCACAACGGCCTGGTCTACCTGGCCGGTGAGTTCGGCTCCATCACCGTCCTCGACGCGAAGACGGGCACGCAGATCTACAAGAAGACGCCGGGCAAGGGCCGGCACCGGGCCAACCCGGTGCTGGCGGACGGCAAGGTCTACCTCGTGGGCCGCGACACGGGCGTGGTCAACGTCATCAAGGCCGGCAAGGTGTACGAGCTGCTGGCGGCGAACACGCTGCCGGACACGCTGCCGGCGTCCCCGGCCATCAGCGGCGGCCGCATCTACCTCCGCGGCCTGAAGTCGCTGTGGGCCCTCGGCAAATAGCAGCCAGAAGAAGTCACCAGGGGGCTGTTGCCCTCGACACGCCGCTGCCTGCCGTCCGGATCAGCATGGATAACAGCCAGGACAAGCGGGCAGGCAGAAGACGTCCTCTCTTCTGGCCTGCCTATCACTTCTCGTCTTCTGCCTTGATCCGTGCTGATCCGTGGCTCGCCCCTCTTCTTTGCCCCTCACCTCGCGGTATTCTCCCAGCCGCCGCCCCACTTCAGGTGCAGGTCGTTCAGGAAGTCGTGCCACCGCGCCTTCGTCCGCGTCTCCGGGTACGGCACCGGGTCGATGGGCGTGTCCGAGGCGTACACCACCTTGAACCGCCCGCCCTCCACCTTGCCGATCCGTATGAACTTGCTCAGGTGCCGCGTCGCCGCGTCCACCGTCACCCGCCCCTCGGGCGCGTCCAGACCCTGCCCCTTGACCGCCTCGCGCACCGCCGCCACGTCCGCCGTGCCTGCCGCCCGCACCGCCTGCGCCCACACGTGGACGCCGATGTAGGCCGCCTCCATCGGGTCCGAGACGATCCGCCCCGCCCCGTACTTCGCACGGAACCGCTCCACGAACGCCTTGTTGATCGGGCCGTCGATGCTCTGGAAGTAGTTCCACGCGGCGTAGTCACCCTCGACGTCGGCCGCCCGCAGGCCCCCCAGCTCCTCCTCCGAGATGCTGAACGACACCGTCGGCGTCACCGCCGGGGTGACGCCGGCCGCCCGGAGGGCGCGGAAGAACGCCACGTTGCTGTCGCCGTTGATCGTGTTCAGGATCAGGTCCGGCTTCGCCGCCTTGATCCGCTCGATGATCTTCCCGGTGTCGGCGCCGCCGAGCAGGAGGTACTCCTCGCCGACGACCTCCGCGCCGAGGCCCTTCGCGTGGTCCTTGATGATGGCGTTGGCGCAGTGCGGGAAGACGTAGTCGCTGCCCACCAGGAACAGCCGCTTCTTGCCCAGGAAGGCGCAGCACCACCTGACCGCGGGCAGGATCTGCTGGTTGGGGGCGGCACCGAGGTAGACGATGTTGGGCGACTGCTCCAGCCCCTCGTACTGCACCGGGTAGAACAGCAGGTGCCCGTGCTTCTCGAACACCGGCTTCACCGTCTTGCGGCTCGCCGAGGTCCAGCAGCCGAACACCGCGGACACCCTGTCCTCGGTGATCAGCTTCTCCGCCTGGCGGGCGAACGTCGGCCAGTCCGACGCCCCGTCCTCGATGACCGCCTCCACACGCCGGCCCAGCACGCCGCCCGCCGCGTTCACCTCCGCGAGGGCGAACAGCGTCGCGTCGATCACCGGCTTCTCGCTGATCGACATCGTCCCCGTCCGCGAGTGCAGGACGCCGACACGCACCGGGTCGCGGCCCGCCGCGGGGCCCTCGGGGCGCTGCCACCGGAGCCACGCCGCCACACCCGCCAGTAGCAGCGCCGCCAGGCCCGCGACGAGGAGCACTCGCCGCGACGGGGCGGGCGGGGGGGGCGGCTTCGGGGCGGCGCCGGAGACGAACGGCTCGAGGGCGGCGGCCGCCTCCGCCGCCGTCCGGTAGCGGTCCTCCGGCTTCTTCGCCATCATCCGCGCCAACACCGCCTGGAGGGCCTCCGGCACCTCGGGGCGCGCGTCGCGGATCGACGGCACCGGGGCCAGCGAGTGCGCCCACATCTGCTTCATCAGCGACGACTGCTCGGAGCTGGAGAACGGCGGCCGGCCCGCGAGCAGGTCGAACAGGGTGCACCCGAGGCTGTACACGTCCGCACGCGCGTCGATCTCGCGGCTCCCCTCCCACTGCTCCGGGGCCATGTAGTCCACCGTCCCCAGCACCTGCCCGCGCTCGGTGATGCGCGGCCCGGCCTTCGCCCCGCCGTCGCGCAGCACCGCCAGGCCCATGTCGAGGATCTTCACCGTGTCGCCCGCCACGAACAGGTTCGACGGCTTGATGTCGCGGTGGACCAGCCCGCGCTCGTGCAGGTAGTGCAGCCCGCGCGCCGCCTGGATGGCGTAGCCGCACGCCTCCGCCACAGGGAGGGGCCCACGCGAGCGGCCCATCCGCCCCAGGTCCTGCCCCTCCAGGTACTCCATCACCAGGAAGAAGCTCTGCCCGACCTGCTCCGCCTCGAACACCGTCACGATGTTCGGGTGCATCAGGCCGGCCGCCAGCTTCGCCTCGCGCAGGAACCGCTGCTCCTGCTCCGGGCTGTCCAGCAGGTCGCGGCGGATCACCTTCAGGACGACGGGACGCTCCAGCAGGCGATGTTCGGCCTTGAACACCGCCCCCATCCCGCCGACCTCGATGAGGCCCACGACGCGGTAGCGCGGGTGGTCGGCCAGCTCGGGCGGAAGCTGCTTGACCTCCTGCTGCTTGCGGGTGGGGCGCAGGGCGATGGTGCCCGATGTGTTGCGTCGGAGGTTGGTGACGGTGTCGCGGCAGGAGGAACAGGATTGGACATGCGCGTCCACCGCCGAGCGGTCGAAGTCGCTCAGGTGGCCCGTCGCGTACTGGTCGAGCTGCTGGGGTGAAGGACAGGCCTTCATCGTCTGGCGGTGCCCCACGCGGGGATCTGGGCTTCCCCGACGGCATCCTACCCCCGCCCCGGCGGCGGAACAAGGGCGCGGACGCGGCGCCGGTTCGTCTTTTTTCTTCGCGGGCCGTCCGTATCATCCCGGCCGGCCCTCACGGGCCATCCCCCGACCCGCTCTTGGAGGACGGACCCCCATGCGTTACAAAACCCTCGCGGCCCTCGGCGCCGCCATCGCCGCCGGCGTCGCCGCCCTGCCCTTCGCCCTGGCCCAGCAGCCGACCCCGCCGGCGGCCGACCTGCCGCCGCCCTGCATCGAGCCCGGCGTCGGCTCCCAGATCCCCTCCTACGCCCCGCCCGCTCCGGCCAGGAAGCTGCCCCCGATCAGCAACGACAGCGTCCGCTCTGAGATCCCCTGCCTGCCGGACCTCGCCACGGGCACCGCGTTGCCGCAGATCGCCACGCCAGCGTGCCCCGAGATCCGTCAGGTCGAGGCCCCGGCCGGCTGCGGCCTGTCCCGCCTGACGCAGCCTCGGGTGCCGACGCTGCTGGTGAACAGCCGCCGCCTGAAGCTCAACTACACGATCAAGGACGTGGGCCCCTCGGGCGTGTCGCGCCTGGAGCTGTGGGCGACGCGCGACGGCAAGAATTGGGCGCGCTACAGCAACGAGCCGCCGCCGAGCGGCCCGCTCGCCGTGCAGGTCGCCGAGGAGGGCAAGTACGGCTTCGCCGTCGTCGTGACCAACGGCGTCGGCGTGCGTTCGACAGAGCCGAAGACGGGCGACACGCCGCACCTGTGGGTCGTGGTGGACGAGACCGCCCCCGTGGTGAAGATGCACGGCGTCGATGTGCTGCCGGAGGGCAAGCTGGTGGTCCGCTGGAGCGCCGCCGACGAGCGCCTGACGCCGCGGCCGGTGACGATCAGCGTGTCGGAGAAGGCCGAGGGCCCGTTCACGCCGGTGGCCACGGCGGTGGAGAACTGCGGCCGGCACGTCCACATGCTGCCGAAGGACCACCCGTATGAGTTCTTCGTGCGTGTCGAGGCGGCGGACAAGGCCGGCAACGTCGGGCACGACACGACGGCGACGCCGGTGAAGGTCGATCTGAAGAGGCCGCAGGGCGTCATCATCGGCGTGGACGCCGAGAAGCACGTCCACGTGCCGGTGGCCATCCCGGCGGAGTCGAAGAAGCCGGACGGGGCGGTGCTGAACTTCCTGATCGGCTTCGCGCGGTGACGCGGACCGGGCGTCGGCCCACGGAGATCACAGGCGGCGGCGGGCGGATGCCCGCCGCCGTCGGCGTTTGCATCATCCGGTTGACAGGGGGCCGGCGGCCGTGTGAAATCAGATGGGGGTAACTGGCGGATCAGGCCCGGCCGCAGGAGTGCCTTGAGTGGAGCGTGAGCGGCTCTGGCTGTTGGCGAGCGGGGATGCGTCAGCGCCCCGAGTGGAGCGTCAGCGGCTCTCGTCTTCGGCGAGTTTGAACGCATCTGGATCGGGTGAGCGGGGATGCGTCAGCGCCCCGAGTGGAGCGTCAGCGCATCTTTGAGCGTCATTGCCCACAGTGGAGCGTCTGTGCATCTCGTTCGGGCGCCCGAACGGTTACCCCCAGATCAGATACTGATACGGGGGCTGCCCCTGAGCGGACGGCTGATCTTCGCCGAGCGGCTTCGGGCGAAGGTGTGTCCTGGTACACGCCAGCGGGCGGCGAGGCTGAGGAGATCCCCCTCAACAAGGGCGCGTTCCGTTCGGCCCTCGCCCGCGCCGCCGTCCTGTGCAACCAGCACGCGCCGGATTCCGTGTCCCCCTACGGCGGGGAGGGCCTCCTCCGGCTCGAGGACGGCGTCCTGTATCACGTCTCGTTCGTGAACACCACCGCCGAGCAGCGCATCGAGCTGCGACGCGCGGCCGTCGCCCCCGCCCCGCAAACGGCGCAGGCCGAAACGCCCGCGGTGGCGTGAGCCGCCCCGTCACTTCGGCGGCACCGGCTGCAGCGCCGGCGGACACGCGGCCGGCCCGGCAGGCCGCGTCGGCGCACCGAGGAGCAGCAACAGCCGGATCTGCCCCTTGTTGTGGGCGGCGATGTTCAGCAGGTTGTTGAAATGCGCCTGCTCCAGCGAGCGGATCGCCAGCATCACCTCCAGCGCGCTCGCCCCCGGCGCCGACTTCTCCAGCCGCGTGTCGCTCAGCCGGTAGCTCTCGCTGGCGTGCTTGACCTGGGACATCGCCAGGCCGATCTGCTCGCGCCCGTGCAGGACGGCGTCCTTGCCCTCCTGCACGCCCAGCGCCAGCTTGCCTTGCAGGTCCTGGAGCGCGTACATCGTCTGCGCCTGCCGCAGCCGCGCCCTCTGACGGTGGAACTCCGTGCGCGTCAGCTCCGCGAGGTTCCACTTCAGGTTCACGCCGATGTCCAGCCGGTTGTCGAAATTCAACGACCCGCCCGGCCCCGCGCCGATCGCCCCCTCGTAGATGTTGAGCTGCATGATCGGCAGCAGGTTGTGCAGCCCGTACGACTTGTCCAGGCCCGTCTGGATGACCGCGAGCAGGCCGGACAGCTCGGCGACGCCGGGGCCGTCCTGCATCACCCGCGCCACCAGCTCCTCCGTGGACGGGGTCACGTCCACCAGCTCGAACGGCACGACGGCGAGGTCCTGCGGGACGAGGACGGTGTGCGGCGGCAGGCCGAGCAACTGCACGAGCTTCGCCATCGCCGCGTTGCCCTGCTGCCGCAGCTTGGCGATGGTCTGCTGCCGGCCGGCCATCGACGCCTTCATGCTCTCCAGGAACGCCGCCGCCGCCGCCTCCGACTTCGCCATCTTCTCGGCGCGTTCCAGCAGCTTGCGTTCGGACTTCTCGATCTCCTCCGCCAGCGCCTGCCCGCGCCGCGCCGTGAGGAAATCGACGTAGGTGCTGGCCGCCTCCAGCAGCACCTCGTTGTCGATGCGCGTCTTCTCGCCCCTGTCCTGCCAGACGAGACGCTCGTCGTTCAACGCCCGGAAGGTCGATTCGCGCAGGTCGATCTCGCTCTGGATGTTCAGGCCCGGCAGGACCGCCCCGGTGCTGGAGTGCGTCAGCGTGCCGTTCTCGTTCTGGATGCCGCCCTCGTGGCGGTAGTAGGCGACGCCGGCGTAGGTGTTGGGCAGCCAGCAGCGGCAGTTCATCTCCTGGACGAGGAGGCTCTCGTTGAGCTTCTCACGCGCCTGGGCGATGCGCGGGTTCTGCCCCTCGGCGAGGCGGAACACCGCGTCGAGCGTGATCGGCATCTCCTTCACCTCGGGCGCCGCCGGCGCGGGCGTCGCCGCGGGCGTCGCCGCGGGCGTCGGGGCGTCGTCGGCGGGCGGGGCGTCGGCGGGGATGGTCCTGTGGGCCCTCCCCTGCTTCGGCGCCTCGACCGGCGGGGGGAGGTTCATGACCGGCGGTGCCGCCACGTCCAGGGACGTGCAGCCGGCCACCCCGAGGGCGGCGGCGGCCAGGCTTGCCCAGGAGCGTCGAGACATGTGAAACACCTCCCACGGGTGGACGAGAAAAACCCGTCTTGCAAATTCAGATCGGCATTCCGGCGGGGTAAACTTTGCCGCATGTGCGGCGGATGCCGGCGCGGGGGATGATGGTTGACAGCCGGCGGGTGAGTCGGGATCATGGACGGGGTGCCTCCGCCCCTCAGCTGGTCGAACACATGAGCCCCGAACGACAGCCCGCACGCCCCGCCGATTGGGCCCTGCAGCTCGCCGACCCCGTCGAGACGGCGCCGGCGGTGCGTGGCCACGTCGCCTGCCCAGGCACGCTCGTCGTGGGGCGGAAGCACACGGCGGACATCGTCCTGCCGCCGGACGACGAGTCCGCCTCGCGCCTGCACTTCCTCGCCGAGCTGGCCCCGGCCTACTGCCGGCTCACCAACCACAGCGGACGCGGCACGCTGGTCAACGGCCTGCTCGTCCAGGCCCAGTGCGACCTGCGGCACGGCGACCTGATCCGCGCCGGCCGCACCGTCCTCGTCGTCCACCTGCTGCGGGCCGGCGCGCCGGCCGGCCTCCCGGCGGCGCCCACGGTCCTGCATCGCGATGAGGGGGACGCCACCAGCGACGCGGAGGACGCCCCCCTGCCGGCCACGCCCCCGCAGGCGACCCTGCACGTCCCCGGCTACCAGCTCATCCGCCAGCTCGGGGCCGGCGGCATGGGCAACGTCTGGCTCGCGGAGGACATCGCCGGCAGGCAGGCGGCGTGCAAGCTGATCCGCCCGGAGCTGGCCCTCAACGCCCGCGTGTGCGCCCGCTTCCGCCGCGAGACGACGCACCTCCGCGACCTGCGGCACCGCCACATCGTCGGCTTCCGCGAGGCCGGCGAGGCCCAGGGGCTCCTGTACCTCGTGATGGACTACGTGCCGGGGAGCAACCTCGCCGAGGTGCTGGCCCGCGACGGCCCCCTGGCCGTGCCACGCGCCGTCCGCCTGGCGTGCCAGGTCCTGGACGCGCTGAGCGAGGCGCACAAGGCCTGCGTCGTCCACCGCGACGTGAAGCCGAGCAACGTCCTCGTCCACGCCGCGCCCGGAGGGGAGGAGTGCCGCCTGGCCGACTTCGGGCTGGCCAAGGCCTACCAGTCGTCGGACCTGGCCCAGGCGCTGACGCTGCCCGGCGTGATGGGCGGGACGATGGCGTTCGCCTCGCCGGAGATGCTGACCGACTTCCGCCAGGCCGGCCCCTTCGCCGACCAGTACGGCGCCGCCGCCACGCTGTATCACGTCCTGGCCGGGCGCGGCCCGCACGAGGCGGCCAACACGCTGATGCTGCTCGACAGCATCCGCACGCTGGACCCCCCGCCGCTGACGCGCTGGCGTGACGACGTGCCGCCCGGGCTGTCCGGCGCCATCGGCCGCGCCCTGGCCCGCGAGCCGCGGCACCGGTTCCCGACGGCGCAGGCGTTCCGCGAGGCGCTGCTGCCGTTCGCAGGGTGACGGCGGCCAGTGCCCCGCCCACACGCCCGCGAGCCGCAACGCCTCCTGGAAGTGAAGCTCAGCCGCCTGCTGAGGAAGCGTGCCATCCTTGGCCCCCTGGTGCGTGAGCCGTGTGGGGAGGACCGGGCGGCCCCGATTGCCCTATCCCCGTCACCCGCCGGCGTGGTACAACCTCCCCCGTCTCCAGGGATGGAGGGGCCGCCGCGCCATGCCGACCGACGCCGCGCTGATCATCCCGATCCTCCTCGCGGTGATCGGGGGGAACCTCGTCTGCCTGATCGTGCTGCTGGCGGCGCGGCCCGTCCGCGCCCTGGGCGATCTCTCGCGCTCGGCGATGGCTGAGGGCTTGGGCTCGTTCTTGCTCGTGCTGGCCGGCCTCGTGGCGGTGCAGCACGCGGCGCTGGCGCAGGGCCTGGCGCTGGCGGCGTTGGCCGCCGCCCTCGCGCCGGCCTCCGGCGGCCACTGTCACCCCGCCGTCACCCTGGGGCTGGCGTTCGCCGGCAAGCTGCCGGCGCCCACCGCCGCCGGCTACGTCATCGCGCAGCTCATCGGCGGCGTCCTGGCGGCGCTCGCTGCGGGCCTGTTCGGCCCGGAGCGCGCCCCGCCGGCCCCTGTGCCGCTGGCGGGGGCCGCCTTCGCGGCGGCGTTGCTGGCCCTGACGGCCACGCGCGACTGGCCGCACGCGCCGGTGTACCGCGGCGCGGCGCTGGCGGCGGGGCTCCTGGCGTTCGCGCCGGCGTTCAACCCGGCGGGGTGGCTGGGGGCGGCGCTCGTGGGCGCCCGCCTCGGCGGCTGGCAGGCGGCCCTCGGGCCTCTCCTGGGCGCCCCCCTCGCCGGGCTGGCGACCCTGGCGTTTGCCGAGCCGGCCGGCCCGCGTCTGCACATCGAGGACGAGGGGCGCCGGGCCGCGTGACGGCCGCGCTGACATCCTGACAACGCACCTACCGCCTGACGCCACGCGTGGCGTACAATGAACGCCATCGGCACACCCGGCGGGGCCTCCCACGACCATGTCCATCGAATCCATCCTCGGCCCGGGCGGCACCGTCGCCGGCCTGCTCGACCGCTACGAGCCGCGGCCACAGCAGCTCGAGATGGCCCACGCCGTCGGACGCGCCATCGCCAACAAGGAGCACCTCCTCGTCGAGGCCGCGACGGGGGTCGGCAAGTCGTTCTCCTACCTGATCCCCGCCGTCCTCGCGGCCATCAAGGACAGGAAGTGCCGCGCGGTCATCTCGACGCACACCATCGCGCTTCAGGAGCAGCTCGTCGAGAAGGACATCCCCTTCCTCAAGAAGGCGATCCCCGGCGACTTCCGCGCCGCCCTCGTCAAGGGCCGCTCCAACTACCTGAGCAAGCGCCGCCTGCGCGTCGCCCAGCAGCGGCACGCGTCGCTCCTCGCCGAGCCGGCGCTCACCGAGCAGCTCCGCAAGGTCGGCCAGTGGTCGCGCACGACCAAGGAGGGCAGCCGCTCCGACCTGCCGTTCGTGCCCTCCCCGGCGGTGTGGGAATTGGCCCACTCCGACAGCACCAACTGCCTCGGGCGGGCCTGCCCCGACCACGGCGAGTGCTTCTACTTCAAGGCCCGCCGCCAGATGGGCGGGGCCGAGCTGCTCATCGTCAACCACGCGCTGTTCTTCGCCGACCTCGCCCTCCGCCAGGAGGACGGGTCGGGCATCCTCCCCGAGTATCAGGTCGTCGTCTTCGACGAGGCCCACACGGTCGAGGACGTGGCGTCGGACCACCTCGGCATCCAGGCAGGGCGTGGCTCCTTCGACTGGCTGTTCAACAAGCTCTTCAACCCGCGCACCTCCAAGGGCCTGTTCGTCTTCCTCCCCGCCGAGGACGCGATGGGGCAGCTCCAGCGGACGCGCAACGCCTCGGACGAGTTCTTCCAGGCGGTCCTCGCCTGGCACGCCGCCCAGCCCCGGCCCGAGCGTGGCCGGCCCGCCGGCGGGCCGGAGTCGTTCCGCGTCCGCGAGCCGGGCATCGTCGCCGACCGCGTCTCGGAGGAGCTGCACAAGCTCGCCACGGGCATCGACAAGCTCGGCGAGAACCTCGACGACGAGCAGAAGATCGAGCTGTCCTCCCTGGCCGAGCGTGCCCGCTCCCTCGCATCGTCCCTGCGCGCGTGGCTGGGCCAGTCGCTGCCGGGGCAGGTGTACTGGTTCGACATCGCCCCCGGCACGCACCCGAAGATCGAGCTGTGCAGCGCCCCCATCGAGGTCGGCCCGGCCCTCAAGACGATGCTCTACGACAAGACGCCCACCGTCATCATGGCCAGCGCCACGCTCTCCACCGGCGGGCCGGACGGCTTCCGCCACTTCGCCCAGCGCCTCGGCCTCGACGCCCCGTCGCTCCAGCTCGGCAGCCCGTTCGACTACCGCACCCAGTGCGAGCTGCACCTGACGCGGGACATGCCGGACCCGGCTTCGGACCCGCGCGGCTACGAGGCCGCCGTCCTCAAGCGCCTGCCGGAGTTCATCGAGAGGACGAAGGGCCGGGCGTTCGTGCTGTTCACGAGCAACGCCTTCCTGTCGCAGGCGGCCAACGCCCTGCGCGGGTTCTGCGCCAGCAAGGGCTACCCGCTGCTCGCCCAGACGGACGGCATGCCGCGGTCGCAGATGGTGGCGAAGTTCAAGGCGGCGGGCAACGCGGTGCTGCTGGGCGTGGACTCGTTCTGGCAGGGCGTGGACGTGCCGGGCGAGGCGCTGTCGAACGTCATCATCACCAAGCTGCCGTTCGC
>CAZVZK010000184.1:0-18774 GCA_964630925.1 uncultured Alcaligenaceae bacterium
GCGGGCCGCGGCGTCTCGGCGGGCGGCGGCTGGAGGGCCGGGGGCTGGGCCTTGGCCGGCACGGGCAGCGGCGCCTGCACGACGGCGACGGGCTGGGCGGGCGGCACCGCCTGGACGCGGATCGCCGGGGCCGGCGTGCGCGGCTTGAGCGCGAACAGGCTCGTGAAGCGCCCCAGGAACGTCGGCGTCGGCTCGAGCTGGGCGACACTGAGCTGCACGCCGCGGGGCGTCACCACGCAGCCGGGGTAGGCCGGCTGGGCGAACCCCACCGGCGCCGACGCCACCACGGGCCGCGCCGCCGGCTCGATCGGCGTGGGGCGCGTCTGGATGCGGACGTAGGAGTTGGCCGGGACCGCGGCCGGGACACGCGGCGGGGGCGGCGCCGGCAGCACCAGCGCGCCCGGGCCCGTCGGCAGCTCGCGCGGCTCGGCCTTCGGCCCCTCGGCCCTCGGCCCCTCGGCGCGGGCCTGCACGACGGCGGGCGTCGGCTTGACCACGTCGAGGTAGCTCTCCACTCGGGTGATGCCCGGCAGGTTGCGCAGGCAGCGGCTGGCGGCGTGACGCTCGTCGAGCGAGGCGGCGGTGCCGTGCAGCTCGATGATGCCGTCCTCGGCGGAGACGACCTCGACCTTGGCGGCGCCGGCGCCCAGACGCTCCCGGATGAGGGCGATGGCGGCCAGCCGCAGGGCGGCCGCGTCGCGCTCGGACCCGACGGGCAGCTCGAGCATGATGCGGTCGCGCACGGGCGCCGTGGTCGCCTGGCGGGCCAGCCGCAGGGCGAGCTTGCGTGTCGCCTCGTCGGCCACCTTGCCCCGGACCTCGATGCCGTCGTCGTCGGCGTGCGCCACCAGGCCCAGCCCGAACACCCTCGGGTCGGACATCCAGGCGTGCTCGACCTTCCGGGCCTCGCGTAGCTCGGCCCTGGCGGCGGCGGCGACGCCGGCGTCGGCGGCGGCGGGGGCGGGCAGCAGGCCGAGGGCGCAGGCGGCGAGCCCGGCGGCGGCTGCCTGGCGCAGGCGACGGATCATGGGACGGACCTCCATGCGAAATCTTGGAAAAGAGCGGGCGAGGGCGAGGGCGCCGGGCGTCGCTCAATAGCCGGCCAGATCCTTTGTGACGGAGCGCTGGGCGTCGGGGGAGGGCCCGGCGCACTGGTGGAGGTGGTCGAGGTCCATGTAGATGACCTGCACGCGCGGGCGCTTGCAGCGGTAGGGGAAGGGGTACTGGCTCTCGATGGTCTCGTCGTAGTAGATGGTCACCTTCCAGTGGCAGTGGTGCAGCTGCGCCATCCCCACCACCGGGAAGAACCGCGGCGGGTCGATCTTGTCCACCAGCAATTCCGGCACGATCACGATGTTGTCCCGGTGCTCCTCGTAGAAGTAGGGCACGCCGCGCGTCACCTTCGGCCAGGCACGCAGGACGCGGGCGTCATCCGGGGCGTCCTCGCACATCGGCGGCGGCGATCCGGGCAGGATGGGCGGCAGGATGGGCGTGCGGAAGTCGTTCTTGTGGCAGTACTTCTCTTCCATGCGCTCGGTGACCCACGGGGGCACCGGCACGGGCGTGAAGAGGCCCGCCGACAGGGGGTAACAGCCGCCGAGCAGGGCCGGCGCGCCCAGGGCCGCCGTCAGCAGCAGGAGGCGCAGCTTCATCATGTCCTCACCCCTCGGGCAATGCGACGGCCGGCCGGCGCGTCCGCGCCACTCCGTGCCGCTCGTGTGTGTCATTGTGAGGAGTTATCGGGATGCCGACGGAGCCGGCTTTAACGGAATGGCAGGATGTGCGGCCTGAAGCGGGGGGCCGGGGAAAAAGAGGGAGGCCCCGGCGAGCCTTCTCGCCGGGGCCTCCTAGGAACCAAGGGCTGCGTCCGACGCATCCCGTCGGCCACGTCTCAACGCAGCCTCACCTGGGATTTACAACTCAAGGACCACCTCCTTTTGCTAGAGCCTCCCGTGTCGGCCGGCGAACCAGGTCTGCCAGCCGAGACGGCTTCTAGCCAGCCTCCCCACGTTAGGGCGGCACCCAGTGCCCGCTTGCCCTGGATGTCAGAATAGTACCCGCCCATCCCTCCCCCCGTCAAGGGCCCGGGCGCGCCATTCCGCCCCGATCCCCCCGACCTTTCCGCCTGCTGCTCTTGTGCCGGATCATGATATTCCGTACACTAAATCTCGGACAAGACGGGAGGGAGAAATCATGACCAGGGGCGAGACGAAAGGGGACGCGGATGTCGGCGCGCTGACGCGGAGGTTGGCGGCGGCGTTCGACGTGACGGAGGTGCGCTGGAAGCCGCAGACGGTGAGCGGCAACCGGGCGCTGGTGGTGGCGTTCGTGGACGCGCGCGTGATCATGGACCGCCTGGACGACGTGGTCGGCGCGGAGAGCTGGCAGGACCACTACGAGTGCCTGCCCGACGGCGCGGTCGTGTGCCGGCTGCGCGTCAAGCTGGGTGACCGTTGGATCACAAAGGAGGACGTGGGCGGCCAGAGCGAGCAGCCCGACGAGGGCGACCGCCGCAAGGCGGCGTTCAGTGACGCCCTGAAGCGCGCGGCGGTCAAGTTCGGCATCGGACGCTACCTGTACCGCCTGAAGCCGCAGTGGGTGGACTACGACCCGCAGAAGAGGCAGATCGTCGGCACGCCGCGCCTGCCGGCGTCCGCCGCGTCCGCCAGGCCCGAGGAGAAGAAGCCGGCCAAGGCGGCGCCCGCGGCGGCGCCCGCGGCGAAGGCCGCCCCGGCGGAGGCGACGAAGGCGCCGCCCCCGGCCACGGCGCCGGCGACGAAGGGGCTGCCGCAGACGGGCGAGGAGCTGCACCGCCGGCTGACGGAGAAGGACAAGAAACTGGCCGGCGAGGGGCTGTGCAAGGAGGGCGACCTGGTGAAGCACGTCGTGGCGGCCGGCGTGCAGAAGGGCCTGGAGAAGGACCTGGCGTCGTGGGCCGGGCCGGCCATCCAGCTCGCCATCGACGAGGTGCGCGCGTTCGAGGCCCGGCACAAGGGGGCCGTCGTCAAGGCCGCGTGAGGCCCACTTTGGCGGGCGCGGGAGCGGACCCCTCGGCGAGGAGCTGGCCGATCGCCGACTCCAGCGTCGAGGGGGACACCTCGCCGACGCGGCGGAAACGCACCTTGCCTGCCTGGTCGATCAGGATGATGGTCGGCAGCCCGTCGATGCGCCACGCGGAGCAGATGGCCGCGCCGGGGCCGTCCCAGATCGACGGCCAGGCGTGGGTGGAGCGATACTGGGTGCCGCGCATCTTGTGCGGGTCGGGGTCGGCGTTCACGCCGACGAGGGCGAACGGGGCGTTGGCGAACTTCGCCACCAGCTCGTTCTCGTGGGGGAACATGCGCTTGCACGGCGGGCAGGTCGACGACCAGAAGGAGAGCATGACGACCTTGCCGCGGTGGGCGGCGAGGCCGACGGGGCGCCCGTCGGCGTCGGTGCCCTCCGTGGGGAGGGCGTCCTCGCCGGGCGGCAGGCGCATCGGGCTGTTGGCGGTGAACGGCCAGGTGCAGCCGAGCGGAAGCGCCAGGCCGGCCAGCATCCAGGCGCGTCGGGTCGTCTTGCCCATGTTCCCTCTCCGCATGTGGTCCGAGGGGAGGCGGCCCCCGTGGCCGGGCATATAACACCCCACGGGGGACGAATCATCCCCATTCCCCCGGAGGGCCAGGATCATGCTCGTCGCGGCCGATGTGGGCCAGGGGCCCGTGGTGGTGTTGCTGCACGCCTTCCCGCTGTCGCGGGCGATGTGGAGGCCGCAGGTCGAGGCGTTACGGGACCTGTACCGCGTGATCACGCCGGACCTGCCCGGCTTCGGAGACAGCCCGCTCGGGCCGCCGAGCATCGAGGGCTTCGCCGACACCGTGGCCGCCCTGCTCGACGACAAGGACGTCAACGAGCCGGTGAGCGTGGCCGGGCTGTCGATGGGCGGCTACGTGGCGATGGCGTTCGCCCGCAAGCACGGGCACCGTCTCGCGTCGCTGATCCTGTGCGACACGAAGGCCGGGCCGGACGACGCGGCCATGAAGCTCTTCCGCGACAAGCTCATCGCGCAGGCGAAATCCGGCGACGTGGCCGGCATCGTCGAGGCACAGCTGCCGAAGCTGCTGGGGCCACGGGCGCACGCGGAGAATCCGGAGCTGGTGGAGACGATCCGCGAGCTGGGATCGGCGCAGAGCCCGGAGGGCGTGGCGGCGGCGCTGGCCGCGCTGCGTGACAGGCCGGACGCGCTGCCGGGGCTGAAGGCGGTGCGTGTGCCCACGCTGGTGGTCGTGGGGCAGGACGACGTGATCACGCCGCCGGACCTGGCGCGGGAGATGGTGGCGGCGGTGCCGGGGGCGCGGCTGGCGGTGATCGAGAAGGCCGGGCACCTGGCGAACGTGGAGGAGGTGGGGGCGTTCAACGACGTGCTGCTGGGCTTCCTGGCCGGCGTGGCGTGACGGCACCTGTTCGCCCGACACCCATCTCAATCCACCGCGCGCCGGGCCGCGCCTCGGCGGTCACCGCCACGCCAGACGTCACGCGGCAGGTCACCGACGATCAAGGAGGAGGCAGGAATGCAGGCAGGCCGAAGACACTGCGCCTTCGGCCTGCCTGGTCCTGCCCTTGGTGTTATCCGTGCGGATCCGTGAAATCCGTGGTGGCCTCCGCTCACTTCTTCTCGGCCGCCTTGGCGACAATACGCTTCACGTCGTCGGCCGGCAGCACGAAGGTCGAGATACGCAGCGCCCGTGACACCGTCACGCCGACCACCCGTCCCGACGTGTCCACCACCGGGCCGCCGCAGTCGGCGGGGTTGAGGTAGGCGTCCGTCGGCAGCACCTTGCCGAAGCCGAAGCGGCGCTCGCTGAACGGGCCGCCCCCCCAGCGGTCGTAGGGCAGGCCGCCGGCGGGGAGGGCCGGGGCGGCGCCGAGGGTGGTTTCGAACTTCTCCTCCTTGCCGTTGCGCTCGATCAACACCGGCACCTTGTCGCCGACCTTGTACTTGTCGAGGGCGGCCCGCAGGGCGGCGAGGTCCTTGACGACGTGGTCGCCCAGCTTCTTGACGATGTCGCCGGCCTTCAGGCCGGCCTTGTCGGCGGGGCTGCCCGCCGCCACGTTGTTCAACTTGGCGCCATTCTCCACGTCATCGACGCCGACGCCCAGGAACGGGCGGCCGCCCTTCGGCGCCGGCCCCGTGGGCCGCTCGGCCAGGGCGAACTTGCGCGGCTCCGACGTGACGGTGCCCAGCGTGATCGGCTCGCCCTTCTCGCCGACGGCGGCGATCAGCCGGCCCTGCTCGGGGATGCCCTCACGCCACAGGGCCGGCTTGAGGCCCTTGGCCTGGACGCGCAGGACGGCGAGGTCGCCCTCCTTGTCCTCGCCGAGCTTCTCGGCGTCGAGGGTGCGGCCGTCGGAGAGCCTGACGGTGATCTTGCCCTTGAGCTGGGTGGCCTTGGTGACCAGCAGGCCGTCCGGGCCGACGACGGTGGCGAGGGCGCAGGCCTTGCCGTCGCTGAAGACGCGGGCCACGCATTCGGCGTGCGGCTGGGTGGCCTCGCGGAACGCCGCCTTGACGCTCTCGTGCAGGCGCTCGTTGGGGCCGACGCGGACGGGCGGACGCTCCTTGCCCTTGACCGGGGGGGCGGCCTTGGCCGCCTTCTGCGGCGGCGCGGCGCACCCCTCCTCGTCCCCGTCGAGGCTCGACTTGCCCTTCTCCTTCTTCTCGTCCTTCTTCTCGTCCTTGCCCTTCTTGCCCTTGCCCTTGCCGAAGGGGGAGCCGCCCCAGTCCTCGCCGGCGAGCATGCGCTTCCAGTTGTCGCGGTACACGTCCACGGGGACGTGGACGTTGTAGTTGTTGGCGGTGCGGCTGTTCTGGCCGATGACCTCGCCGTCGAGGTTGAAGATCGGGCCGCCGGAGTCGCCCCCCATCATGGGGCAGTCGGTGACGATGGTGGTGGCCGACAGCGAGACGATGCGTCCGACGCGGACGGGCGGCTTCATGCCCTTGCTGAACGAGATGGGGAAGCCCATGGTGACGACCCACTGCCCGACCTTCAGCTCGCTGGACTTGCCCATCGGGGTGAAGGGGAACTCGCCCTTGTCGGTGATCTTCGCCATGCCGGCGTCAACGCCGGCCCAGTTGCCGAGGGTCTTGCCCTTGGCACGCTTGCCGTCGGGGAAGATGAAGGTGGCGTCGCGGCCGGACTTGCCGCCGACGTGGGCGACGGTGAGGGCCATGCCCTCCTTGCTGACGATGACGGCGCTGCCGCCGCCGAAGCCGACCACGGAGGGCATGACGCGCTTGATGGTCCACTGGACGCGCTCCTCCAGCCTGCGGAGGTCGGCGAGGGACTTCGGTGTGCCCATCGTGAAGCGTTCGGACGGGCGTGTGGGGTCGTCCTGGCGCGTGGGCGGCCCGGCCGCCTGCACGGCGATGACGAGGAGGGGGATCAGGCAGAGGCCGGCCAGCAGTCGCCGCATGGGTGCGTGCTCCTCGGGCGTCGAAGGATGAGGGATGGTATCCATTGAACCCGAACGGGGGCGAATCGTCACGGGGATTTCCAGGCGGCCGCCTTTTCCGGCTTGCCCCAGGCGTCGTACAGCCGTGCGAGACGCGCACGTCCCTCGGCGACACGGTCAGGCGGACACCCCTTCGATCGCACGAGCCCCTCCTGGGAGGCCAGTAGAAGCGGCTCGGCGTCGGCGAATTTCTTCTGCCGCGTCAGGCAGTCGCCCAGCAAGGAGCCGGCGGCGTGGTGCTGCCAGTCGGCCTCGGTGAAGGCCTTGGCCGCGAGAAACGCACGGAATTCCTTCTCGGCCTCGGAGTGCCTCCTGCCCTCCATCTGTGCCCACGCCGCCAGCAGCCTCGTCTCCCAGTCGCGGCGTGGGTCGGAAAGGAGGAACGTCTGCTGGGACAGCCGCATCGTCCGCAACACCGAGGGGATGGTGTCGCTCATCAGCCCCCTCGAGGTGAGCTTCCACAGCAGCGGCAGGCTTTCGGCGTGCTTGCTGCGGCTGAGGTAGACGCCGACGGCGTTGGCGGTCAGGTTGGCCGTCAGCGGGTGCGTCGGCCCCAGCGTCCTCTCGGCGGCGGGGATGGACCGCGTCAGCATCGCCTCCACCTCGTCGAACAGAGTCGGGTCGTTGCGGGCGATGGACACCACGGCCAGGAGGTTCTGCGTGGCCAGCGTGTCCGGGTGCGCCCCGCCGAGCAGACGCATCCGGACGGCGATCACCTCACGCGCCTCCTTCTCGGCCTCGGCGAGACGGCTCTGCGCCAGGAGCGACAGGGCCAGATTGTGGCGAGCCGTCAGGGTGAAGTAGGCCCCCGGCCCGAGGGTGCGTGCCAGGATCGGCAGGATCTTACGGAGGAGGGCCTCGGCCTCCTTCGGCCTGTTCAGGTCGTTCAGGCAGGAGGCGAGCAGGCCCTGCGAGGCGAGCGTGTCCAGATGCTCGGGCCCGCGTACCCGGAGGCGCGAGGCGATGACCGCCTCCAGCAGGCGGGCGGCCCTGCCGCCCTGGCCCCGGCGGGCCATCGCGTCGGCGATGTTGTGCTCCACCGTGAGGGTGAGGGGGTGGTCCGGGCCCTGGGTGCGGCGCACCATCGGCAGCAAGGCGCGCAGGGTCTCCTCCGCCTCCGCGTGCCGCCCCTGCTCCACCTGCACCGACGCGAGCAAGGCGGTGCTGCTCAGGGTGTCCGGGGAGTGGGGGCCGAGGGCCCTCGTCCGGATCGCCATCAGGTCGCGTAACTCGGCCTCCGCCTCGGCCAGCCGGCCCATGTGCAGGAGGCCCAGCGCCCGGTTGTGGCGTGCCGTCAGGGTGAGGAAGGCCTCCGGCCCGAGGGTGCGTGTCAGGGCCGGCAGGATCTCGCGGAAGAGGGCCTCGGCCTCCCCTGGCCTGTTCATCTCGTTCAGGCAGCCGGCGAGGCGGGCCTGCGAGGCCAGCGTGTGCTGGTGCTCGGGGCCGCACACCCGCTTGCGCGACGCGACCACCGCCGCCAGCAGGCGGGACGCCTGCTCGTTGCGGCCGTCCCGGGCCAGGACGTCGGCGAGGTTGTGTTCGAGCGTGAGCGTGTGCGGGTGGTCATGGCCCCTGGTGCGGCGGACGAGCGGCAGCAGGCCGCGGTACGCCCTCTCCGCCTCGGCGTGCCGCCCCCTGTCCGTCAGGATCAGGGCGAGCAGGGCCGAGCTGTCCAGGGTGTCGTCCGCGTTCGGGCCGAGGGCCTCCGTCCGGGCCGCGATGACGCCGCGGCACTCGGCCTCGGCCAGGTCCAGCCGGCCCAGGTGCTGGAGCCCCAACGCCCGGTTGTGGCGTGCGGTGAGTGTGGTCCGGTGCGTCGGCCCCAGGACGGCCGACGCCTCCTTGATGGCGGCCTCCAGCATCCGCGTGCCCTCCTCGTCCCTGCCCAGGAAGAGGCGGGTGACCGCGAGGGCGGCCTGGGCCTCCAGGTACTCCTTGCTGCGTTCGCCGTGGAGGCCCCGCGCCAGCTCGACGGCCCGACGCATGATGGCCTCCGCGGCCACGTTCTCGCCCAGCAGGTGGTAGGTCTCGCCCAGGGCGTCGCAGACGGCCAGCTCGTCCTCTGGCTCGTCGGCGAAGGCGGCCCCGATCCGGGGACCGGCCTCGTCGAGCACCTGCTTGAGCTTCACGTCGAACGCCTGTCCCCCGCCCAGGGGGCGTGGGGCGGCCAGGATGTGCCTCTCGTAGAATGCCCGGATCTTCCGGCTCCGCTCGGCCAGCCGCACCGCCTTCGCCCGCTCCCGCTCCGTCCTCTCCTGCTCCTGCCGGATCCGCAAGGTGTCGGCCTCGGCCCGCCGCCGCGCCCCGTCGCTCACCCAGGCCAACATCCCCGCCAGGGGGGCGGCCAGCAGCAGCGCCGCCGCCAGCACCGCCACGGCCGCCGGGTGCTTCCGCATCCACCGCGCCGCCCGCGCGGCGGCCGGCTCGCGGTACGCCCGCACCGGCTCGTCGGCCAGCCAGTGCTCCACCTCCGCCGCCAGCGCCTCGGCGTCGGCGTAGCGGCCCTCTGGCTTCAGTGCCATCGCCCTCAGGCACACCGCCTCCAGCGCCGGCGGCACGCCGGGCTTCACCTCCGACGGCCGCTGGAAGTCGCCCTTGCGCACCCGCGCTAGCACGTCTGGCAGCTCGCCGCGTGGGAACGGCGCCTCCCCCGTGAGGATGCAGTACAGCGTCGCACCCAGCGAGTACACGTCGCTCCTGGGGCCCGTGAGGTCGAGCCGCCCGTCCGCCTGCTCCGGGCTCATGTAGGCCGGCGTGCCCAGCACCTTGCCCGTCTGCGTCAGCGTGCCGTCGCCGCTGACGCTCGGCCTCAACGCCGCCTCGTCCGGGCCGCCCGTAGCCCCGGCGGCCTTGGCCAGCCCCCAGTCCACCACCAGCGTCTCGCCGTACTTGCCCAGCATCACGTTGCCCGGCTTGAGGTCGCGGTGCAGCACGCCGCGGCTGTGGGCGTAGGCGACGGCGTTGCACACGTCCACGAAGCGCCCCAGCAGGTCACGCAGGGCCAGCTGCCGCTCCGACGCCGTCAGACGCGCCTCTGGGTCGTGGAAGCGGGCGATGGCGTCGCGCAGGCTGTCGCCCTTGATGAACCGCATGGCGTAGAAGGGCCTGCCGTCGTCGTACCGCCCCAAACCGTAGACCGGCACCACGCCCGGGTGCTCCAGCCCGCCGGTGATCTCCGCCTCCAGGAGGAAACGGCCCTGGCTCTCGGGCTGGTCGGCGTGGCTCTCCTGGATCTCCTTGAGGGCGACCTGGCGGTTCAGCTCCTCGTCGTGGGCGACGAAGACCTCGCCGAGGCCGCCGCGGGCGTGCGCCCGCAGGATGCGGAATCGCGGCGAGCCGGCGCGTTTGACGGGCGCGGCCGTCGCCGGCTCGCCGGAGGACGGCTCGGGTGTGGTGGCCTCGGCCAGGCTGGCGTCGATGTCGGGGTCGATGGCGCGGAGGGCGTCGGCGGCGGACGAGGCCGAGGACAGGGACGCGAGGCTGGCGCGTTCGCCGCCGTGGCGGGCGACGTGGGCGTCGAGCAGCGCGTCGAGGAGGCGGCGGTGCTCGGGGCGCATGGCGTCACGTTCGACGAGGATCTCGCCAAGGGCGCGTTGCTTGGCGACGGCCCAGGCGGTCATGGCGTCGATGAGCTGGGTGCGTCCGATGAATCCGTTCTGGAGCGCGAGGATGCCGAAGAGGAGGTTGCGGTCGGCGGACATGGCGTCACCTGCGGCGCGGGGTGGTGTCCTCCGTTGTACCCCGGCGCGGGCGGCGACACAAGCGGCGCGTCGTTGGCACGGCGGCGAGCGTGGATGCGTCAGCGCCCGAGTCACACAGCGTCACCGCCTCTCCGGCGTGACGCGCCGCGACGAACGAGAACAGCCGGAGCCGCTCACGCTCCAACTCGGGGCGCTGACGCATCCCCGCTCGCCGGGGCCCGCTCACGCCCCGCCCGAAGTGCCGGGTGCGCGCCTCCGTCCTTCCCTCCGCCGTGGCCACCGGGTAGGATGCATCTCTGGCACCACAGGGCACGGAGATCGCCGACGGTGGACGAAGGACGCACGACCCTGCCCCACGCCCAGGCCCTCCTGGGCTACCTCAACCTGTCCGACGGCCGGCCCGACCCACGCTGGCAGCGGCAGCTCGACGACGCTTTCGCCCACCTCGCCACCAAGGGCTTCTCCCGCCCCTGGGAGGCCCTCCTCGTCGCCCTCACCGACGAGCTGGCCGCCCTCCACGCCGCCGGCGGGGCCGCCTTCCGCGACACGTCCCAGGCCGCCGCCGCCCTCGCCCTGTGCCGCGACACCCTCGCCGCCTACCGCGCCCACCACGCCGACCTCCTCGCCCACCA
The DNA here is from genome assembly GCA_964630925.1 of uncultured Alcaligenaceae bacterium. Taxonomy (GTDB): domain Bacteria; phylum Planctomycetota; class Planctomycetia; order Gemmatales; family Gemmataceae; genus RGDT01. The sequence goes on from CAZVZK010000184.1 coordinate 10,829, forward strand.
CGAGGAGGCCGACCTCTTCGGCCCCTTCTTCCTCGTCCGCGTCCTCGAGGCCGCCCTCCGGCAGATCGCGTCCGGCTCGCCGGCGCCCGACGCCATCGTCCGCCAGCTCAACGACTTCGTCGGCCATCGGCCCATCGCCATCCTGGAGACGCGCCAGCAGGGCGAGCCGTACGCCCACGAGCGCCACCGGCCCCTGCCCGTCTGGCTGCGCGGCGCCGGCCTCGCCCACGGACGCTACAAGGCCGTCCTCGAAGCGGCCTTCGGCATCCTCCAGGACACCGACACCGCGCTGCTCACCGAGGCCTCCTTCTCCTTCGCGCAGATGGAGGAGGCGGCGCTCGACATGCGGGCGTACGACCACGGACACCCGGTCAACCGCCGGCCCAACTACGTCTTCGGCGAGTGGGACCCGCACCGCATCGACGGTCAAGGGCGCTACGCCCGCTACGTCATCCGCAAGGTCACGCTCGACGCCCTCATGGACCGCGTCGAGAACGCCAACGACCTCCCCGCCGACCAGCGCCTCCACGAGGGCGCCGCCGTCCTCGCCGGGACGATCCTCATGGGCACCGGCGTCAGCGGCTGGGGCCCCGGCGCCCACGACTCCGCCACCAGCCTCGCCGCCCTCTTGCCACGCATCGCCCGCTACCGGGATCGGTTCTACGAGCGTCTGCTGGAGCGCCTGTCCGGTGTCCACGGCGAGCGGCTGCGCCGCGAGCGCGACACGACGCGGCAGCCGTTCGGCGGGGCGCGGCAGCACCTCAACGCCTACCTGGCGAAGCACCGGGCCACGCAGATGCAGCAGCGCTACCTCGCGGTGCTGTTCGCCGAGATGGGCTACCCCGCCGCCAGCCGCGCCGAGGCGGGGCGCATCCGGGCCGTGTCGGTGCGGATGCTCAGCGAGCTGCTCGGCGAGGCCAGCGCCGGGCAGACCGACTGCCTGCACGGGCGCATCGAGCGCGCCGCGGCGCGCATCCCGATCGTCGAAGGCGTCCTCAGGCGCGGCATCGAGTGCGGGGCGTTCGCCGACCCGTGGAACGCGCTGGGGTTCCAGGGGCTGTTCCCGCTGTCGGCGGCGCGCGAGGACGCCATCCGCGACCCGCGCATCGACGAGCTGATCGGCGCCGCCGAGCACGTCTTCGCGCTGTACGCGCGCATCATGGGCGAGGCCACCGTCCAGGGCAACACGGCCCTCGCGCAGAGGCTGCACGCCGGCATGGAGGAGCTGGCGGCGTGGTGGGACCAGTTCGCCACGTTCGAGGTCAGCGACGTGCGCCGCCTCAACGGGGCCGAGGCCGTGCGGTCGGCGGCCAACGTGGCGGAGTCACTGGGGGCGTGGCGGCGCAGCGGCGAGGCGGTCAACGACCTGGCGTTCTGGCGCGAGCGGATCGGCGACTTCGACAGCCCCAAGGCGTTCGCCCAGGTGGTCGAGGCGTTGCTGTCGCGGCGCGGGCACCGGGCGGCCCTCGGCCTGCTGGCGTCGTGGCTGTCGCGTGCCGACGAGGTGCCGCTCGAGGACGGCCCGCACTCGTTCCACAACCTCGCCCTGCGCTGGACGCTCTCGCTGGCCCGTCCCGACGCCTCGGCGGAGGACGCCGCCCTCGTCGTCAAGTTCTTCGACTACCTGGAGGCCAACGCCGACGACTACTGGCACGTCCCGACGCTGGAGACGCCGCGTGAGGAGGAGGACGAGGAGGAGAAGCCGTTCGGGGCGGCCTACGAGGGGATGGTGTACCGCGACACGACCGCCGGCGACGACGGGGCCGTCTCCGACGGCACCCCGACGGACCACTTCGACCTGGAGGAGCAGAGCGAGCCGTTGCAGCGGCGGCTACGCTTCCTCTCCACGTTGGCGCGGCTGTGGCAAGTCGCGGCGCGTTTCCTGGCGGGGCGCGGGGAGACGGGGCCGCTGCCGGGCTGGCTGGACACGGCACGCGAGAACCAGCGGCGGCTCCTGGCGCTGCTCGACGCGTTAGGCGGGCACGCGCTGCCGGAGCCGTCGGGCGATTACGACTCGCTGGTGGAGTACGACCGGCGGCGGGTGCTGAAGGAGCAGGTGATCTACGCCACCATCGGGACGTGCCTCGACACGGCCCTGGCCGTCTCCGGGCTGCGCGGGGCGGCCGGGGGCGGCCCGGCGGGGCCAGGCGCCCCAGGCTGGGAGGCGGCGGGGGTCGAGCTGGAGCGTGCCCTGTTCAAGGGCGACGTGGCGGAGGCGCAGACCCAGCTCGCCCGGTTCACCACGCACTTCCGCGCGGAGCCGCTGCTTTTCACGCCGCTGGCCGAGGGGCCGGAGGGCGGCGAGCCGCGGGCCATCCTGCGCGTGCGCGTCAACCAGGCGGCGCTGCGGTCGCTGCTGTCGAACCTCCCGCGTCTGGGGCTGCTCCGCGACACCTACGAGCTGCTGCGGACGGCGCGTGGGATGGAGCAGAGCCAGCCGACGCGCGGGCGCGGCGTGACGGAGTTCAACCACTTCTTCCAGTCGGCGTACCAGTCGGCGGTCGAGAGCGTGGTGAGGTCTTCGCGGCGCTGGCCGGAGGAGCAGGCGACGGACCAGAACATCGTCGAGCTGCTGGAGCGTCTGACGGCGCCGTTCCTGGCGTTGTGGATCGAGCACTCGCGGACGCTGCAGCTGTCCGTCCTCGAGGGCGTGGGGGCCGAGGCGGAGTGGCAGGCGTTGACCTCCTTCGTGCAGCGGTTCGGCAGGGACCTGTTCCACGCGCGGTTCCTCACCCTGGGCAACCTGCGTGGCATCCTGCACCGGGGGGTGGGGGCGTACCTCGACTACCTGGAGGAGAACGCCGACCCGCTGAAGCCGGTGCGGCTCATCGAGGAGCTGGGCAAGAGCATCCGCCGCGAGGACGCGGTCAAGCGTCTGGAGCAGGCGTTGCAGGCGGTGGTGGAGAACTACGAGGAGTTCAAGGACTACAACACCACGACGACGCAGTCGGACTACGGGGAGAACCTGCACGTCCTCCTCGACTTCCTGCGGCTGAAGACGGCCTACGAGCGCTACGCCTGGCAGTTCCGCCCCCTGGTGTTGGCGCACGAGGTGCTCGCGCGGCACGGGCGGCCCTCGACGGCGCTGCAGTGGGAGCGCTCGCTCACCCAGTTCACGCGCGACCTGTCGCGCCAGCACCAGGAGAACCTGGCGCGGCTGGAGCGGCAGCACGGCATCCGGCTGGGGACGGTGAGCGACCGCATCGGCGAGCGCTTCGTGAAGCCGCTGGCCCTGGACCGGCTGTGCGCGCTGATCGAGCCCTGCGCCGACGAGGCCCGCGACATCGAGGACGAGGCGGCGCGGCCCGCGTTCAAGCGCCTGCAGGAGGAGCTGCGGACGTACGCGGCGTCGCCGAGCGGGGTGGGCCTGGACGTGCCGGCGTGGCTGCGGCGGCTGGAGACGGAGCTGCACAAGGTGCAGGCGCAGAAGGCGGCGGTGGCGGTGCTGGCGGAGTCGTTCTTCCGGGTGGCGCGGCGGCAGCTAACCCTCGAGGAGGTGCAGGCGCAGCTCCGCGAGTGGGACCGCCCGGCGCTGCCGCGGTAGGAGCGGCCAGTTTTTCCGCCGCGGCGGCCATCGTGAGCTATGTTTGATCGGGTGGCCGGAGGGTTCCGGGCCCCTGCCCCATTTGCGCCCGTCGCGAGGATGACCCGTGGGCACGCTGCGTCTGGTCGATGTCCCCGGCCTCATCGAGAAGCACGAGGGCGAGGTGTATTCCGTCGCCTTCCTCCCCGACGGCGTCTGCGCCCTCTCCGCGGGATGGGACGGCTTCCTGCGTCTGTGGGACGCCAGCTCGGGCACCACGATGACCTCGTTCCGCGCCTGCCCCAAGCCGCTGTCGTCCTGCGCCAGCTCGCCCGACGGCACGCAATGGCTGACCGGCTCGATGGAGGGCATGCTGTCGTTCTGGGACGGCGTGTCGCACCAGTCCCTCAGCTCGTTCGTCGCCCACACGCGGCCCATCTCCGACCTGTGTTACTCGCCCGACGGCTCGCGCCTCGCCAGCGTCTCGTGGGACCGGCAGGTCGTCCTGCGCAAGGCCGAGAGCCCTCGCGACGGCAAGGTGGTGGGCTCGCACCACGACATCGTCGCCGGCTGCCGCTTCACGCCCGACGGCGGCAAGCTGCTGACGTGGTCTCACGACGGCGTCATCAAGGTGTGGGACGTGGAGGGCGGCCGCGAATTGGCGACCCTCTCGGGGCACGCGGACCGGGTGGCGTGCGTGGCGGTCTCGCCGGACGGGCGCATGGCGCTGTCGGGCGGGCGCGACTCGGCGCTGCGTCTGTGGGACCTGGAGCAGCTCGGCGAGATGGCGACGGTGAATCTCGGGGCGGAGGTGCGGGCCTGCTTCCTGCTGCCCGACGGCGCCTCGGCGGTGATCGCCGACGCGGTCGGCCGCCTGTTCCTGATGAGCGTGCCGTCGTTCGGGGTCCAGGCCCAGATTCAGACGCCGTTCCGGGCGATGTGCGGGGCGATGGCGCCGTCGGGCGGGCAGATCGCCCTGGGCGGCGAGGACGGCGTGGTGCATCTCGTCGCCGTCGAGGGGTTCGAGGAGGCGTCGCTGGTGGTGACGGCGACGCCGGGGGTGAAGGAGGAGGCGGGCCTGCTGGGCGGCCTCTTCGGCACCCGCCAGAAGAAGGTCTTCAACATGACGTGCCCGGCGTGCCGCAACGTGATCGAGTCGCCGACGCTGCCCGCCGGGCCGTTCGCGTGCCCCAAGTGCTGCCGGCGCCTGAAGGCCCACATGGCGCGGACGCCGGCGCTGCTGGGGCGGTGATCCGTCCGGCTGACGGCGGCCCTCTCCGGAGGGTGAGGCGGTTGCGGCCTGGTGGCGGGGGTGCTACATTCAACCTCCCCCGCCGCGAGGAGGCCGCCATGCCGCACGACACCCGCCGCGCCTTCCTCGCCTCCAGCCTAACCGCCCTCTCCCTCGAAGGCGTCCTGCGTCTGCAGGCCGCGTCGGCGCGGGTCCCTTCCACCGGCACCGCCGTCCTCTTCGTGCAGCACCGGCCGCGCCGCCCACCTGGACGGCCGATCACCGAGCTCGTCGGGTAGGGGCTCCCGGCCGTGGCGGGCTGGTAGAATGACGGCGAGGAGGTGCCGCATGCCGATTCACGACTGGACGCGCGTCCCCGCCGGGACGTGGCACGCCTTCCACCTGAGCTGGATCTCCGCGATCCAGGAGACGCTGAACGAGGGGCTTCTCCCGGCGGGCTACTACGCCCAGGCGGAGCAGATCATCGGGCCGCTGGGGCCGGACGTGCTGGCGCTGCAACAGCCGGCCGCGGCCCCGACCCCGCCGGGCGGCACGGCCCTGTTGACGACACGGCCGCGGCTGCGGGTGCGGGCCGAGACGGAGGCGAGCCAGTACGCCCCCAAACGGCGCACGATCATCATCCGCCACGTCAGCGGGGATCGGATCGTCGCGCTGCTGGAGATCGTCTCCCCCGGCAACAAGGGGTCGGCCCACGCGGCCCGCTCATTCGTCGAGAAGGTGGCCGACGCGCTCCACCGCGGCTACCACCTGTCGCTGGTCGATCTCTTCCCGCCCAACCCGCGCATCCCGCAGGGCATCCACGCCGCGATCTGGGACGAGCTGGGCGAGGGGGACGCCTACGCCCTGCCGGCCGACGAGCCGCTGACGCTGGCCGCGTACACGGCGGGGCCGGTGACCGTCGCCTTCATCGAGCCGACGGCCCTCGGGCGTGAGCTGATCGCCCTGCCGCTGTACCTGACCGAGGAGGGCTACGTCGAGGTGCCACTGGAGGCGACGTACCGGGGGGCGTACCGCGGCGTGCCGCGGCGGTGGAAGGACGTTCTGGAGGCGGCGTGACGGGGGGGTGGACGATCAAGCGGGGGGACCGGCCTCGATGACGGCGGCGGAGGCGCTCAGCGTCACGCGGGTGAACGCCACCTCGAGGTCGATGCCGTGCGCCCTGGCCATGTCGGCGGGGCGCGCGATGACGGCGTCGCCCTCGACGCGGAGGCCCGGCTCGTCGGCGACCACGTCCCTGGCCATCTTCATCAGGACGCCGCGGAGGAACCCGCCGGGGACGCCCATCACCTTGAGGGCGGCGAGGGTGACGCGGACCTCGGGGCCGGCGGCCTCGACGGCCCAGGTCGTCTCGAAGCCGACGGTGAGGAAGGCGGTGGGGTACTTGCCCGTGACGACGACGCCGTCGGGGGAGAAGTGGGCCTTCAGGTCCTGGACGCCCTCGGCGGCGGGCGCCGCCTTGGCGAGGATGGCGTCGAGGTCGCCGCCCGTCAGGTGTAACTCGAGTGCCCGGATGTGCATCCCGCTTCCCTTCAACCGAGGGGCTCCACCCACCACACGGCCGCGCCGCACACCAGCTCGACGCGGAACGGCCCTTCGGCCTGCCCGGCCTCCAGGGCGAAGGGCGTGCCCTCCGGCGCGGGCCTGATGCTGATGTACGACGCCGTGCCCCGCCCGGCCAACAGGTACAGGTCCAGGGCCATCGGCGCCTCGCCGGCCACGCGGCCCGTCACCCGTCCGTCGGCCATCACGACATCACGCAGGTAGGCCGTCGCCCGCACCTCCAACGCGGCCTCCTCCCAGCCGGCGTCCGTGACGATGGCCAGCTCGTTGCGGGGACGCAGGAGGTGCGTCACGTCGGCCTCGCCGGCGAATCCGGCGAGGGGCGTGCCGTTGAGTGACACGTCGGCGGGGCGTGTCAGTCCGGCGACGACAAGCCAGACGCGCTCGTAGGCGTCGATGCGTCCGGGGTAGCCGAAGCGTCGGCGCAGGGGGAAGCGGCCCTCGGGGAAGGGGCCGGGCAGGTTGACGCGGCGCGGCCCGTCGGGGGTGTCCTGCTCCCAGGGGCCACGCAGGCGGATGCGGTGCGGATACATGGCTGACTCCCCGACCCCTGGGCCGCCTCCTGTCACTCCACCTCGACGCCGTTCTCCGCCAGCCGCTTCCGCACGTTCTCCACGGACGTGCCGATGATCTGGCCGCCCCCGCCCCCGAGCAGCGTGGCCACGACCTTGCCCTCGTGGTCCACGATGGGCCCGCCGCTGAACGCCCGCAGGGCGAACGTCGCCGTCTGCCGGAATACGGTCGAGCCGCCGCCCATGAACATCTCCGGCTTGCACTCGAACGTCCGCTGCGGCCCGGCCTTGCCGACCTCCGCCCCCACCACCCAGAGCCGGTTCGTGTTCGGCACCCGCGTCGCCAGGGGCAGCGCCTCCGCCCTGTCGCCCGCCGCCAGCTTCCAGATCACCAGGTCCCGGTCCGTCACCGGCGTCGGCCCCTCGGTGTCCATCCCCACCCCGATGTACTTCGCCGCCCCCTCGGTCCTGCCGGCCTCCTCGCCACCCATCGTCGCCAGGGTGGCGCCGGACACCGTCTTCCACTCGTCCGGCTCGAACAGGTGCGCCGCCGTCAGCATGTATTTGTCGCCCGACTTCGCCTTCACGACGAACGCCGTCCCGGCGCTCGCCTTCCGCCCGCCGAAGGTGAACGTGGGCCGATACGCCACCTGCCCCAACTTGGGCGGCGTCGCCGGCACCTCGACGTACTTGTTCTCCGGCCCCGGCGGCGGCCCCTTCGGCCCCGGCGTGGACGGGCCACAGCCGGACGCCGCCAGGGCGGCCACCAACGCGACGATCCCCGTCCTCATGCTCATCCTCCCTGTTTGCGGCGAGCCCATTGCAAGTGTATCCGCCGGTGTCCGGTCCGTAGGATGTCCGTGCCAACGAGCGCCGGCCCGGTGGAGACGGACCATGCCCCCCTTCACACGCGACCTGACCGACCCGAAGCCCGCCGCCGTCGCGGAGGCGATGGCGGACGCCGTCAACACGGCCAACGGCAAGGCCCGCGTCGGCCTCCTCAAGGCCGACCCCGCCGACTACCGTGATTTCCTCGGGAAGGAGTTTAGGGTAGCGAGTTTATTAACTGTCGCATTCGGCGGGCATGGCACGATAGTTC
>CAZVZK010000185.1:0-18634 GCA_964630925.1 uncultured Alcaligenaceae bacterium
TCACCTCGGTGCCGGTGATGTCGGAGGGCATGAGGTCGGGGGTGAACTGGATGCGGTTGAACGACAGCGACAGCGACTCGCTGAGGGTGGAGATCATCAGGGTCTTGGCCAGGCCCGGGACGCCCTCCAGGATGCAGTGGCCCCGGCTGAACAGGGAGATGAGCAGCTCCTCGATCACCGAGGTCTGGCCGACGATGATCCGGCCCAGCTGCTCCTTGATGCTCGCGAAGGCGCTCTTGAGCTTCTTGACCGCCTCGAGGTCGTCGCTGCGGAGGTCGCTGGTGGCGCCGTCCGTCTTGGCGGCTGAGCCGAGTGCCTTCGCCGAATCGGTGAAACGTTCGCTCATCGTCTCTCTTCCGGGGGTGTCGTTCGGGTGGGTGTTTTCCGTTTTCCGTTTTCAGTGAACAGCCAGCCGGCATCGAGGGGGTGCGCCCCCCGATGCCTGCCGAGAGCTGAAGGCCGAAAACCCGCGAGGCGTCATCGCTGGTAGATCGGCAGGGCCGCCTTATCGAGCTGCATCATGGTGAGGGCGCAGGCGGTGGTGTACACGGGGCCGATCATGCGGGCCGTCCAGGAGTCGGCGCTCCAGGAGCCGTCGGCGGCCTGGGTGCGCTTGTACTCGTCGAAGACCTGCTTGCGGTACTTGCTCCAGAGGAGGAGGTCGTCCTTCTTGGAGCCGGGGAACATCTTGGCGTAGCGGTCATCGCCGAGGACGTACATCACCTGGGCCCAGTAGTAGTGGGTGTACTCGTCGTGGCCCATGCGGCGGCCGTCGCCGGGGGTGCCCAGGTTGTTCTTGCAGTAGGTGATCCACTTGGTGACCATGTCGCCCTTGTACTCGCCGGCGCTGAAGCCGCAGCACACGGCGGCCGCGGTGAGGGAGGGGCGGCCGCTACCGCGCCCGCCGCCGCCGAACGCGAGGCTGTACTGGACGCCGCCGTCGTCGCCGGTGGATTGGCGGAGGTACTCGACGCCCTTCTTGATGGCGTCGTTGGGGACGATGATGCCGGCGTTGCGGGCGGCGCGGAGGCCCTGCATCTGGGTGATGGTCACGGAGCCCTCGTCGAAGTTGGACCCGTCCTTGGCGGAGACGTAGCCCCAGCCGCCGCGGTTGGTCTGGGCCTCGTGGCTGTACTTGCAGGCCTTCTCCAGGAGCTGGACGAGCTTCTCGCGGCGGCGGGGGTTGTCCTCCTCGCCGACGATGCAGGCGAGGAACATGACGGCGAAGCCGTGGCCGTACATGTAGCGTCCGCCCTCGCTGGGGCTGCCGGGGATGCCGATGAGGCCGTTGGGCTGGACCTTGTCCATCATGTACTGGACGGCGCGTTTGATGTTGTCGCGGTACTTGCCCTCGCGCATGGTGCTGCCTTCCATCAGCATGGCGGTGCCGGCGAGTGCGGTGGCGCTGATGGCGTACTGGCCGCCGGTGCCCTCCCAGTGGCCGTCCTTGAGCTGGTTCTTGGCCAGCCACTCCAGGCCCTTCTTGACGACCTCCCTGTACTCCTTGGGCACCTCGTCTCCGCGCGCCGGGCTCGGCATGGCCAGGACGGCCAACGCCAGGCCGCCCACCACGGCCATCTGGCTGAAGGATCGCATGTGCTCGGGCTCCTTCGTTCGTGCGAGAAAGAAATGTGCAGTATCCGGGGCCCGCCTCAGGCCGTCCGGATTCCCCCTACTGATGCTGGACGAGCGAAAAAGGGGGAACAAACAGAGTTCGGGAGAGAGAGAAGACGATTCCGCCGAGGTCGTCTAACCCCGTTTCCGATGCGGCCATGCGGCTGCCGTGACGGCCACATTGGAGAGGGGCCATCGGCGGCGTGCTGCCGCGGACCGAACGGGCTCGGTAGGTGTTGAGGTGCGGGAGGAGAGCCGATCCGTTTCCCCCTGGAGGCCCTGGCCCTTGCCCCAACCCCTTCATTCAATCAACTCGAGCGGGGGGAAGCAAGGGACAACGGGAGGTTTTCCCAGACGGCAAGCCCGTTACAATCGCACCCCTTCGAGGGGGACGCCCATCGACAACCTGTCTTTTTCCTCGTACAATCTCCGGTTAGCCGATGGGCCGCGCCCCGTCTTCGTGGCACGTCCCTCCATCCCGTCGCAAGGGCCACCCCACATGCGTCCGCTCCACCGCCTCGCCGCCCTCGTTCTGTTCGTGGCCGCCTCGGCCGCCGTCGCCCAGAAGACACCGCCCCTCACGACGCCGCAGAAGAACGCCGCCGAGAAGGGCAGCCACGAGAAGGACAGGACCATCGACATCGCCCGCAAGGGCACGCTGTCACTCCAGACCCTCGCCGTGGACGGCGACGGCCGCGTCCTCGGCCTGGTCGCCAGCTCGCGGTACTTCAACCCCGCGACGTCCAAGGAGAAGGTGACCAGCGAGGTCCACGTCTTCACGCCCGCCGGCAAGGCGGACGGCGTGTGGAAGGTCGAGTTCAACGCGCAGTCGCTCAACTCGGCCCCGGACGGCAGCGTCCTCGTCGCCGGCGACGGTAAGGTGGCCAAGTTCTCCAAGGCCGGCAAGCTCCTCGCCACCATCGAGCTGCCGCACCTGAAGAAGATCGCTGAGGACACGGACGGCATCCGCAAGCAGGCCCAGGATCAGATCGACCAGCAGAAGAAGTCGTTCGAGATGTCGGTCAACCGCATCAAGGAGATGAAGAAGAAGATCGAGGACGTCGCCGAGGACAAGCGGACCGCGCTCCAGAAGAACCAACTGAAGCAGTACGAGAGCATCCTCAAGAGCTACGAGCTGAACGCCAAGGCCTACACCGGCCAGAAGGTCGAGGACGTGGTGGCGGGGATCCTGTCGCGGCTGAAGATCATCAACGGCGTGGCGGTCAGCGGCAAGGACGTGTTCATCGCCTGCGGCGAGGCCAAGGGCTTCGGCTACGCCGTCTGGCGCATGACCCACGACTTCAAGGAGCCGAAGCAGATCATGACCGGCTGCCGCGGCTGCTGCGGACAGTTCGACATCCAAACCCAGGGCGACGAGCTGCTCGTGGCCGAGAACACCCAGCACCGGTGGGCGCGGTATAGCCGCGACGGCAAGCTCGTCTCGGCGCACGGGAAGCGGGGCAACGACAACGACGTGGAGTGCTTCGGCGGCTGCTGCAACCCGATGAACCTGAAGGCCAACGCCGCCGGCGAGATCTACACCGCCGAGTCCGAGGGCATCATCAAGCGCTACTCCGCCAAGGGCGACTTCCTCGGCGTCGTCGGCCATGCCCCGCTGACGGGCGGGTGCAAGAACGTCGGCGTCGGCGCGTCGCCGGACGGCAAGCTCGTCTACTTCTGCGACCAGCCCGGCTCGCGGATCATCGTCATGAAGAAGAAGTAACAGCCACCCCACCCCCCAGCCCCCTCCCCGAAGCGGAGAGGGGGGATCGTCAGTGCATCGCCTGGGCGGTGGGGAGGTACGCCCCCCCCTGTGAGGCGAAGCGAAACAAGAGACGCGCCCACCTCGCCACCGTGGAGGCGATGCTCTGACGGCTCCCCCTCTCCGCTTCGGGGAGGGGGCTGGGGGGTGAGGTAGAGGACACACGCATGCTGCACGCTTTCGCCGCCGTACTGGCCCTCTCCGCCGCCGAGTCGGCGTTCACCGTCGTCGTCCTCGACCCGATGGCCGCCGAGCTGTCGTGCCCCTGCGTCAAGGGCTATGCCCAGCGCGACTACAAGAAGCTGGGCGAGTTCCTCGCGAAGCAGACCGGGCGGCCGGTCAACATCCACTACGCGGAGACGCTGGCGGCGGCGCTGGCCAAGAAGACCTCCGGCAAGGCCGACCTGATCATCGGCAAGGACTCCGTGGCCCGCGTCGCGGCCAGGGAGAGCAAGCTGGGCGTCGAACACGTCCTGGCCCTGACGGACAAGGAGGGCAAGACGACGATGACCGGCCTGTTCGTGGTGGCCGCCAAGGACGAGGCCGTCACCGCCGGCGACCTGAAGGACCACCGCATCATCTTCGGCACGGCCGACGCCGACGAGAAGTACGCCGCCCCGCTGAAGGTGCTGAAGGGGCTGGGGGTGAAGGCCCCGGAGACGAAGGAGACGTGCCCCTCGTGCAGCACGGCGGCGGGCAAGCTGCTGGAGGCGCACAAGGCCGGCGAGAAGGTCGCCGCCGTCATCTCCAGCTACGCCCAGCCGCTGCTCGAGGGCTGCGGCACGGTGAAGAAGGGCGAGCTGCGCGTCATCGGCGAGACCGAGGCCGTGCCGTTCGTGTCGGTGTTCGTCAACGCGAAACTGTCGAACACCGACAGGGCGGCGCTGCTCAAGGCGCTCAAGGCCGTCGCCGCCGACAAGGACCTGTGCAAGGCGATGGAGACGAAGGCCGGGTTCGTCGAGCCCGCAAAAAAAAAGGGCTGACCAGCAACGGTGACTGGCCCGGCTGGCGCGGCCCGCGGCGTGACGGCACCCTCGACTGGCTGCCGGCCAAACTCCCCGCGAGGCCGAAAGTGACGTGGCGGCAGGCGCTCCCGAGCAAGGGCCTCGGGGGCGTGGCCGCCACGGAGCAGTATGTGATCCTGAGCGCCCGCGAGCTGATGGACACCGCCGACCTGTACCTGTGCCTGCACGCCGACACGGGCAAGGAGGCGTGGCGCGTCATCAACCCCGCCGCCGGCGAGCTGGACTATGGCAATTCGCCGCGCTGCACGCCCCTCATCCACGAGGGCCGCGTCTACCTCGCCGGCGCCTTCGGGCACCTTCACTGCGTCGATCTCAAGACCGGCACGGCCGTGTGGGAGATGGACGCCCGCGATGACTTCAAGGCGACGGACAGGCGCAAGTGGGGGACCTGCACCTCGCCACTGATCGCCGGCGGCAAGCTCATCCACAACCCTGGGGGAAAGGACGCCTCCCTGGTCGCCCTCGACCCCAAGACCGGCAAGGTGATCTGGAAGACGCCCGGCGCCCCGGCCGGCTACGGCAACTTCATCGCGGCGAGGCTCGGCGGCAAGGAGCAGGTCGTCGGCTTCGACCTGGAGTCGCTCGGCGGCTGGGACCTGGCGACGGGCAAGCGTCTGTGGACCGTCAAGCCTGAGCGCCGCAGCGACTTCAACGTGCCCACGCCCATCGTCGTGGACGGGAAACTGCTCGTGTCGTGGGAGAACAACGGGACGCTGCTCTACGGCTTCGGCAAGGACGGCAAGATCGACCCGAAGCCGTCGGCGAGTTACGCCAAGCTCGCCCCGGACATGCATACCCCCGTCGTCGCGGGGGGGCGTGTGTTCGGTGCGTGGAACGGCCTGCACGCGCTGGACATCAAGAAGGGCCTCGCCCCGGTGTACTTCAGCCGCGACGGGGCGTTCTCGAAATACGTCACGCTGGTGACGGACGGCGAGCGTGTGCTGGCCGTTACGCTCTCCGGCGAGCTGGTGCTGTGGGAGGCGAAGGCCGACAAGTTCGCCGCGGTCAGCCGGGCCGAGGCGCTCAAGGACGAGGCCGGCGTCTACTCGCACGCCGCGTTCGTCGGCAAGCGGATGTACCTGCGCGGCGACACCGAGATCGTCTGCGTGGAGCTGGAGTGACGGATCGTGATTGGGGATTTCGGAGGCCGGGTTGAGCGAGGCGCCGGCCGGGCGAAGCCCGACGATGCGCGTGGCGCTCTCTCGTCGGGCCTTGGCCTGGCGGCCTCGGCCGGCCTCGACCAGACCTACAAGACGCGCCGGCCTTGTCGTCCAGGACTACACGAGATAGTGTAGTCGTGGAATCGCCCGCGGGAGGGATTCATGACCCACACCGAGCTGAAGGCGGCGCTTGAAGGATCGCCCGACGCCGCCCTGCACGTCCGCCTGCCCGACGGCGACTTCGTGCCGGCCCATTTCCACGTCACGGAGGTGGGCCGCGTCCGCAAGGACTTCATCGACTGCGGCGGCACGACACGCTCATCCACGACCTGCCAGCTCCAGCTCTGGGTCGCCGACGACACGCACCACCGCCTGTCGGCCGGCAAGCTGGCCGGCATCCTGCGGGCGGGCGAGACGGTCCTCGGGCCGGAGCCGCTGCCCGTCGAGGTCGAGTACGAGGGCGGCCTGCTGTCGCAGTTCCCGCTAGAGGCGGTGCGCCCGACGCCGTCGGGCCTGCTGTTCCTGCTCGGGGGCAAGCACGCTGACTGCCTGGCGAAGGAGCTGTGCCTGCCGGACGCCGGCTGCTGTGCGCCGGGCTGCTGCTGAGGGGGACGCCATGCCGCGAAAGGCCGCGTGCCGCGTGAGGCCGGCGCTGGACGAACGCCCGCTGATGACGCCCATCCAGGCGGGGGGGCTTGCGTCCGTGTTCAAGGTGCTGGCGAACGACACGCGCCTGCGCCTCCTGCACGCCCTGGCCCGCGCCGGCGAGGTGGGGGTGACGGCGCTGGCCGACGCAGTGGGCATGAAGCCGCAGGCGGTCTCCAACCAGCTCCGCCGGTTGCTGGACACCGGCGTCGTCGCCACGCGGCGCGACGGCACGAGCATCCTGTACCGCGTCGTCAACGAGTGCGTGGTCGGCCTGCTCGACCAGGGCTGGTGCCTAACCGAGAACGCGGGGTGCGGGGGATGAGGAGACTCGCCGCCGAGGCGTTCGGCACGTTTGTATTGGTGTTCGCCGGCACGGGGGCCATCGTGGTGAATGACGCCAGCGGCGGCGCGGTCACGCACGTCGGGGTGGCGCTGACGTTCGGGCTGGTGGTGCTGGCCCTGATCCACGCGCTGGGCGACGTGTCGGGCTGCCACATCAACCCGGCCGTCACGCTCGGCTTCTGGCTCGCGGGCCGCTTCAAGGCCGGCGATGTCGTGCCCTACATCGCTGCGCAGTGCGTCGGGGCCGTCGCCGCGAGTGCGACGCTGCGGCTGATGTTCCCGGAGGATGCCAAACTCGGCGCGACGCTGCCGGTGGGCGACGTGGGACGCTCGTTCGTGCTGGAGGTGCTGCTGACGCTGTTCCTGATGTTCGTCGTCCTGGGTGTGTCGTCCGGGTCGAAGGAGAAGGGGCTGTTCGCCGGCGTGGCGGTGGGGTCGGTGGTCGCCCTGGAGGCGCTGTTCGCCGGGCCGATCTGCGGCGCGTCGATGAACCCGGCACGCTCGCTGGGCCCGGCCATCGTGGCGTGGCGCGTCGAACACCTGTGGCTCTACCTGACGGCGCCGCCGCTGGGGGCGGCGCTGGCCGTGGCACTCAGCCGTTACATTCACGGGCCGCCGGAGGGGGCGTCATGAAGCGGGTGTTGTTCGTCTGCGTCGAGAACTCCAACCGCAGCCAGATGGCGGAGGCGTTCGCACGCATCTATGGCGAGGGCAAGGTGGAGGCGCTCAGCGCCGGATCGCGGCCTTCGGGGAAGGTCAACCCACGCGCCATCGAGTACATGGCCGAGCTGGGGTACGACCTGGCGGCGCACACGTCGAAGTCGCTGGAGGCGTTCAACGGGCAGCCGGTGGACGTGGCGGTGACGATGGGCTGCGGCGACGAGTGCCCGCTGGTGCTGGCGGCCCGGCGCGAGGAGTGGCAGATCCCCGACCCCAGGGAGATGCCGCCCGAGCAGTACCGCGAGGTGCGCGGGCTGATCGAGGCCAAGGTCAAGGCGCTGATCGCGTCGCTGTGACGGCGGGAGCTACCCCACCCCCAACCCCCTCCCCGAAGCGGAGAGGGGGAGTCGTAAGGGTATCGCCTTTCCGGCGGCGGGGTGTACGGCCCACTTGTTTGGCAAAGCGATTCAGGGGACGCGCCCACCTCGCGTCCGCGCCGGCGATGATCTGCCGACTCCCCCTCCCCGAAGCGGAGAGGGGGCTGGGGGGTGGGGTTGTCTCAGCCCGCTGTCCGCCTGCGCCGCACCAGCGGCAGCGCCATCGCGACGGCCAGGGCGATCATCGCCGCGTCCGGCGCGGGCGGCGCCGCGACGTACCGGATGATCGGGGCACGCTTGATCGCCCCCTGGTCCGGGTCGCGCGAGAAGTATAAGTCCGCCGGAGCTTGCTGGTACGGCCACGGGTCCTCGAACTCGGTCAGCCACCATTCCGCCGGGCCGTCCTTCTCGGTGAGTTTGAGCTGGCCGAGGATCTTCTCGCGCTCCGCCGCCGCCACCTTCCCGGACCAGACGGCCTTCCCGGTCCACGGCGACTCCTTCGTCAGCTCCCCCCGGTAGCGTGCGTCCGCCAGGAAGTAGATTCGCAGCAGCCGGCTCCGCGACCCCAGCTCCTTCTCCGCGCCCTTGAAGTCCGGCTCGCGGTAGGGGAACAGCGGCCTGTCGGTCTGGAAGGTCATCCGCAGCGCGGAGGCGTGGACGCTCTTGCCCTCCGTGGCGTCCTTCGCCTTCGCGACCTTGAACGCGGTGATGATCCAGCCCTGGTCGATGTACGGCTTCGCCCACGCCTCCACCTCCGGCGAGAAGGCGTAGCCGTTCGACGCCAGCCAGCCCGTGAGCGCCTTGGCCGAGCTGGCCTCCAGCACGGCGGCGGCGAAGCCGGCCACGTTGGGCACCTCGTCCAACACACGCACCTTGTCGCCCTTCGGCCCCGACATCTTCGGAGGGTCGGCGCAACCGATGGTGCAGCCGCCCCCGCCGCTCGGCGCCTTCTTCGTGATGACCTCGGGCTTGGTCAGCTCATACAGGGCCGGGAAGGCGTCGTCGCCGGACTCGGAGAGCTTGGGCTGCGTGGGGCTGGGGACGAGGAAGCCGAAGTCGTCGCCCTCGCTCTTGAACGACGCCTTGCGGATGAAGTGTTGCGTCTTCGTCGCCGCGTCCCACAGGATGATGACGCTCTGGTCGGCGTTGACGACGGGCATGACACCCTTGGTATCGCCCGGCCTGTAGCGCGGGGCGGGGCAGCAGGCGTCGGCCCCGTGCGGGATCGACACGAGCAGGATCGCGGCCGCCAGTGGCAAGGCGAGCGTGGTGCGTGCGGACATGGTGAGCCTCCCTGTCCCGGTGATGTGACGAAGGGCAGACTATGCCGCCCGCCGGCGAACGCCCACCGCGTCCTCGCGCGCATCAGGGCTTGCCGGCCGGCTTGCCCTCCTCGAAGGTGCCGTGCTTCGCCAGCCCCTTGCGGAATTCGTCGCTCGTCCACGCGGACGCCCTGGCGTGGCCCTTCAGGTGGTGGTCCAAGAAGGCCGTGGTGCTGGACAGGATGGCGGCGTGGTGCGCCGCGTCGGTCTTGACGGCGAGGAGGCGCTTGCGGCCGCCGAAGACCGCGTGGTCGCCGTCGGTCAGGGTGAGGAGCCAGCGCGGCCCCTTCGAGTGGTCGAACGGCTTGCGCCGGTCCGCCGGCTCCAACTTCGTGATGCCGGCGCCGTCGTCCTTCGTCCCCGTGAGGTGGAAGACGGGGATCGTGATCGAGCCGAACGCCCGGCCGAGGTCGCCCAGCGCCGGCGGCGCCGGGCTCATGGCGACGGCGGCCTTGATGCGTGGCTCGTCGATCTTGCCGCCCGCGTACACCGTCCCCGCCGCCGCCAGCGTCGTCTGCGCCCCGAACGAGTGGCCGGCCATCCCCAGCCTGTCCATGTCGAGCAGGCTCTTCAGCCGCCCCTCATCCTTGTTCAGCTTCGCGAGCCGGTCCACCGAGAAGCGCACGTCATACGAGCGTGCGACGGCGTTGGCGGCGTTGGCCGCCTCGCGCATGGCGGCGAGCGGCGTGGCCTTGCCCTTCCACACCAGCTCGTCGGAGCCGCGGTGCTGCAGGTGCACGACGACGTAGCCGTTGGCGGCCCAGTGACGCCCGAGGTACTCGTAGCCGTCGCGGCTGCCGCCGAGGCCGTGCGAGAAGAGGATGACAGGCATCGGCCCCTTGACGCCCTTCGGGGCGTAGACGCGGACGGGGACCTCGCGGTCCTTGCGCTTCGCGTCCTTCCAGTCGAGCGTGAACGTCTCCACGTCGAGCGTCTTCGGCTCGACGCCGGCGCACAGGCCGGCGAGAGTCAGCAGCGTCAGAGCGGCCCGCATCTCAACGCCCTCATGTATCCTCGCTCACCCGCGCCCCTGCCAGACGGCAGAATCCTCGCGGCCGGGGCCTATGGCGATCACGATGACCTCCTCGCCCTCGATCCGGTAGTAGGCCACATAGGGGAAGCGGCGCAACAGGGCCGCACGGATGTTCGGGGCGACTTCCCCGTACATGGCGGGGAATGTCTCCAACTGCGCCGCCGTGCGATGCAGGGCGTCGAGGAAGCGGTCACCCAGCCCGGCGGCCCGCGCTTCGTACTCGGTGTACGCGGCGTCCAAGTCATCCCGCGCTTCGGGGAGGTAACGGATCGTCGCCATCAGCGGGCACGCTTGACGTGGGCCAACACCTGCTCCCACGTCAGCGTGCGGGCCGGGTCGGCCTCGTGGGCCGTCAGCCGGCGCTCCAGCTCTGCGAGGAGCTCCGGACAGGGGGTGGGCCTCCAGCCGGCTTCGGTGATCTGGTCCCACAGGCCGAAGACCAGCTCCAACTGGTCCTGCACGGGCCACCCCCGCACGGCGGCCAGGGTCGATGTGGTGTCCATACGCCCTCCGGAAGATTGACAGGTCCATTGTACCCCGTCCGGCGCCCTCGACGCAACGCTTCACGCCCCGGCCGTTGCCTCGGCCGGATGACGACGTCTCTCGGCCCGCTCGGTTGACACCAGCGCCCCCGCTCTCATAATGACTCGGCCTCTCTCCTGTTCGAGCGCTCGCGATGCCCTGGCAGGGTCACACCCTCGAGTTCGCCCCTCTCCGCCGCGCCCGCAGCGGAGGGCCGCGCCCATGAGGGGGCCGATGGTGCGGACCGCGCCGGAGGGGCGGGCGGCGGTCCTGCTGGCCGTCGCCCAGGGGGTGGCCCTCCTCGCCGACCTCGGCGAGCTGCTGCGCAACCTGGCCGCCTCGCTGCGCGGCCACCTCGACGCCGACTACCTCAGTTTCAGCCTCATCGACGGGGAGACGGGCGGCGCCCAGCTCGGGCGGCTGGAGCCGATCGGCGAGTCCCCGCCGCCCGGCCCCGCCGACACGCCCACGCGGCTGCCCGCCGGCGAGTCGCCCACTGTCGCGGTCCACTCCACCCAGCAGCCGCTGTGGCTGGACGACACCGACGATGATGGCCGCTTCCCGATGTTGCGCGCCGCCCTGCGCCGGCAGGGCGCGCGGTCCGCGTGCTTCGTCCCCCTCACCACGCCACGCCGACGCCTCGGGGCGATGGCCTTCACCAGCTACCGCCCCGTCCACGCGCCCCCGGCGGATGTGGAGTTCCTCTGCCTCGTGGGGCGGCTGGTCGCGCTGGCGGTCGAGGGCGCGCTCGACCGGCAGGAGATCCACCGCCTGACGGCACGGCTGGCACAGGAGAAACGCTATCTGGAGGAGGAGATCCGCAGCGAGGGCGGCTTCGACCAGATCGTCGGCGACAGCCCGACCCTCGCCGCGGTCCTGCGCCAGGCCGAGGTCGTCGCCCCCGCCGACACGGCCGTCCTGATCACGGGCGAGACGGGCACCGGCAAGGAGCTGATCGCCCGCGCGATCCACCGGCTCAGCACGCGCCGCGGACGCACCTTCGTCAAACTCAACTGCGCCGCCATCCCCACCGGGCTGCTCGAGTCCGAGCTGTTCGGCCACGAGAAGGGCGCGTTCACCGGGGCCGTGGAGCGCCGCATCGGACGCTTTGAATTGGCGGACGGCGGCACCCTGTTCCTCGACGAGGTGGGCGACATCCCCGCCGAGCTGCAGCCGAAGTTGCTGCGTGTCTTGCAGGAGCAGGAGTTCGAGCGTCTCGGCAGCGCACGCACGCTGAAAGTCAACGTGCGGGTGGTGGCGGCGACCCACCGCGACCTGGCCCGGCTGGCCGCCACGGGCGGGTTCCGCCAGGACCTGTTCTACAGGCTGCACGTCTTCCCGATCCACCTGCCGCCGCTGCGCCAGCGCCGCGATGACATCCCCGCCCTGGCCCGCCACTTCACGCGCCATTTCTCGCGGCGCCTGGGCAAGGAGGTCGATGTCATCCCCGAGGCGGCCCTCGACGCGCTGCGCGGCCACGACTGGCCGGGCAACGTCCGCGAGCTCGAGCACTTCATCGAACGCGCCGTCATCCTGTCGCCGGGCCGCGAGCTGTCCCTGCCGCCCTCGTCGCTCCCCACCGCCCCGCATGCCGCGCCCGCCGGCACCCTCAAGGACGCCGAGCGCGAGATGATCCGCCTGGCGTTGGAGGAGTGCGGCGGGGTCGTCGGCGGCCCCACCGGTGCCGCCGCCCGCCTCGGCCTGAAACGCACCACCCTCCTGGCGCGAATGCAGAAACTCGGCCTGCGCCGCCCCGGCGTGTCAGCGGATTGACGTGTCGATGGCTCATGTCAGAATGCTGACATCAGGTCGGACGCGAGGCGCGTAACAAAGGGGCGGGAGCGGTGGGAGCGGCGGGAAGGTGGGCGGCATGAGAGTTGCCTGAGCACCCTTGCCATATCTCGTCTCATCGAGGATTCCTTCATGCGCTCCAACCGCATTGAGGCCCGGTCGGCGTTCACGCTGATCGAGCTGCTCGTCGTCATCGCCATCATCGCCATCCTGATCGGGCTTCTGCTGCCCGCCGTCCAGAAGGTCCGCGAGGCCGCCTCGCGGATGAAGTGCGCCAACAACCTGAAGCAGGTGGGGCTGGCCATGCACAACTACGAGAACACCCACGGGGTGTTCTGCCCCGGCGTCGGGCCGGTGCCCTTCCTGACCGGGACGCTGGCGGCCCCCGTCGTGAGCGGTGAGGGGAACGCCGGCAGCAGCCGGGCGACGCCGCAGATCCTGCTCCTGCCGTACATCGAGCAGGCATCCAAGCTGGCGCAGTTCTACCTGGACTACGACGTGAACGGGTCGGCGGTGAACACCCCGGCCACCAACACGGACATCCCGGTGTTCCTATGCCCCTCCGACCCGTCGCAGAAGAGGTACGGCTCGGCCGGCCGGCAGAGCTACTTCGGCAACAACGGCATCGTGGCCGACCAGCTCGACAACACGCACAACCTGGCCGGCGTCTTCAACGTCACCCTCGACTTCACCAGCCCCAAGCCGGCCGTCGGCGCTCGCAACCCTCAGTACCGCAAACTCCTCAACACCGTCCGCATCCTCGACGTGACCGACGGCACCAGTAACACGGCCGCCTTCGCCGAGGTGATGCGGTCGCGCGAGACGACCTCCTCGACGGGCTCCGGCATCCGCGACAACATCACCGTCATCCTGCACACGACGGGGACGGCGAGCGCGACGGCGTGGAACACCACCGACGGCACAACGATCCCGACGTGCCAGAGCGGGGCCGACTGGAACAGCTCGATCAAGTACGTCGGCCACCAGTACTACCGCAACCTGCCGTCGAACTACCTGTACACGCACACGCTGCCGATCAACTGGAACAAGAGGGTGTACTCGGGCACGCAGCGGTATAGCTGCGGCGACGCCTCCTTCGCCCGCATGCACATCGCCGCGAGCAGCTACCACACGGGCGGCGTCAACGTGTGCATGTCCGACGGCTCGGTGCGTTTCGTGGCCGACAGCCTCGACTTCAAGGTCTGGCGGGCGCTGGGGACGCGGGCCGGCGGCGAGATCATCAACAACTGACCCGGAGGGGCCCATGCGTCCGTTGCTCCTGGCCGCCCTCGCCCTCCTCCCGCTGGCCTGCGGCTCCGATCCGGCCCCGCCCGACCCCGGCGTGCCGGGCGTGCCCGGCGCCGTGCCGGTGGCCCGCACCGACCAGCTGCGCGAGGTGGGCCTGCTCCTGGGGTTGTACTCCGGGGAGAACCGCCGCGGCCCCTCGCGGCCCGAGGACCTCGCCCAGTACGAGCAAGGGGCGCCGCTGGGGCTGCAGGCGCTCCGGTCCGGGGAGATCGCCGTCGTCTGGGGCGCGTCCATGCCCGGCGAGGGCGACGCCAACAAGCCGACGGGCGTCATCGCCTACGAGCAGAAGACGCCGGCCGAGGGCGGCCTCGTGTTGCGCCAGAACGGGCAGATCGAGACCATGACCGCCGCACAGTTCGCCGCCGCACCCAAGGCGGGCTGACGCGGCTTCACGCGGGCAACGACAGCAGGCCGAACATGGGCTGGCGCAGGAAGTTCAGGAGGCCGTCCATCGGCGTCTCCTTCTTGCGCTCGGCGGCGTCGAAGTCCGCCTTCTCGGCGTCCAGGCCCATGAGCGCCTTCAACACCGTCGCGTCCCAGCCGCCGATCAGGTAAACGCCCTCGTCATCCAGCCGCGCCGGGAAGTCCTCGGCGGCGCCGTTGGCGAACCACCAGATGATGCGCATGTCGCCCAGGCCGACGCCGCGGAGCCTCCGCATCGCCGCCTCGTGGTTGGTGCGGGCGGTGCCGCCGTCCACGGGGTTGAATTGCATGTCGCTGACGACCAGCAGCGTCTGGGGGAACTCCGAGGCCGGGACGCCGGGGTTGCCCCGGCGCACCGCGACGATCAGGTCGATGACGCTCTGGAAGTTGGTCGAGCCCCAGGCGGTGGTCATCTCCTGGATCTGCTTGACGCGCTCGGTGAACGTGCCGGACAGCGGCACCAGCCGGCTCTCGTTGTCGAACGCACACACCGTGTCGCGGAAGTGGCCGACGTTGAGCGACGAGAAAACCAGGCCGAGCGAGACGCCGATGTCGTAGGCGGCCACGCCCGGCGCGACCTCGCTGGTCATCGAGCCGGACGTGTCCAGCGCGCACAGGACGTTGCCGAGCTGGTGGCCGTTGAACGGCTCGACGAGCGTGGCGAATTGACGGTCCAGCACGGCGCGCTGGACGACGGAGCTGGCCGAGCGAGCGGCACGCACCAGCTCGTGCGGGTGGCCGGTGAACTTCACCGCGGGCCGGGCCAGCACCCACTCCAGCAGGCGGCCCACCTGGCCGTGCCGCTCAAAGGCGGTCTTGCCGTCCTTGCCGGTGCGCGAGGTGAGGCGCATCATCTCGCGGCCGGGGATGGTGTTGAAGTCGATGCGGTCCCACGCGCCGGCGCTCATCTGGCGCTGGAGCAGGTGGGCGGGGCCGGCGCTCTTGAGCTTGCGGTACGCGCCCTCGCGCATGCCGAGGGCGCGGCACAGGCCCCTGGCCCACGCCGAGCGCGCCCCGTCGCGGGCCGAGCGGACCTTGCCCCCGGAGCGGATCTGCGGCAGGTACTTGAGCAGCAGGCCGTCATCCAGGTTGTCGCGCACCAGCGCGTACACCTTGGCCGCGTCGAGCGTGGAGAGGAGCGGCTCGTTGAGGAGGTCGCGCCAGCAGCCGAAGACGGGGACGAGGTGCAGGTTGGCGTCGAGGAGGGCCGGGCGGGTCTTCGACAGCCAGACGAGGCCCTTGGCGAACTCGTCGCGCTGGCCGAAGCCGGCCTGCGCCGCGTCGATGCCCTCGACGCGCGGCTTGCGCGAGATGAGGCGGACGCCGAACAGGACGGCGAGGGCGAGGCGCCCGTCGGCGGCGAAGATGCGCTCCATGTCGGCATCGACGGCGGCCTGGTCGCGGCCGCGGTAGGTGCCGGCCTTGGACCAGTAGTCGAGGAGGACGTCGCCGGAGGAGGCGTGGGAGAGCGCCCCGTTCCAGGTGAGGGCGGGTGCGGAGAGGCGGGAGAGGGTGTGGGACATGTAGGCTGCCAGCCCCTGAGATTCGGTAGTCAATCAGGACGCCATCTCGGGAGCCGGCAGCCTACACCCTGACACGCGATGGTGGGTGTGATTGCTGAGAGCGTCCTTCGCCCTGATGGACACACGGAGGGCGTGGAGGTTCGCCCCCGCGCCGGAATTTCCGGCCGGGGTGTTGGCCCGTCGAGATGTCGGCGGCCAGGCGGCGAGGTGCCGTCTGGCCGTGGTCAGGACGCCGTAACTCGCTTTCGCTGGAGAGGGGATTGCTGGTGGCGTCCTTCGGGGGGTCGGACACGGAACGCCGGAGGGAGGTTCGTGCGCGGCCAGGCTGGGGTCAGGGCGCCGTTGTCCCGTCGGCCCGGCCGCACGGCGTCCCGCGCCGCCTTACGACCCACGCCGGGCGGCGAGGGGCGCTCCTCTTCCAGACGCTGTGGGCGTCCTGCAACGGTGCCTCGTCGGACATCCCCCTACGGCGGGAGTGTGTTCACGGGCGGCCGGCGTGCCTCACCCCCCGGCGGGTGCGAGGTCGGACGACGCGGGGCCGTGCAGCACCTTGCCCTCTTTGCTGAAGCGTGAGCCGTGGCAGGGGCAGTCGAAGGTCTGGCCGGCGCTGTTCCAGGCGACGACGCAGCCGAGGTGCGGGCAGGCCGCCGAGTGGCGGTGGATCTCGCCGGCCTCGTCGCGGTAGACGGCGAGCTTGGTGAGGCCGCCGCGGACGACGGCCCCCTCGCCGGGCTTGAGGTCGGCCTCGGCCTTCTCACCGGGGGTGAGCCAGGAGAGGTACTGGGCGGCGACGTTGGCGTTCTCGCTGACGAAGTCGCCGGCGGCACGCAGGGGCTTGCGCGACGGGTCGTAGAGGCGTGCCCAGGCGTGGCCGCGGCCGGCGAGGAGGTCGCGGAGGAGGAGGCCGGCGATGGTGCCGTGCGTCATGCCCATGCCCGAGTCGCCGGTGGCGATGAAGACGTTGCGCATGCCGCCGGGGTCGGGGCCGATGTAGGCGAGGCCGTCGAGCGTCTCCATCACCTGCCCGGACCAGCGCCAGCGCGGCGGGCCGGTGACGGGGAAGAGCCGGGCGGCCCACGCCTCCACGAGGGACCAGTGGTGTCCGGGGTCGGGCTCCTGCCCCGTCTTGTGGTCGGCCCCGCCGGCGATGAGGTACGGGGTGCCGTCCACCTCCTGGAGGCGGGCGTAGTAGTACGGGTCGTGGGTGTCCCAGTAGAGGGCGTCGGGCACCGCGGCCACCGGGACGGCGACGGCGTATGTCATGTACGGCGCCTGCTTGGTGTGCAGCGCCACCACGTCGTTGATCGGCGAGTTGGTGGCCACGACGCAACGCCCGGCGAGGACGGACAGGCCGCCCTCCAGGCGGATGCGGGCGCGGGGGCCGCCCTCGATGGAGCGGACCGGGACGCCGGTGCCGAAGCGCACGCCGCGGCGCAGACACGCGGCACGCAGGCCACGCATGTAGTCGATGGGGTGAAAGCGCCCCTGCGAGGGGAAGCGCAGGGCCGGCCCGGTCTCGGGGGAGGGCAGCGGGAGGGCGCACTGCCACTCGTAGGCGAGGCCGGCGCGGCGGGCCGCGGCGCCCTCCTTGTGGAGGACGTCCTCGTCCTCGCCCTTGTAGAGGAACAGGTGGCCATCGACGCGGCGGAAGCCGCAGTCGATGCCCTCCGCGGCGGCCGTGGCCTCGATGAAGTCGATGGCGGAGCGGTGGCTGCTGACGGCGAGGACGAGGGCGTCGGTGCCGTGGATGGCCTCGACGTGGGCGAGGCGGTCGTCGATGACGCACGACAGGTGGGCGGTGGTGAACCGCGTCTCGCCGGAGGCGACGGAGCGCTGCGCGTCCAGGACCAGGACGGACGCGCCGTCGCCGGCGGCGAGGTAAGCCGTGGTCAGGCCCGCGATGCCCCCCCCGACCACGCACACGTCGGCGGAGGACTCCTCGTGGAGCGGGCTGTCGGGCGGCATCTGGACGGCGGCGGACCAGATGGGGTCGGTGTCGTACGGCATCGCATGCTCCTCCGGCGAAGGGTACGCCACAGGCGGCAATCGCCATGCCGACGCGGGTCACTTCATCCGCTTGAGGACGAAGCAGTGCTGCTTCTCGCCCGCCTCGAACCCACGCGGCGCCTTGCCGCCGGGCAGGTTGTAGCAGAGCTTGACCGTGTCGCCGTCGATCTCGATGACGCCCTCGGCCTTCTCACCCTTCTTCGGAGAGATGCTCTCCATCTTGATGGTGTAAGGCCTGGAGGAGTCGTCGATGGTGTAGGTGGAGGCGAAGAACATCTTGCGGTCCTTGTCGGTGCCGGTCACCCTGTCGGCGGTGAACGTCACGACGGAGCCCTTGAACTCCTCCTCCGGGAGGGCCTTGCCGTCCCGCTGGCCGCTGACGACCGTGTAGCTGCCTTCGAGCTTCTTCGTGTCGAACCGCTCGGCGGCGGCGACGAGCGCGGACATGCTGAGGGCGATCAGGGTGTAGGTGACGATGCGCATCGGTCTTCTCCTCGTAGGGGGACGATGCGTCCGTACTCTGCAACCGTGATGCCGAACCCGCGTTCGGTGCGCCCCGCCCTCTGCCCCTCCATCGGCCCCCCGCCGGCCCGGTCAACCGAGGCCGTTGAACGCCGAGTCACTTCGCCGCCGTCAGCGCCCGCCTGGAGTCCGACATGCTGCGCGTCGTCGAGGGCCGCTGCCCCAACCTCCTGGCCGAGGCCGGCATGTACCGCTGGGAGGAATCCCGAGGCGGCCGCCGCGGCGAGACGCCCCTCGACGAGGACAACCACGCCCTGGCCGCCCTGCGCTACCTTGTGAGCATGTTGGACGCCCGGAAGATGGCCCGCGTAGGGCGGGTCGAGGCTCTGCGAGGCCCGACGACGATACAAGGGAGCGCAGCGACACCGACCCAGGCCGCCGGTCGCAATCCCGCCAACCTCCAGGGCGAGCGGCACGGCGTAAGCGTGCCGTGTCTTCTGCCAGGCGAGCGGCCCCGCGTGAGCGGGCCGAGTGACACTCAGCCACTCGACTCCTTTCTTCCTCTCTCTTCTTGCTTCCTCTCTTCTGCTTCTCTGTGTCCTCTGTTTCGATTTTCGGACATCCTAGCGGACGGTTGCGAGGCAGTGCATGAGGG
>CAZVZK010000186.1:0-18511 GCA_964630925.1 uncultured Alcaligenaceae bacterium
GAGGTCCAGGTCGTCCGCCGTCACCGTGGCCGCCCTCCTCCCCTCCATCTCCTGCGCGTCCAGCGTGTCCGGGTTCGGCGTCGGCCCGGGCACGCCCCCGCAGTACCTGAAGATCAGACGCGCCGCCGCCAGGTTGCCGCCCTCCGCCAGGTCCGCGACCTTGTCCGCGATCCGCATCAGCCTCTCGCGCGGCACCGCGGCGCAGATGGCGGCGCGCATGGCGGCGACGTGTCGGGCGAAGGGGTTGCCGGGGCCGCCCCTGTTCCCAGGCATGAACCGCCCGCACTCCAGGCGGATGTACGGGTCCCCCTCGTTGTCCCGCTCTTCCGCCGGGCCGGCCGCCGTGCCGCCCACCCCCAAGCCCGTCTCGCCGTCGGCGTGCCCGTCGTGCGCCCCGCCGTTGGTGTGCGCCACGCCGTTGGTGTGGCCGTTCTTCTCCGGATCGTTGATCCTCACGCTCATCTGTGCGTCACCTTCCGAACGGTGCAGGGGCGCTGGGATGCCCCGCATCGCGCATTAAACCATGCGGCGCACAATCTTCGATGAGCAGTTTGGAGGACGATCAGCGCCGTCGCCCAGTGTCGCTCACATTCCCCATGCACGCCGCCTGGTGGGCGTCCTCACCGCGCTCCCGGACCCCACCCGTCACACGTCGCGCCGGCACACTCACCCCGCCGCCTCCACATGCCACGGCTCCGACGCCATCGGCCGGTGCAGCCCGAACCGCTTCAGATACTGGTCGAGCGTCCCCGCCCCCTTCTCGTGCAACTTCTGCTTCAGCGTGTCGAGCTGCGCCTGCCCCAGGTCGCTCGCCGCCCCCGCGATGTGGTTCGACCGATTCCCGCCGCACTTGCACGGGCTCGCGCACCCCTGATACCCCGGCGCCACCATCGCGCTGTGCGCATCGTTCGGCCGGTTCTTCGCCTTCGCGATCCCCGCCGCCTTCAAGATCTCCAGCGCCCGCTGCCGCGTCCGGTCCTTATCCGGCCCCTTCCCCCCCGCCCAGCCGTCGCCCTCCCGCACCGGCACCCGGCCCTTCGCGTCGCGCAAAAAGTCCGCCCAGTTGACGTGCTCCCACACCGTCGCCGCGCTCTCCAAATGCGACCACTTGATCACATGATCCCCCTCCCACAGCTCGTGGTGCTCCGGCTTCCGCCCCGCGAAACTGTTGTAATAGATCATGTGCGCGACGTGCCACCGCTGCGCGTCCTCCGGCCTGCGGAACTCCGTCCCCGCGGTGATCGTCACCCCGTACACCGCCTTCGCATCCGCCAGGAACGCCGCCAGCCTCTCCTGGAACCCCTTCCCCGCCGGGTTGAACGGCGTCGGCGCCGGCGCCGCCGGGTCGTTCAGCTTCCGCAGCGTCGTCCCGCCCGGATCGACGCGCCCGTCCGGCATCCGCATCCCCACCACCTTCTGCTGGAACGCCTTGATCGCCTGGATCATCTGCGGCGACACCACCCCGTTCACCGGCACCGCCGGGTAGCCGCCCCGCCCCGTGTGCGCGTTCAGCAGCCGCTGCACGGCCTCCACGTCCGCCCGGTTGTTGACCGCCCCCGGCGCCGCGCCGACGGCCCCCCTGATGTCGTGGCTCATGCTCAGCGCCATGCGGATACCCCCGTCGTGCGTCCTCCGGGCCGGCCCACGCCGCCCCACACGGGGGAAATGCGGAACGCCCCCCGCCCGACTTGAATGAATTCCGCGCGCCATCACCACCGATACAGACCGCAAGGTCTATCGCGTCGAGGGACGATCCATGCGCACGCTCCTACTTCTCCTCATCCCCCTCGCCGCCCGCGCCGACGACCTCCCACCCGTGACGGCCCAGCGCCCCCTCCCGATCAGCCTCGCGGCCGCACTCTCCCTCGCCGGCGCCAACCCCCTCGACATCGCCATCGCCCAGAAACGCACCGAGGCCGCCGCCGCCGACCTCACCCGCGCCGACCTCCTCTGGCTCCCAAACCTCTCCCTCGGCGCCGACTACTTCCGCCACGACGGCCAGCTCCAGGACATCGTCGGCACCGTCTTCGGCACCAGCCGCTCCGCCCTGATGGCCGGCGTCGGCCCGTCGCTCGTCCTCGCCAGCTCCGAAGCCATCTACGCACCCCTCGCCGCCCGCCAGAACCTCCGCGCCCGCCGCGCCGAGGAGCAGGCCGCATGCAACGACTCCGCCCTCGCCGCCGCCTCCGCCTACTTCGAGGTCCAGCGCGCCCGCGGGCACCTCGCCGGCTCCGTCGAGGCCGTCAAGAGGGCCGCCGACCTCGTCGCCCGCTGCGAGAAGCTCTCCCCCGCCGTCATCCCCGACGTCGAGGTCAGCCGCGCCCGCACCGAGCTCGGCCGCCGACGCTTCGCCCTCGACTCCGCCCACGAGGCCTGGCAGGCCAACAGCGCCGACCTCGCCCGCATCCTCCGCCTCGACCCCGCCGCCCTCGTCGTCCCCGTCGAGCCCCCCCAGTTCGCCATCACCCTCCTCGACACCAAAACCCCCCTCGACGACCTCATCGCCCTCGGCCTGACGCACCGCCCCGAATTGGCCGCCCACCAGGCCGCCGTCCAGGCCCACCTCGCCCTCCTCCAGCAGGAGCGCACCCGCCCCTTCCTCCCCACCGTCGCCCTGCGTGGCAACGCCACCAACCCCGCCGGCACCCTCGCCTTCGGCGTCTTCGGCGGCGGCATCAACTCGCGCGTCGGCAACTTCGCCCTCCGCAACAGCCTCGACCTGCAGCTCACCTGGGAGCTGCAGGCCCTCGGCCTGGGCAACCGCGCCGTCATCCGCCGCCGCCAGGCCGAGAGCGACGAGGCCTCCCTGCGCCTCGCCCGCCTCCAGGACGCCATCGCCGCCGAGGTGGTCCAGGCCCACGTCCGCGCCGAGCGCGCCGAGGCCCGCGTCCGCATCGCCGCCGCCGCCCTCAAGGACGCCCAGGACACCGCCGACAAGAGCATCGAGGGCCTGGGCCAGACGAAGCGCGCCGGCACACTCCTCGTCCTCGTGATCCGCCCCCAGGAGGCCGCCGCCGCCGTCGCCGCCCTCGACC
This sequence comes from uncultured Alcaligenaceae bacterium, assembly GCA_964630925.1. GTDB lineage: Bacteria > Planctomycetota > Planctomycetia > Gemmatales > Gemmataceae > RGDT01. The sequence goes on from CAZVZK010000186.1 coordinate 3,036, forward strand.
AGGCCTACCGCGACTACTACGGCTCCGTCGCCGACTACAACCGTGCCCAGTTCCAGCTCCACCGCGCCCTCGGCCACCCGCCCGAGGCCCTGCTGGAGCACGTCCCGCCGGCGCCGAAGGAGGCTTGCGTCCCGCCCGCCCCGCCCGGATAATGCCGGGGAGGAGGGCACGCCATGCCGCTACACGACTGGACGCGGATGGTGGAGGTCGGGATGTTCCCCCATTTCCACCACGGCTGGATCGACACGCTCGGGCGGATGCTCAATGACCGCTACCTGCCGCCCGAGTATTACGCCGCCGCCGAGGTGGTCGCAGGGAGCTTCGTCCCCGACGTGCTGACGCTCAACCTCCCTGATGAATGGTCCGGGGATACGGGGGGGCCGGGGGTCGCGGTCCAACCGCGTCCGGCAGCCACGGCGGAGATCGCCTCCTCTCGCCTCCCCTCCCGCCGCGGGGCCAGCGTCGTCGTCCGGCACTCGTCCGGGGACCGCCCCGTCGCCGTCATCGAGGTCTTGTCCCCGTCGAACAAGGCGCCGGCCGACGCCCTCGGGATCTTCGTCCGCAAGGCCGAGGACCTGCTCCGCCACGACATCCACCTCCTCATCCTCGACCTCCTGCCGCCGGGCCGGCACGACCCCGACGGCCCGCACGCGGCCATCTGGGGGCGGACCTTCCGCCGCCGCTACCGCCTCCCCGCGCCCGGCCTGAGGACCTTCGCCTCCTACGAGAGCGACACGCGCATCCGGGCCTACGTCCACCACCGCGAGGTCGGCCATGACCTGCCCGAGGTGCCGCTCTTCCTCGCCCCGAATCAGTGCATCACCGTCCCCCTGGAGGAGACGTACCGCGTCGCCTACGCCGGCTTCCCCGCACGCTGGCGGGCCGTGCTGGAGGCCGCGCCGGTTGTTCCGTCCGTGCCGGTTGAGTAATCCCTGACGTGCGCATTCTTCACCTGACACCCCACCCCGCGGCCGGGTAAGATGGGCAAAATGAATCCCATCGAATTCGCCCTCCGCCGACCCGTCACCATCGCCGTCCTCATGATCGCCCTCTGCGGCGCCGGCGCCCTCGCCGTCACCCGCATGAAGGTCGACATCTTCCCCCCCCTCGACCTCCCCGTCGTCTACGTCTGCCAGCCCTACGGCGGCATGGACCCCCAGCAGATGGAGGGCCTCCTCGCCAACTTCTACGAATACCACTTCCTCTACATCAACGGCATCCACCACGTCGAGTCGAAGAACGTCCAGGGCGTCTCCCTGATGAAGCTCTTCTTCCACCCCGGCACCGACATGGCCCAGGCCCTCGCCGAGACCGTCGGCTACGTCAACCGCTCCCGCGCCTTCATGCCCCCCGGCACCGTCCCCCCCTTCATCATGCGCTTCGACACCGGCAGCGTGCCCGTGGGTTACCTCGTCCTCTCCTCCGACACACGCACCGTCGGCGAGATCCAGAACCAGGCCCTCTTCCGCGTCCGACCCATGTTCGCCTCCATCCCCGGCGTCTCCGCCCCGCCCCCCTTCGGCGGCAGCGCACGCACCGTCGTCGTCCGCGCCGAGCCAGACAAGCTCAAGGCCTACGGCGTCTCACCCGACGACGTCATCAAGGCCCTCTCCGCCGGCAACACGGTGAGCCCCTCCGGCAGCATCCGCACCCCCACCACCATGCCCCTCGTCCCCGCCGACGCCATGGTCGTCCACCCCCCCGACCTCGGCAAGATCCAGGTCAAGCCCGGAGTCTTCCTCCGCGACGTCGCCCCCAGCATCGGCGTCGGCACCGACATCACCACCGGCTACGCCCTCGTCAACGGACGCCGCGCCGTCTACCTCCTCGTCACCAAACGCGCCAACGCCAGCACCCTCGACGTCGTCCGCCGCCTCAAGGCCGACCTGCCGAAGATGCAGGCCAGCCTCCCCCCCGACATCAAGGTCAGCTTCCAGCTCGACCAGTCCCCCTACGTCACCAACGCCATGTGGAACGTCGGCATCGAGGGCGCCCTCGCCGCCGCCCTCGTCGGCCTCATGGTCCTCCTCTTCCTCCGCGATTGGCGATCCGTCCTCGTCGTCGTCCTCAACATCCCCCTCGCCCTCCTCGGCGCCCTCGTCGCCCTCTGGCTCTCCGGCCAGTCCATCAACCTCATGACCCTCGGCGGCCTCGCCCTCGCCGTCGGCATCCTCGTGGACGAGGCCACGGTCGAGGTCGAGAACATCCACACCCAAATGAAAGAGGCTCCGAACCTCCCCGCCGCCGTCCTCCGCGGCAACCGCGAGACCGCCGTCCCCCGCCTCCTCGCCATGCTCTGCATCCTCGCCGTCTTCACCCCCGCCTTCTTCCTCGACGGCGCCGCCCGCAACCTGTTCGTCCCCCTGTCGCTCGCCGTCGGCTTCGCCATGATCGCCAGCTACCTCCTCTCCAGCACCCTCGTCCCCGTCCTTTGCGTCTGGCTCCTGAAGAAGCACCAGGAAGACCACGCCGACAAGAAGGGCGCCATGCAATCCCTGGTCGAGCGCCTCGCCGCCGCCGCCGTCGCGACGCGCCGGCTGACCGTCCCCGCCTACCTCGCCGGCGCCGCCGCCGTGGCGATCCTCCTCGGCACGCTCCTCGGCCTGGAGATCTTCCCCCAGGCGGACACCGGCCAGTTCCAGCTCCGCCTCAAGGCCCCCGACGGCACACGCATCGAGCAGACCGAGGCCCTCACGAAGGAGGCCCTCCGCTACATCCACGAGCAAGAGGCCCCCATCGACATCTCGCTCGGCTACGTCGGCGTCGTCCCCCCCAGCTTCCCCATCAACTCCGTCTACCTGTGGATGGGCGGCCCCGAGGAGGCCGCCATCCGCGTCCGCCTCAAGCACGGCGGCCCGCCCGTCGAGGCCCTCAAGAAACGCCTGCGTGACAACCTCGGCCCCCACCTCCGCGAGTGGGCACGCAAACGCTGGATCGGCGAGGGCGTCCCCCCGCACCGCGCCGCCGCCCTCGTCGAGAACATCCGCCTCTCCTTCGAGCCCGCCGACATCGTCAACGAGGTCATGAGCTTCGGCTCCCCCACCCCCGTCGAGGTCGTCGTCTCCGGCCCCAGGATGGCCGACAACCGGCTCCACGCCGCCAAGGTCCGCCAGGCCCTCTCCCGCGTCCCCTCCCTCCGTGACCTGCAATACGGCCAGTCCCTCGACTACCCCACCATCGACGTGTCCATCGACCGCGAGAAGGCCGGCATGGCCGGCGTCACCGCCGAGGACGTCGCCCGCTCCCTCGTCGCCGCCACCTCGTCCAGCCGCTTCGTCGTCCCCATCTACTGGCGCGACCCGAATGACGGCATCGGCTACCAGGTCCAGGTCGAGATCCCCCAGGCCCGTATGAGGTCCGCCCGCGACATCGAGGAGGTCCCCGTCAAGGCCGCCGTCCTCCTCCGCGACGTGGCCGGGGTGAAGGAGGGCACCATGCCCGGCCAGATCGACCGCTACAACATGCGCCGCCTCGTCAGCATGACCGCCAACATCGAGGGCGAGGACCTCGGCCGCGTCGCCTCCCGCATCGCCACCGCCCTCGCCTCCGTCGGCGACCCCCCCGCCGGCGTCCAGGTGGACGTCCGCGGCCAGGTCACCCCCATGCGCGAGATGTTCGGCCCCCTCGTCTTCGACCCGCCCTGGAAGGTGCCTGTGACGCAGTGGCTCCAGGGCCTCTCGGGCGGCCTCATCGTCGCCGTCCTCGTGATCTTCCTCCTCCTCACCGGCTACTTCCAGTCGTTCCGCCTCTCCCTCGCCGCCGTCGCCGCCGTCCCCGCCGTCCTCGCCGGCGTCGTCCTCGCCCTCCTGTTGACCAGCACGACGTTGAACATCCAGTCGTTCATGGGCGCGATCATGGCCATCGGCGTGGCCGTCGCCAACGCCATCCTCCTCGTCACCTTCGCCGAGAAGTACCGGCGTGAAGGTGTGCCGGCCTGGGAGGCGGGGGTGAAGGCCGCGACGGCGCGCATGCGCCCCATCCTGATGACCGCCCTGGCCATGATCGCCGGCATGATGCCGATGGCCCTCGGCCTCGGCGAGGGCGGCGGCCAGACCGCCCCCCTGGGCCGCGCCGTCGTGGGCGGCCTGATCGCCTCCACCTTCGCGACCCTGCTGATCCTGCCCGCGGCGTTCGCCCTCCTGATGGCCGGCGCCCCGGCCGCGTCGCCGTCACTGTCACCGACCGACCCCGAGAGCCCCCACTACGATCCGACGGAGGTGAGCCATGCGTGAGGCTACCCCACCCCCTAACCCCCTCCGCGCTGCGAGCTGGGGGCGAGACGCCCCCAGACCCCCAATGGCGGAGAGGGGGGATCGCAAGAGCGTCGATTTCTGCGGAGGGGCGAGCGCACCGTCCTCTGAATCGCTTCGTCCGACAAGAAACGCGCACACTACCCCTCCGCGCAGGCGATGCTCTGACGACTCCCCCTCTCCGAAGCGGAGAGGGGGCTGGGGGGTGAGGTTACTCCCCCTCCTCCTCGCCGGCTGCATGCCCGCCGGCACCACCACCCCGCCGCCCGAAGCCAAACCCGCGGCGGTGACGCTCATCTCCCCAAGGGAGGCCGCCCTGTCGCGCGCCGTCGAGCAGCCCGGCACCGTGCAGGCCTTCGAGATGGCCTCCCTCTATCCGAAGATCGCCGGCCACGTCGGCGCGGTCAAGTCCGACATCGGCCGCGCCGTCAACCCCGGCGACGTGCTGTGCGAGCTGTCCGCGCCCGAGCTGTCCGAGGAGGCCGCCGAGAAGGCCGCCAGGGTGAAGCAGGCCGCCGCCGAGGTCACCCAGGCCCAGAAGGCCCTCGCCGTCGCACGATCACTCTCCGACGAGCTGAAGGCCGGCGTCGCCAAGGCCGAGGCCCTGTACGAACGCTGGGAGCTGGAGGACAGGCGGACCGCCGCCCTCATCGCCAAGGGCGTCGCCGACGAGCAGACACGCGACGAGGTCCGCGGCCATTTCAAGGGCGCCGCCGCCGCACGCGACGAGGCCAAGGCCCGCTTCGCCGGCGTCGCCTCCACCGTCGCCAAGGCCGAGGCCGACATCCAGGCCGCCCTGGCCCGGGCCGACGTCGCCGCCGCCGAGGCCCGCCGCCTGCAAGCGCTGATCGTCTACCTCACCATCCGCGCCCCCTTCAAGGGCGTGGTGACGCACCGCCACGTCAGCGTCGGCGACTTCGTCCGCCCCGGCGAAACGGAGCCGCTGTTCCGCGTCGCCATGCTCGACCCCGTCCGCGTCGTCATCCAGGTCCCCGAGTCCGACGCCGCCCTCGTCCACGACGGCCTGCTCCTGACCCTGACCCTGGCCGGCAAGAAGGTGGCGGCCGAGGTCACCCGCACCTCGTGGGTGCTGGCGCCGGCGTCGCGCACGCTCCGCGTCGAGGCCGACGTGCCCAACCCCAGGGCCGAATGGCGTCCGGGGATGTACGCCCACGCCCGCCTCAAGGGCGCCCTCCCCCCCGCGTGGACGCTCCCCGCCTCCGCCGTCGCCCGCCTCGGCGACGTGGTCGCCGTCTTCCGCGTCGAGGGCGGCAAGGCCGTCCTGACGCCCGTGGAGCTGGGCCACGCCGACGGCGGCTCCGTGCAGGTGTTGCGCTGGCGGTCCCAGGAGTCGCCGCCGAAGTGGGAGCCGTTCACCGGCAAGGAGAGGGTGGCGGCCATCGCCTTCGGCCTGTTCGACGGCCAGCCGGCCGAGGTCAGATGATAGAATGGCGGGCGGGAGGACGCCGCCATGCCGCTGCACGACTGGACGCCCATCGAAGACGGGATCTTCCACGACTTCCACTTCGAGATGATCCGGGCCGTCAAGCGCCTCCTGAACGCGGGGCTGCTCCCATCGGAGTACTACGCCCTCGCCGAGCAGATCGCCGGCGGCCCCGGCCCCGACACCCTGGCACTCCACCGGGGGGGCGCCGCCGTCGGCAGCCCCGGCACCCGCACCTTGCCGCGCCCCGCGCCGACCACGGAGCGCGCGCGCACCCGTATCCGAGCCCGTCCAGGGCACCGCATTGTCGTGCGGCATGTCTCCGGCCACCGGCCCGTGTCCGTCGTCGAGGTCGTGTCCCGCTCGAACAAGGACACCCTGGAGCATCTGCACTCGTTCCTCGACAAGGCCGACGAATCCCTCCGTGCCGGCGTGCACCTGCTCATCATCGACCTATTCCCGCCGGGGCGGCGCGACCCCGCCGGCCTGCACGGGGCGATCTGGCACCGCCTCTTCCGCCGCCGCGTCGATCCGGTGGCGGACGGGGCACGCACGTTCGTTTCCTACGAGAGCGATTCGCGCATCCGTGCCTACGTCCGCCGGGCATCCGTCGGCGACCCCTTGCCGGAAATGCCCCTCTTCCTCAAGCCCGACGCCTGCGTCCACGTCCCACTCGAATCCGCCTACACCGAGGCATTGGATGCCTTCCCCGAGGCCCAGCGCGAACGCCTCCTCGCATGACCGTCGCGGCAGGCCGGAGGTGAGGCGATGACCCCACAGCATCCTTTGGAATCCGCCTACGCCCGCGCCGTCTACCGCGTGGACGCACCCGCCGGCCCGTTCACCATCCGCGTCGGCCAACCCTCGCCTGGCGCCGAAGCCCTCCTCACCGCCCACGGCCGCGCCTGCTGGGCCTACCTCACCGCATGCAACCCCGGCTCCGAACGCCTCCCGCCCGAGGTCAACGCCGAACGCACCGCCCGCCTGCGCGAGCGTCTGCGCGGCTTCCACGTCCTCGAAGGCGAGGGCGGCTCGCCCGAAGGCGACTGGCCGCCCGAACACAGCTTCCTCGTCCTCGGGTTGGACGAGGCGCAGGCGTCCGAGATCGCACGGGACTTCGGCCAGGCCGCCTACGTCGCCGGCACGTTGGGCGCGGCTGCGCGACTCGTCTGGACGGTGTGACGTGCGGCGGTCTTGTAGGTCGTGGTTGAGCGAGGCGCCAGCCGAGCGAAGCCCGACGACTCGCCACGCCCTCCCGTCGGGCTTCGGCCCTGGCAAGCCTCGGCCACGACCTGCAAGACGCTCACTTCCTGGCCGCGTCGAGCAGCCCCGCCGCCGCCTTCTCCAGCTCGCCCGCCCCCGGGTTGCCCGGCCAGCGGTGCCGGATCACCCCCGCGTGGTCCATCAGGAACAGCGCCGGCCACCCGCGCACATTCCACGCCGCCGCAACCGCCGCGCCCCCCTTGAACGACCGCCACGACGGCCCCGTCTTCGGCAGGATCTCCAGCTCGTCGTCCATCACCCCCACCACCTCCAGCCGCCCGCCGAGCTTCTTCCGCAGCGCCTCGACACGCGGCAACAGCTCCTGGTTCGACACCCCCGGCGACCAGAACACCAGCAGCGTCACCTTGCCCCGCGTCGCGCTCAGCCGCATCGCCTTGCCCGCCGTGTCGCGCCCGTCGATCTCCGGCACCTTCATCCCCACCGCCAGCCGGCTCAGGTCGAACAGCATCGGGCCGGCCACCTCGCCCAGCGTCAGGCCCTCCTCGTCGTCGCCGGTGCGGGGCAGGCGGAGCCGGGCGTACCTCCCCACCACCGCCCCCAGCACCTTCACCGCCTCCTTCGCCCGGCCGGGACGCGCGGCCAGAAGCTGGGCGAGGGCCAGACCGGCCTGGCCGCGGACCTCGGGGTGCGGGCTCTTCACGTGGGCGTCCCGCAGGAGCGCCTCGGTCTTCTCGCCGCCGGCCCCGACGACCTCGACGAGGAACAGACACAGCCGCCCCAGCCGCGCCGAGCCGAGGTGGTGCCTGGCGATCAGGTCGAGGGCGAGGCCGGCGTGGGGGGTGAAGTCGAGGACGAGCTGCTCCAGCGCGGGGTAGGTGCCCGGGTCGTCGGGGTACTTCTTCGCCAGCGCCAGGTGCCGCTCCGTGGTGCGGTCCTCCAGCTCCCCGAGGGCCTTCTGCGTCTCCTCCAGGATGCGCAGCAGCTCGGCCTCGCGCTTCAGGTGCTCGCCGCGGATGCGGGCGTACTCCACGCCCGCCGGGCTTGGCGGCGGCGGGGCGGCCCCACAGAGGATGAGCAGGACGGCGAACATGGGTCACTCCGACAGGGCCGCGAACTCCTCCGCGTATCGTACGAACACCGGGCCGGGCGGGGCCGCCCCCGGCACCAGCTCCAATACCATGAAGGCGTCGTGCCCGCCATACTCGCCCGTCCACCCGCGCCGCGACGCCGGCTCGAACCCGAAGCGCGGGTAATACTCCGGATGCCCCAGCAGGACGACGAAGCCGAAGCCCGCCGCCGCGCACGCCGCCAGCCCCTCGCGCACCAGACGCCCGCCGACGCCTTGACGCTGCCGTGGCGGCACCACCGCCAGCGGCGCCAGCCCCACGCCGCTGTGGGCGACGCCGTCGACACGCAAAGGGCTGAACGCGACGTGCCCGATGATCTCGCCGTCGTCCTCCGCGACGAGGGCGGCCGGCAGCTTGCCCGCGCCGCGCAACGTCTCGACGAGCCGGGCCTCGCCGGGGCCGGGGAACGCCGCCTCCAGCACGCGGCGGATGGCGGCCTCATCACCGGGCCGCTCGGGTCGTACGACGATCATGCGGGTTGTCCTATGGGCGGGCCGCCGTGGCGGCATTGTCTTCCCGTAGAGCACGCTTCCAGCGTGCTTCGCCGCTGGTCACGCCTACCCGCCGGCCAGGAGCACGCAGGATGCGTGCTCTACGACAAGCCCGCGTGTCGGCCTTGCCCCGACGGGTCGCCCTCGCTATCAGCCGTGCCATGTGGACGCGCCTCCTGCCCCTGGCCGCCTTCTGCTCCGTGCTGCTCGTCGGCGGCATCGCCGCCCCGCTCTATCGCAACGAGGGGCTCCGCGCCCTCCTCGCCTCCGAGGCGATGGCCTCGGGCGACTGGCTCGTCCCGCGCCTCTACGGCGAGCCGCACCTCACCAAGCCGCCGGGCATGGGCGTCGCCATCGCCGTCTGCTCCTGGCCGTCCGGCGCCGTCTCCGAGGTCACCGCCCGCCTCCCCTCCGTCCTCGCCGGCCTGGCCCTCATCCTGATGGTCGGCGGGGTCTTCGCCCATCGGTTCGGCAGGCACGCCGGACTGGCCGCCGCCGCCCTCACGCCCTGCTCGCTGCTGTGGCTGGACCGCGTGCCGTCGGCGGAGATCGACCTAGTGCAGGCCGCCTGGGTCGCCGGCTCGCTGTTCTGCCTGCTGCACGCCGCGGAAGGGCAGGGGGGATGGCCCTGGTGGCTCGGCGCGATGCTGTGCGTCGCCGGCGGCTTCTTCACAAAATGGACCGCCCCCGCCTTCTTCTACCTGACGGCCGTGCCGTGGCTGTGGCACCGGCGGCGTCTCTCGCTGCTGGGGTCCGCCCCGCACCTCGCCGGCGTCGGCCTGCTCGTCGCCCTCGCCGGCGGCTGGCTGCTCCTGGCCGCGTCGATGGCTGGTTGGGGCCACTTCACCGAGACGCTGGGCCGCGAGGCCCTGATGCGTCTGTCCCCCGGACACCACCCGCGCCCCTACCCGTGGGCCGAACTGGCGACGTTCCCGCTCTCGTTCCTGATCGGCTGCCTGCCGCTCGCCCTGTTCCTGCCCCTGGCGTGGCGGCCCGCCCCTGAGGATGACCGCCAGAGCGCCCTGGTGACGCTGGCGTGGTGCTGGCTGGTGCCGAGCCTGATCTTCTGGACGCTGGCCCCCGGCCACCGCCCGCGTCACATCCTGCCCGCCCAGCCCGCCGTCGCCGTGCTGGCCGCCTACGGCTGGGTGATGTGGGGCCATCGTTACAAGGGCGTGGCGCTGGCGGCGCTGCTGGCCCTGTGGCTGGGCGTGAAGGTGGGCCACGTCGGCTGGGCGATGCCGGCTCGCAAGTGCGACCCGTCGGCGGGCCGCGAGCTGGCGCGGCTGGTGCCGCCGGGCGAGGTGCTGGGCCTGCTGAACATCAAGGACGAGAACCTGCTGTTCTCCTACGGCCGCCCGGCGCGGCGGGTTAGCGAGGCGCGCGGCTGGTGCCTGATCCAGGGCGACGGCGCGGGTCATGTGGTGGCCGCGCGTCTGCGTGACTCGCAGGGTGCGGAGCTGACACTGATCGACGGGAGGGATCGTCCATGATCGCGCTGGTGGCCGCATTGACGCTGTCGGCGGGGCCTCACGCCGAGACCGTGATGACGCAGGTACAGAGGCGGGCCTCTGCCGAGTTGGCCGACGCCCTCGAACGCGCCACCCTCGCACGCATGCACGGCGGCCCTCCCGCAGAGGCCGAGGCCCTCGAGCGGTCCTTGCCCGGCCTCCGCCAGGACTTCCGGGCGACACGCCAGCACCTGGCCATACTCATCCGCCTCGGCGAATGTCTGGCCAGGACAGAGGCATTCGCACGCGCCGGCAGCGTCTGGGATGAGGCCCATGAGATCGTCGAGGGGCTCGCCCTGGTGGACGCCGACCTGCACGCGCGGGCCTCGCTCGGGCGTTCCACATGGAGAGCCCTGGCACGGCTCACCCCGGCTCAGAGACGCCGATGGGCGGAATCCCAGCACCGGCTCGATGAGGCAATCGTCCTCATGGAGTCCTCCCCGGAACGCTCGCATGAGATGTGTGTCTCGCTCGTCAAGGAGTGCGAGAGTACGCTCGGGGACGCTCACCCGGTGTACGGCCTCCTCCTGGTCGCGCTCAGCCAACACGAGCGGAGACGTGGCCGCCCCGACGAGGCCATGCTCCTCGCATGTCGCGGCGAGCGGATCCTCGGCGCCACGCTGCACCGGGGGTCAGAGCTGTACGCCAAGGCGGTCCTGGCGCTGGCCGCCGCCCAGCTCGAAGCCGGGCGGTCGGGCCTCGCCCTGGACACGGTCCGACGCTGGGCCGAGTGGCACGAGCGTCGCTCCGGACGCATCACCGCCGCCGTCGATCAGCTCGGCAAGTTGGGAGTGGTCGTCGCCAGGAGGAGCCCCTCGGCGGGCCTGGAGATCCTCCGCCTCGCGTTGAAGGCCATCGAGGCCGCCCCGGTGCGTGACGACCATGCGTATCTTCACGCCCTCGCCAACCTCGGCATCCTCAGCGCGAATGAGGGCCGCTTGCTGGTGGCCTGCATGTACCTGGAAAAGGCCGTCCCCGTCTCCCGTACCTGTGCCACCCTGAAGGACCGTGCGGAGCTGATCGGCCAGCTCGGCTGCGTCTCCCTGCGGCTGGGCCGGAATCGCCATGCGGCCGGCTTGCTCCGTGAGGCCCTCGATCTCCTGAAGCGCGAGGGCGGGCCGCGGAAGAGCCGCGAGCTCTTCACCCAGGCGCTCGGCAACGCATACGCCGCCGTCGGGGACTGGGAGAACGCGGCGGCCTGTGGCCGGGACCTGGCCGCCCTCAAGAAAGCGCCTTGAGCAGCCCCACGCCCAACGGCCTTCAACGGCAGGAGTCCACATGCACGCCCTCATCCTCCTCGCCGCGCTGCACGCGGCCCCGCACGCCGACTCGCTCCTCTCGCCCGCCCAGCGGGCCGCACTGGAGCGACACGCCGACTGCGCCGACCGCGCCTCCCTCGCCCTCCTCCACGCCGGCCCCGCCGGCGCCGCCGAGATCCTCGAAGCCGCCGTCGCCGTCGAACGCCAGGTCCACGGCCTCGTCCGCTCAGGCAGGCTCGTCCTCCTCCTCGGCGTCGCCCACCAGCGCGCCCGCGCCGGCGAGCTGGCGAAGGCCGCCCCCGCCCACGCCGAACGCCTCGCCGCCCTCGAACGCTACTACGGCCCGCACGACTGGCGGACCATCAACTCACGCTGGGACGTGTACACCGCCCGCCTCATGGAGAAGCACCCCGAGAAGCGCCAGCGCTGGTACGAGGCCCGCACGCAACGCCACCAGGTCGGCCAGCTCATCGAGGCCGGCAACGCCCGCGCCGCCATCCCCGTCGCCGAGGCCCAGCTCAAGGTCATGCGCGAGACGGTCGGCGCCGGCCACCCCGACACCCTCGAAGCCATGAACCGCCTCGCCGTCGCCCGGATCGAGGCCGGCGAGGACGCCTCCGCCCTGCTCACCGACTCGCTCCGCAAACGCAAGGAGACACTCGGCCCCGTCCACCCGGAGTACGCCGAGGCCCTGCACAACTTCGGCTGGATCTACCTCAAGAAAGGCGACGCCGACAAGGCCCTTTCCCTCTTCCGCGAGTCCCTCGCCCTCACCCGCGCCGCCCTCGGCCACGACTGTAGCCTCGTCATCTACCGCCTCGACAGCCTGGCCCACGCCCACCTCAAGAAGGGCGACGACGCCGAGGCCACCCGCCTGCTCACCGAGGCCGTCGCCCTGCTGGAGCGTTACCCCGATCTCTCGCCCATCTCGCAGATACGGACGCGCAACAACCTCGCCTCCATCCACGACCGCAAGGGCGACCACCGCGCCGCCCTGCCGATCATGCGCCGCGTCGCCGAGATCGCCCGCAAGCAGGTGGGCACCGCCCACCCCGACTACCTGCTGGCGATCCACAACCTCGGCGCCGTCCTGCACCACCTCGGCGAACACCGCGAGGCCCTCACCCTCGGCGAGGAGTCGCTCTCACTCCGCCGCAAGCTCCTCGGGCCGAACCACCCCCAGTGCGCCCTCACCCTGATCGGCATCGCCAAGTGCCACCTCGGCCTCAAGGACCTCACTGCCGCCCGCGCCCGTATCGAGGAGTCACTGAATATCGGCGACTCGCCCGAGGCCCTGACCGTGCTGGCCGACGTCCACGAGCGTCAGGGCGACAGGGCGAAGGCCGACGAGCTGCGCAAGAAGGCGGCCACGCTCAGGAAGGCACCGTGAGCTGCTTGCCGTTGTCCTTCCGCCCCAGCCCCAGCAGGAACGGCACCGCCTTCTCGACCCACTTCTCCGGCGAGGGGTAGCCGCCGGCGCTATCGCCCCAGGCGCCGCGCAGCATGTCGGTGTCGATGATCCCCGGATTCAGCGGCACCGCCGCCAACCCACGCGGCAGCTCCTGCGCCAGCGCCAGCGTCATCCCCTCGACGGCGTACTTGCTCGCGCAGTACGGCGCCACCGTCGGCGACGTGGACCGGCCCCAGCCGCTGCTGAAGTTCACGATCACCCCGCTCCCGCGCTCGATCATCGCCGGCACGAAAGCCCGGATCACGTACGCCACGCCCTTGACGTTCACGTCGATGAGCCGCCCCACCTCGTCGGCCCCGATCTCCCACAGGGGCCGCGTCTCATTCATCACGGCGGCGTTATTCAGCAGCAGATCCGGCGGCCCGTGCTTCTTCAACACGTCCGCCGCCCACGCATCGACGGCCGCGGCGTCGGCGACATCGACGGCGGCGAAGTCACCGGACGGCACCAGCCCGCGTATCTCCTCCGGCCGACGCCCGCAGCCGATGACGGCGTGCCCGAGGGCGGCGAACTTGACGGCCATCGCGCGGCCCAGACCGCGTGTCGCCCCGGTGATGACGATGCGTTTCATGATGCTACCTCACCCCCTAACCCCCTCTCCGCTTCGGAGAGGGGGGATCGTCAGATCATCGCCTGCGCGGTGGGAAAGTATGCGCCTCCCCTGAATCGCTTCGCCCAACAAGTGGGAAGTACACGGCCCCGCCGGAGAGGCGATGCTCTTGCGATCCCCCCTCTCCGCCATTGGGGGTCTGGGGGCGTCTCGCCCCCAACTCGCAGCGCGGGGGTTAGGGGGTGAGGTAGTCGTCAATACCACTCCGCCTTGTCCACCACGTTCATCAGCGCCTCGCCGCGCACGAACCGCCTGATATTCTCCAGCAGCACCCCCAGATGCCGCCCCGCGATGCACGTCGCGTACCCGGCGACGTGCGGCGTGAGGATCACCTTCTCGCCCATCCCCCACAACGGCGATGTCGCCGGCAGAGGCTCCGTCTCGAACACGTCCAGCGCCGCCCCCGCGATCTCGCCCGCCTCCAGCGCCGCGACGAGGTCGTCGAGCACCACGATGGCCCCGCGCCCGATGTTCACCAGCACCGCCGAACGCTTCATTTGCCTGATCATCGCTCGGCCGAACAGCCGCTCCGTGCGCGGCGTGTGCGGCGCCGCGATCACCACGAAATCGCTCGCCCCCAGCAGACGCGGCAGCTCCTCCACCGGCCACACGCCCTCGCCACGCTGTACCGGATCGACGGCCACGACGGTCATCCCGAACGCCCGCGCCCGCGCCGCGATCTCCCGGCCGATCTGCCCGTACCCCACGACCCCCAGCGTCGCCCCCGCCAGCGTCTCGTGCGCCAGGTCGATGTCATTCACCACGCCCGGCCCGGTGGCGAACGACACGCGCCCGCCCTCGCCGCCGACGGGCGACCACTCGCCACGCGCCTGTTGCAACACGTACCGATGCAGGTTGCGCGTGAAGCAGATGAGGTAGCCCATGACCTGTTCGGCGATCACGTCGCCGAACAGCCCGCGCATGTTCGTCAGCACGCACGGGTGCGCCGCCAGCTCGGGGAACAGGTAGTGCTCCAGGCTCGCCGTCGGCGCCTGCACCCAGCGCAGCCTCTTCGCCGACGCCAGCAACGCCGGCGTCATCTTGCCGAAGAAGGCGTCGGCCTCCTCCATGCGCGCCACGTCGCCGTTATCGACGGCCATCGGCCCCGCCGCCGCCACGATCTTCTCCAGCCGCTCCGGCTCGACGGCGGGGTGGATCACCAGCCTCACGGCTCCGACCTCTTGAGCGGCCTGTACTCCACCTTCTTGAACGTCATCACCGAGCCGGGGTCGTGCCCCTGCAGCGCGAAGTGCCCCTTGGTGTGCGTCTTGTACGGGTCCTTGAAGTCCACCGTCTGCTTGCCGTTGACCTTGATCACGATCCGGTCCCCGACGGCGATCACCTCCTGCACGAAGAACTCATCCGGCTTGTGCGGCGCCGTGTCCATCACGCAGATGTCCTTGCGGTGCATCCCCAGCTTCGTCCGGTAGTCGGGGTACAGGCTCCCCGTGCGGATCTTGTCGGAGTGCGTCGCGTTGATCTGCGCCTCGTAGCCGCGCGGGAAGCCGCCCTCGAACTTCGTCCGGAAGTACTGCCCGCTGTTGCCCCTGTCGTTGATCTTCGCCTCGACGCGGTAATGGAAGTCCTCCGCCTCCAGCGTCGTGAAGATGTGCGACGCCAGCCCGCCGCCCACGATCATCCCGTCCTTGATCTGCCACAGCGTGACCTTCTTGCCCCTCTTCGTCTCGCCGACGAACGCGATCACCTTGCCGTCGGCGTTCTTCTCCCCGCTGACGCCCTTGAAGTCGCCGCTCGGCGGGTCGGGGATCTTCCACCCCGTGAAGTCCTTGCCGTTGAACAGCGGCACCCAGCCTTCATCCTTCTTGTCCTCGGCGGGCGCCGACGGCAGGAGGACGGCGAGGGACAGCGCCAGGGCGAGCACAATGCGGAGAAGCATGAAGGGACTCCAGGTGCGCGGACGCCCACCCCTGAAGAGGTGGGCTACAAACCAAAGCCCCCTCGAAGGGGGCTGAAAGCCAGTCAACGCCCGTCTTAGGCCCCTTCAGGGGCCTTCTGCTCGTAGCCCACCCCTTCAGAGTCTATTGCAAGGGGAGGGTTAAGTTGTTGGTAATGAAGGAGTTCGCGTCCC
>CAZVZK010000187.1:0-18465 GCA_964630925.1 uncultured Alcaligenaceae bacterium
AGGCGCCACGCCAAGCCCGTCGACGAGCCCTCCGTGCTGACTCCGCAGAGCTGCGCCCCTCCTTCCCCACTTGACAGGCCCGCCCGGCTTCTGCGATGATCCGCCCTTCTGAGCCAGGACGGCCCCACGGATCGACGGAATGATCATCTGCCGCACCCCCTTCCGCCTCTCGTTCTTCGGCGGGGGCACCGACTACCCCGCCTGGTACCGCCAGCACGGCGGCGCCGTCCTCGCCACCACCATCGACAAGTACTGCTACCTCACCTGCCGCCACCTCCCCCCCTTCTTCGAGCACCGCATCCGGCTGGTGTACCGCCGCATCGAGACGTGCCGCTCCGCCGACGAGGTCCAGCACCCCGTCGTCCGCGAGGCCCTGCGGCTCCTCAAGATCCCCCACGGCGTCGAGCTGCACCACGACGGCGACCTCCCCGCACGCAGCGGCATGGGCTCCAGCAGCGCCTTCACCGTCGGCCTGCTCCACGCCCTGCACGCCCTCCGCGGCGAGATGGCCACCAAGCCCCAGCTCGTGCGGGAGGCCCTCCACGTCGAGCAGGACGCCCTCGGCGAGACCGTCGGCAGCCAGGACCAGGTGATGGCCGCCCACGGCGGCCTCCGCCACGTCCGCTTCCACCCCACCGGCGACATCGCCATCGACCCGCTCATCCTGCCGCCGGCCCGGGTCCGCGAGCTGGAGTCGCATCTGATGCTCTTCTACTCCGGCATCGCCCGGACCGCCGCCGACGTGGCGAAGAGTTACGCGGGGGATCTGGAGGGGCGCCGCCGCCAGCTGCGCATCATGCGCGAGCTGGTGGACGAGGGCCTCGACATCCTGTGCAGCGGCTCCGACATCAGGGGCTTCGGCGACCTGATGCACGAGGGCTGGCAGACCAAGCGCTCGATGAGCGCCCAGGTGTCCAACGCCGAGATCGACACCCTGTACGCGCGGGCGCTGGAGGCCGGGGCCGTCGGCGGCAAGCTGACCGGCGCGGGCGGCGGCGGCTTCCTGCTGCTGTTCGTCGAGCCGGCGCGGCAGGCCGAGGTGCGTGAGGCGCTGGGCGACCGGCTGCACGTGCCCTTCCGCTTCGAGAGCGAGGGCAGCCAGATCATCTTCTACGAGCCGCAGGCGGCCCACGCGGAGGAGGAGCGCCCCATCGCCGCCTTCAAGGAGCTGGCCGCCGCCGACGCGGCGTGACGGGCAACCCTCCTCGTTGAAGTTACGAAGCCGGAGTCTGCGGAGGCCGTTGCGCCCGCCGGATTAGGCCCCACCGTGCTTGCCCCGGATGGGTGCGGATGGACGCCTATCCGTGAAGGAAGCGAACCGCGGAGTGCGGACACCCCGGATGGAGGCGCATGGACGCCCATCAGTGAAGGAAACGAACCAGGGAAACGAACTTCCCCGCCGCAAATACAGGCGGCAGAACGACTTGTGGAAGTTCGTTTCCCTGACCCCCTCACACCCCCCCTCGCGATGGAATCGAACCGTCCCGCCGATCAGGCGTGTCGTGCGCACAACTCATGGGATGGTGACGCCCAGGCCGGGCGAGGCGGGGCGTCAGCCGCGTCAGCCCACGGCGATCCAGCATCGGCCCCCTCCCACAGCGCCCGTCCCTTGATCTCACCCCGGCGGCGGGTAGCCTGAGCGGTACGCACCCCGGCCGGGCTGCGATCACCCGAGGGCGGCCCGTCATGGTCGAGTATTATCAGTTGGGGGCGGAGAGGCGGCTGAACGAGATCGTGTTCGCCGGCAGCCACGACGCGGGCATCATGTTCGGCGGCGGCAACGAGAAGACCCAGGGCCTGAGCATCCGCGGGCAGGCGGACGCGGGCGTGCGCATCTTCGACCTGCGCATCGCCGGCGCCCGCGTCACCGACCACGGCGAGAAGAAGGTCGAGCTGCGGACCTACCACGGCGGGCGCACCAAGAAGGACGTGGACAGGGGCGTCATCGGCCTGGAGGGCGACAAGAGGGTCACCCGGTCGTACCTGAAATACGGCACCTGGGGCGAGGGCCTGGTGCAGATCCTCCAGCAGGCGAAGGCGTTCGTCGAGAGCAAGACGGACGAGTTCCTGATCCTGAAGTTCGACAAGTGCACCAACTGGGACCACATCGCCGACCTGTGCATCAGCGAGCTGGACGGCGTCCTCTACACCGGCGGCGGCAACCTGAACAAGAAGACGCTCTACGAGCTGAAGGGCAAGGTGATCGTCGCGTTCACGCCGGGCGGCCTGGGGTCCATCGACCCCAGGCTGATCGGGCCCGGAGGCATCGTGGGGATCAGGAACCTGTACGACAGCACGGACACCTACGACGGCGGGTATCAGGGGATCCAGTACTGGGGCAAGGGCGGCACCGACCTGACCACCGCCGGCAAGGGCCGCTCGATCCAGGAGAACATCGGCAAGCAGCTCCGGATCATGCGCGGCGGGGCGTCCGGGGACCATCAGGTGATGGGAATGATGTACTGGACGACGACGGGCGTCGCCGGGAGCATCGAGGAGCGCAACAAGAAGATGTGGCAGCGCAAGCACCGCGACGAGCTGCGCGAGCTGTGGCGGGGCGGCATGGGCGAGGTGGTCAAGGAGCGCATCCCGCTGTGCGTGGACCCGGCCTCGTTCGCCGGCGGGGCGATCCTCAAGCGGTTCCTGCCGAACATCGTGATGATCGACTTCGCCAGCCCGCGCAAGTGCCGGACGATCTTCAACCTGAACAAGATGATCCCCGCCGCCCTGGTGGAGCTGGAGCAGTCCCTGGAGGAAGAGGACGGCCGCATTGACATCCGCAAGGGCAGGCGGAACAACGTCGTCGGGCAGCAGTGAGACAGGCGGGAGGGTCTTCCGATGATCAAGGTGAATTACGGCCAGTTCGATTCGGTCCTCCGCGCCTCCGGCTTCGTCACGCACGAGCCGAAGAAAGGAACTCGCGTCTACACCTACCCCGACTCGGAGGCGCTCATCGCGATCCCCATCCGGCCGGAGTCGGAGCAGGTGTCCAACTTCCACCTCATGGCGGCGAAGATGACCGTCGATGCCGACGGCATTGCCGACCCCGACGAGCTGGCCGCCCGCCTCGTTATCGCCGGCGGCGCGTTCCCGGACCTGACCAACAGGCCGCGCCGGCCTGACGGGCTCCGCACCTAGGCTGAATGCCGCCGCAAAGGAGTTGGCGACCGAGGGCGCGGCTAGCGTCGGACGACGCGACGTAAGGCCGTCAAGTCGTCGAGACGAACATCGACGGATCCGCCTCACCTGGCCCGTCGTAGTGCCGAGCGAACGCCTCCCTGATCTGCTGAGCCGGCGCGGCGACGAGGTCGATGTATCGGTTCAGGACGAATTCCAGCTTCTGCACAAGGACCGGCTCCATCGGCTCCGACATCGCCAGGACGAGCGTCCGGCCCCGCAAGCCGATAGGCAGCAGCCCGTTGTTATAGGCCACCGCTTCGGGCACCAGCTCGATGACCTCCTGCGGCACGTCGAACCCCGTCAGATCCACCCTGACGTGCCGCACCGTGGGCGGCCACGGGATAGATGCGTGTTCCACCCAGGCCGCCGCCCGGACGGCGACGGTGTCGAGGAAGCCGCGGCGGAACGTCCACCCCGCCAGCAGCGGACGGAGCGGCCCCAGCCATGCGTCCTGATGGCGGCCCAGCAGCTCCCGCTCTACCGCCTCCAGCTCGGGACGGGTCGGCTCGTCCTCGGCCATGCGGGCGAGGCGGCACTGGGCGTGGATGAAGTCGCCGCGCGGGTCGCCTCCGTCGAGGAGCCAGTCGGCGTAGGCCAGCCGCGGGAGGTCGTCCTCCGACCCCTCGATGATGGCCTGGAGGAAGGCGTCTTCGAGCGTCATGGCGCCTCCGAACTTTCGGCATCTCTCGGGCCTCCTCGGATTGTATCGTGACACCGACAGGCACGCGAGGAGTGGGCCGCATGACCGAGGCGGAGTGGTGGGCCTGCGCGAGCGTCGCGGAGCTGCTGGAGCGGCTACGGGCCGAGGGGGCGGAGCCGTCCGAGCGGAAGCAGCGCCTGGCCGCCGCCGCCATCTGCCGCCGCGTGCTGCATCTGCTGCCCGAGAAGAAGTACCGGCGGGCCATCGTGTCGGCGGAGGAGCAGGCCGACGGGCGGCTGTTCCGCGCGACACGCAACGAGGTGAAGTTGGCCCTGTCCGACGCCATCCGTGGGAAGGGTGTCCTCAATTCGGCGCGGGTGGCCCTGACGATGGCTTTCCGGCTGGCGACGCGGTACTGCCTGAACAACGTCTCGCTCTACGTCCTGGGGGCGCTGGAGGCGCGGGCGGGCAGCAACTCGCCCTTCCGCCGCGACGCCGAGAGCCGCCTCCACGCCGATCTCTTCCGTGACATCGTCCCCCTCGGCCCGCCCCGCACGCTGCCCGCCGTCCTCCACGCGGGCGGCGCGACCCTCGCCCGTCTGGCGGCCGACGCCTACGACTGTCAGGCGGAGCCGCTCGGCCACCTGGAGCACGCCCGCCTCGCCGTCCTTTCGGACGCCCTCGAAGAGGCGGGCTGCACCGACGCCGACATCCTCTCCCACCTGCGTTCGCCGGGGCCTCATGTCCGCGGCTGCTGGGCGTTGGACCTCATCCTCGGCAAGTCCTGACGGCGGCCGGCGAAGCACGATCAGGCGAATCCGCAGCCCCGGCCGGTATAATGAGGGCGGTCCGGCCCACGCACCTCGGGGTGTAGGATGACGCGCCTCACGCTGCCGCATTCATCGCCCCGAGACACCGACCCAGGCCCCACGCCGCGGGGCCTGTTGCCGCCCGACCTCGTCCGCGAGATGTTGGCCTGCCAGGTGTTGCTGCAGGAGGAGTGGGAGCGCCTCCCCGCCGACGCCGCCGACGAGGTCTCACGCAGCCCCGACGGGCCGACCCTCCTCGCGGTTCTGGTGCGTCACGGCCTGCTCACCGAGTTCCAGGCCGGGCAGATCACCCAGGGCGGCGCCCGCGCCCTCATCGTGGGCGGCTACCGGCTGTGCGGACGCATCGGGTCGGGAGGCATGGGCGTCGTCTACCTGGCCGAGCACATCGCCCTCCGCCGGCGGGTGGCCCTCAAGGTGGCGCGGTTCGGCGCCGGCGACGAGCCCGCCTCCCTGCAACGCTTCCAGATCGAGATGCGCACGGCCGCGCAGATCAACCACCCCGGCGTCGTCACCGTCTACGACGCCGGGCAGGTCCGCGATGCCGTCCCCGAGGCCGGCGTGCTCCACTACATGGCGATGGAGCACCTCGAGGGCCGCACACTCCAGGACGTGGTGGCCGCCGACGGGCCCCTCGACCCGGCGGCGGCGTGCGGGCTGATCGCGCAGGTGGCCGCTGCCCTGGCGGAGGCCCACCGCCAGCACCTCGTCCACCGCGACATCAAGCCGTCCAACGTCTTCGTCACCTCCGACGGCCGCGCCAAACTCCTGGACTTCGGCGTGGCGCGGAACTTCCGGTCGCGGATGACCGAGACGGGGGCCGTGCTGGGGACCGTCGACTACATGGCGCCCGAGCAGACGCGCGACGCCGCCGCCGTGGACATCCGCGCCGACATCTTCTCCCTCGGCGCCACCCTCTTCTGGTGCCTCACGGGCAGGCCCCCGTTCGACCCCTCCGACGACATCCTGCAGGCCCTCGCCCAGAGGGCCAAGGAGCCCCCACCGTCCCCGCGTGCGGCGCGGCCCGCCGTCCCGCGCGAGCTGGACGCCCTCGTGCGCCGCATGATGGCCCTCGACCCGGCCGAGAGGCCCGCCGACCCCTCCGCCGTCCTCCAGGCCCTCCACCCCTTCTGCCGCGCCGCCTCCGCCGAGACGCCCCCGGAGGCCGAGGGCGGCGTGCCCGGCATCCCCGGACGCCACCGCGCCCTCATCGTGGACGACGAGCCCGAGAACGTCGAGCTGTGCGCCCGGGTCCTGGAGGCGGAGGGCATCGTCTGCCGCGGGGCGGCCGGCGGCGACGAGGCACTGGAGGATCTGCGGCGGTCCCCCTGCGATGTCGTCATCCTCGACATGCAGCTGCCGGGGATGTCGGGGGACGAGGTGATGCGGCGTCTCCGTCAGGAGCCGCCCTCGCCGCACCTCAAGATCATCCTCACCTCCGGGATGATGGACCCCGACGTGATGGCGAGGCTGTTGCAGGAGGGGGCCGACGACTTCCTCCCGAAGCCGTTCAGCCTGACCCAGCTCAGGGCGCGGGTCAAGGCGGCGTTGCGGCACAAGGACGCCCAGGACCAGGCGGGCCGCCTGCGGCACTACCTCCAGAAAGCCAACGACGCCCTGGAGCGGGACCTGCTGGCCCGGGACGGCGACCTGGTGATGGCGCGGAACGTCCTCGTCCTGGCCATGGCCAAGCTCGTCGAGTGCCGCGAGTACGAGTCGGGCCGGCACCTCGTGCGCATGCAGCAATACTGCCGCATCCTCGCGGAGGAGGCGGCGGCGATGCCGTCCTTCAAGGACCAGATCGACCCCCAAGTGGTGGAGACGCTGGAGTGCTGCGTGCCGCTGCACGACATCGGCAAGGTGGGCGTGCCCGACCACATCCTCCTCAAGCCCGCCCCGCTGACGCCCGAGGAGCGGGTCATCATGCAGGCCCACACCACCATCGGCGCCGAGACGCTGCGGGAGGTGGCACGCCAGCATCCGTATTCGCCCGCGTTCATGCGCATGGCCATCGACATCGCACGCCACCACCACGAGCGATGGGACGGGACCGGCTACCCCGACCGCCTCGCCGGCGCCGACACCCCCCTCGCGGCACGTCTGACGGCCCTGGCCGACGTGTACGACGCCCTCCGCAGCCGCCGGATCTACAAGCCCGCGCTCACGCACGCCGCGGCGGTCCACACCATGACGGAGACGCGGGGGCAGTTCGACCCCGCCCTCCTTGCGGCCTTCCGACGTTGCGCACCGCGTCTCGAGGAGGTCTTCGAGCGGTCGCCCGGCTGAGCCACTCTCTGGCTTCCTGGCGTCCGGCCGGGTAGGATACCAGCATCCACACACGGGAGGGCCGACGCCATGCATCTGCGGATCCTCGCGGCCGTCGCGTCGTTCGGACTACTCACGGCGTTCGCGCCCGCGCCATTCCTGCCGAAGAACAAGGCCGCCGCACCCCCCGGCCAGCTTCAGGGCCTGTGGGAGGTCACCGCCCGCAACGGCGCCGTCCTCGGCAAGCTCGGTAAGGGCGGATTCGGCAAGGGTGGCCCGACGACACAGACCATCCTCATCGAACCGGGCAAGTGGACGTTCCAGAGCCAGCTCGCCAGCGGCACCTCCAGGCAGACGCCATACTTCCTCAAGGTCTATCCGAACGCCCGTCCGGCGACGTTCGACCTGCGCCGCCGCGAGGACGACCCGCTGCCCTACGGCAAGGGCATCTACGAGGTGAACGGCGACGAGCTGCGCGTCGCCTACCGCTTCTCCGGCGACAGGCCGGCGAAGTTCGACCAGGACGGCGGGGCGCGCGTGGTGTTGTTCACCCTGCGGAGGGTCAAGAAATGACACGCCGCCTCCTCGCCGGCGCCCTCCTCGCCGCCGTGGCGCTGGGCTTCGCGCCGGCCCCATTCCTGAAGAAGGGGCCGCCCACCGACGACCCCGCCGCGCTGAACGGCGTGTGGGAGGCCCTCACGGTCGAGCTCACCTCCGGCGTCGTGACCCGGTACAAGGGCACGTCCTTCGCCCACTTCTCGGGCGACAAGCTGACGTTCCTCAAGGACCCCAAGGGGACGACGGGCGTCGCCTACAAGATCGTCATCGACGCCAAGGCCAGGCCCCCCATGCTGGACCTCCAACGCGATGGCGTCGGCAAGGGCGGCGGGGCGATCCTGTTCCGCGGGCGCTACCAGATCGAGGGCAACAAGCTGCTGTTCATCTACACCTCGGGCGGTCAGCCGCGCCCGGACGGAATGAAGCCGACGACCCCGAGCCAGCACCTGATGACGTTCCAGCGTGTCAAGCCCACGCCGAGATAGCCCCATCCCACCAAGCGGAGGCCGGACGATGACCGCTCGCCTTCTCGCCGCCCTGGTGGCGCTGGCCGCCCTGGCCTTCGCCCCCGCCCCGTTCCTCAAGAAGGCCCACCCCCCGGATGACCCGGCGGCCCTCGACGGGCTGTGGGAGGCGCTGACGATCGAGCGCACAACGGGGGTGTCGAAGAACAAGGGGAATTCGTTCGCCCGCTTCGCGGGGGAGACGCTCACCTTCGTCAAGGAGCCGAACGCGACGGCGGGGATTTCTTACCGGATCGCCGTGGACGCCAAGGCGCGGCCCGCGACGCTGGACCTCCACCGGCCGGCGGCGGCCAAGGGGGCTGGGACGGCGGCCCCGTTCCTCGGGCGCTACCGCATCGAGGGCGACAGGCTCTATTTCAACTACGGGCACATGGGGCGGCCGCGTCCCGAGGGCCTCAAGCCGGCGAACGCCGACCAGGCCCTGATGACCTTCCGGCGCGTCAACGACCCGTTGAAAGGGGTGAAGAAATGACGCACGCGCTCCTGGCCCTGGCGCTCCTCGCCGCCGACCCCAGCCCGGAGCCGGACGACCCGGCCGCCGACCTCAAGAAGATGCAAGGGGCGTGGGCCATCGCCGAGGTGCGCGGCAAGGACGCATTCCCCGCCGACCTGAAGGGCATGAAGTTCGTATTCGAGAAGGACACGCTCAAACTCGACGCCCCCGGGGTCGCCCAGCCCGCGGTGAAGTTCAAACTGGCGCACCGCCGGGGCGTCGGCGAGATCGACGTGGAGTCGCAGGGCGGCGAGGGCCCGTCGCTGGGGCTCTACAAGTTCGAGAAGGGCCGGCTCATCCTGTGCGGCGCCAGGCCGGGCAAGCCGCGCCCGAAGAGGTTCGATGACCCGAACGCGGAGGTCGTCGTCCTCCAGCGTCCGGCGAAGTAAATCCCCGGCGGCGGCGCGCGAATTACCCTACCAGGGCCGGGCGGCGGCCGCGTAGGATGAGGAATGCCCCCTCACCTAACAACGGAGGCCCGCCGATGCCCGCTCGCGTTCTCGCGGCCCTCGTGGCGCTCTCCGCGTCGGCCTTCGCCCCCGCCCCGTTCCTGGAGAAGACCAGGAAGGCCGAGGCCGCCAGGGTCGAGGGGCTGTGGATGGTGACCTCGCGAGGGGGCGGCGTGCCGCCCGGCGGGCGTACCACCTACATCCAGATCGACGCCAAGAAGTGGTCGTTCTACAACGACGACCCGCGAACCGCGGCCGTCAAGCCGGTGAGCTACCACCTGCGTCTCAAGCCGGGCAAGCCGGCCTCCATCGAGCTGCGGCGGAACGAGGCCGACGCCCAGGCCTACGGCAAGGGCGTCCTGGAGGTGGCCGGCGGCGAGATGCGTCTGAGCTACCGCTGGGGCGAGACGCTGGCCGCCCCCACGAGCCTCGACCCGCCCCACAACGGCAACATCAACTTCGTCCTGAAGCGTTTGAAATGAGGAAAGGTGCTTTGATGACGATGCGAGCGATGGCCCTGGCCCTGTGCCTGGCCCCGGCGCTGCTGGCGGCCCGGCTGCCCGACGTGGAGCCGGAGCCGGGCGGTGACGCGGCCGACCTGAAGGCCATGTCCGGCGTCTGGGCGATCAAGAAGATGGCCGGCCCGAAGGCCAAGGAGAAGTCGAAGGAGGACATGGAGGCGGTGCGGTTCACCTTCACCAAGGACACGATCTCGGTGAAGGACCGCCGGGACCGCGACGAGCCGCCCGTCAAGTTCACGATCAATTCCAAGAAGTCGCCGCGCGAGATCGACATCAAGCCGCCGGGCGACGACAAGACGCTCCAGGGCATCTACAAGATCGAGAAGGGCGAGCTGATCCTCGCATTCACCGAGCCGGGCGCCGAGCGGCCCAAGAAGTTCGACGACGAGAAGGTGACCCTCATGGTCCTGCACCGGCCGCCGCCCGAGAAGAAGGACCCGCCCAAGGACAAGCCGAAGGAGAAGGAGCCGACGAAGGACAAGTGACCTTCACGGCCCGATGGCCTCGGGGCCGCGCTCGCCGGTGCGGATGCGCACGCAGTCGTGCAGGTCGAGCACGAAGATCTTGCCGTCGCCAATCTGCCCCGTCTCCGGCGTTCGCGCCGCGTGGACGATGGCCTCGACGGCGGCCTCGACGAACGAGTCGTTGACGGCGATCTCGATCTTGAGCTTGGGCAGCAGGCGGACGGTGTACTCGGTGGCGCGGTACACCTCGGTGTAGCCGCGCTGCCGCCCGCAGCCGCGCACGTCGCTGACGGTCATCAGGTACACGTCGTGCTCGTTGAGGGCCTTCTGGACCGCCTCCAGGCGCTCGGGGCGGATGATCGCGACGATCAGCTTCATCGGTCAATGTCCTCCGAAATAAGGCGGATGGGACACATGGGGCGCATGTGTCCCATCCGCCCCATGTGTCTCACTCCTCGGTGTGGGCCTGGATGGGCGTGTTGAGCGCCGCCTCGAACAGCCTCTTCAACTGGCCGCGCATGTCGAAGTGGTCGCCGCCGCGGAAGAAGAAGCGGTTGCCCTTCACCGTCGTCAGCAGCGGGTACACCGTCTTGAACTCCGGCGGGTGCGGGACCCCGGATTGGCACAGAGCCGACCACACCGCCATCAGGTCCTTGTCGCTGGCCCCCTCGACGACCACCACGAACCGCCCCTTGCCGTTGGGCGGCATCATCGCCGGACGCGGCTCCATCGGCACCATCTCCGGCACCTCCTCGATGGTGCCGCCCATGCCGTAGTCGAAGCCCACCTCGCCGTGCTCCGCCCGGTCCGTGCCGATGCTCTCCTCCTCCTCGGTCAGCGAGAAGCCGACGGCCACGTCCAGCGCCTTGACGATCACCAGGGTGCCGACGAAGCCGTAGGCCGCGGCCACGGCGGCGGCCAGGACCTGCACGCCCACCTGAGCCGGAAGGCCCGACGGCCATGCGGCTGTGATGACGCCCATCGCGTCCTCGGGCTTCTTGCCCGCGGCCGCCTGCCACAGCAGCAGCGAGGCGAAGACGCCGGTGAGGACGGCCCCGAGCAGGCCGCCGACCCCGTGGACCCCGAAGGCGTCGAGCGAGTCGTCGTGCTTGAAGATGTTCTTGGCGTAGACGGCGCCGTAGCACACCACGCCGGCGATGGCGCCGATGAGCAGGGCCGACAGAGGGCTGACGTAGCCCGACGCCGGCGTGACCGCCACCAGGCCGGCGACGACGCCTGAGGCGAGGCCCAGCGCGGTCGGCTTGCCGCGGTGCAGCCACTCGGCGGCCACCCACGTCAGCCCGGCGGCGGCGGCGGCGCACTGCGACGCGGCCAGCGCGAGGGCGGCCTGGGCCCCGGCCCCGAGCGCCGAGCCGCCGTTGAAGCCGAACCAGCCGAACCACAGCAGGCCCGCGCCGGTCAGCGTCAGCACCATGCTGTTGGGGTGCATCGCGTGCTCGGGGTAGCCGCGCCTCTTGGGCAAGAGGAGGATCGCCGCCAGGGCCGAGAAGCCGGCGGCGATGTGGACCACGGTGCCGCCGGCGAAGTCGAGGGCGCCGAGCTTGCCGAGCCAGCCGGAGGGGTTGCCCTGCGCGTCCACCGCCCAGACCCAGTGGGCCAGCGGGTCGTAGATCAGCGTGGACCACAGGAGGACGAACAGGCAGTACGGCAGGAAGCGGATGCGTTCGGCGAGGGCGCCGGAGATGAGCGCCGGCGTGATGATGGCGAACATCCCCTGGTACATGCAGTGGACGTAGACGGGGATCTTCGTCCCGGGGAAGACGGCGGTGGGATCGACCCCCCCGAGGCCGAGGTAGCCCGGCGTCCACCCGAGCCATCCCGCCTGGCTGGCGCCGAAGGCGAGGCTGTAGCCGAACAGCACCCACTGCACGCCGACGAGCGCCAGCGCGATCATCGAGTGCATCATGGTGCCGAGGACGTTCTTGCGCCGCACCATGCCGCCGTAGAAGAGGGCGAGGCCGGGCACCATGAGGAGCACGAGGGCGGACGAGACGAGCATCCAGGCGGTGTCGCCGCCGTCGATGGCCGGGGGCGTGGGCGCGGGCGCCGGCGGGTCGGCGGACGCCGGGCCGGCGAGGACGGCCAGCAGGGCCAGCGAGAGGACAGCGGTGCGCACGGGTCTCCTCCAAGGGGGGTGGGCGCCGGGCGCATGCCCCGGCGTGCGCCCGCTGGAGAGCGGCGGACGCGGTGGACGTGAGGCGGGGTGGAGAGGGAGCGATCCGAATAGGATAGCGGCCGGGGGCCTCCCCGCCTACTTCTTCGACGTGTGGTCGTGGACGATGCGCCAGCCTTCCTTCTTCCGCACCAGGAGGAGGGTGAACAGGCCCGTCAGCTCCTCGCCCTTGCGCTCCACCGTCCACCGCCCGCGCGCCACCACGGCGTCCGGGGCCAACTTGTGCAGGGCCACGTCATCGAACGACAGCTTGCCCATCTCCTTGCCCTTCGACCGGTACTGCCGCTCGTAGCGGTCCTTCACCTTCTTCAGGCCCTCGGTCATATCGCCGCCCGAGAAGAACGTTAGCTCCTTGTCGTCCCAGTACGGCTCCAGGAAGCCATCGAGGTCGCCTTCATTCCACGCCTTCTGCTGGGCACGCAGCAGCTCGGCCACCGCCACGGCCCCCGCCGACTGGCCGTACGCATCCCGCCAGGTGAGGTAGGCGTACACGATGGCACCCCCGAGGATGAAAGCCCCCACGACCCACAGGGCCGTCGGCAATTTCACCGGGGCGTCATCCTCCGCCACCGGCGCGGGTGGGGGCGCCGGCGGAGGCAGGGGCGCGGCCCCAGCCTGCGGCGCGGCGAGCGTGATCTGATCCCTCCCCGGCTCGGTCGGATTCTCGGACATCTCAGCCCCCCTGTCGAATGCGGTGCAAGGTCTCGGCCACGCCGCGGACGGCGTCCTCGCCGTCCAGCAGAACCGGGTGGTGCAGGATCACCGTCTCGCGGTGCGCCCGCTCCGCCCCGTCGAGCGGCCCGGCGGCCCGGAAGCGCGACGGCGCACGCCCGACGTGCAGCGCGCGGAACCCCTCGTCGAGGGCCACGCCCCCACGCCGGGCCAGCGATACCAGGCGCGAACGCGGCACCCCGAACGCCGCCGCGTCGAGGCGCATCCCCACCTTGTAGTATCCGGGATCGCCGCCATCGGCGGCCGGCGTGAACAGACGCAGCCCCGGCGGCATCAACGATCCGAGCAGGGAGACGGCCTCGCGCCGCAGCCGGTTGCGTTCGGCGAGCCTGTCGAGCTGCGGCAGGAGGACGAGCGCCTGCAGCTCCGACAGCGGCGCGACGAGGTTGTTGCCGCGCCCCAGGATCAGCCGCGCCCGCTGGGCGAGCGCGGCGTCCCCCGTCACCAGGGCGCCGCCGCGCCCCGCCGACAGGAGTTTCGACCCGCCGAAACTGAGGACGCCCACGTCGCCGGTGATCACCGATCCGGGGCATTGGGCCGCGTCCTCGACGATGACCGCTGGGTGAGCCCCGCACGCCGAGACGATGTCGCTCATCGGCGCCAGCCCGCCGTGCAGGTGCGAGACGATCACCGCCCGCGTCCGCTCCGTCAGGGCCGCCGCGATGCCCTCCGCCGTCGGCGTGTTGTCGCCATCGGTCACGTCCACCAGGACCGGCGTCGCGCCCGTGGCATGCACCGACAGGAAGTTGCCGGGGTAGTCGTAGGCCGCCATCACCACCTCCGCCCCCGGCCCGCAGCCGGCGGCGCGCAGCGCCACCTCGACGGCCAGCGTGCCGCTGGCGCACGACAGCACATGCTCACGCCGGGTCATAATGGCGAGGCGTTGCTCCAGACGCTCGACGTGGCCGGAGCAGTAGCTGCCCCAGGAGCCGTCGGCCCAGGCGGCGAGCAGGGCGTCGCGCACCGCGTCATCCTGGGGCGGCCAACCCATCAGCGCACCAGGATGTCGGGACGCAGCACCTCGTGCCCCTGGATGCGGACGCGCTTCGACGGCCACGACTCCATCGGGGTGACGCAGCGAGCGCCCTGCTCGGCGACGACGAAGGTGTCGGCGCTGACCGCCGCGCCCGCCGCCGCCTGCCAGGTGATGGCCCAGCCGGCCTGCATCAGCTCGTCGGTGCGCGTCGTCAGCCCAAACTCGACGGCGGAGCGTCCGGTGACGTGGCCCTGTGGCCCGAGCGTCCACTCGTGCTCGTGGCCGGAGATGAGGTAGATGCGCCGCCCGGCGGTCAGCACCTCGCGCGGCACGCTGTCCGGCCAGGTGGCCGCCACGTAGGCCGCGCTCACCCGGCAGACGGTGTTCACCTCCTGCTTCAGGTCGTCGGGCGGCTCGCCGAAGCTGACCATCCGCGACGCGGTGACGTGCAGCCCGTACTTGCGGCCCGTGGCCGACATGACCGCCATGCGGTCGACGGCGGCCTGGGTGAAGCCGTGGCGGCGGTACAGGCGCGAGCGCCCGTCGGCGGCGACGCCGATGTGGACCGGCAGCAGGCCGCGGTGCATCATGCGGTGGGCGATCTGGCCGGCGGCCTCGCGCTCGCTCTCGCCCTTCTTCAGGGTGCGGCACGTCGCCTCCAGGGCGTGCGCCAGCGCCGCGCCGACCGCCAGCAGCGACGCCTGCTCGTAGATGGTCAGCACGCGGCGCATCGGGCGCAATTCGCCGCTCACGTCGAGGAGGTCGGAGACGCCCTCGACGGGCATGTCCGTCGCGATCTTGCGGTTGTGGCACAGGTCGGTGAGGAGCTGTTCGCGGCCCCAGTGCCAGGGCCACTCCTTGAGCTGGAAGCCCAGCCCCTCCATCTCCTCGTCGAAGAGACGCAGGCTGTCGGCGTTGCTGGCGAGGAGCCAGCGGGCATCGGGCGTGCAATACAGGGCGGGCGCGGAGGCGGGGTCGGGCGTGCCGCGCACCGTGGCGCCGCTGGTCAGCCAGGTGAAGCTCTCGGGCGACAGCATCAGAAGGCCGTCGCGTCCGTGCTTGCGAAGGAGCTGGGCGATGAGGCCCTGCTTCATCTCCACGTCGGCGCGGCGGTCGGACCGGCCCTCGATACTGTGCTCGCTGCCCTCCATCTCGGCGACAGCGGCGGCGTCTTCGCTCATGCGCCGGCCTCTCTTCCCGTGGGGGGCTTGGGTGGGGGCCGAAGGCCCTCCCCAGGAAGATCGGGCGGCGTGAGGGGCGGGAACTCGCCGGCCGCGTGGCGGCGGGCCATGTCCAGGTAGTGCCGCGCGATCTCGGCTGCCCTGCCCATCTCGGCCTCGGTCACCTCGCGGACGATCTTGCCCGGCACGCCCATCACGACCGAGCGGGGCGGGATCTTCTTGCCCTCGCCGACGAGCGCGCCGGCGGCGATGAGGCAATGCGCGCCGACCTCGCTCCCGGCCAGGAGCGTCGCCCCCATGCCGACGAGCGTGCCCTTGCCGATGAGCCGCCCGTGCAGCGTGGCGCGGTGGCCGACGACCACGTCCTCCTCGATGAGCATGGGCTCGTCGAAGTCCGTGTGGACGATGGTCCCGTCCTGGATGTTGGCGTTGGCGCCCAGCGTGATGCGGGCGAGGTCGCCGCGCAGCACGCAGCCGTACCAGATGTTCACGCCGGGCGACAGGACGATGTCGCCGACGATGACCGCGTTGCGCGCGATGTAGGATTCGCCGATGCGGCGCATGGCCGACCACCTCGGGTGACGGACAGGAGCCATTCTAGCGCGCGCGGGGGCAAGAAGACAGGCGGGCCGCCGCGTCACCAGGCGACGCGGTTGCGGCCGGCGTTCTTGGCCTCGTAGAGCTTCATGTCGGCCTTGCCGATGATCTCGGCGGGCTCGATGGCCTCGCCGCCCTCGACGGCGGACACGCCCAGGCTGATCGTGACGGGCACCGACTCGCCGTCGAAGCTGAACGGCTCCATCTCGACCAGTTGCCGCAGGCGCTCCGCGACGGGCAGGGCCTGGGCCAGCGTGGACTCGGGCAGGACGGCGACGAACTCCTCGCCGCCGTAGCGGGCCAGCAGCTCCTCGGCCCGGATGACGCCGCGCAGCCGGTTGGCCATCTCGCGCAGGACGTGGTCGCCGCACAGGTGGCCGAGGTTGTCGTTGATCGCCTTGAAGCGGTCGATGTCGAAGACGATGACGGCGAGGGGCCTCTTGTGCCGCATGGAACGCGACAGCTCTCGGTTGAGGAACTCCGTCAGGTAACGCTTGTTCGGGATGTCGGTCAGGCCGTCCACGATGGCGAGGCGGTAGATCTCCTCGTGGTACTCAGCCTCGATGTTGCCGCCCGCCAGGAAGCGGTAGATGCAGTTGCCGACACGCAAATAATCGCCGTCGCGGAGCGGATGGCGGGCGACGGGTTGGTCGTTGACGAAGGTGCCGTTGGTGCTGCCGAGGTCGGCCGCGTGGTACCCCTCGGGCGTGGGGTCGATGCGGGCGTGCTTGCGGGACACCGAGCTGTCGTCGATGTGGATGGCGCAGTCCGACCCTCGGCCGATGAGCAGCGAGGAGGCGGTACTGAGAGGGTAGCGCTTGCCCATGCTCGCGCCGGAGGGGTAGATGTGGACGAGGCAGGCGTCGCGGATGGCCGAGACGGCGCGGGCCGGCTGACAGAGGGTATCGGCGGACGTGCGCTCCAGCTCCGGGACCGGCGCGATCTCCGGCATGGCAACCTCACGGCGGGACGGGCGGACGGGAAGGGCGTCCGCCCACGCATCAAATCTAGTACACGTATCGCCCGTGTCAAATCCGGCGCTTCGGGACGGCCAGCTCGCCCCCCCTCGGGCCATCCGCATTCGGTGGCACCTCGTTCTGCCCAGGCCCCTCCGGCCCCTCGGACCCCTCCTTCAACCTCCGCAGCTCCTCGGCGTTGGAGGGCAGGCCGCGCTCGGCCCGGATGCGGTCCACCTCGGCCATCACCCGGTCGATCACGCCCGCGTTGGTGTCCACGCAGCGCAGCTCGACGACGAAGGCCCATGCGTTGACGGCGAGGGCGGCGACGGCGAGCGTGGCGTGCCAGGCCCAGTGCCACCCCGCCGTCGCCACCCCCGCGCCGGCGGCGGCGGCGGCGATGGGCACCAGCATGGCGAACAGCGCGGGCGGGAACGCCGCCCGCTTCAGCTCGCGGGTGAGCCTCGGCAGCGGCTCGTCGGGGATCTTGTAGGCGAGGGCGACCTCCTTGACCCAGCGTCCGGTGCCGAGGAAGTAGATGAAGACGAGGCAATGCATGCCGAGGGCGGCGGTCACGGCGATCAGGCCGAGGTAGATGTGCAGCATGTAGCTGGGGTCGTCGGCGTTGAGGCGGCCCTTGAACGCCCAGGACCACCAGCCGACGGCGAAGGCGGCCACAAGGAGGGCCATCACGGCAGCGGCGAGGCGGGACAGGATGAGGGTCATACGGGGACCAGGGGGAGCGGGGTAAGGCTTGGCACGATGACAGCGCCCGGGCGGTCCGGGCGGGTGGCGCACGCCGGGCCGGCTATTCCGCGCGTAGCGGCCGGCCGCCGCCGGCCCGTGCCGATGGCGCGGAATGAGTCTCCTTCCCGAGCGGCGGCCTTGGCTATAATAGCGGGGACGAGCGGGACGTGTCTCGCGGAGGGGTTTCGATGAGCGTCGCCGTCCCCGCGCCGCCCGTTTTCGCGTTCCTCGACGCGCGGTTCTGGTGGACCACGGGGGCGATGATGGCCGCGCTCCTTCTGGGGGCGTACGTCATCTGGGCCTTCCGCAAGTGGCAGCGGAGT
Source organism: uncultured Alcaligenaceae bacterium (assembly GCA_964630925.1). Classification (GTDB taxonomy): domain Bacteria; phylum Planctomycetota; class Planctomycetia; order Gemmatales; family Gemmataceae; genus RGDT01. Next base: position 17,628 of record CAZVZK010000187.1, read on the forward strand.
GGGGCCTCGCATATCTCGGCCAACGAGCAGCTCTCCCACTACCGGACGCTGCTCGAGAAGGGCGAGATCACGGAGCAGGAGTTCAACCAGCTCAAGGGCGTCCTCGGCGGCGAGATCCGCTCCTCGCTGGGGATGCCCGTCAAGCTGCCGCCCAGGCCCCCGGACGCCGCCCCGCCGCAAGAAGGTATCAAGCCGCCCTGAACTTCCTTGCAGCCCTTCCCGACGCGCCGTACAATGCCGAGTCGAGCCGCCGCCGCACGGCCGCCAACCCCACGCCCCAGAGACCAGGGCCCGGGGCAGACAAAGGAGACCGCATGCCGACCAAAGATTCGGGCACGGGGGGCGGGGGCCGAAGGCCCACGGGCAACACCGGCAAGAACCGGAATGCCTCCTGCTCCTTCTGCCGCAAGAACTACCGTGACGTCGGGCCCCTCGTCGAGGGGCCGGGCGACGTGTACATCTGCGGCGAGTGCGTCGAGCTTTGCCAGTCCATCATCGACCAGGAGAAGCGCCGCAAGAGCGCATCCCGCTCCACCTTCTCCCACATACCCACCCCGCGCACGATCAAGGAGAAGCTCGACCAGTACGTGGTCGGGCAGCAGCGCGCCAAGCGCGTCCTCTCCGTCGCGGTCCACAATCACTACAAGCGGCTCACCCTCACCGAGGGGCAGACCCGAGCCGACATCGAGGTGGACAAGAGCAACATCCTCCTCATCGGCCCGACCGGCTCCGGCAAGACCCTCCTGGCCCAGACACTGGCCCGCGTCCTCGACGTCCCGTTCGCCATCGGCGACGCCACCACGCTGACCGAGGCCGGTTACGTCGGCGAGGACGTGGA
>CAZVZK010000188.1:0-18378 GCA_964630925.1 uncultured Alcaligenaceae bacterium
GGCCCACAAGAATGAGCAGCCCCAACAGGGCCACTGCATCCTCGCGTTGACTCTCTCTTGTCTCTACCGGAATGTCAAAGATGTAGTGAACAGGATTACTCCTGTCACCACCTGTCCTTGATTGGACAAGGTGAATCATAGCGGCCTGCGCCGTTCTGTCAACGGGGGAAGACAAAAAAAATGGGATAGGCGGACGCGCCCCGGAGAGCGGGGGTCTTATGGGAGACGGGCCCCTGTGAAAGGTGCAGGTGGGGCTGTACGATGACGATTATCCGTCGGCGGCCCGCCACATTCAAGCGAAAAGCCGATGAGGGGCTGCCTGCCCCGTCCTCGCCCGCCATCACCGCCGGACCTCCGATCATGGCCACCGTCCGCGTCCTCGTCCTGCGAGCACCCGGCGCCAACTGCGACGCCGAGGCCGCCTTCGCCTTCGAGAAGGCCGGCGCCGCCGTCGAGCGTCTCCACGTCAACCGCCTCCGCGAGGCCCCCAAACTCCTCGCCGGCTTCCAGGTCCTGTGCATCCCCGGCGGCTTCACCTACGGCGACGATGTGGCCGCCGGCAAGGTCCTCGCCGTCCAGCTCGCCCACTTCCTCGGCGAGGCCCTGCGCGAGTTCCGCGACAAGGGGAAGCTCGTCCTCGGCATCTGCAACGGCTTCCAGGTCCTGCTCAAGGCCGGCCTCATCGTGCCGCCCGACGACGAGGGCCCCGTCGCCACCCTGGCCCACAACGAGTGCGGCATGTTCCAGGACCGCTGGGTCTACTTGCAGGCCCACGGCGACAGGTGCCCCTTCCTGCGGGGCGTCTCGCGCATCCACGTCCCGACCGCCCACGGCGAGGGCCGCCTCGTCGTCCGCACCGCCTGGCAGCTCGCCGGCCTGATCGAAGCCGGGCAGGCCGTGCTGCGCTACGTGGACGCCCACGGCAAGCCGGGCGGATTCCCGGTCAACCCCAACGGCGCGCAGGGCGACATCGGCGGCCTGTGCGACGCGACGGGCCGTGTCCTCGGCCTGATGCCACACCCGGAGCGCCACGTCCTGCCGACGCAGCACCCGCGCTGGACGCGCCTGGGGTTGGCGGAGGAGGGCGACGGGTTGGCGGTGTTCCGCAACGCCGTGCAGTTCTTCAAGTGATGTCTTCGGCCTCGGGGGGTGTCCGCCCACCCCCCGCGCGCCAGGCCCGGCCGTGTCCGGGTCACGGCCTGGCGCGGATGAGGGCCAGTGCTTCCTGTCGGGGTTGGCACGGCGGACGAGGCCTCCAACCGGGCCAGGGCCATGCCCCGCCTCGGCGCGAACATCCCCCAGCCCATGTAGCTTCTCGACTTGCCCCGGCTTGATCAGTCGATAGCCCTGGCCGGCGCCCCGCCCGGCTTGACACGATCCGCCCCCGCCGATAATCCCGGCCGCCGAGATCAGGTCGGGAGGGCACGCCCACCCGGAGGCCGCCATGTCGCATTTCCTCTACCAGGCGCTGCTGGTCGCCGGCGGCTCGGCAGCGGGCGGGCTGGCCCGATGGCTCCTCGGCCTGGCCGCCGTCGCCCTGTTCGGCACCGGCTTCCCGTGGGGCACGCTCCTCATCAACCTGACCGGTTGCCTGTTCCTGGGCTGGCTCTGGGCCGTGCTGGGGGGCCGCGTGCCGCCGTCCGGCGACGACCAGCGGCTGCTCTTCGCCGTCGGCTTCTGTGGCGCGTACACCACGTTCTCCACGTTCTCGCTGGAGGCCGACGCCCTCCTCAAGAGGGGGTCAGGCCTCCTGGGCTGGGTGTACATCGCCGCGAGCGTCATCCTCGGCCTGCTGGCGGTGCGCCTCGGCATCTGGCTAGGCCAGGGCCCGCCGCCCGCTGCGTGAGGACGGGCCGGCGTCACTCCGGCTTCTTCGGCGGGCGCGGGATGTAGGCCCCGCTGTCCGCATCCATCTCGGCCTTCATCTCCGCCTCCTCCTCGGGCGACTGCTTCCGGAGGCCCCCCTTCCCTATCTTGGGCTGGACCTCGCTGAAGAAGCGGCCCCAACAGCCCCGCATCAGGTCGAGGTCCGTGGACGCTTGCGCGGTCGCCGACCGATGCGCCTCGGCCTGCTTCACCAGGGGCGTCAGGGTGGCCATCTCCGCCTTGATGTCGAGGAGCCGCCACATAGAGAGCCGGCCGGCCCCCGCCTTGAGGGCCTCCTCCGCCTTGGCCAGCCAGGACGGCGGGCAGACCTTGAACTGGTTGTATCTCTTGACAGCCTTGCGGTACTCCGGCCACTCGGCGGCCATGTAATACGCCTGGATGTTGTTCGGGTTGGGTGTGTCATACAGGGTGGAGCCGTAGCCCCCGCCCATAAGGGAGCGGACCTTCTCGATGTCCTTGAGGGCCCCCGCGACCATCGCCAGTTGCGTCGCCCGCTCCTTCTCGATGTCGAACGGCTCGACCTTCGTGGCCGCCACCGCGTGCAGGGTGTAATCCCATTTGCGCATCGCCTCGCCCTCCTTGCCGGGCAGAATGCCGACGACGGGGCCGCTGATGCGCACCACCGACCCCACCTTCACCGCCTTGAGGGCGTCGCCCAGGCCTGTCGGTTTGCCCTTCGCCGGGTCGTAATCCACGACGTAGACGGTGGGATAGGTGTTCCAACTGTAGGTCGGTTCGGACGGGTCGCGGAGGCTGGCCCGCATCTCGATCACCGGCGTGCCGAGGCCCTTGACATCCCGGCGCTCGACAGCCTCGCAGCAGACGAGCCAGCCATCGAGTGAGCCGGCCTTACGCAGCGTGGAGTCGAAGTACTCCTTCAGCGCCTTCTCCTTGTCCTGGCGGTCGGCGCCGTTGGCCGCGTTGTCACGGGCGGCCCGCAGCTCGCGGAAACGCTTCTCCCAGGTGAGCTGATCGCCCGCGTCAGGGCCGCCGCGCGTGCCGCCGCCCCTCGGCAGGAGGGCGAAGGCGAAGACGGCCACGAGGATGGCGGCGGCCACGCCCCCGCCGATCAGGAGCGCCCTGCCCGCCCACGGCGCGGGTGGCGCGCTCGCGGGTACGTCCGCCGTCCGGCGCGGGGGAGGAGGCGGCGGTGGGGGCGGCACGCGGGGCGACCCGGCGACGAAGCTCCTGCCGCAGCCGGGGCAAGTGATCTCGGTGCCCGGCCTCGGGGGCTTGCTGGCCTTGAGTGCCTGGGAGCAGTGGGGGCAGTGGATCTGCACGGCCATCGGGGCGCTCGATCACGGTGGGGGGCGGAAGGATTAGGATTCAAGGTAGCACCCCTCCGCGCACGCCGCAAGCCTCTCAGCCCGGCGGGTTGCGCACGAACGGGTCCACCTCCTCGCCGTCGAGCGCCCGCAGGAACAGGGTGATGGCCTCCACGCCCCCGGCGGGCAGCCCGAAGTCGCGGAAGTTGCCGTCGTCGGTGGCCAGGTGCCGGCTGAGGTAGAAGTTCTCCGGCGCCTCGGCGAAGGCGCGCTTGCGGACGTGGTGGTTGACCGCGTCGAAGAGCTTCGCCTCGCTGCCGTCATGGAAGTACGGCGCCGTGCGCGACAGGCCCCGTAGCGTCGGCGTCCGCCACGCCCCCATCAGCCAGCGGCTCTTCTCGCCCAGCGGGGCCACGTTGAAACGCCCGCGCCGGGGCGGGTCCGACTCCAGGCCCAGGCCGGCGGCGATGTCGATGTTGTGGTAGCGCCCGTCGGCGAAGACGCCGGTGGACGACGGGTGGCACACGTTGCACCTCGCCTGCCCGTGGAACAGGGTGTAGCCCGTGTACAGGTCGGCGGACACCTTCTCCTTGGTCCACGCGACCCTGTCCAGCCGCTTCAGGGCGTCGTCGTCCAGCGCCGCCGCGTAGTGGGCCGCCGTCAGCGCCAGGGCCCCCGCCGCCCGCCGCCGGGCATCGGCGCGGTCGTGGATCGAGCCCGCCGCCAGGAGCGTGCGCATGTACGTCGCCAGCGCCTTGCCGACGGTGTCCTGCGTCGGCCGGACGCCGAAGGCGCGGTTGAACCCCTCGCCATACTCCTTGCTCTTGCGCAGGCGGGTGATGACGCCCGGCCAGGCGTGGCGGAACGGCACGTCCGGCGCCGTCTCATCGTCCAGTGTCCGCTGGGCGGCCTCTTCGAGGTACGTGGCCCGCCCGTCCCAGAACAGCGAGCGTTGATAGACCACGTTGACGAGGGAGAGGGTGTTCCTCTCGCCGCCGCCGGCCTTCTTGCCGTCGGTGTAGCCGTTGCTGGGGATGTGGCAGGTGGCGCAGGACTGCCCGGTGCCGAGGAGGCCGGTGTCGAAAAAGAGGCGGCGGCCCAGCTCCCAGCGTTCGCGGGTGGGCGGGGTGTCGGCGGGGATGTAGTGCGCGGGGTCATCGAGGCCGAGGGGCACCTTGATGAGGACGGGCCGAGGGGCCTCCCCTGTCTTCGCGAGGCCGGGGTCGTTCCAATATGTCTTGAGCGCGGCCCACTCCTTGGGGCGGGTGCCCTCGTGGACGAATTCGATGCGGACCTGCCCCTTCTCGGGGTCGCGGCCGAGGTTGAGCCAGTTGTACTCTTCCGGCGCGCGCGGCGTGGGCTTCTCACCCTTCTCCGGCGGCGCGGCGCGGTCCTTCTCGGGCCGTGGCTCGTACCGGGCCGCTGGCTGACAGCCGGCGAGGAGGGCGAGGAGCAGGATGGCGGCGCGGGACACGGCGGGCACTCCTTGCGCGAACGCCCACCCCTTTTAGGGGTGGGCTACAAACCCAAGGCCCCTGAAGGGGCCTGAAGACCTGCGGTTACCTGTTTTCAGCCCCTTTGAGGGGGCTTTCGGCTCGTAGCCCGCCCCTTTTAGGGGTGGGCGTTGCCGGTGACGCTGGATGCAATCGACGGCTCACAGCTTCTCCGGGAGGTTGTCGTAGATGTCCATCTCGTCCCAGCCAGCCATCTCGCCCGTCCCCCAGGCCACCGTCTCCAGCTCCCCCCGCGTCCAGGGGCTGGCATCGTACCCCTCGTCCTCCTCGGCCAAACGCGCGTACTCCGCCGCGCGGAGCAGGACGAAGTCAATCCTGGCCCGCCCCCTACGGCTCACTTCTTCGCCGGGACGGCGGCTCGCTGCTCGGCGCACAGGTCGGCGAGCTGCTTCGCGACGGCGTTGAGGCGGTCCTGATTCTTGGCGACGTAGTCGGGCGGGCCGCCCTTGACGGCCACGTGTTCGGCGATGGTGACGGTATCGACCATGTCGATGGCGTCCCACGGGCACCACCGCTCGCACAGCGAGCAGCCGATGCAGCGCTCGAGGTCGATGTCCACGAACGACTGCAATGAGGGCATGTCCTCGCCGGGCACCTTGTAGATGCAATCGACGGGGCAGACCTCGATGCAGGCCTCGCAGCCCGTGCAGTTGTCCGCCCGCACGACGGCGAGCTCCTTGGGGAGTTTCTTGCGCGGCTTGCCGGCGGCCTTGGCCATGACTCGATGCCCCTGTTCCGGAGGGTCGTTATCTCCTCGTCATCATACCCGCTCGGGCGCCGGGAGTGAAGGCCGGGCCCCTCAGCGCAGGCCCCAGACCCACACGTCGCGCACGGCCCCGGCGTTCTGCCCGCCCCCGCCCGCCAGCAGGCGCGAGCCGTCGGGCGTGAAACGCATCGTGAACAGCGCCTCCGGCGCCTTCAGCTCCTTGAGCGGCTTGAGGCCCTTCGGCGACCAGACCGTGACGGGCGCGTTCAGGCCCGCCGTCGCGAGCAGACCGCCGTCGGGCGACCAGCACACGGCGAACAGCTCCGGCGCCGCGGTCCTCTCCTCGTGCAACACCTTGCCCGTCGCCACCTCCCACAGCACGACGGACGCATTCACGTAGACGGCCGCCAGCGTCTTGCCGTCCGGCGAGAAGGCCAGCCCGTGGCTCATGGTACGGCCCAGCGTGCGCAGGAGCCGGCCCGTGGCCGGGTCGTACAGGCGCGTGGTGGAGTTGCGGTTGCCGACGGCAAGGGTCTTGCCGTCCGGGCTGAACACGACGGTCAGGCCGCCCTCCACCCCGCCGGTGTCGAGGGTGCGGAGCAGCTTCCCCGTCTTCGCGTCCCACACCTTCGCGCCGGTATGGTAGCCGCCGGTCACGAGCAGCTTGCCGTCGGGGCTGAAGGCGAGGTCCGCCTGGTCGGTGCCGACATCGAGGCGCTTCTCCTCCTTCGTGCGCAGGTCCACGAGGTAGGCGCCGCCGCCGTTGGTGGAGTACGCCGCCGCGTCGCCGGGGCCGAAGGCGAAGTCGATGACCTTGCCCTTGCCGACGGTGCCGGAGGTGCGCAGGGTGCGCGGGTCGAGAAGCTCGGCGGGCTTCTCCCAGCGTGTGAAGGCGATGCGCCCTCCGCCCCGGCGTACCTCGATCCGCCACGCCTCCCGGCCGAGCGTCGGCAGCTCCTTGACCTTCGCCAGATTCGCCGCCGTGATCTTCGGCGCGCCCGGCTCGGGCGAGGGGTCGTCCGCCGGGCCGGCCGGCGGCGCCGCCGCCCACGCCGCCGCGCACACCGCCATCAGGATCAGCGCTCGCATCGCCGCCTCCTCGCACAGCCCGCGGGTGTCCCTGCTGGGCGTGGCCGCCTATGCTGGGAGACTATGCGGGGCCGCCGCGCCAGTCCACGCCGGGGCGAACATGACTTCACAGCTCTCGATCCTCCTGAGACGCCTGCACGAGTCGCCGGGCGACGACCTCCTCTGGCTGGCCGTCGCCGACTGCCTGGAGGAGGACGGCGAGCCGCGCCGCGCCGCGCTGCTGCGCCTGGGCCGACGCCTGCGCGGCATGGCCGAGGACGCCGAACGCTGGACGCTGGAGACGCGCGTCCGCAAGCTCCTCGCCGCCGGGGTGCGTCCGTGCGTGCCGGAGGTGGCCAACGGCATCGGCATGCGCTTCGCCCTCATCCCCGCCGGGACGTTCATGATGGGGTCGGCGGAGGACGAGAAGGGGCACCGACCCAGCGAGAGCCCGCGTCACGCGGCCGAGGTCACGCGGCCCTTCTGGATGGGCGTCTTCCCCGTCACACAGGCCGACTACCGGCGTGTCATACGCAAGGGCCCCAGCCACTTCGCCGCCGGCGGGCAGCGCGCCGCGGACGTGAAAGGCCTGGACACGTCCGGATTCCCCGTCGAGGGCGTCTCGTGGGACGAGGCATGCGGCTTCTGCCGCGCGCTCTCGAATCGGGCGGCGGAGAGGAAGGCCGGGCGCGAGTACCGCCTGCCGAGCGAGGCGGAGTGGGAGTATTGCTGCCGCGCCGGCCTCGCCTCCGGGCAGTATCACGTCGGCGACAGGCTGGGGAAGAAACATGCGAACTTCGACCTCACCAGGCTCGGCCGCCCGTGTACCGTGGGGACGTTCCCGGCGAACGCCTGGGGCCTGCACGACATGCACGGCAACATCTGGGAGTGGTGTCAGGACCGGTACGAGGCCGACGGGTACGGCCGCGGGCCGGACGAGAGCGGCCCGCGCGAACGCCGGGTCTTGCGTGGCGGCTGCTGGAGCAACAACGCCGCCTTCTGCCGCACGGCCCACCGCGGCGCCGCCCTGCCGTCGGTACGGAACAACGCCTACGGCTTCCGCGTCTGCTTCACCCACTCCTGACGCTCCTTCCACGTCGCCCGCGGCACGGGTCCGATGGGGACAGTGAACCGCCGACGGGCTGGGGCCTGGGCGCCCTCACCCCACATCCGCCGCCACGAACGCATCCCCAGGCTCCACACGCCCTCCCTCCGTCGCCGTCACCACCCACACCCGCCGCCCCTCCTTCCCACCGGCCTCCCACTCCACCTTCCTCCGCGCCTCCCCGCCCGCCGGCACCTCCACCTCCCACGCCTCCCCCGCCACCTCGATCCGCAGCTTCCTCGCCTTCGGCAGCGGGCTCTCGACGATCAGTTCCCCACGCACCTTCCCACCTGCCTTCGCCTTCTGCAACAGCGGCTCGATCCGCACACCGTGCGGCGACCAGTCGTGCTGGTGCCGCCCCGACACGCACAGCACGTCCGCCGCCTCGCCCCCCGCCTTCGCCCAGTCCACCCGCCGCCGGAAGTCCTCCGCCGAGAACTCCATCGCACTCCCATGCTCCGCCAGCACCCACTCCGGCGCGATCGCCAGCACCTTCTTCGCGCTCCGTTCGTACAGCCCCGGCCCCGAGCGGTTCAGCCCCATCCACCCGCCCGTCCCCGAGTAGAGGTCATGGTGGAAGAAGTTATCCGCCGTGAACAGGCACCTCTTCCCGTCAATCGTAGTCTCCACGCCCATCGTGAACACCGACTGCCCCGGCAGATGATGGATCTTGAACGTGTACTCCCGCCACTTCAGCGACTCACCGTCCCTCGGCCTCTTGCTGAACGGCAGTGGCCGCGCGTCCAGGAACGGCGCACGCAGGCGCAGCGGCGCGCTCACCGGCAACGCCACCAGATCCAGCGCCCACACCTCCGGCTTCTCCTTCGCCAGGAAGTGATACGCCCCGTCGTAATGGTCGAAGTGCGCGTGGCTGCATAGCACCACCTCCGGCCTACCGAGTTTCTCATCCGCGATCAGCTTCTCGATCTGCTTCTCGCTGTGCGGCGACCACGGGTCCACCAGCAGCACCGGCCCGGCCTTCGACTTCAACACGTAGGTGTTCCCCGTGAACCACAGCGACGCCGACAGCTTCGACCACGGCTTGCTCCCGTTGCTCCCCGCCTGCTCCTTCGCCAGGAACGCATACTTCGGCGGCGCCTTCCGCCGCTCGCGCGTGTACCGCTCGTAACTCTTCAGATACCCCGCCTCGTCCACGGCCCGCGCCGTCTGATTCAGGGCGCGCACGGCGTCGCCGCTCTTCACGTCGCGTCCGATCACGTCGCCGTGGGCCGGCAGGATCAGGTCGGGCTTCAGTCCGGCCAGCCGCCGCAGCGACTCCGCGCTCGGCTTCAGCCCCGCGTCGGTCCAGTGGTCCCAATCCGTCGTGTACGGCGACCACAGCTTGCCCGCCCCGGCCAGCGCATCCCCCGCGAACAGCACGCGCCGCCCGCCCTCCAGCTTCACCGCATACGCGAAATGGTCCGGCGAGTGCCCCGGCGTGGCGACGGCCTCGATCTCCAGCCCCTCCCAGCGGATAACCTCCTTGTCCTTCAGGTCGCACTTCACGGCGGGCAGCGCCTCGGTGACGACGAGGTACGCCGTCCGCGAGTTGCGCAGCGGGAACTGCTCCTTCCAGTACTTCGCCACCCCCGCCGATGACAGCCAGGGCACCGATAAAGCCGGCGCCCTCACATTGACGCCGTCCTCGATGAGCTTCGGCAAAGCCGCCAGCGTGTCGCGGTGGTGGTGCGTCACCAGCACCGCCGTCACCTTGATGCCGCGTGCCGTCAGCCCGTCGGGTGCGTGCGGGGCGTCGATCAACAGCGCCTTCTTGCCCACCACCAGGGCATGCCCGGCGGGATGGCCCGAAGAGCGCCACACACCGGGCGCGACCTCCTTCCACTCCCCCGGCCCGGCCGTAGCCCCGCCGGCCAGCCAGGCGGCCAGCATCAGGGCGGCCCCGGAGAACGCGAGCGCGGCCGTGCGACGTGTCGTCATGGCGTGACCCCCTCATCGAGCCTGTCGAGCTGCGCCCGGATCTGCCGCGAGACGGACAACGCCTCCGACGCACCCAGGGCCGCGACCAGCAGTTGACGCTTCAACCCCGGCGACTTCGCCTGCACGGCGAGCTGCCGCCACAGGTGCGCGAGCGGGTGCCGCCCCGGCGGACGCCAGCCGTGCGACGACAGGAACGTGACGAGGTCGGCCAGGAAGCGCAACGACTCCTCGTCCAGCCCGCCGCGCGAGGCCAGGTCCTCCACGCGCTCGCCCACGTCCGTCAGGTCCGCGAAGACCTTCTCCAGCGCCGGGGGCGTCGGCGTGTCGGCGGCCAGGATCAGCGGCGGCGCCAGCAGCGTGACGCGCTCGGCCAGCCCGTCGAGGAAGATCTGGAACGCCCGGTTCTTCTCCTCCCCGGAGATGGGGATCATCTCCAGCCCCTGCGCCCGCCACTGGCGGGCGGAGTGGTCCGACGCCGGGCCGGGCGGCTCGAAGCTGGTGGCGAAGGCGGGCCGTCGGCTCTCACGGAGCATGCGGGCGATGCGTGAGAAGATCGTGCGGAAGTTGGGGTCGCGCAGGCTGTACCCTACGAAGAAGAACGTCTGATTGAGCATCAGCCCTTCGAGCAGCAGCGCCATCGCGGGCCGCCGCTCGAGGAACGTGTCGTAATCATCGCGGGCCAGGACGATCTCGTCGGGCGCCGTCGCGTCGCCGTGCAGCTTGGTCACGTACACCCCGGCGTCGCCGCCGGTGCGTGCCACGTCCTCCTGGCGGATGACGGGCACCGGGTGGCGCTTGAGCGCGCTTAACGTCCGCTCGATCAGCCCGTCGTAGTTGGTCGTGAGGACGTGCCGCAGCGGGAGCGACAGGAGCAGGTAATGCGCGAGGGTCGGCGCCCCCGCCCCCTCGAACGTCTCGCGCAGGACGGCGGCCAGACGGTCATTCCCGAACTGCATGCGGTACCATTGCGCCACGTCGAGGGCGTCGAAGCGCCCGGCGTCCTCGATCCCGAGGTCGCGCCCGAGCCGCTCGATCAGCCCGGCCCACGTCGGCAGCCCCGCCCCGCTCGACAGCCCCGCCCCGGCGAACAGGACGCAAGACCCCTCGCGCAGGGATTGCTCCAGCGCCGGGTGGGCGGGCAGGGGGCAGGAGATCTCGCGCCGGGCCTCCAGGAAGATGCGGTACAGCGAGGACGTGTACAGGACGAACGCGGCATCGACGCCAGGCGTCTCGTCGAGGAACTGCCGGGCGGCGCGGACCTGGGCGCGGGCGGAGTGGAGCCGGCGCGAATGGTCGCCGCCGCGCCCGACGCGGAAGCCGGGCAGCGCGACGAGGAGCCGCCGCGTGACGCCCGCGTCCCGCAGATTCTGCACCGCACAGCGGAGGGCGTTGCGGACGGCGACACCGGGCTTGTCGGGCTCGTCGCCGCCGCCGGTCGAGACCACGACCACGACGCCGCGCGGGCCGGCCCCGGCGAGGGGCAGCCAGAAGGCATCGCCGACGTTGAGGGGACGCTCGGCCTCGGAGCGGAGGGCGGCGTAGGCGGTGGCGAATCCGGGGACGTTGGCCTCGAAGGAGGAGCAGAGGTCGCCGTCGCGTCCGAGGTAGCAGGAGGAGGAATAGGCGACGGCGTCCGCCGTGAGGTGGGTGAGGTCGCCGGGCGCGAGGAACAGGTGGCCGCTCATGACGGCTGGCCCTAGGGGGTGCGGACAGGGTGAGGATACCGGGCTCGGGGATCACCGGCGAGCGGCCCGCTTCGGGCCGGGGGCGAGACGCCCCCAAACACCGCTTCGCCCGCCGTGCCAGTGTACGCGCCGCACCGTCACACCTTCCCGCAGATCAAGTCCAGCACCCAGCAGCCTCGGACGTGCGGCCCCGGCGCCCGCAAATGCCCCAGGATGTCGGCGTCCGTGCAGCCCGCCTCCTCCAGCGCGTCCGACAGCACCCCCAGCCGCGCCTGGTCGAGCAGGCCCGCCGGCAGGATACGCTCGGCGGAGGCGGCGCGGGCCAGCGTGAGAATCATGCCGCCCCCGTCCCGCCACGTGGCCGCCGGCTTCGTGCGGCGGAAGGGGTGGCCGAAGATGCAGCGGGCGCGGCCGCAATACGCGGCGACCCGGGAGGAGTCCGCGCGGGCCGTGTTGGCCCAGGTGCGGGCGCCGGTGAAGGCGTAGCGGTCCGTCACCCACCTGGCCCCTGCTTTCTGTGCCAATTCGCGGGCCTCGGCGAGATCCTCCACACGGGCGTCACCTTCCGCCCACTCCTCCACCGCGAGGATCGCCTTCAGGTCGTTCGATCCCTCGGGCAGGTCGTAGAAGCTGCACAGCCGCGCGGCGGCGCAGGAGAACAGCCGGAACTTGCGCTGGCTGGCCCGCCTCCGCAGCGCCTCGATCATCGGCCTCGGGTCCACGCACGCCAGCCACTCCGCCTCCGTCATCCGCCTGACCCTCCCCTACTTCGCGTCCCCCGGCATCAGCCGCTGCGACAGGTCCTCCAGGCGCGCCCTGCCGTCAGCGTCGAAGGTGATGCGCCAGACGCGGCCGAACTCCGTTGAGTGGTACTTGAGCGGCCCCCGCACCCCCAGCGCCCCCGCCAGCTCCGGCATGCGTCCGTGGTGCCAGGCGATCAGCACGACCTTGCCGCGATACCCCCCGCCCAGTAGCTCCGCCGCCAGGTCGGCGATCCCCCTCCCCTTCCCCGGCCCGCCCGGCGAGCTGTGGTACGCCGCGTTCACCGACAGCCCAAGTCTCTTCGCCAGCGGCGCCAGCGTCTCCGTCGAGCGGTGGCTCTTCTTCGAGTCGGCGGCGGCGAACAGCACATCCGGTTTCACGAACGGGGCCGGACGCGCCTCCGTCTTCTTGAACAGCAGGTGCAACGCCTCCGCACGCTTCTTGCCCGCCGCCGACAGGTGGTACGAGGCGTCGCCCTCCGGCGGCTTCTCGGCGTGCCGGATGATCAGGATCTCGGCGGGCGGACTCTTCTTCGGCTTCTCCGCCGGCGCGGAGCAGGCGGCGACGGCGAGCAGCACGGCGGCGAGGCGGAGCGGCATGGGTGTCCTCGGCTGCGCGGGTGGCTTGGCGCATTGTACGCGGTCCGCTGGCCGGCCGCGCCCCGCCCGTGGTATCCTCTGCGGAGGTTGACCGGAGGAGGCCGAGATGGTCACGAGGATGCAGTGCGACTTCTGCAAGAAGTTCCTGATCGACTGCCTGAAGGAGTTGGAGAAGGAGGACGAGCCGCGTTGCCCCTACTGCCTGACCCCGCTCAACCCCTTCGAGGTGTGGTGGGCCGTGGTGGAGGGCCACACCGGCTGCGGCGTCGGCTTCGGCATCGCCTTCTTCGGCTGCGCCGGGCTGGCGTGGCTCGTCGGCAAGGTCCCGGCCCTCGACCTCGGCTGGCCGATCTACCTGACCCCCGTGATCGCCGGCATCGGCTTCACCTGCGTGTACTTCTACATCGTCCTCACCCGCAAACGCGGGAGGCACGGTTGAGCCCGTCCGAACGGCCCCGACAACACGCCCACCTCCGCGCCGCCGCCCCTTCACCGCCGCGTCCTTCTGCCCCGTGGTGTCCCACGGGGCGCGCGAAGGCCGATGAAGAATACGGCGATTTCCCCCACCCCCTACCCATCCGCCCGCCGGCATGGTTCAATAGCAGTACCCGCCTCTGGAGCCTCCCCCGCCATGCTCGCGCTCGCCGCTCTCTTCGTTGCCGCCGCGGACCCGCCCGTCGATTTCACCCGCGACGTGCGGCCCATCCTGGCGTCGCGCTGCTTCAACTGCCACGGCCCCGACGACAAGACCCGCAAGGCCGGCCTGCGCCTCGACCTGCGTGAGGCGGCGACGAAGAAGCTCCGCTCCGGGTTCATCGCCATCATCCCCGGCGACGTCGAACGCAGCGACCTCATCGCCCGCATCACCTCCGACGACCCCACCCTCGTCATGCCCCCCGCCAAACTCGGCAACGCCCTCAAGGCCGGCGAGATCGACATCCTCCGCCGCTGGGTCAAGCAGGGCGCGAAGTATGACCAGCACTGGGCGTTCGTCGCGCCGAAGCGTCCGGCGGTGCCGGATGGGGGAGACTCCGGGGGCTCACGCCCCCGGCTCGCCCGCAATCCCATCGACCGCTTCCTCCTCGCGCGGCTGGAGAAGGAGAAGCTCACGTTCTCGCCCGAGGCGGACCGCGCCTCGCTCCTACGCCGCGTCAGCATCGACCTGACGGGGCTGCCGCCCACCCTCGCCGACGCGGACGCCTTCCTCAACGACAAGCGCCCCGGCGCCTACGAGCGCGCCGTCGAGCGCGTCCTGGCGTCCCCGGCCTTCGGCGAGCGCTGGGCCGTGACGTGGCTCGACCTGGCACGCTACGCCGACTCGCAGGGCTTCGCCAACGACCCCGATCGCACCATCTGGCCGTGGCGCGACTGGGTCATCCGCTCCCTCAACTCCAACATGCCCTACGACCAGTTCACCATCGAGCAGCTGGCCGGCGATATGCTCCCCGACCCCAGCGACGATCAGCGGCTGGCCACCGGCTTCCACCGCAACACCCTGACCAACACCGAGGGCGGCACCAACGCCGAGGAGTTCCGCTCCGCCGCCGTCGTGGACCGCGTGAACACCACCTTCCAGGTGTGGATGGGCACGACGATGGCCTGCGCCCAGTGCCACAACCACAAGTACGACCCCTTCACCCAGAAGGAGTACTTCCAGGCCTACGCCGTCCTGAACTCCTGCGAAGACGCCAACGCCGGCAACGACGCGCCTGTCGTCGAGATGCCGCTGCCGGGGCGCGAGGGCGAACAGGCCGTCCTCCTCCTCAAACTCCTCGTCGCCCAGTCCGAGCTGAAGAAGGCCACCGAGTACAACAGGAAGAGCGCGATGAAGAAGGTGGCCGACGTCCAGGCCGAGCTGAAGAAGGTGACGGTCACGTCGCCCGTGCTGAAGGAGCTGGCCAAGCCGCGCGTGACGAACATCCAGCGCCGAGGCGACTTCCTCGACAAGGGCGACGTGGTCGGCCCCGGCCTGCCCGCCGTCTTCGGCGGGCCGGAGAAGCCCACCCGCCTGACCATGGCCCGCTGGCTCGTCAGCCCCGAGAACCCGCTCACCGCCCGCGTGGCCGTCAACCGCCTGTGGGAGGAGGTCTTCGGCGTCGGCCTGGTCGAGACGAGCGAGGAGTTCGGCACGCAGGGCGAATTGCCCTCGCACCCCGAATTGCTCGACTGGCTCGCCACCGAGTACATCCGCACCGGCTGGGACACCAAGGGCATGCTGCGGCTGCTGGTCACGTCCGCCGCCTACCGGCAGACCTCCAAGGTCAGCGACGCCCTCGCCGAGCGCGACCCGAAGAACCGCCTGCTGGCACGCGGCCCGCGCGTCCGCCTCGCCGCCGAGGCCGTCCGCGACCAGGCCCTGTTCACCGCCGGCCTGCTCGTCCGCCACATGGGCGGCCCGCCGGTGCAGCCGCCCCGTCCGAACTTCGGCCTGTCGGCGGCGTTCGGCTCCGGCACCGACTGGACGACGAGCGCCGGCCCCGACCGGCACCGCCGCGGCCTGTACACGCGCTGGCGGCGGAACGCCCCGTACCCGTCGTTCACGACGTTCGACGCCCCGGAGCGCACGTCGTGCAACATCCGCCGTATCCGCACCAACACGCCCCTCCAGGCCCTCGTGACGCTCAACGACCCGGTGTACATCGAGGCCGCCCAGGCGCTGGGCCGCCGCGCCGTCGCCGAGGCGCCCGACACCAAGGCCCGCATCACCCTCGCCTTCCGGCTCGTCCTCACCAGGACGCCGAGCGAGGCGGAGATGACCCGTTTGGCGGCACTGTTCGAGGCGTCGAAGAAGAAGTACGCCTCCCAGCCGGCGCTGGCCCTGGCCCTGGCGACGAAGCCTCTCGGGCCGGCACCCAAAGAGGTGCCCGTCGCCGACCTGGCGGCGTGGACCGTCGTCGCCAACGTCATCCTGAACCTCGACGAGACCCTCAACAAGCGGTGACACGATGCACGTTCAGCCAGACAGCACCACACGCCGCCTGTTCCTCCGCGACGCCGGCCTCGGCGTCGGTGCGGCCGCGCTCTCGTCGCTCTTCGCGCAGGGCGCGGCTCGCACCGACCCGCTGGCGCCGAAGAAGCCGCCCCTGCCGGCGAAGGCGAAGAACGTCATCGTCGTGCATCTGTCGGGGGCGCCGCCGCACCTCGACCTGTTCGACTGGAAGCCGGAGCTGCTCAAGCGCACCGACCAGCCGATCCCCGAGTCGCTGGTGAAGGGCAAGCGGTTCGCCTTCACCTCCGGCATCCCGAAGTTGCTCGGCACGCCGCAGAAGTTCCGCCAGCGCGGGGCATCCGGCGCGTGGGTGTCGGACGTGCTGCCGGGGATCGCGTCCATCGCGGACGACCTGTGCTTCCTGAAGGCCGTCCACACGGAGCAGTTCAACCACGCGCCGGCGGAGCTGCTGCTGTACACCGGCGCCCCGCGTCAGGGCCGCCCGAGCATGGGGTCGTGGATCACCTACGGCCTGGGCAGCGAGAGCAAGGACCTCCCGGGGTTCATCGTGCTGGTCTCCGGCGGCGTGCTGCCCAGCGCGGGCAAGAGCGCGTGGGGCAGCGGCTTCCTGCCGAGCGTGTACCAGGGGGTGCAGTGCCGCTCGGGCGGCGACCCGGTGCTGTACGTCAGCAACCCCGAAGGCATGCCCGGCGACGTGCGGCGGATGGGCCTGGACGCCCTGCGCGACCTGAACGAGATGCAGGCCAAGGAGATGGGCGACCCGGAGACGCGCACACGCATCGCGCAGTACGAGATGGCCTTCCGCATGCAGACCGCCGTGCCCGAGGTCATGGACCTGGCGCGCGAGCCGCAGAAGGTGCTGGAGGCGTACGGCGCCAAACCCGGCGCCTCGAGCTTCGCCAACAACTGCCTCCTGGCCCGCCGGCTGGTGGAGCAGGGCGTGCGGTTCGTGCAGCTCTTCGACTGGGGCTGGGACTTCCACGGCACCAACCCCGGCGAGGACATCAAGACCGGCCTGCCCAAGCGCTGCCAGCCGATGGACCGGGCCGTGACCGCGCTCATCAGCGATCTGAAGGCGCGGCGGATGCTCGGCGACACCCTCGTCGTTTGGACGGGCGAGTTCGGGCGGACGCCGTTCCGCGAGGGGCGGACGGCGAACGGCTCGAACCTGGGCCGCGACCACCACCCGCACTCGTACACGATGTTCATGACCGGCGCCGGCGTGAAACGCGGCCTGAGCTACGGCGCGTCGGACGACCTGGGCTTCCACACGGCGGAGAACGCGGTCCACGTCCACGACCTGCAGGCGACGATGCTGCACCTGCTGGGCTTCGACCACACGAAGCTGACGCACCGCTTCCAGGGCCGCGACTTCCGCCTGACGGACGTCTTCGGGAAGGTGATCAAGCCGGTGCTGGCGTGAGGGGGCTACCTCACCCCCTAACCCCCTCTCCGAAGCGGAGAGGGGGGATCGCAAGAGCATCGATCTCAGCGGAGGGGGAGTGTGCGTCTCCCCTGTTGGACGGAGCCATTCAAGAGACGTGTACACCTCCCCGCCGGAGAGGCGATGATCTGACGATCCCCCTCTCCGCTTCGGAGAGGGGGTTAGGGGGTGAGGTAGCACCCAGCACCGATCCGGAGGCCGACGCATGACCCGTTTCCCCCTCCTCGCGCTCCTCGCCCTGACGGCCCCGGCGCTCGGCGCCGAGTGGGCCAAGGTCACCGAGGACGAACGCGCCATCAAGATCGAGACCGACAAGCTCGAGGCCGTCATCCCCAAGAAGAACCCCAAGCAGTGGATGACCGGCATCGAGAAGGGGTCGTTCCTGGACAAGGCCACCGGCTTCCGCGAGGCGGGCGACGGCCTCATGGTCGTGGACTGGATCATGGAGGCCGGCAGCGACGAGGCGTGGGCCGACAAGGTCATCGCCAAGGACGGCCACGGCGTGGGCCGCTACACCTGGCACACCAACGAGGGGACGCCCGAACGCAAGGAGTACGCCCTGTTGGCCCACGGCAGCAGCCACCGCAAACGCATGGTCGAGGGGCCGCAGCTGTGTCACCGCATGAAGCCCGTCAAGCCGGAGGTCATCAAGGGCAAGGACTTCGTCGCGGTGAAGACGACGTACACGTTCGAGTACGCCGCGCCGGGCCGCAAGGCCGGCTCGAAGTGGACGCAGCTCATCGTCTTCCCCAAGGGCGAGCGTTACTTCCTGCTGATGGACAACATCGACAGCGTCAACGAGTCGAAGGAGATGTTCCTCCGCAACGACACGCCGGGCTGCGTCCGCCACGAGAAGGGCGACACGTTCAGCGAGATCTACCTGAGCTACCTCAGCGGCCCGAAGGGGGTGCGCATCCCGTCGAAGGAGTTCTTCACGCCGTTCCCGCCCGACCTGAAGTACGGCTACCGGCGCGACACGCACCGCACGCCGGCCCACTTCATCCGGGCGTACCACCTGCGCGACAAGAAGACGGGCAAGGACGGCCCCTGGCTGGCGGGCCTGACGCTGGAGCCGTCGGTGGTGTACGAGGCGTGGTGCAGCCAGAGGCCGGGCGGCATCATCGTGATGATCGAGGAGATCCACGGCAGGCCGGTGAAGGCCGGCGAGTCGTTCCGGGCGGCGCACGTCGTCGGCTACTTCGACAGCATCGAGGAGATGCACCGGGTGAACGAGCGGTACAAGGGCCACACCGGCCTGTCCGCCGACGCCTCGGGGTGGAAACTGCTCAAATAGCTGGCTGCCAGCAACAGCCAGCATGAAGAAGACAACAGCCGGCCTCCCTCAGATGGGTAGCCGGCTGTCGGTTTTCCGCTGGCTGTTGCTGGCTGTTAGCTGGCTGTTGCTGGCTGTCAGCTATTGGTCAGACGCACAGGGCCTCGGCCTTCTCGAACTCG
>CAZVZK010000189.1:0-18261 GCA_964630925.1 uncultured Alcaligenaceae bacterium
GGCAGTAGACCATCACGTCCGGGTGGAAGTCGTACGGCCGCAGCCGGAACACGGGCGGGAGCTGCGTCTGGAGGAAGTCGGTCAGCAGGTCGGGGTCGGCCTGCCGCTGCTCGAGCGCCGCGACGTGCTTACTGGGGTGGACGGTGTTCAGCAGGTCGAAGCGCGGCAGCTGCGTCCGCTGGCTGCGGCCGACGTGGTCGATCTGCGTCCCATTCAGCGACGATGTCGCCCAGATCAGGAAGGCCCCCGACTTCGGGAGCCGGTCGAACGGGATCCGGATGACGGCGGCGATGGTGTTCGCCTGGAAGAACTGCGGGAAGATGAAAGGGTCGTCACGGACGCCGGAGTAGACGCTCGCCCCGCTGAGCCGGTCCAGCTCCTTGGGGGACTCGCCGAAGCCCTTGCCCGTGATCGTCTTCGTCTTGAGGGTCGTGTCGTCGTTGAAACGCAGGGTGATGGTGACGTCCTCCTTGATGCCCGCCGGGCTCTCGATCGTCCCGCCGTAGCGGAGGACGTTCGCCGCCTGGTCGCGGCTCCGCTGATCGGTTTTCTGCTCGTCCTTGCTGGGCAGGTCGGCGCGGACGGCGGTGTGCGCGTCGATGTGGATCTTGAACTCCAGGCGGTCCAGCCCCGGGAACGGCGGCAGCTTGGCCAGCGACCGGCGGGTGCACAGGATCAGCACCAGGCTATCGCCCTTCTCCTTCACGCGCGCCCCCTTGTCCGTCGGGAACGCGAACAGGTCGGTAAGGCCCGCCTCCAGGCGGGTGGTAAATACCGGGTCGGCATGGTCGGACGCCCGGCCTAGGCCGGATGCCAGCACGAGCATGCATGCCAGAAGGAGCCACCGCGGCAGTGTGGCGGTGTTCGGCCTCATGGGTTCCCCTCAGCGGCTTGGCCGGTGAAGAGCTGGGCGCCGATGTGCTCACCGAGCTTGCGGTAGCTCTCCCACTGCGGCTCGTCGAATACCTGGTCGAACGTCGTCTCGTCAGGGAAGTCGGGGTGGGCCTCGGCGTAGCTGCGGACGTCGAGCGGCTCGTCCCCCGTCCGCGTCGCCTTGATGTACAACAGCCAGGTGTGCCTCCGCTCGTTCCACGCACCGGTTGCCCCAGGCACATTCGGGTAGCGGACCAGAAGCAGGGCGGCGTGCCGCGAGGGCAGCGTGCCGTCGCCTGGCAACAAGTCGGCCGGCCGGCCCAGGCGGGCGGCGACCGGCGGCGGGAGGCCTAGTTGAACGAGCTCGGCCTCGGTCAGTTCTTGGAACTCGGCCCCCAGATCGACGCGGGCCAGCCGCGCCAGCCGGGCAAAGTCCGCCCCCTGGTGCCGCGGGTCCTCGCCGGCATCGCAGATGATGGCGAACGGCACCCGCCGACGGAGCAGCTCGTAGCCCCCGGTCACCTCGAAGTTCCCGCCGTCTGACAGGTACCAGTAGCGGTGCCACGGGCCGCCGAACCGCCCGATGGCCTCCTGCAAGATCAGGAACTGCGTGCGGAACACCCGCGACACGAGGCCCGCCAGTGCCTGCCACGGGCCACGCTTCACCGGCACGTCGCGGCGGTCGGCGGGGTAGAGGGCCGAATCCCACCAGTAGCCGAGCCGGAGGTTGGCGAGCGTCAGCAGCAGCGCCGTGGCCAGGCCGGTGCGTCGGCCCAGCCCGGGCGCGAGCGCCGCCCCGGAGATCGCCACCCACTCCCGCAGGTCGAGCTCCTCCACCGGCACCGGCCTCCCGTCGCGGCCGAGGAACGGATGGGGGACCGACCCCTCGAGCGGCTCCAGCGCCCTGCCCCCCGGCGCCGGCACCCAGACCGCGTGCCAGCGCTGGGCGACGCTCACCCCCGCCGGCCCGACCGACATGTTCTCCGCTTGCCGGTCGCGCATGCCGCGCTCCGAGGCCACGTCGATCGTCTCGTTGACGGAGCAGTTGATCAGGTGCAGCGGGCCGCCGGCCTTATGCGGCGTGTACTCGGCGAGCGCCGCGTCGTCCCCCGGCACGACGTGGGCGACATTCCTCCCCTCGGGGTGATACCGCCGCTGCGGGTTGACCGCCCCCAGGAACGCCCGCGCCAGACGGGCCGCGTACACGGCGAGCGGGCCGGAGCGGTTGAGGAACGGCACGCACTCCGGTCGGCCAAGCAGGAAGCTGACCGCCGCCGCGACTGCCGTCGCCGCCAGCCCGCGGTGGTAGCTCGCTCCGCACTCGTACGCGACGTGGCTCGCGAACGACAGAGCCACCAGCGGCGGCAGGGCCCCGAAGACCAGGACCACAACCGGCAGCAGGAACGGCCTGGCCGCCAAGAGGATCGACGCCCGGGCGGGCAGGTGGGCCACGAGGTGGCTTGCCACGCCGCGCACCAGCGAGGCCAGCCCGATGACGGCCCCTGCCGTCATCGCGAACCAGGCGCTGACGTTGCCGGCCGTAAGCCCGCCCTCGAGCATTAGCCCGGCGAGCATCCGGCCGGCCGAGTCCACCGCACCGAATGCGGCCAGGGCGGCGGCGACGCCGAGCCAGAACGCCAGCAGCCCGGTGAGGTGGTTGCGGGTGAGCATGAGGCGGAAGCGGTTCAGCGGGTTGAAGTGGCCCTCGGCGCGGCGTACGGCCGCCCACGCCCCCATCGCCCACAGCACGGCCGCCGACAGCACGGCCACGCTCAGCAAGCTGACGGACGCCAGCAGGACGGCGACTGCGACCGCCGCGGCGGCCGTCAGCACGGGCGGGACGAATGCCTCGTGCAGGTCCTGCGAGACGAGCCAGTAGGCGAGCATGAGTGGCACGACCGCTGCCCATAGCACCACCTCCGCCGCCCCGGTCCACGGCCCGGCCCAGGCCGGCGGGAGCATCCGCGTGAGCGGCATCAGGGCGCCGAGGAAGTCGCCGAGCAAAGCCCCGACCGGGGCGCGGGGGCCGCCGTAACCATACGCAACAGCGTTGAGCAGGCCGAGGATCGCGAACAGGAAGAAGCCGAGGACGAGGTAGACGGAGAGGAGGTTGCGCCAGAACCCCGCGAGGTTGGTGAACGCCTCGCCCAGCCCCGTCGGGGACAGGTAGTTGGCGTTCCGCGCCAGCCAGCTGACCGGGCGGGAGCGGGAGTCGGCCAGATCGCGGGCGACCCGGTCCTGGGCGGCCCCGGGGGTGTCGTCGGGGTGCGGCCCGCCCAGCCCCTCGCGGGAGTGCAGCAGATCGAAGAACCGGCCGAGGAACGCGCCGATGTAGCCGCCGCCGGAGACTGTGGACAGGTAGTCCACGTGCTTCAGCCAGCCGGCCCGCGCCAGCGCTTGCAGCACGCCCAGGCAGAAGGCGGCGCTGCGGACGCCGCCGCCGGACAGGGCGAGTCCGAGCGTATCGGGCGGCAGGCGGTCGCGCTGGTCGGCAGGGGGCGGCCCGCCGTCTGGCGGCTTCATTTGCTGGAGCCACGTCGGCGGCTTCATGGTCGGCTCCTTCACGGCTTGGCCTCCTTCGGCAAGGCCCGCTCGCGCCGCTCCCGGATCAGCCGGGCCTCGCGGGCCTCCAGCTCCGCCGGGTATACCCGCCGGGCGTCGGCCTCGGCGCTGGACAGGAGGATCGGGTCCTGCTTCCGCGCCGCCTTCGCCTCGGGCGGCAAGGCTTCCGGGTCGCGCGG
The DNA here is from genome assembly GCA_964630925.1 of uncultured Alcaligenaceae bacterium. Lineage (GTDB taxonomy): Bacteria > Planctomycetota > Planctomycetia > Gemmatales > Gemmataceae > RGDT01. The sequence continues at coordinate 3,615 of CAZVZK010000189.1, forward strand.
GTGGTCCTCGGCGAGGACATCGGCCGCCTTCTCCGAGATCATGTAGACGTTGGCGACGATGAAGAAGCCAGGGATGCGCGGGAAGACGGAAGCGTCCACGACCCGCAGCCCCCGCACCCCGCGGACGCGGAAGCGGCTGTCGAGGACGGCCTTGCCGTCGGTGCCGATCCGGCATGTGCCGCAGGCGTGATGCCCCCAGGCCGTGTGCTTGATGTACTTGCGGAGGTTGCCGTTGAACTTCGCGTAGCCCGGCGGCTCATCGACTTCGAGAGTGTGCTCGTTCTTCTTGAGGAAGTCGCGGACGAGCCTCACCCCCTCATGCAGGGCCTCCAGGTCCTTGTCATTGCTTGCCGTGGAGACGTCGTTGAACAGATCCTTGTCTGGTTCCTTGAGGTTCCGGTCCAGGTCCACGTCCTTGGCATCGGGGAAGGAGCGGAAGTTGATGTCCGGCCGCCGGAAAGGAGAATCGCTCCGCAGCAGCACCTCGCCGCCGCGCGACCGCGTCCGGGCCTTGAGGATGAGCCAGGTGAGCGACTTGCGCGGCCCGGTCTTCAGCCATTCGCCGAACTTCGTTTCATCGATCTTGGCTTTCCCCAGGCTCCTGTCGTACCCAAGCAGCGCCTGCGGCTTGGACCAGCCGACGTGATATCCCGGGAAGAAGCCGGCCAGCGCGAAGACGAACAGGTCGGGGAACATGTCCTCCTGTTTGGACCGGGCGAACACGCCGATAACCCCGCCGTTGGTGGAGTAGAGGCCGCGGTTAAACGCAGGCTGACCAGGATTGTCTTTCCAGAGCTTCAGCTGCGGGTCGTCATTCCCGGCGGACGAGAGCGTGACGCCGTCGAGGCTGCGGAAGCGGTCCTTGAGCGTCGCGGTGACCGGGACCTCGTAGCGGTCCTGGAGGTTCTTGCCCACACCGGGCAGATCCACCTTGGCGTCGATCCCATGTTCCTTGAGATGGGCCTGCGGGCCGACGCCGGAGAGCATCAGCAGTTGCGGCGTGTTGAACGCGCCGCCGCACAGCACCACTTCGCCTCCCGCCTTGCACCGGATCGGGAACGCTTCCTTCTCCCACTCCCCCGCCGGCTCGGCATTTTCGACGCCCTCGTACACGTTTGCCTTGCAGAGGCACATGACGCCGACCGCACGGTGGCTAGCGGGGAGACCGCCCACGTCCCCCGGCGCGTTGTCCGGCTCCAGGATCACCTTGGTGACGAACACCCCCTCCAGCAGGCGCAGGCGGCTCTTGTGCGGCGACTTCTCCTCCAGCAGCCCCAGCAGCCTCTCGCGCGGCCCGGAGCGCTCGCCCGTCGGCCCGATCGCGCAGGGGATGCGCGATATGCCCGCCTGGCTGCGCCGCATCGTCTCCCAGTGGTTGGGGTCCAGCGCCGGATAGGCCTGCCCGGTCAGCGTCGCCCGGAAGAGCTCGCCGAGGTTGTCCACCCCGTCATTAACCGCCCCCAGCGCCGCGCTCAGCGCGATCTTCAAGAACTGCCGGTCGGACTTCAGGAAGTGCAGGTCCGAGAGGGTGGTGTCGAGCCATCCCCGGTATCCGTGCCGCGAGCCCTGCCAGCCGTCGCCGAAGCCGAGCAGCCCGGCCACCCGCCCCCACAGCGTCGGCTTGGCGTAGTGGCAGCGCTCCAGCCGCTGGAAGTACGGCCGCATCCGCTCGCCGCGCCAGCTCTCGTCACCGGTCGCCTCGGCGATCTCGTCGTAGTCCTCCGACGGGCCGACGATGGTGATCATCGCGTTGTGGACGGTGCATCCTCCGACCCCCTGGGCGCGGGGGTAGAAGATGCCGGGATCGTCTGTCTTCGCTGGGTCTTTGGGGACGTGGAGCTTGGGGTCGAGGCTGTCCTTGGCGGCACCGTCGAAGTGCTTGACGAAGAACCGCAGCGAGTGCCGCGCATCCTCCGTCGTCTCGCTGTGCAGCAGCGGCACCTCGGTGTTCTCCACCTTCGCGCCTTCCGGCGGCTTCGGCTTGCGCGGCCCCATCTCGATCACCAGTACCGTGTAGCCGCGCTCGACGAGGCGAGCGGCCAGCGGCGCGCCGCCGGCCCCCGCCCCGACGAGGATGAAGTCGAGGGGGCTCTTCTCGGCGGTTTTCCACTCGTCGGGGATGGTCGTCATCGGTGCACGTCCCTCGGGTCGTCGGCCGGGGTCAGAACGTCTTGAGCAGCTCGATCAGGGCGTTCTTCTGCGCGTCGCTCAGGCGGCGCAGGAACTCGTAGTCGTGGCCGCGGTCGGTGACGATGTCCGGGCACTTGCTGGCGTCGAGCAGGGCGGGGGCGACCCGCTGCTCGAACGCCTCGCGCTGCTCCCGCTCGCTGCCGGGAGCTCGCTTCTGCTCCAGCACGAAGCTCGCCAGGGCCAGCAGCGCGGCGCGGCGCTTGGCCGGCGAGGCGTCCGGGTCGAGGTTGGCGACGATGTTCACCGGCACGCCCTTGGGGATCGGGCCGAACTGCACCCCGTTGCCCATACCGGCGAGGAACCAGCCGAAGCTGAATCCGATGACGACCGCCGCGATGTAGCACGCGGCTCCGGCGTAGAGCACGAACCGCCGCCACCAGCCCTTGTCCGGCAACTGCCTGGCGCTCAGCAGGACGATGAACGCCCCGAAGAAGGCGGCCGGCACCAGGTAGGCCTGGGCGGTCAGCCAGTAGATCGATCCCTCGGTCGCCGCGTCGAGCACCTCGAACGCGATCTGGAATTTCCAGACGAGGTAGAAGGACACGACGAGCAGCGCCGCCGCCGCGAGAGCCAGGAGCATGCGGGCGGTGAAGAACACGCCGCCGAGGATCGGCCCGCTCTCCAGGCGCTCGTGGAAGGCGCGCACTCGCCCGCTCAGCAGCAGGAGCGTCCCGAGCACGACGAAGACGATCGAAGGCAGCCACGGGGAAACGGCGACCCAGAACGGCGACCAACCCGTCAGCCCGGCCAGGAACGTCGGGATCTGGTGGTTGCGGAATAGGAGCCTGCTCTCCGCCGTCGTCCGCCACACCCAGCCGCCGTCGTTGGCCAGCTGTGCCGCGGCGGCGTTGTCGGCCTCGGCCGGTTCCTTGTCCTCGCCTGCCCAGTAGTGCTGCTTCGTCGGGACGGCCCGGGTCTCCGGCCACAGCAGGCGGCGGGCGGCGTCTTTGAACGCCTCGAGCCGCCCTTCGACCGTCGTCTTATTGTTGAACACGCCAAGCGCGTTGTTGTGCAGGAATGGGGCGGTGGCCCAGACGCTGATGAGCGTGGGCACGCGGTAGTAGCCGCGCCCGCCGCCCGGCGCGTCGAACGACCTCTCCGCGCCGGAGAACGGGTCGCGGTAGCGGATGCGGCCGACGCCGTCCAGGCTCTTGTAGGTCTCCGAGGCGAAGTCCTCCCACATGTTCTTGTGCAGGCCGTTGGTGGCCATCGCGCGCTGGGAGTTCGTGCGGGCCAGGGTGACAGGGATGCGCTGGTCGGTGGACAGGTAGTTGTTTTCCCAGAACAGCGGGCCCTGCTCGACGGCGGCCTCCGCCCACCGCGCGTAGGCCGGCGGAAGGGTGCCGTCGCCGCGCGTCAGGCGTTCCAGGTCCCCCATCCGCAGGCGGAGGCGCTCGCGGGGGGCGGTGTGTTTGCGCTTGGCCGCGTCATCCAACTTGTCCCAGTCTTTCGGGCGTTCGCCGAGGCCGGGCTCGACGCCGTCCTTGATCGCGACCTCCAGGTCCGGGCTGTCGCCTGGCTGGATGCTCGAATGGCATGCGATGCACGCGGACGCGTAGACCTTCCGCCCCTCCTCGTACCCAGGATCCCACGAGGCCCCCGTGCCCTTCATCTTGCCGTGCTTCAGCCCGTCCGGGGCGTCCTTGAGACGCTGCGCGCCGGTGGATTTGACGAAGAACTTTGCCATCGGCTCCACGCGCAGCTTGGTCGCGTGCCAGTAGACGGAGTTCTCCTCGCAGTCCTTCACCTTGAACGGGGCCTGAGTGCGGAAGCCGAGGAAAGTGTTGTGCAGCCGCACCCACTGCTGGTGGTATTGCCCGATGTTCAGGTACACCCGGGCCAGCGCCAGGTAGACACCGACGCTGTCGGACCCGTCCAGCAGCACGCGTGGCACGCGGTGGGGGTTCTCGAAGTCCTTGCCCTCCGCGAAACGGAGGCGGTGATCGGGGTTCCGGAGGAATGCGAGCGTGTCGGTGCCGACGGTCTCCGGTGGGTTGTGCCTCGCGCGCTCGAGGCGCGCCGGCAGGCCGTAGAACGAGTTGACCGTGTTGGGGTTGTTGATGTTGTCGGAGGCGACCAGCGACGTGTCGATCGTGCCCGGGAGCTGGGCGTCCAGCACGTGGTACATGAAATTGTCCGGCTTGAGCTGCCCGCCGAAAACGGCGCGGAACCGCATGAACTGGTTGCCGATGTTGTTCGACAGGTTCTCCCACTTCGGGCGCTCCGGGTCGGCCGGGGGGTTGAGCGGGTGGGGGGCGATGTGGCAGAAGCCGCAGCTCATGCCCACCCGGAACGGGCGGATCGTGTCGGCCCGGGAGGCGTAGTCCGGATCCTTGTAGTACTTCTCCGGGTCCCACCGCGCCTTGGCCGCGCCTTTGAACTCCGGGTTCGGGAACAGCCGCAGGCCGACGACCCCGGAGGGGTAGCCGTAGACGTGCGGGTCGGGCCGCTGGCCCTCCGGCAGGGAGGCCTCGACGTGCGCCTTGCCGGGCCGGTCGTAGCGGATGCCGTAGGGGAACGTGTGCTTGTCCCCCGACTCGTCGTCCCCTGGCGCCTCCATGCCCGGCTCCGAGATCAGCCCGGCCCGGCCGAAGCGGTCGCGGCGGTCCTTGCTGTCTATCAGCTTCAACAGGTCGAGCGAGCCGTAACTGTGGCGGGCCACCCAGTCCCAGAACGCCTCGTTCCCGCCGGACCAGATCACCCAGGCGTTGCGCCCCTTGACCTCCTCCCGGCCGAGCCGGAGCCGTTCCAGCTTCCCGCCGGGGCCGGCGACCATGTCCATGTCGGCGAAGTAGTCGCGGTACGCCGGCTTGTAGTGCGCCTCCGCCACCGCCTTCAGCAGCGACGGGGCGTCCTGATACCCGGCGACCTTCTCCCGGGTGAAATCCTCGTAGTACCCCGCCCGCAGCCGGGCGGCGCCCTCGTCAGGCGGCGTGGAGGTACCGCATCCCGCCAGGGCGAGGAGCGGCAGCAGGCATAGGGGACCGCAGTTCCAGGTGCGCGGCGTCATGGGTGGTGTCCGTGGTCGCAGGGCTCGGATGTCGAAACAGGTTCCGGGCAGTTGGCCGAGGCACGCTCCGGCGGCGTCAGATGGCCGCCCTCTCGATCTCCAAGGACCACTTCCGGAGCCGGCCGGTGTCCTGCGCGGCCCGGTCGGCCACCCGCAGCACCCAGGTCCCCTGCATCGGCTGGCCGACCAGCGAGCCGAGCTGGCCGGGCTGGTCGGAGTCGTAGGCCATGACCAGGTCGTCCTTGCTCCCGCCCTGCCGCGAGTGCAGCACGGCGCGGCGGCCGGCCGGCGAGAACATCTCCACCACCAGGTCCCCGACGTAAGTGTGGGCGATGTCCACCGCCACCTTAATGCGCCGCACGATCCCGGAGTCAGCGATGCTGATCGTGCTGCTGGCGCCGGCCGACCGGTTGTCAGGGATAGGCAGGTCCGGCGCCGCCTCCCCGCGCACGGTCGTCGCGCCCATGGACGCGCCGACGCGGAAGCGGATGCGCTCGCCCGGCGCCGACACGTCCGACACGACCAGCCCCGAGTCCCGGCCGTCCCACTCCCGGCTGTGGGGGCGGGAGGTGCTCGACAGCACCACCCCGCCGGCCGCCCCGAACAGGTCGGCCCCGTCCCCCTGGTTCTGGTTGTCCTCCAGGTCCCGGCGCCCGTCCGCCTGGAGCAGCGCGCACTGGTAGTGGGCGTCCGCGGTGCCCTGCTGCTGCTCGTTGGAGCCGAGGACATCGCAGTGGTACACCGCCAGCCCGCTGGAGGGGCACGCCCGGTCCAGACCGAGGCGCGACCGGTTCTCGACGACGAAATACTCGTTCGGGTTGCCCGTGCGGTACTTCATCACCGTCCCGTAGTCGCCGTGCCGGGCCTCGTACTCCCCCGGCGCGTTCAGGTCCACCACGGTGTCGCACCAGCCGGCCAGATCACGCAGGTACGCGCAGACCGGTGCGGGGCTGAGCCCCGAGCCGAGGTGGTTGCCCGCCCCCATCAGGCAGTAGTAGCCGATCCCCGCGCTGTCCTGGGTGTCGCCGTCGCGCTCGCCGTAGTCGTACATGTCCGGGAAGCGGCAGAGCAGGTGCCCGTTCTCGTGGCAGAACGTGCCGATCGTCAGCTCCGAGGGGCTGCGGCCGAGGCCGGTCAGGAGGTAGAAGTGGGTGCGAAGCCCCCCGACGCGGAGGTCGATCGTGTAGTTGTGCGGCCAGAGGTCGCCCTGGTAAACGCTCTGGCCGGCGTAGAGGACGTTCAGGGCGTCGATGATCCCCTCGCGCCGGGAGTCGAACTGGGACAGGTCCAGGCCGGCGGCCACCGCCAACTGGAGCGCCTCCTCGACGAGCAGTTGGTTGACGTAGAACTGCCGGTTCCGGCTGAGGGTGAAGGGCCCCACGACGGTGTTCGTGTAGTCCAGCCTCCCGTTGGACACCCGCAGGAAGTACTGGCGGACCGAGCTGACGTTCCCGTTGCGCGTGAACGAGTCGCCGTTGGCCATATCCGTGACGTCGGCGGCCGTGGTGGTGCTGCGGACGTCCTGGAAGTTGACGAGGATGGTCAGCCCGCGGACGGCGCCGAGGGAGAGGCGGCGGCCCTCGAGCAGCCCCTGGTTGGGGCCGAAGGTGCGGACGATCTCGTTCATGCTCGCCGCGCGAGGGCCGTGGCGCATGTGTTGTGCTTCGATCTTCGCGCGCTTCATCGCACGCGACTCCTGCAGGTGCCGGACGATGCCCGCCGGCGGCCCCGCGTCGACCGGCACCCCGGTTGAGAGGAACCGGTTGCCGTCAAGCCGGGCGTAGCAGTAGAGGCCCTTCGGGTCGTCGTAGACGGCCGTGTAGCCGTCGATCGTCTCGTAACGGGCGTAGTGCTCGTCGCCGAACACCCGGAGGCGGACATCAGGCCCATTCGCCTGAGGGAAGGTCAACAGCTCGCCGAAGATCGCGCTCATCCTGTTCCCCTCGACTACAACGGTTGTTCTGCACGCAGCAACGGGACAGATTTCGACTCGGCCATCGCCTTTGCCGCCGGATGCCGCCACTCCGACGCGGCGAAGAAGGTCGCGCTGGCTTCCGTGCGCCGGCGCGGGGAAGTCGGCCGGTTGAAGCGGTGGGGCGCCTCGTCGCCTCTCCGACCGGTAACGGGAATCTGCCGTCAGGCCCCCTTGGCGTTGGCGAGTTCGAACCACTCGTCCAGGGAATTGAGCGGGTTGGCGTACTCCTTCCGCTCGGCTTCCGGATCCTGGCCCATCCGCAGCGCGTTCTCCTTGTCGGTCCGGTCCTTGTCCTTCCTTGCTCTCTTCGGGTCCGCGATCCTGTTCCACATTCGGTCAAGGTCCTGCTTCTGCCGCTCGGTCAGGGTCCAACTGAGCGGGACGACCTCGTCCATCGGTTTCTCGGCTTCCCTCGCCGACTTCTCGTCCTCCTTGAGGCCCCGGTTGTATCCCGCCGGGTCGAACGTGAACTCGACCGCCTTGAAACGCTCCTCCTCGAAACGGTCCTGGGCGTCGTATTCATCGAACCACTCTCCGTCCTTTACGGCCTCTCGGAATTTCTTAAACACCAAGGAGTTCCGCTCGGCCTGGGAGGCGATCCGGACCATGCCGAGCGCCTGGAGCGGCCCAAAGGTCGAGTAGGTCCAGCCCATGTCCCCCTGTGCTCTCGCAGGGCAGCCGGCGGTCGGGAACGGCTGAATCCGCACGACCAGAATCCGATCATATTTCATTGAGAAGGAACCCGGGTCGCCGGCCTTCGGGTCCTTGTCGAAGGCTTGTTTCCGTTTCTTCCACCGCCGCCAGGCTTGCATCTCCGCGTCATACAACGCATCGAGTAGGTCCAGGGCCGTCACCGCGCCTTCGTTGTCCGTGTACCCTCCGTCACAGAAGTGGTAGCAATGGGCCTCCGGCGCGCTCGCTCCCGTCCCGTCGTCCCGCATCGGGCGGCAGATGGGACTGATGTAGGAGAAGGTCGCTGAGAGCCGCACTGCCGTCGAGACCGCGAGGTTGGAGCGGGGATACAGTTCGACCAGCTCCCTGGCCTCGCTCGGCCCTGGCCAGCGCCCGTTGACGGCCCGCTCCGCCGCCGGCCGGCTCAGGAACGGCCAGAGTAGCATCCGTTGCCCGGTCTCCGCCACCGTTGCGTTGAACACGGCGATGGGCAAGGTGCCTTTCTCCATCCGTTCGCGGAGGCCCTGCACTTCCTGCTCCGGCTTCACCCGGCGGTCGTGCATCCGCCAAACGCCCGCCTTGCTGCGGCCAGCGTGCAAGCGTTTCCTCCAGTCTTCCTCGACGCGCGCGCCTCGGTCATCCATGGCCCCCGCCAGCGGCGGGAAGATCGTGCGGAGCAGGTCGGGGTAGGCGAAGCCCCACCCCGCCGCCTCCAAACTGGAGCGCGTCGCCAAGTCAAGGATCGGAGGGACTCCTTGCTCCTTGCCTGCCGGGGGCCCGCCGGCCCCCTTGAGGGGGACCGGGCCGAGCGCCCCCTTGCGGAATCTGGGCTTCCCGACCCGCTCTTCCAGGGCGTCCAGGTAGAACATCGTGCCGACACTGCCGCCAGAGACCGCGCTGATGAGCGTAACCGAGTCGCCGAACTTATCGCCGTAGCGATTGTTCAGTTCGGTCATCACCTTCGCAGTCCAGGCCGAGGCCTGGATGCCCCCGCCCACCGCCGTCACGCAGACCAGCGTCCGTTGGCCGCCCTTGGAAGCGGGCAGGGAAGGCCTCATTTCCCGGACGATCTTCGCGAAATCAGGCACGCCCGACAGGATCCTGTCCCTCGCCCGCTCCTCCGTCTCGTCGCCACTCTTCTCATTGCCCAGGTCAAAATGGTGGTCCGTCCGGTTCACCAGGTACATGAGGACGGAGAAGGCCGCCACGGCCAGGAGCGGGGAGATGTGGTAGCGGTCTAGCCAGAACGCCAGCCCCTGCATCCCCAGGCCGGCCAGCCCCAATAGCATGAGCAGGAAGAAGAGGGCAGGAAACGCAGAGTCACGGTCGGGCGCTCGGTGCAGAGAGAAGGCGTAGCCTGTGAAGTAGGCGGCCAGGGCGAGCAGGAGGACCACCGCGAGCTGCGCGTGCCCCCTGGCCAGCCCAGGCGTTCCTGATCCGTCGGGCTTGGCCTGATAGCCTGGGCCGAATCCACGCAGGTACCAGCCGACCAGGTCCGCGCCTAGCCAGGGCCGGTCACTCCGCCCAGGCAAGGCCTCTATGAGCGGGAAAGGGAACAGACCGCGAATCCGCTGCCTGGGCATGACCAGGTATTTCTCCGCTAGCTGGGCTACAGCCAGGATCATGAAGCCGAACGCCACGCCGACCGCGAGGGCGGTCCAGAGCCAGAAGGCCGTGCCGCCCTTGAACTCGCCGCCCACCACGTGCCGGTCCTCGACGTTGCCGCGCAGGCAGGCGCACGCCAGGGGGAGGCTGATGAGCAGGCACGCCACCCACTCCCAGAGGCTCCACCCGGAACGGGGAGGGTGTGCCGCCGGGGGCGGGTCGAGCGGGTAGCGGTCCTGGGCGTTATGCTCGGCCACGGCCACCGAGAGGATCGGTACGGCCGCGACCAGCACCGACATCCAGGCGACGTTGAAGAGTTGCCCCGGACCCTGCACGGCGAGCAGGCCGCCCAGCATGCTCGGGGCGGCGACCGTGCCCAACGGGACAAGGGCCAGCGGGACGGCGGCCAGGAGGAGCGCATACCGGTTCAGGAAGAGCAAGTGCAGCGTCCGCTGCAAGCCGAGCATCCTGTTAACCCAGGGGAGGGACAGGGCGGCGGCGAGTGCCGCGAGGGAAACGGCGAACGGGATTGCCGGGTGCAGGTCGATGAAGGACGGCACGGTCGGGCGCGCCTCGGCACAAGGATCCTCGGGCAGGCCCGTCCAGAAGCTCCCCATCGCCAGAACGGCGAGAAGGCCGAAGATCGCCGCTTCCAAGGCAAGCACGTAGGCCATCCTCGTGCCGAGCCAATCCGGGTGAGGCGCCGGGCCAGGGTGAGGGTCCGCGGGCAGGGCGGGGGCGGGCGGGGCAGTCATGGTGCTCAGCCTCGGGCAGGATGAATGGGATGAAGGACGCGGAAAGCGACACCAACAGGCAAGGCCGCTGCCAGGGTTGGGCAGGCGCTGCTGGGCGAGAGGCGCCCAGGAGCGGCTACCCAGGGCGTTGTCGGCCCTTGAAGGCGCTGGTGCGAAAGGCCCAGACCAACAGCGTCGGCGGACCCACTCACCAACGGATACTAGCCGTCAGGCAGCCCGAATCCATGATCTGTTCAGACTACCCGGTTCGAGCTGGCCTGTTGCGCATGGCCGTAGCCGCTCGCCGACCTTCCGTTACACTAACCTCACGTTCAGGGCACAATCCCATCACGGTGGTGCACCATGGCCCGCCCCGTTGCCCTCCTGCGGCTGCCGGATTTCTACAGCTCTGTCCTGATCATACCGTTCGGCCGTGAGTGCTCCCTCGGCCGGTCCTCCGAGTGCGACCTCGTCATCGACGACTCGTCAGTGTCACGGCGGCATGCGTCCCTCTTGGTGGATGGGGCGGGCCTCCGGATCACCGACCTGGCCAGCCTGAACGGCACGTACGTCGACGGGGTGCGCGTCGCCGGCGCGGCGGTGGCGGCGGTCGAGAGCCGTATCCGCTTCGCCGGCTTGGAATTCCTGGTGGCCGGCCCCAGGCACTGCGAGCCGGACTCGAGCCGGGCGACCGACAAGCCGCGGCCGCCGGCCCTTTCGGCCGCGGGCAATGCGGGAAGCGTCGTGCTGACCGCGGCGCAGCAGCGCGTCTTCACTCTCCTCGTGGCCGGCCTGCCGGAGAAGCGGATCGCTTCGCGGCTTGATCTCAGCCCCTGCACCGTCCACAACCACGTCGTCGCGATCTACCGGGCGTACCGGGTCCATTCCCGGGCCGAACTGCTCGTCCTCGCCCTGTCGGGCCAGGATGCCCTGATGCACGGCCAGCAATCGCGCGTGGGCGGGGTTTAGCCAGCGACCGGGGGCGGCGGGACGGGCGACCCTCCCCCGTGCGAACGCCTGGGTTGCAGTAGTTCCAGGGAATGCGCTTCGACATCGATGACCCGCGCCATTCCTGCGGCCTTGGCGAAGTCGCGGGCCGCCTTGCGCATCGACGCCGAAGTGTAGGCCCAATTCGCCCAGGCCGACCGCAAAGAGCCAATGCCTCTGCCCGAAGCGCAGGCGACCTTGCAGAACTACCGCTGAAGTCACCTGTTTCAGTTGCTTGGCGTCGCGGCTTGTCGGCAGCACCCGTACCGATACAATCCAAGCTAGCTAGACACCAACCAGCGAATTCGTACATCCAGACAATACTCCTCGAGAGGTGTACCATGTCGCGGCTGACTGGCCCGGATTACGAAGAATTGGCCCGGCTGAACGGCCTGGGCATTCGTCGGTTAGCATTGTCAGGGGGCGGGTTTCGTGCGACCCTCTTCCACCTGGGTGTAATCCGGTACCTCTGTGAGACAGACCAGTTAAAGCAGGTCAAGGAGGTAGCCTCCGTATCGGGCGGCAGCATCCTGGCCGCCCATCTAGTCCTGAACTGGGACGACTACATTGACCCGGTCAAATTCCCAAGAGCGGCGAAGAGGCTCATCGAATTTGTTCGGACCGACACCCGGAGCCGCGTGTTCATTCGGTGGCTGACGTGGATCGTCGTGCCGGGGGTGGTACTCCCGCTGTGTTGCCTGCTCGGCGCGTGTCTGCTCCCGCTGCATTGGTTGATGGCAACGAGCGTGGCATTTGTCTCACTGGTTGCGGCCGTGATGATTTCGGTCATGCGGTGGTTTGGCAGGATTGATCTCCTGGCTGACCAGTACGAGCGACTTTATGACAAGGCGGACCTCGCCAGTCTTGCTACTCCAGACAATGCCAGTCCTCGCCCTCTTTTGTACATCGTGGCTACCACTCTGACTACCGGGGATCTCTGCTGTTTTCACAAGGATGGTTTCGTCTGGGCACGCCGCCCGCCCCCAGGGAAGACCCCAGACCCTCCCGAGTTGATCCGTTATACGAAATACTCAGTCGCCCGAGCGGTGGCCGCCTCCTCGGCGTTTCCCCCAGCCTTCGCGCCAGTCCCTCTCCATGCGCAGGATCTCGGCAGAGACCCCGGCCAAGGCTTCCCGGAGACGATGCACCTCACGGATGGAGGCGTCTATGACAACCTCGGGCTGGCGGCGTTACGGGTATTCGGGGATGCTGGTGTGGAAGGCGATCTGCTGATCAGCGACGCTGAGCAGCCATTTGGCTGGGGGCTGCACGATAACTACTCCTGGCTGCCAACGCGGGTGAACCGTTCGACCGACATACTCATGAACCGTGTGAGCGTGAACGAACCTGTCCCGCCCGCATACCGCGTGAGGCGGGTCCGTCTGCAGGATCGGATGAAGGGCCAGCCGCCAGACGACGGAATTCAGGAGCGGACGGAGCACGTACGCACTGACCTGAATTCATTCTCCGCTGCGGAGATCCAAGTGCTCGTTCACCGCGGCTATGCAAGGGCTCGCATGGTTTTCGGATGCCCGATGGATAAGGCTCCAAATTCGCGGATTGTATTCTCCGCCGGTGACATCCCCTACGTTGAACCGAAACAGCTACAGGAAGGTGACGGTCCAGATCTCAAGCCGCGATGGCTTCCCTTCTCCAAGGCCGAACTTGAGGGGCAGTCCGCGAAGCACCAACTCGCTGAATCCAACAAGCAACCGATCCTCAAGCCATTCCTGCTCTCTCCGGTGGTCTGGGGCGGGTGGGTGATGCCTCCTCTCTTGGTCGTTGCGTTTGCCGCAGGCTGGTCGTGGCTCGCCCAGCCTGCGCTGCCGACAGGGCTGGTGTTCACCGACTACCACCCCCACGCGAAATTTGAGCAGAAAGAGCAGCCGCTGGTTACCGAGATCCTGTTTAACGTGCCGAAAGGGACCGTTCCGTTTGCGGTCAAGAGTCGTCCGCTTGGTGAGGCGGTCCCGCGAGGGCACTTTGATCTTGCACGGCCTGTCGCGGACTCGCGATGTACCTTTACCTCGCTTCCGGCCGGCCACAAGCCACACGTCATCCTTGTGCGAGCATCCAAAGCTGGCGAACCCGGCTTTTACCGCGTCCTTGAGGTAAAGGAAGGGAGAAAACGGGAGAACGGGAAGGAAGGCGAGAGGCATCTGTGGTTCAGCCTCAAGGATGTGCTACCAGATGACCGCGTCGTGATATTCGGGGCGATCAACATCGGTGCCGAACTACCGGAGGCTCCGCAAGAGCGGCGGGCCGCGATCTTGAAACTGATGTCCCTGAAGGTGGAACATGACAAGCAGGGCAAGTGAGCCTCGCGCATTGGCGATTTCGGCTCTATTGATGCTCCTCAGCACCGGCGGGCTGTGCTCCGCGCAAACGAAGGTCCGTGTGGCATTCGTCGACGATGATGGCAACCCGGTCATGGATGGCAAGACCCCCCCTGCCCCTGTGTCCATCCGCGTGATCCTACGCTGGTCTGATGACGGGTTCGCGGCTGGAGAGGCTGCGGGAGTTGCGGGCGGAGAGGTTACCATCCCGGCTGGCGTCACAGAACCGAACTTCAGCATCGAGTGGTTCTATCAAGGATTCCATGAGGTCCACGGCTTTTCGACCCGTAAGGGCCAAGCCCTGGCCCTTCATCACCTTGCGAGACCGCCAAAAAAAGCCTCAGATGAGCAACTATTCCGCTACGCACCCATTTTGGTGACGTATCATAACCGACTGAAAGTCGAAAAGGATGCACGAACCCGGAAAATCCTTCAACTCATTCTGGAAGAGGGCAAGGCGGGCCTTGCAGCGGTCAACAACGAGTTGGTTCTCCGAAAGTCAAGGGAGAAGCCGGCCCCCTTGTTCGCCGCGAACCCGCCGTGGAAGAATGATTTCGGCCTGTTGTTGAGGGAATAGTGAACCGACAAAATTCAGGATAGATAGAATATATTCAGTCCCTCTTACCGAGGCGCTGAGGCCAAATGTTCTACGAGAAAGGGCATATCTGCGTCGGGGCAACAATATCAATCGCCATCGAGCCAGAACTCCGCCAGCCATTGCTTGAGGTCGACATGCGACCCGTCCGACTGGGCGGTGGCGTTGAGCTCATTGGCGTGGTAGGCGGTTGCGTCCGCTGGCTGCGGCCTACGTGGTCGAGCTGTTTTTCGAGTGGGTTGAAACGCCCTTCCGTCATCCGCCGCCATGCCGCTCGGCACCCAACGACGGCGGCGCGGGCGCGGATACGCGGCCTCTCCGGACATCATGCCCGTCGTCGGTCTACACGCCGGCCGCCACGCCCTTGTCGGCGCAGAGCAGGACGACGGCGACGCCCATGAGGACGCTGCCGACGTGCAGGAACGGCGTCACGTCGGGCTCGTTCTCCCGGCACATCCGCAGGGTCTCCGCCCTCCTCCGCAGGTGCTCCGTACGCGCCCGGCGAATCACGTCACCCGTTGAAGAGCAAACACTGACGGCCCG
>CAZVZK010000190.1:0-7208 GCA_964630925.1 uncultured Alcaligenaceae bacterium
GGACCATGTCCGGGAACTTGATGGGGTCCTGGATGAAGAACACCGGGATGTTGTTGCCGACGAGGTCCCAGTTCCCCTCCTTGGTGTAGAACTTGGTGGCGAAGCCACGCACGTCGCGGGCCAGGTCGGCGGAGCCCTTGCTGCCGGCCACGGTCGAGAAACGCACGAACACGGGCGTCTTCTCGCCCTTGCGCTGGAAGAGGTCGGCGCGGGTGAGCGAGGGCAGGGAGTCGTAGTTCTCGAAGTGGCCGTGGGCGCCGTAGCCGCGGGCGTGGACGACACGCTCGGGGATGCGCTCGTGGTCGAAGTGGAAGAGCTTCTCGCGGAAGTGGAAGTCCTCCATCAGGGCCGGGCCACGCGGCCCCGCGCGGAGGGTGTTCTGGTCGTCGGCGACGGGGACGCCTTGCTGGGTGGTGAGGGCGGGCACGTCGCCGCCCGCCGTCTGATGCGTCTCGCCGCCGGCGCCCGCTCGGCGCGTGGGCTTGCTCTCCTCACGGGGCTCGGACATCGTCGGGTCTCCCTACGGTGGGCTTGAAAGTTAAAGACGGAGCGTTAGCAAACCCCGCGCCGCACGCCCGGGGTTCCGCTATCCCTAACCATGTCCGCCCTCCCCACGCCGGTGCCATCCATGAGCCAGGATCTCGGGGCCAGCCGCCCGCTCGTCCCGCCGCTGTACCAGTCCTCCGTCTACACCCTGCCGGACCTCGACGCGCTCGACCGCATCATGAACGCCGAGGCGCCCGGCTACATCTACGCCCGTGACGGCCACCCCAACGCCCGCCTCCTCGCCGGGCGCCTCGCGAAGCTCGAATCCGCCGAGTGGGCCGTCGTCACCGGCTCCGGCATGGGCGCGCTCAGCGCCGTCCTCCTCTCGTCGCTCGAACAGGGCAGGCGCGTCGCCGCGAGCAACCGCCTCTACGGCCGCACCACGCAGCTGATCCAGCAGGAGCTGGCGCGATTCGGCGTGCCTTTCGCCTTCGTTGATGTGAACGATCTGTCGGCTGTCGAGGCATCACTCAAGACGCCGACGCGCGTCCTGCTGGTCGAGACGGTCAGCAACCCGCTGCTACGCGTCGCGGACATCCCGACGTTGGCGGCCCTCTGCAAGAAGGCGGACTGCCTCCTCGTCGTGGACAACACGTTCGCGACGCCCCTCGTCACGAGGCCGCTGACAATGGGCGCCGACTTCGTGATGGAGAGCCTGACGAAGTTCATCGGCGGGCACGCGGACATCACGCTGGGCATGGTGGCCGGCAACGGCGCGGACACGCTGGCGGAGATCACCCAGGTGACGAGCATCTGGGGGCTGTCGGCGAACCCGTTCGACTGCTGGCTGACGGAGCGTGGCCTTGGCACCCTTGCCCTGCGGATGAAGGCGGCGCAGGCGAACGCCCTCGACCTCGCCCGCTGGCTGCGGGGCCGCCCAGGCGTGAGCGCCGTGCATTACCCAGGCCTGGAGGACCACCCGGACCATGGCATCGCCCGGCGCGTCCTGTCGGGCGGCTTCGGGCACATGCTGAGCTTCGAATTGGCCGGCGGACGCGATGCCGTGAATCACTTCATGCGCTCCGCCGGGATCGTGTTCAGCCCGTCGCTGGGCAACACGACGACGACGTGCAGCCACCCGGACACGACCTCGCATCGCCACGACAGCCCGGCGCAGAAGCAGCGTCAGGGCATCACGCCGGGCCTGGTGCGCCTCAGTGTCGGCATCGAGGAGACGGCGGAGATCCGGGAGGCGATGTCGCGCGGCCTGTGAGCATTGAGAGGCCATACCACGACAGACACGGAAGACACGAAAGAAAACGAAGACGAAAGACAGTCAGAAGAGAACAGCCGCGTGTCTTCTTGCTTGATATCTTCTTCTGTTCTTCGTCTTCCTTTCGTGTCTTCCGTGTCTGTCGTGGTATGCCTTCTGCTTTCCTGTCTCGTCTTGACCCCCGGCGCGGGCCGCGGTTACAACCGTGGCTCATCCACGGAGGGCGGGACATGCACGCGCCGCTGCGGCGATCCGACTATCTACTCGTGGCCGCCTTCATGGCCGTCCTGTACTCGGTGTCGTTGGCGGCCCCGCGCGTGCTGGGGAACCACGAGACGATCCATTGCCAGAACGTCCGCGAGATGCTCGCCGACGGCGATTACATCATCCCCCACTGCGGCGGGCGGCCCTGGCTCGAACGCCCGCCTCTGCCCTTCTGGATCACCCTCCCCTTCGTCGCCCTCTTCGGCGAGGGGGCCGTCGTCTTCCGCCTGATCTCGTTCTGTGTGGCCCTGCCGGCGGTCTTCCTGACGGCCTGGATGGCGTCGCTGTGGTTCGGGCGTGGCGTCGGCATCCTCGCCGCCTGCGTCCTCGCGACACTCCAGGAGTTCCACCGCTACGTCATCGCCCCCGAGTCCGACATCTTCGTCTGCACCCTGGTCGCCGTCGGCATGGCCCTCTTCGTCCACCTGGAGTTCCGTCTGCGGCCCGATGACCGCTCCTCCTTCCTGGGGCCGAGGCCGTGGGCGGTGCTGGCGTGCTTCTTGGTGCTGGGGCTGGGGAACCTCGTCAAGGGGCTTTACTTCGCCGACCTGCACATCCTCGCGCCGGCTGTGCTGTTCCTCCTCTGGCGTCCGACGTGGTGGGCGGACCTGCGGCGGTATCTCTGGCTGCCGGGGTGGGTCGTGTTCCTGGCGGCCGCGTCGGCGTGGGCACTGGCGGCGTACTGGCGGCACCCGGACGTCGTCGCCCTGTGGAGCAGCGACTACAACGGCCGCCTCTCCCAGACCTTCCTGTCGGAGCCGTGGTGGTACTATCTCGCCCACCTGCCCGCCGCCCTCCTGCCGTGGGCGCCGCTCGCATTCTTCGGGCTGTGGGTGACACGCCGGGAGGCGCTCGGCAAGCCCGGCTCGCCCCAGCGATTCCTGTGGTGCTGGGCCATCGCCCCCGTCGTCCTGCTGTCGATCCCGAATGGCAAGCACCATCACTATCTGCTGGCGACGATGGCCCCGTGGGCCATTCTCTCAGCCGTCGCCGCCGTCAAAGCCTGGGCCTGGCTCCGCGATCTCCAGACGGCGCGGCTGGCCTGCTCTCTCGCCGGGACTGTTCTCACCGCCTCCGCGGCGGTCCTGATCGTCTGGAGCGTGCAGCCGCGAATCGGGCCGTTCGTGCCCTTCGCCCTGGCCGTGGCGCCGCTGCTGGCCGCCGCGCTGTGGCTCTCTTCCCGCCAGGAGGAGGCGGGGCGCGGGGTCGGCGTGCTGGTGGCCGGATGCGTCCTCCTCTTCTGGGCGAAGGAGCATGCGGAGTGGGGGTACCAGGAGGGCCGCCGCGCCGACCTCGCCCTCCTCGACTCGGCGAAGAAGGCCGCGGGGGACGGCCCCCTCCTCGTCCTCGACACCTTCCGGCCTCTGGACGCCTCGTGGTCGCTCTTCCACCTGAAGGGGCGCGGCAGGCTCCTGCACAACGCCACCTTCCTCCGCGACGAGACGCTCCCCGAGGGCGACCTGTATGTCGTGTCGCGGCCCCTCCAGATCGAGGCCGCCCGCGGCCTGGCGCGTGTCGAGGAGGTGGCGAGCAGCACGTCCTCGAAGGGGGACCGTGAGCCGTGGGACCGGCTGACGCTTTACAAGGTGCGTTTGCTCCCGCACGTCGCGCGGGTGTCGGCGAAGGTGTACATCTCGCCGATGCAGGCGACGGCGCGGGCGCGGGGGCCGGAGCTGCGCTAGGTCGGCCTTTTTCCGAAAGCGGGGCGGGGCTATACGGCGTGCGTCGGCCCGGCTCCAAGGGCCAGCCACGGAGGGATGATCGGATGCCGAACCGCACGCGGCCCTGGATCGGGCTCAACGCCGACCTGACCCTGGCCACCAAGCACCACTCCAGCACCCTGCGGCTCGCGCCCGGCTATTGTGACGCCATCGCCGCCGCCGGCGGCCTGCCCGTCATCGTGCCGCCGTTCCTGAAAGACCCCGCCCTCACCGAGTACCTCGACCGCCTCGACGGCTTCGTCCTCACCGGCAGCCCGTATGATCTCGACCCGCGTAAGCATGGCTTCACCCTGCACCACACCACCCAGCTCCTGCCTGCCCGCAAGGACGAGAGCGACCGCTCCCTCGTCGGCGAGATCATTAGCCGGCGCATGCCCGTCCTCTCCATCGGCCTGGGCACTCAGCAGATGAACGTCGCCCTCGGCGGGGCGCTGCATTCCCACCTCCCCGAGGACATGCCCAAGGCCATGCCCCACCGCGACCCCAGCGGCGGGCCGCACCGCCATCTGTGCCGCATCTCCAAGGGCACACACATGGAGGCCATCTACGGCCCCGACGACATCCTCGTCAACAGCCATCATCACCAGGCCGTCGCGCGTCCGGGCAAGGGGCTGCGTGTCGGGGCGACGGCGCCCGACGGCGTCATCGAGGCGGTCGAGAACATCGACCCCACGTGGTTCTTCATCGGCGTCCAGTGGCACCCGGAGTCGGACACCGCCACCGCCCTCGACGTGCAGCTCTTCCAGGCGTTCCTGGAGGCCTGCCAGCGCGGCAAGGGTGGCCTGCGCCTGGCGGCGTGATCGAGGACGCCGGGGCTGACGCGCCCGGAGGAGTGAGCGTCATGGCGCAACGCTGGGTGATCGGTCTGGCCGCCGGCTCCAGCGGACAGGGGACCGACGGCGCCCTCCTCGAGCTGGAGGGCGTCGGCCTGGAGACGCGCGTCACGCAGCTCGCCGGACTGCACCAGCCTCACGCCCCGGAGCTGCGCTGCCTGATCCGCCGGGTGGGGGACGAGCCGTGCGACGCCCGCCACGTCGCCCTGCTGCACCGACTCATGGGCGAGACGTTCGCGGCCGCCGCCCGGGCGGTGGCGGACGCGGCGAGCCTGGCGCTGCACCGCGTGCAGGTGATCGGGACCCGGGGGCTGGTGCTGGGGCACGACCCCGAGGGCCGCTTCCCGTCTGTGCTCCCGCTGGGGATGGGGGCGGTGATCGCGGAGCGGACGGGCGTGACGACGCTGGCGGACCTGTCCTGCCGGGATCTCGCCGCCGGGGGGGCCGGGGCGCCGCTGATGGCGCTGCCTGCCCACCTCCTTTTCCGACACCCGGGGAAGTCTCGCCTGATCATCCACCTCGGTGGGATGGCGCGGGTGGTGTTCCTGCCGGGGGGTGGCCGGCCCGGCGACGTGTTCGGGTTCGAGGCCGGGCCCTGCGGGGTGCTCCTCGACGCCCTGGTCCGCCAGGTGACCAACGGCAAGGAGGCGTGCGACCCCGGCGGCAAACACGCGGTCCAGGGACGTTGCCTGGAGCCGCTCGTCGAATCGTGGCTGGCCCACCCGGCATTGCAACGTCGGGTCCCGCGCGCCCTGCCGCGCCAGACGTGGGGCACGGAGTTCGCGCGGCAAGCGCTGATGAAGATGCGGGAGATGGAGGGCGGGCTGCACGACCTCCTGTGCAGCGCGTCGCACTTCGTCGTGCGGGCGGTGATGGCCGCTGTGCGCCGCCACATCGCCCGCCCCGTGGATGAGGTGCTGCTGGCGGGCTGGGGGGTGCGGAACGGGATGCTGTGGCGGCTGCTGGAGCGTCATCTCGAAGGGGTGCGCATGGTGCGCTCCGACGAGGCCGGCGTCCCGGCGGAGCTGCATCAGGCGGCGGGCGCCGGGCTGCTGGCGGCGCTGACGGTGGACGGCGTCCCCGGCAACGTGCCGTCGGCGACGGGCGCGGCGGGGGCGAGGCTCCTGGGCGTGGTGACGCCTGGCTCGACGGCCAACTGGACGCGCTGCCTCCAGTGGATGGCGGCGCAGGCGGGGCCGGTGATCGGGGGCGAGTGAGGTCACTCGGCCCACTTACGCGGGGCCGATCGCCTCGAACGTGACAAGTTCGGGCTACCCGGCCTGACCGCTGCCGCTTCGTCCGACCCACTGGATTCGCCTTGTCCTTCAACGGACCTCCCCCCTAGTCTGAGGGCAGCCAAACCACCAGGAGGGACCATGACCACCCCGACCCGCCGGACCTTCAACCACACCTTGCTCGGCACCCTGGCCGCCTATGGCCTGATCGAGACGCTGTTCCAGAAGGACGCCTTCGCCGAGTCCGTCAAGCCCGTCATCCAGAAGTGGATGGGCGACCTGAACATGCTGTCGAAGGAGCTCAAGGCCGATCGGAAACTCAAGGACACCGAGTTCCAGACCAAGCTGGAGGAGCTCTACAAACGGGTCGACCTGGCCGACCTGCTGACCCTCCTCGACCTCGACCGGGTCGCGCGCACGGCGAAGCTGCCCGACAACGGCGCGCTCAGCACCGGGATCGACCTGAGCAAGGTCGAGGGGCTGCCGGCCAGCCTCTACTTCGGCAAGCAGATCTTCGGCATGAAGAAGGGCCGCAGCGTCGTCCCGCACGGCCACAAGAACATGTGCACCGGCTTCATCATCCTCCGCGGCACCTTCGCCGGCAAGCACTACGACCGCGTCGAGACCCACCCGAAGCACTACCTCATCAAGCCGACCGTGGACCGCGCCTTCAAGGCGGGCGAGTTCTCCACGGTCAGCGACCACAAGGACAACGTGCACTGGTTCAAGGCGACGAGCGACCAGGCGTTCATCTTCAACATCCACGTCATCGGCTATGACCCGAAGATCGAGGGCACGTCCAGCCGCCTCTACCTCGACCCGGAGGGCGAGAAGGCCAAGGGCGGGCTGATCCTGGCGAAGAAGATGACCTCCAGTGAGTGTCACAAGAAGTACGGCTGACGCCCCACTGCCCCCCGCCTTTGTCGCGGCCAGGGCGGCTGGCCCTTGCTTTCGCCGGTGGCGTCTGAAGGCGGGGGTTCTCGTGGCCGGGTGGCGGTGCGGCGAGTAGGCTGCCGGGGGTGGCACGGCCTCTTCACGCCACCGGGGCATCGTGCGAGGGCTGCCCTTCCGTCCGTAACGGCCTCCTTCCTCTCGGGGGGCCGGCGGCGGCATCGCTGGCCTACCCCCCCCGACAGGATGCTTCAAGGGGGCTACAGGGGGCTACAGGGGGAACGCCATGCGGATGCTACTCGTTGGTGTGGGTTTGCTGCTGGCCTGTCTGGCCGGCGTGGCGCGGGCCGACGAGACGTCCGCCGTGAAGGCGGTCGAGAAGTTCGGCGGCAAGATCACGCGCGAGGACAAACTGCCGGACAAGCCGGTGATCGGGGTGAACCTCCGTGGCACCAAGGTGACGGATGCGGGACTGAAGGAGTTGAAGGAGCTCAAGCACCTCACT
>CAZVZK010000190.1:7308-10597 GCA_964630925.1 uncultured Alcaligenaceae bacterium
ACTCACCCTGCTGTACCTCCACAGGACCAAGGTGACGGATGAGGGCCTGAAGGAGTTGAATGGTCTCAAGAAACTCAGGGTGCTGGGTCTCGTAAACACCCAGGTGACGGATGCGGGCCTGAAGGAGTTGAAGGACCTCAAGCAACTCACCGTGCTGGCCCTCTCCGACACCCAGGTGACGGATACGGGCCTGAAGGAGTTGAAGGATCTCAAGCAACTCACCACGCTGTACCTCGGCCGCACCAAGGTGACGGCTGCCGGGGTCGCCGACCTGCACAAGGCGCTGCCCAAGTGCAAGATCGTTCGCTGACGCGAACCGCCGGGACGTGGCAACGTCCCGGCGGCCCGCCCCGCCCCCGCCGGGTTCCGCGCGAACGCATTGGCGAACCTGATGCCGGCAGACTTCGGCCTGGACATCGCCGCGCCCCTCGTGACGCTGGCCGCTCGGGTCTCCAAGAACCGCAAGACCAAGGCCCAGCCGCTCCCGCCGGACGTGGCCGCCGCGCTCCGCGTCTACCTCGCGGCGAGGCCCGCGAACGCCCCGGTCTGGGGTGGGACGTGGACGAGCGGCTGCACGCAGGCGGAGATGCTCCGCCGCGAACTGGAGGGGCGAATTGGCGCAACCCCTTGAAACGGGCGGCACCGACGCTTCCCGGCGCCAGCCCGCTTGGCATGGTTCAAAACCAGCCCGTTTCGGGCAGCACTGTGAGGCCCGATGCGCCGGGCTATCGGCGGCAGGCCGACCGATCCCGCGGCGGCCTCGGGCGCCCTCGCCGGGGGCACGCCCGGCGGGCGTGGCCTGATACATGGACCCGATGAGGCTGTCGTATCGGGCCGTCTTGTAGGTCGGGTCGAGGCTTTGCGAGGCCCGACGTTTCGCGTCATCGTGCGGTGTCGCTGCGCTCCCGGAGGGGTGCCGTCGGGCCTCGCAAAGCCTCGACCCGACCTACCTACATGAACCGACAGCCTCATCGGGTACGGGCATGAGGCTGGGCGTCGTCGGCAGGAGGGGGCATTCGGCCCGCCAGGGCGATTCGTTCCCCGGGCGTGTGGGGGGTGTGAGGGGGTCGGGGAAACGAACTTCCTCAAGTCCTTATGTCCCCTGCCCTTGCATCTGGAAAGTTCGTTTCCCCGGTTCGTTTCCTTCACTGATGGGCGTCCATGCGCCTCCATCCAGGGTGTCCGCACTCCGCGGTTCGTTTCCTTCACTGATGGGCGTCCATACGCACCCACCCAGGGCGTCTGGGCGCATCTCCTGCGCGGGCGTTCACAGCCGAGGCCGTTACCCCATCTTGAACCGTGCCGCCCGCTTCATTCAGAATCGAAAGCTACCCGGCCTGGATTCGAACCAGGACAAAGAGAGCCAAAATCTCTTGTGCTACCGTTACACTACCGGGTAGTGGCCGTGGGCTTCTCGGACGCGGAGAGCTGGACGAGGAACGCCAACTGTTCCAGTTGGACCGTGAGGTCCACGTTCACGACGCTCACCCCCGCCGGGGCGTGGATGACGCCCGGCGCGAAGTTGAGGATGCCCTTCACCCCCGCCGCGATCAGCGCGTCGGCGGTGGGCTGGGCGGCGGACGAGGGCACCGTGAGGATGCCCAGCTCCGCCCCGGTGCGCGCCACCCCCTCGGCGATGTGGGAGGTGGGCAGGACTTCCAACCCGTCCACCTGCTTGCCGACCTTGGTCGGGTCGGCGTCGAACAGGGCGACGATGCGGAAGCCGCGCTCGGGGAACCCATGATATCTTAGCAAGGCGCGGGCGAGGTTGCCAACCCCCACGAGGGCGGCGGGCCATTCGCGGTCCAGGCCGAGGCGGGCGCGGATGGCGCGGATGAGGTCGGCGACGGCGAAGCCGATGCCCGGCTGGCCGGGGCAGTTGAGGGGCGCGAGGTCCTTGCGGACCTGGGTGTCGGGGATGCCCAGCGCCTCGCCGAGTGCGGCGCTGGAGACGCGCGTCTGCCCGTCGGCCAGGAGCGCCTCCAGCCGGCGCAGATACAGGCTGAGCCGGCCGACGCTGGCGCGCGACAGGTGGGGGGCGTCGGCCGCGGCCGGCCGTCTGCGGGGGGCGTCGTGCCGTCCCATGCGTCCTCCTCGGGTGGGCGCTACAGTCTAGCGCGGGACGGGCGGCCACGTCAACCTCCGTCCCGGCGAGACGCCTTGTTCCACATGGAACATCGCGGGTATGATGCCGCCCGGCCCGCCGGACGCGGGCCCTGGGTGAGGAGGACCCTCGCATGAGCACGGAAAAGAACACGCGCCTCGGCCGCGGGCTGGAGGCTCTGATGGGCGCCGAGGCGCCCGTGGCAGCGGCCCCGGCTCGGCTGCCGGTGGCCTCCATCGAGGCGAACCCCTTCCAGCCGCGCAAGACGTTCGACGACGACGAGATCACCTCCCTGAGCGAGTCGATCCGAAGCCATGGCGTGTTGCAGCCGCTCGTGGTGCGGGCGTCGGCGACCGGATACCAGCTCATCGCCGGGGAGCGTCGTCTGCGGGCGGCGATGGAGGCGGGGCTGGAGAACGTCCCCGTCACCGTCGTGGACTTCAACGACCAGCAGAGCTACGAGGCCGCCCTGGTCGAGAACATCCAGCGAGCCGACCTCAACCCCATCGACAAGGCGCACGGCTTCAAGGACTACCTCGCCCGCTTCTCGATGACGCACGACGAGCTGGCGGCCCGTCTCGGCCTCGGGCGGACGACGATCACCAACCTCGTCTCGCTGCTCGACCTGCCGGAGGACGTGCAGGAGCTGGTCCGCATCGGCCAGCTCAGCACGGGCCACGCCAAGGTCATCAAGGGCCTGGACGACCCGGCGAAGCAGTCGGCCCTGGCGCGCGAGATCATCGCCCGCGGCCTGTCGGTCAACGCCACCTCCGCCATGCTGGCTGCCCCGCCGGCGGAGGGCGAGGAGGAGGCGGCCCCGGAGAAGCCGTCGAAGCCGACGGCCACCAAGACCCGGCACGTGATGTCGATTGAGGACGACCTGAAGCGGCGGATGGGGCTGAAGGTCGAGATCAAGGTGAAGGCGAAGGACCGGGGGCAGGTGGTCCTGAGTTTCGAGTCGAACGACGACTTCGAACGCATCGTCGAGGCGCTGAAGAAGTGAACCCCGACGGTTAGGGCGTTGTCCGGAAGGGGGGCGTCGGGTAGGATGCCCTCTGAGACGGGGCGTAGCGTAGCATGGCCCAACGCGTCTGGTTTGGGACCAGAAGGTCGCCGGTTCGAATCCGGCCGCCCCGACTGTGAAGGAAGAACGCGAGCGGCGGGGGGGGGGGGGGGGGGGGGGGG
>CAZVZK010000190.1:10607-17721 GCA_964630925.1 uncultured Alcaligenaceae bacterium
CGTCCTCCGCGCGGGGGCCGGGGGGGGCGCCGGGGGGGGGGGGGGCGCCCGCCGCCCCCCCCCCCCCCCCCCGCCGCTCGCCTCGCGCTCAAGTGACATTGGCCGAAAAAATCCCACCAGGCCCACCATCCTTCGGGTAGCATGGAGTCGCCCGGAGGAGACGGCCCGTGGCCAGCACCTTCGTCTGCCCCTTCTGCAAGCTGCCGGTCGTTGACGACCCAGGCATGGACTACTGCGACAAGTGCGGGAAGGATCTCCCCAAGCCGGACCTGGAGCGGATCGAGATGCCGCGCTTTGATGACGCGCCTTCTCGCACCGCCCCCGCCCCCATCCGCGCCCCTGACCTGCCGCTGCCGGAGGCGCCGCTGCTCGTGACCCCGCACGTCTGCCACGCCTGCGGCGGGGAGATCTCCGAGGCGTTCGGACATCGCAAGCTCGACATCCCGCACCAGGGCCACGTCGCCTCGATCTACGCGCTGCTGTTCCGCGCCCCTTGCTGCGGCCGACTGGTCGAGCTTCCGCTCTCCCGCGCCGGGGAAGAGGTGCCCTGCCCCGCCTGTTCCACCCGCTTCCACGCCCCCCGCGACGGCATCCTTCACGAGCGTGAGTCGGACGCCGACCCGGACTACATGCGGTTCGTGTGCCCGGCGTGCAAATACCCGCTTCAGTGCAGCACGCGGGTCAACGGCGCGCCGGCCGCGGGGCTGCGCGTCGCCTGCCTCACCTGCCGGTGCGTGATCGAGATCCCACACGCGGGGCACCGGGTCTAGCCGGTCACATCCCGCGCAGCGCCTTGTTCGCCAGGTGCGCCGCCGCCGCCGCGCTCACCCCGGCGGAGACCGGGGCCGACGGCTCCTTGCCGTCGCGCAGCGCCGCCAGCCAGTTCTCCAGATGAAGCCGCTCGCCGTCGGGCTTGTCGTAGAAGTCGCGGCCCTTCGGCCCGGTGCCGAGGACCAGCTCCTTCGCCTCCGCCCGCTTGCCCTCGGGCTGGACCTCATAGCGGCCACGGTCGCAGTAGAGGGTGGCGTCGGTGCCCATGAACTCGATCATGGCGCCAGCCCGGGCGTTGCTGAACGTGCCCTCGAAATGCACCTGCAATCCGCCCTTGTAGGTGAGCAGCGTCTGCACCGTATCCGGCGTCTCCCACACATCCTTGTACGCGAAGTGGGTGCCGACGCTGACCGCCTTCTCCGGCGTGTCCAGGCCGAGGAACCAGTGGGCCACGTCCCCCCAGTGGACCATCAGGTCGGTGAACAGCCCGCCGCCGAAGTCCCAGAACCACCGCCACTGCCGCATGCGGTAGGGGTCGAACTCCTGCTTGCGGGCGCTGCCGAGGAAGGCGGCCCAATCAACGCTCCTGGGGTCGACCTTCTCCTTGAAGCGCCCGCCCCGGTCGGCGTTGCGGTTCCAGCTCATCCGCACCTTCAGGACCTTGCCGATCTTCCCGCCGTCGATGATCTTCTTCGCCTCGATCAGGTGCGTCATCGAGCGCTGCTGCGTGCCCACCTGCACCGCGAGCCTCTTGCCCTTCATCGCCTTGAGGATGACCTCGCCCTCCTCGATGGAGTGCGTCAGCGGCTTCTCGACGTAGACGTGCTTGCCCGCCTCGATGGCCGCGACGGCCATCGCGACGTGCCAGTGGTCGGGGCTGCCGATCAGGACGGCGTCGATGTCCTTCCGCTTCAACAGGTCGTTAAAGTTCTTCGAGGTGTGGGCCTTCGGGTCGGCGATCTTCTTGCCCTCCGCAAGGGCGTGGTCCCACACGTCGCAGACGCCGGCGAGGCGCACGTTCTTGATGCCGGCGAGCGACTTCATCAGGCCCCGGCAGCGTCCGCCGGTGCCGATGCAGGCGATGTTCACCGCCTCCATCGCGCTGAAGGCTGGCGTGGCGCTGGCGGCAGCGGCCGCGGTGGCCAGGAGGAAGGTGCGTCGGTTCGACATGGGTGCATCCTCGGAAGAGATGTCCCGATTGTAGCCCGCCCGTGTCAGACGCCCACCGCCAACTGCACGAGCACCAGGCCGAAAAGGCCCACCGAGATGACGGCGTTCACCTGGAAGAAGGCCTGATTCACCCGCGTCAGGTCGTCGGGCCGCACGAGCAGATGCTCGTAGACGAGCAGGATGCCGACGACCCCCACGCCGACGAGGTACACGGACCGCAGCTCCCCCGGCGACGCGAAGAACAGCGCGACGAGGAAGCCCATCATCAGCAGGTGACAGACCTGGGCGACGCGGAGAGCGCCAGGGACGCCCAGGGCCGCCGGGACGCTGTGCAGCTTCGCCTTGCGGTCGAAGTCGGCGTCCTGGCAGGCGTAGAGGATGTCGAACCCCGCGACCCAGAACAGGACGGCGCCGCCGAGCAGCGCCGGCTGGAGCAGCGACTCCACCCCGCGGATGGCGATCCACGCGGCCACCGGCGCGAGGAAGAGCGACGCCCCGAGCCAGAAGTGGGCCAGGGCGGTGAAGCGCTTCGTCAGCGAGTAGGCGCAGATGAAAGCCAGCACGGGGCCGGAGAGGATGAGCGGCCAGCCGTTCGCCCTCGGGAACAGGAAGGCGGTGAGAACGACGAAGAGGGCCGCGTTGATGGCGGCGAAGGCCACCACCGCAGGAACGGAGAGAAGGCCGGCGGGGATGTGGCGTCCGGCGGTGCGCGGGTTGTCCTTGTCGATGTCGCGGTCGGCGACGCGGTTGAACGCCATCGCGACGTTGCGGGCCGTCGCCATGCACAGGACGATGCCGATCAGCTCGCCCCAGCGGAAGCCGCCCTTGTGCCAGGCCAGGGCGGCGCTGGTCAGGGCGAACGGCAGGGCGAAGAGGGTGTGGCTGAAGCGGACCAGTTCGAGGAAGGAGCCGATGAGCTTGAGCATGGGAGGCTGTTCCGTAGAGCACGCTTCCAGCGTGCCTTCTTCGATTCACCGAGCACGCTGGAAGCGTGCTCTACGGCAACCTACCAACCGCTCAGGCCGCCGTCCCGCAACCCTCCTCCTCGCGGCCCCGCACCACCCGCCGCCCGTTCTCCGTCACGACGGTCCGCGTGCCGGACACCCCGCCACGCTCGAAGCGGACCTCGACCCAGTCGCGTGTCTTGCCGAGCCGGTGGGCGATGGCCGTCTCCGCCCAGCCGAGGCGGAGCTGCCACCCGCCACGCTCGCAGCGGAGCATCGCCTCCCAGCGCGGCCCCTGCGGCTGAAACGCTCGCGGTGCCGCCCGGCCCAGGACGCCGGCAGAGGCGAGGTGGCGGAAGTCGGCGTCCGCCGCGAGGATCTCCTCGACCGCCGGCTCGGCCTCCATCTCCCGCCGCAGCTCGGCGAGCCGCCCCGCCTTCCGCATCTCGCTCACGGAGGCGATGCCCTCGTCGTCCTGCAACCGCTCCGCCTTGCGATGGCCGACGCCGGGGAGGGAGCGGAGCTGTTCACGGGCGGGGAGGTGGGTGGGGCGGAGGACACGCAGGTCGCCGGAGCCGAGGAGCTGCTCCAGGGCGTAAGCGATGCTCTTGCCGACGCCGGGGATCGACTCCAGGCCCTTGCGGCCCGATTCGCGTAGGATCTCCTCGACGGGCCGGGGCAGGCCCTGCACGATGAGGGCGGCGGAGCGGAACGCGCGGACCTGAAACAAAGCGCCGCCCTCGCCGTCGAGCTTCCGGGCGTGGTCGAGAAGATGCCGCATCACTTCGTCATTGGTCATGGCTGGGACTCCTTCACGCGCGGATCGTACTCCCGCAGGGGGGCCTTTGCGAGGTCGGTAGTGACAACCCCACCCCCCAACCCCCTCCCCGAAACGGAGTGGGGGGGGCGCAAGAGTGAGAAGAGTGGCGGTGGCGAGGTGGGCGCGTCACTTGAAACGCTTCGCCGAACTGGGGAATCGCACACCTCCCCTTCGGAGAGGCGATGCTCTTGTTGCTCCCCCTCTCCGCTTCGGGGAGGGGGTTGGGGGGTGGGGTAGATGCACCTCCGCCTCCACCAGCTCTCGAAATCCTTCGGCCCCGTCCGCGCCGCCGACGCCGTCTCCCTCGACGTGCCCGACGAGGAATGGCTGGTCCTCCTCGGCCCCGGCGGCTCCGGCAAGACCACCATCCTCCGACTCATCGCCGGCCTGGAGGTGCCCGACGCCGGGGGCGTCTTCATCGACGGCAAGGACGCCACCCACTGGCCACCGCACGAGCGGGGCGTCGCCCTCGTCAGCCAGCGGGCCGTCCTCTACCCGCATCTGACCGCCCGCCAGAACCTCCTGTTCGGCCTCGCTGGCGGGGAGGACATCTCCGAGGCGGTGGATCTGCTCGGCCTCGCGCCGCTGCTGGACCGCCTGCCGCACCAGATGTCCGGGGGGCAGCAGCAGCGGGTGGCGCTGGGCCGCGCCCTCGTCCGCCGGGCCTCGCTGGTCCTGCTCGACGAGCCGTTCGCCAGCCTGGATTCGGCGGCCCGGTGGGAACTTCTCACCGATCTGCCCTTGCTCAGACGGCGTCTGACGTTCACAATGATCCTTGTCACGCACGAACAGGCGGAGGCGTTCGCGCTCGCCGGACGTGTCGCCCTCCTCGACAGGGGCCGAGTCCTCCAGACCGGCCCCCCACAGGAGGCCCACGACAGGCCCAGCAGCGTTCACGCCGCCCGGCTCCTCGGCTGGCCACCCATCAACCTCTTCCCCGGCGTCATCCGGCAGGAAGGCGAGAGAGTGGACTTCGAGGCATCGGGCATCCGGCTGGCGTTGCCCCCGGCCCTCCTGGGCTGGGGGCGGTTCGCGGGCAGGGCCGTCCTGCTCGGCGTCCGGCCCGGATCACTCCGGCCCGGGGCCGACGGCTGGCCCCTCGACCCCCTGGGTCGGGTGCCCGACGCCGGCGGCGGCTGGCTGTTGGCCCGCGTCTGCGGCCAACAGGCCACCCTGCGGGACGGCGAGGGGGCGTTCGCCTCCTTCCCGCCCGACGCGGCCCACCTGTTCGACGGCGATACCGGCGAGGCGCTGGCCCACGGGCCTGGCTGACCTCGTTGCCCCGGCTGGGAGCCAGGGGCCTCGCGGGTGGGACACGTCCCACCCTTTTTGTTTCCCGAGAGCCGCTCCGACGCGGAGACACCCCCGGCGGGCCACGACCATGACGAGCAACGAAAAGCAGAAGATGGCCAACGAGCTGATCAAGGCCGTGGACGTCCTCAACCGCGACAAGGGCATCCCGACCGACACCGTCTTCAGCGCCATCGAACGGGCCGTCCGCCTCGCCATCGGCAAGCACTACGGCGACGACGACGACGTGGACGTGCAGATCGACCGCCGGCAGGGCTTCATCGTCGCCAAGAAGGGCGAGAAGGAGGTGGACGTCACCTCCGGAGAGCTGGGCCGCATCGCCGCCCAGGCCGCCAAGCAGCAGATGATCCAGCTCTTCCGCGAGGAGGAGTCCAACCACCTGCTCGAGGACATGGGCCGCCTCAAGGGCCAGCTCCTCCCCGTGCCCGGCATCATCCAGCGCGTCGAGGGCGGGGCCGCCATCGTCAGCGTGGGCAAGACCGAGGCCATCCTGCCCCGCGGCGAGATGATCCCCGGCGAGACGCCCCACCCCGGCGAGAAGATCAAGGCCCTCGTCAAGGACGTCCGCAAGTCCGGCCATCGGGTCAAGGTGGTCCTCTCTCGGGCCGACGAGCTGTTCGTGCAGCGCCTGTTCGAGAAGACCATCCCCGAGATCGAGGACCGCACCATCAAGATCGAGCGCGTCGCCCGCGAGGCGGGCTACCGCACCAAGGTGGCCGTCAGCAGCATCGACGCCCGGGTGGACTGCGTGGGGGCCTGTGTCGGCGTCCGCGGCTCGCGCATCAAGGACATCACCGAGGAGCTGGGGGGCAGCGAGCGCATCGACATCGTGCGGTGGAACAACTCCGACGACCAGCTCATCCGCAACTCGCTCCAGCCCGCCGAGATCGAGGAGGTGTTCCTCTACCACCTCCTCCGCCGGGCCATCGTCCTCGTCCGCGAGGACCAGCTCTCGCTGGCCATCGGCAAGCGCGGGCAGAACGTCCGCCTGGCGTCGAAGCTGGTGGACTGGGACATCGAGATCATGACGGAGGACGAGCTGTCCGCCGAGATCGAGCGGGCCGAGGAGCGCTTCGGCGCGCTGCCCGGCGCCAACCCGCAGATGATCGAGGGCTTCCTGGCCAACGGCTGCCTCAGCTACGAGGACATCGAGCCGCTGACCACCGCCGAGGTCATGGAGATGTGCGGGGTGGACGAGGAGACGGCGGACGAGATCATCATCCAGGCCGCCGAGGCGGTCGAGGCCGGCCAGACGCAGACGCGTGGCAAGCGCGAGCCCGGCCCGCGTCCGCAGTCGCCGGCCGCGGCCCCGGTGACGGCCCAGGACAAGTTCGACAGCCTGTTCAAGGACCCGGCTGCGGGCGACGCGCCGCCCGCGGAGGCGGCACCCGGCGACGGCGAGGCCGCGCCGGCGGAGGGTGAGGCGGTGGCGGAATCCGCCGAGGCGGTTTCGGAAGAACCGCGTCCCGAGGGCGTATCTGAAGAGGTCGCCCCGGTGCCGGGCCTCCGCGAGGCCCCGCCGCCCGAGGAGGCCCCGGCGGGCCCCGACGGGAAGCCGGCGTGACCCGCGAGCCCGGCGTGACCCGCGAGCCCGGCGTCATCGGGAACGATCTCTTCCCTGAAACGGCCGGATGGTTAGAATAGAGGGAGTGGCGTCTTACCAAGCCTTCTCCACGGCCAGTACCGGGAGAGCGTCCATGAAGTGAGTTTCAGACCAGGGAGTCCCCCTTTGCAGCAGCAGAAAGACAAGATCCGGATCTTCGCGCTCGCGCGCGAGCTGAACATGGAGAGCAAGGATCTGCTCGCCCTGTGTCAGGATCACGGGATCGACATCAAGAACCAGCTCAGCACCGTCGAGCCCGAGGTCAAGGACCGCATCCTCGAAGTGGTGAATGCTGCGAAGAAGGGCTCCAAGGCGGCCGCCCCCCCGCCGCCGGCCGCGACCCGCCCCGTCGCGCCCGCCCGCCCCATCCCGACCTTGCACAGCCGCATCGTGCCCGCCGCCAGGCCCGCCGAGCCCGTGGCTCCCCCATTGGCGCCCCCCGCGCCGGCGTCGGCCGCCCCCGCGGCGCTGCCCGCCCCCGTGGCGCCGCCCACC
>CAZVZK010000191.1:0-17708 GCA_964630925.1 uncultured Alcaligenaceae bacterium
CCTCCAAGGCCGGGTTTCCCGCCCGCCCTTTGTTACCCACCTTTGAACCGTGCCAGCGTTTCGGGGAGCATGACGTACCTCGCCGGGAGGGCGGTGATGCCATACACCGGGAAATCCTACCACGGCGACACCCGGCCGTCTGGCATCCTAACGACTATCACCCGCGCATCGCCGTCATTTCAGCACCTCGACGGTGATGGCGGTGCAGCGGCCCAGCCGTCCGTCGGCGGTGAGGAATACCCCACAGCCATGCTCGACGGCGGTGGCCAGGTGCAGGCTGTCCAGGACCTTGAAGTTGTGCGCGGCCCCGATCTGGGCCGCAAGCTCCCAGGTCGCCGGACTGACCGGCAGGCGGCGGACGAGTGGATCGGCGAAGAACGCCCGGTATGCGGCCTCGACGGCCGTCGCCTTGGACGCCAGAGGTTTGATAAGGCATTCCAGGAGGGCGGCGTCGCACACCGCCCGAACGTCGCCGGCTGCCCGCAGGGCGGCCATGCGGGCGAACGCTTTCGGTGTCCACGCGGGGTCCAGCTCTGTCAGGTAGACCACGATGTTGGTGTCGAGGCAGACGATCATCCCGCAGCCTCCCCTGACCCCAGCGGCTCGTCCTCCTCCTCCTCGTCGCGCATCCGGCGCAAGGATTCCTGGGCCTCCTCGCTCGTTCGGAACGGCTTCCCCGCCCGCGCCAGCGCCAGCCAGTTGCTTCGCAACATGTCGAAGAATGGATCGCCCACGGGCCAATCCAACGCCTCCGCCCAATCCGGCAGGCGGGCCTCCGGCTCCAGCGTCACGCGCACCTTGCCGGGCGGCAGCGGCACCTTGCCCGCCACCTCCAACGTCCCGTCGGCCCGCACCACGCCCTCGACCACCACGGCATCCGCGTTCATGTCCCGGCCCCCCTTCCCGGCCCATTGTACCGCGCGGCCAGGGCGTCCGCCGAATGCCATCGGGCATACAACTCCCCTGGGCGATGGCGCACGAGCCGTGCGTCGGATGAAGGGGGGCTGACATGTCAGCGTCATTGTGGGTCGCGTGCCTCTTGACCGCCACCTCCGCCGACGCCCCGAAGCGGCCCAACATCCTCCTCATCTACGCCGACGACCAATCGACGCGGACCGTCGGCTGCTACCCCGGCTCGTGGCCGTGGGTCAAGACGCCGCACATCGACGCCCTGGCGAAGAACGGCGTCCGCTTCCGCGGGGCGTACCTTGGGAGCTGGTGCATGCCGTCGCGCGCCTCGCTCCTGACGGGCCATCACCCCCACGCCATCGAGTCGATGCGCATGGAGGGCAAGTACCCCGGCAGCACCTACGACCCGAAGCGGTGCCCGTTCTGGCCGGCCCTGTTCCGCGCCGCCGGCTACCACACGGCGCAGATCGGCAAGTGGCACACCGGCACCGACGCCGGCTTCGGGCGCGACTGGGACTACCAGATCGTGTGGAACCGCCCCAAGCACCCCGGCAACGCCGGGGCGTACTACGAGAGGCAGCGGCTGGCGTTCAACGGCGAGGAACGCATGCAGGACGGCTACCCGGCGGACAACTACAACCGCTGGGCCGTCGAGTACGTCAAGGGCAGGCACCGCGACAAGGAAAGGCCGTGGCTCCTGTGGCTTTGTCACGGCAGCATCCACGGCCCGTCGAAGCCTGCGGCGCGCCACAAGGGCCTCTACAAGGACGCGAAGGTAACCGCGCCGGAGGGCATCGTCGGCCCGTGGCCAGGGAAGCCGGGGTATCTCAAGGACACCCTGGCGTGGCGCAAGGACGGCGATGTTTACCGCGCGGGCAAGAGCGGCGAGAAGGTCGGCGACGACGCCGGCGGCAAGGGCGCCGAGTACGCCGCCTGGGTGCGGCAGGTGAACGAGTGCGTGCCGGCCATCGACGAGGGGGTGGGGGAGCTGGTGGCGGCGCTCAAGGCGTCCGGCCAGATCGAGAACACCCTCGTCATCTACACCGCCGACCAGGGCTTCTCGATGGGCGAGCACGGCATGCGTTCCAAGATCGCCCCGTACGACGCCAACTACCGCTCGCCGCTGATCGTCTCCATGCCGGGTCTCGTGGCGGCGGGGAAGTTCTGCCCGCAGTCAGCGAACGCGCCGGACCTCGTAGCGACGTTCTTCGCCCTCACGGGGGTGAAGCCGCCGGCGGGGATGCACGGGCGGGACCTGCTGCCGCTGCTGAAGAAGCCGGACGCCGAGTGGGGGCACCCGTGCCTCTACTCGCACACCGGCGAGCACTTCGGCTCCGCCGTGGCGAGGATGGTGAAGGACGACCCCAAGGGTGCCATCGGGCAGAAGGTGCCCTGGTACACCGCCGTCGTGCGTGGCGGGTGGAAGCACATCCGCTACATGCGTCCGGCCGAGCCGGAGGAGCTGTACGACCTCGCTGCCGATCCGGGGGAGCGGAAGAATCTGGCGGAGGACAGGGGGCACGCGGCCCGCCTCGCCGCGATGCGCGAGGCGCACGCGGCGGAGCGGAAACGCGTCGGGGCGCCGTGATCTCAGAAGAACGCCCGCAGGCCGATCATGAAACTGTCGCAGCTGATCTCACTCCGCACCGACGCGCCCGGCACGGCGCCCAGCGGCGTCAGGTACGGGCCCTCGCTGCTGTTCTCGAAGGCGTGGGCATACGCCGCCGTCAGGACAAGGTTGTCCGTCAGGGCGTAGCTCGCCCCGAGGTAGACCGTGTGCATCAGCAGCAGCGGGGAGGCGACGTTGAACATCGTCCGGTCCTCGTCGATGGGGTTCGTGTTGTAGCTGTAGCCGGCCCGCAGCGACAGGCGGCACGTCGCCTGCCACTGGGCGCCCAGCGCCAGGGCGAAGACGTTGTCCCAGCCCAGGCCGCGGACGGCCCCGGTCGGCGCGAAGCCCACGTCCTCGAAGCCCCGCGTGTTGCGGTAGTCGATGTAGCGCACGTCGGCGGCGAAGAGCCAGCTCTCCAGGCCCTTGTACGAGCCGCCCACGGAGATGATCATCGGATAGTCGAAGTGGGCGTCCAGGTTGCGCGGCCTGCCGCGCTCGTCCGCCGACTTGTAGCGGAACCCCTCCAGCCACTGCGGGCTCTTGATCGAGGCGCCGAAGGCCCACTCCTGGCTCGGCTCGTAGTAGACGCCGGCCTGGAAGCCGGCGCCGAACGAGTACCGCGTGTGCGTGCCGGCGGGGTAGGTGGCCAGCCTGTCGCCGTTGGCGTCGTCGGGCGGCGCGATGAAGAACGGGTCGGCGGTCAGCCGGGCCATCGTCAGCGTCGGCGCGAAGCCGACGTGCAGGCACGGCGCGACCTCCCACGCCACCGTCGGCACGAATTGGAACACCTGCAGGTCGCTGCTCAAAGGCCCCAGCCCGAGGCCCGTCGGCGGCTGCGGCGTGAGGATCGGGTTGGTGGTGCTGGCCGGGTAGTTCGCCGCGTACCCGCCGACGAGCATCAGCCCGGCGCCGAATGTGAGCGGCGACCCCTCCGGCCTCCAGACGGCAGCCATCGTCGGGATCGGCGAGGCGCCCGTGTCGGTCGGGTCGGACCCGCTCAGCGCGACGGGCGGCCCGAGCGGCCCGAAGCCGCCCGCCGGCACACGCGACCCGAGGCGTGCATGGGGCATCAGTAATTCCGCCCCGAAGGCGGCCTCATTCCGCCGCAGCCCGCCGATGGACGCCGGGTTCCAGTACAGCGCGCCCGTGGCGTCGAGGGCCGCGCCGACGGAGGCGCCGCCCATCGAGCGGTTCACCGGCCCCGCCCCCGAGAGGACGATGCCGTATTGAGCCCGCGCCTGCACGGCGATCAGGCAGAGCGCGGCCAGGCACACGAGACGATGAAGCGGACTACGCATCCTGCACCCCCTACGCCGACGACGCGGCTCCTGTCGGTACCGCATCTTGTGTCGTCCGCGCGGCCCCCCCGGCTTCAGCGAATCGGGGAGGATGGGGGGGTGGCGAGGGCCGCCTCCAGCGTGCGCAGCAGGTCCTCCGCCTTGAACGGCTTCAGCAGCACGCCCTGCACGTTGGCGCCGCCGGGGGGGCCGAGCGGCGCCTTCACCGGCAGGCCGCTCATCACCACCGCCGGCAGCCCGGGGAGGCGCTCGCGGACGCCGCGGATGACCGCGGCGCCGTCCATGCCGGGCATCATCATGTCCGTCAGCACCAGGCGCACCTCGCCGAGGTGCCGGCGGCACAGGTCGAGCGCCTCGTGCCCGCCCCGCGCCGCCAGCACCCGGTAGCCGTGCGCCCGCAGGTTGAGGGCGGCCACGTCCAGGACGGACGGCTCGTCGTCCACGAGGAGGATCGTCTCCTGATGGCCCTCGTGGGTCGGGCCTTCGATGGCGGCGGCGTGCCCCTCCGCCGCCTCCGCCGCCGGGAGGTACACCAGCATGCGCGTGCCCCTGCCCGGCTCCGTGTCGATGCGGATCATCCCCTCGTGCCCCCTGACGATCCCCAGCACCGTCGCCATCCCCAGCCCCGTCCCCTTCCCCTGGTCCTTGGTCGTGAAGAACGGGTCGAAGATGCGCTCCACCACCTCCGGCGGCATGCCCGTCCCCGTGTCGGCCACCGTGAGCAGGACGTGCGGCCCCGGCCTGGCCGCCGGGTGCCCGCGCACGTCCTCCGGGCCGAGCCGCGTGTTCTCCGCCGACAGGGTGAGCAGCCCGCCGTCGGGCATGGCGTCGCGGGCGTTGACGCACAGGTTCATCAGCAGCTGGTGCATCTGCGTGGCGTCCGCCTGCACCGGCCACAGGCCCCGCCCGTACAGCACCTCCGCCGTGATGGACTTGGGGAAGGTGTGGCGGATCACCTGCTGGATCTCGCTCAGGAGGTGCTTGAGCTGCACGGACTCGCGCTTGCCCTCGGTGCCGCGGGCGTAGGCCAGTATCTGCTTCACCATGTCCGCCCCGCGCATCGCCACCTCCTCGATGTTCTCGAGGATGCGGTCGCGCTCCGCCTCCGGCTGGCCGCCCATCCGCAGCAGCTGCGCCGACAGGACCACCGGCGTCAGCACGTTGTTGATGTCGTGGGCGATGCCGCCCGCGAGCTGCCCGATGCACTCCGTCCGCTGCGCACGCAGGAACTGCGCCTCCAGCCGCCGCTTCTCCGTCACGTCCGTGCCGATCACCAGGAGCGACCGCGGCTCCCCCTCCCCGTCGCGCACCAGGGTCCACCGGCTCTCGACGATCACCTCCGCGCCCCGGCTCGTCTTCTGCCGCAATTCGCCGGCCCACTCGCCCGCCGAGCGCACCGCCGCCGCCGCCGCCCGGTGCGCCGGCGACGGGCCGCCATTGAGCAGCGCCTCCATCGGCCTGCCGATGGCCTCGCCCGCCGGCCAGCCGTACAGACGCTCGGCGCTCCGGTTCCAGTACAGGATGCGGTCGTCGAAGTCGAGGACGGCGATGGCGTCCTGCGCCTTGTCGAGCAGGGCCGCCTGCTCCTGGATGCGTCCGTGCGCTTGCCGTAGCTCGCCGACGCGCTGCTCGAGCGCCTCATTCAGCCGCCGCAGCTCGGCGAACCCCTCGGCGTTCTCCAGCGCCGCCCCGGTCAGCGTGGCGATGAAGTCGGCCAGCCGGCGTTCCGCCTCGCCGAACAGCCCGGCCACCTCGCGGTGCGTGATGTAGAAGCACCCCGCCGGCTGCCCGCGCACCAGGATCGGGGCGCACAACGCCGACCGCGCCCCCGACAGCACCAGGCTCTCGCTGCTCTCCTGCCCCGGCCCGTCGAGGAACACCACCGACCGGCCCCCGGCGAGCGCCTTGCGCAGCAGGTCCTGGCTGATCTCCGGCGCGACCTCGCCCGAGATCGGCGTCACCCGCCCGTCCGGCCCCTCCGCCACCTTCAGCACCACGCAGCGCTCGCCGCGCAGCAGCTTCCGCGCCGCCGCCCGCGCCGCCGCGAACACGTCCTCGGCGGACAGGGCGGCGGCGATCCGCCGGCCCGACTCCAGCACCGTGTCGAAGCGGTCGAGCAGGGACAGCGTGGCCGAGGTGCCGCCCTCGCGGCCCTCCGGCTCCGCCGTCACCCCGCCCTCGATGCGCCGCACCTCGGCGCGGGCCGCCTCGGCGCCGCCGCCCTCGCCCGACTCCTCGGCCAGCTCGGCCAGCGCCAGGGCCGTCAACGCCCCCTCGTAGGCCGCGTTCTGGGCCTTCGCCGCCTGCCACCCCTCGTTGAGGAGCCGCTTCGCCCGCCGGGCGTCGCCCGACAGGGCCGCCAGGAGGCCCGCCTCGCGCAGGGCGTGCGGCAGCTCGTTGGGGAACTGCCGCGCCAGCCGGCAGGCCCGCCGCGACACCTCCTCCGCGCGGGCCAGCAGCTCCTGGCGCCGCCGCGGCAGCCGCCCCGGCAACGCCTCGGCCTGCGTGCGCAGGGCCGTCACGAGCCAGGGCACGACGGGCGAGACCCAGGCGTTCATCACGCCGGCGCGGTCGAGCCGGGCCAACGCCTCCTCCAGCGCCGCCGCCGCGTCCCCCGCCCGCCCGTGCCGCAGGTAGCACACCGCCTCGGCGAGGCGTACCTGGGCGACGCGCTGAATGTCCACGCTGGGGCGGGCCACCTCGGCGGCCACCACGCCCGCCGGCACGCGCCCGCCCGACGCCCTGGCCCACACGTCGAGGCTGATGCCCGACGCCTGCCCGTCCCCGATGTCCACGCCGGACTGGTAGATGCGCTGCGCCTCCGTGACCGCCTCTTCCAACCGGCCGAGCCGGTACAGGCTCGCGGCCACCTGGAAGCGGGCGATGTTCACCTCCCACTGGTCGCCCATGCGCCCGAGCAGGCGGATGGCCTCGCGGCAGCACGCCGCCGCCTCCTCGTAGCGCGAACAGGCGTAGAGGACGACGCCCTTGTAATGCAGCGACTGCCCCTGGCCCCACTGGTCGCCCAGCGCCTCGCGGATCGCCAGCGACTTGTCGGCGTAGGCCAGCCCGCGGCTGAACCACCCCAGCAGGCTCATCCCCGGCGCGTGTTCGGAGTACGCCTGCGCCAGCTCGCGCGTCGGCAGGTAGCGCTCGGCGAGGTTCAGGCCGCGCAGGTGCGCCCACAGCACCGGCACCGTGCCGCGCGAGAACCAGTAGGCGTGCCCGAGCTGCCCGTACAGCCGCGCCGCCAAGAGGTCGGCCTCGGCACGCTCGGGCGGCTTGCGACCCACCAGCCAGTCCGGGAAGAGGGTGTGCATCGTCTGCACCAACGACTCCCACGCCGCCAGCGCCAGGAACGTGATCCCCCAGCGCGGCACGTTGCGGCCCAGCAGCCCCAGGGCGCGCTCGATCCTCCCGCTCGCCGACGCCAGGTCGTCCTGCTTGAACGCCAGCTCGCCCAGCCGCCCCTCGATGCGGGCCCGGTCCAGCACGTCCTCGGCGAGGGCCAGGGCGGCCTCCAACTGGGCGGCAGCCTCGGGGTAGCGTCCCCGCAGCATCAGCACCTCGCCCAGCCCGCGCGCGGCCCGGAGGTGCGACGCCCTGTCCCCGGCGGCGCACCCACGCTGGGCGATCCGGTACTGCTGCTCCGCCACGTCCAGCGAGTGCCGGGCGCGGGCGCTCTCGGCGGCGGCGAGCGCGTACGGCAGGGCGCGGGCGGCCTCCCCGGCGGCGTCGAAGTGATACGCGAGGTCGAAGACCGGCTCGGGCGACTGCCCCTCAAGGGCCAGTGCCGCGCGCAGGTGCAGGGCGCGTGTCTCCGCCTCGGGCAGTCGCTGCAACAGGGCCTGCCGCAGCCGGTCGTGGACGAATGCGCACGCCCCGCGCCAGCCCGCACCCCACACGAGCTGCCGCCGCCGCGCCTCCTCCAGCGCCTCCGTGGCCTGACGCGGCCCCAGGCCGGCGAGGGACGCCGCCGCGTCGGGGTCGAACTCCTTGCCGAGGATCGCCCCGGCGGAGAGGAGGGAGAGCACGGGGGGCGGCAGGTGCTCCATCCGCCGGGCGAGGAAGGCGGCGACGTGGCGCGGCGACTGCAAGCCGTCCAGCGCCGGCGGGTCGATGACCCAGCCGCCCGCCGGGCCGGGGAGCAGGGCGCCGGACTCGACCAGCCCCTGCAACGCCGCCGACGCCATGAACGGGCTGCCGTCGGCCAGGCGCTCGACGACGGCCAGGGCCTCGGGCGGCAGCGGCCCGGCCATCGACTCCGCCAGCTCGCGCGTCGCCTCCGGGCCCAATCGCCCGAGCGCTATCGTCGCGGAAGGCGCCACGCGGCGGAGGGGGTGGCCCGGCCCGACCTCCTCGGAGCGGAACGCCGCCACGATCAGGACGTGGCGCGGGGCCTGCTCCTTCTGCCAGTGCCGCAGGAGCAGGAGGGTGAGGCCGTCGGCCCACTGGCAGTCGTCGAGGAGGACGAGGGCGGGCCGGCCCGGCTCGCCGAGGGCGTCGAGCAGGGCCGACAGCCCCTCGCGGGCGCGCTGGGCGCCGAACGTCTCGGGGCCGTCGTCGCCGCCCTCGACCCCCAGCGCCTCGCCCAACTCGGGCAGCGCGGTGCAGGCCGCCCGCGCGTGGTCGTCGCCCAGCCTGGCCCGCAGGGCCGCCCCCAGCCCCGGCGCACGCCGACATTCGGCGAGGATGCCGGCGGCGACCCCCGCCAGCACCTGGAACGGCCTCTGGGCCGCCTGATCCAGCCCCTGCCCGTGCAGCACGCGCGGCGCGGGCCGGACCGCCTGGCGGCCCAGCTCGGCCAGCACGCGGCTCTTGCCGCCCCCTGACTCCGCCTCAAGCAGCACCAGCCCCCCCTGACCGGCCCCCGCCAGCCGGAGGTGCTTCTGCAGCGCCGCCAGCTCCGCCGCCCGGCCCACGAAGGCCGGCTCGGTGAGGGCGCGGCGGCGGTCATGCAGGCCGATCACCAGCGGCGGGTCGGCCTCGCCCCGGGCCAGCGCCTCCTCGATGCGCACGAGGTCGGCGAGGGCGCCCTCGGCGGACTGGTAGCGGTCGCGCGGGTCCTTGCGGAGCATGCGGCCCACGGCGTCGTCCAGGGCGCGCGGCGTCTCGGGGCGGAGCGACCGCAGTGACGGCGGGCGCACGGTCATGTGCTGCCACAGCAGCTCGCCCACGCTGTCCGCCTCGAACGGCGGGCGGCCCGCCAGGCACTCGAACAGGACCGCGCCCGCGGAATAGAGGTCGGATCGGCAATCCGGCTTCTGGTCGAGCAGGCCGGCCTGCTCCGGCGACAGGTAACGGGCCGTGCCGACCGGGTGGTCGCGGACGGCCATGTCCAGCCAGTCGCTGTGCGACAGGCCGAAGTCGATGAGCGTGGCCCGCTCCAGCCGGGCCTCGCCCGAGCCGATGATGTTGGCGGGCTTCAGGTCGCGGTGCAGCACGCCCTGTTCGTGGACGTCGCGCAAGGCCGTCAGCAGGCACACGCCCAGCCGCAGGCAGTCGCGCAGCTGCATCGGCCCGCCGCGAAGCCACTCGTCCAGCGGCCTACCCGGCACGTACTCCATCACGAGGTAGAACAGCTCGCCCTGGACGCCGACGGCCAGCAGCGGGGCGACCAGCGGCGAGCGCAGGCGGCGCAGGACCAGCGCCTCGTGATCGAGGCGGAGGCGCACGCCGGCGGCCACCCGCCGCTGCTCGGCCATCTTGATGACGACGCGCGAGCCGTCCACATCGTCCACGCCGAAGAGCGTTTGCACGCCGTTGGTGGACTTCACGGCCCGCACGGTGCGGTAGCGCCCGGCGAAGGTGACCCCCACGCCGCCCGGCTCGGTGCCGGGCGCGTCCCCTGCCGAGGGCGTGTCGGCTCGTTGAGGCCCGGAGGCCGGGGTCTGTAGCAACGCCATCCCCTCCCCTTCCCATCTCTCCTATTCATCCCATTTCCTCACACTATACCACGGCGGATCCGGATCGTGGAAAGGAATCGTGGCGTCGAGGCCGGACTTCCTCCTCATAATTCCGTTCTCGTCACCGCCGAATCGTGAGCTATGGTTGGGGAGCCGACGGCGGGCCCACGCCCGGCACGTCCATTCCCGGCGGAGGATTCTCATGGCTCACCGTCCGCTCGCAATGACGCCAGCGGCGGCCCCCCTCTCGGGGGGGGCTCAGGCGGGGCTCGTGCGTGGCGTCGGTGAGGCGTTCCTGATCGCCGCCGGCTGCGCCTTCGTCGCCGGCGTCGCCCTCCTCGACTCCGCCACCGGCTCGCGCTTCTCCTTCGGCCTCTTCTACCTGGTCCCGGTGGCCGCGTGCGCCTGGTGGGGCGGCTTCGCCTCCGGCGTCCTGATGGCCCTGACGGGGGCGGCGGCCTGGCACGGCGTGGACGCCCTGCGTGACCCGCCCATCCCGCTCCCGGTGCTGGCGCTGAACGGCGTCATCCGCTTCGCCACCCTCACCCTGGTCGCCAGCCTGGTCGCCCGCCTGCACGCCGGCATCCGCCGCGAGTACCTCCTCGCCCGCACCGACCCCCTCACGGGGGCCGCCAACGGGCGGACGTTTTACGCCGCCGCCGCCTCGGAGGCGGGGAGGGCCAGGCGGGCCGCCCAGCCGCTCACCCTCGCCTACTTCGACCTCGACCACTTCAAGCAGCTCAACGACCGCCTCGGCCACGCCGCCGGGGATGCCGCGCTGTGCCACCTCGTGGAGGCCGTCCAGGCCCGCATCCGCAGGGGCGACGTGCTGGCGCGTCTCGGCGGCGACGAGTTCGCCCTCCTGCTGCCTGGCGCCGACGCGGCCGGGGCCGCGTCCCTGCTGGCGCGCATCCAGGAGGAGGTCGGGCGGGCGATGGCCGCGCGGGGCTGGGCCGTGACGCTGAGTGTCGGCGCCGTCACCTTCCTCCGCCCCCCGGAAGACGTCGACCAGATGGTGCGGCGTGTGGACGCCCTC
Organism: uncultured Alcaligenaceae bacterium; assembly: GCA_964630925.1. Lineage (GTDB taxonomy): Bacteria > Planctomycetota > Planctomycetia > Gemmatales > Gemmataceae > RGDT01. The sequence continues at coordinate 10,762 of CAZVZK010000191.1, forward strand.
ATGTACGTCGCGAAGAGGAAGGGCAAGTGCCGGGTCGAGCACCGCGTCGCCGATGGGAACGCGGCGTCGGATGACGGGCCGGCCGGCGGCGACAGGCGCGCGACCGCGCGTGTCGTCGGCAGCAGGGCCGCCAGGGTGCGGGCCGCGGGCGAGGAGGGGGCGGCGGAGGAGTTCGCCACGGTCTGCGACGTTTCGGCGCTGGGCATCGGGCTGAAACTGGCGGGCCGCTTCGCCCTGGGCACGGTCCTCCTGGTGGAGCCGCTGGCCGAGGGCGCCAAGACGCTCCTGGCCCGCGTCGTCCGCGTCTGCCCGGAGGACGGCGGCTGGCGTCACGGCTGCGAGCTGTCGATCCGTCTGGGGGACGAGGAGATCCTTGCCTGGGCCGGGGTGAAGACCGCCACGCCCGAGGCCCACGCGGGGGCGGCCCCCCAGGTGGCTTGATCCCGTGCCCCTGACGCGCCCTCCCCTGGCTGTCTCAGGTGCGAGCCGTGAGCCGGATGCCCGGCGAACGGTTACCGGGGGGTAACAGCCCTCTCCTCGGCGACCTCCACGGACGCCCCCTCCGGCAGCGGCGAGCCGATCAGGGCGCGCACGTCGTCCGCCTGCTCGTCCGTCTCGAACATGGGCAGGATGTAGTTGTACTCGGACGAGGCCGCGTTCTGGAACCACGTCAGCATCTCGCCGTCGAGGATCAGCGCGACGCGCGAGCCGGGGGCGATGCGGCGCTGCAGAGATGCCCGCCGCCCCGCCCCCTCCGGCGACAGCTTGATGTGGAGCTGCGTGTAGCCGGGGCCACTTGACGAGTGCCGTCGAATCAGGACCACATCGCCGTTGCCGACGCGCTCGCCACGCTCGGCCTCGCGGACCAGGGCGAAGAAGCCATCCCCGAGTGGGCCTGCCGTCTTGTACGGGTGGCTCACGAAGTCCGGGCCGGCGGCGGCGGGGGCGCCCTTCATGATCGGCCCACCCGGCACCGCCGGCATGATGAACCCCTGCCGCGTCGCCCGCATCTGGCTGATGGCCGCCCACGCGTACCCCTCGGCGGGCGCGGGCGGCGGCTTGCCCGTGTCCTCGCACGTCTTGCGTGCCTTGGCGTTGGCCGGCGCGACCAGCCAGGCCCGCGCCGCCTTCACCGCCGCCGCGTCCGCCGCCTCCTCGGCCACCGTCCCCAGCCACAGCCGGCCCCGGCGCGACGCCAGGCGTTTGACACGCGCCAGCGTCTCGTCGTGCGCCCGGCCCGAAGGCACGTCGAGCCACAGGCCGCCGTCGGCCTCGGTGACGGCGACGGCACCCGTCGTCATCGGGTCGAACCGCTTGGCGAGCGCCACCGCGACGGCCGCGGGGTCGCCCTCGACGCGGAGGACGAGGCGCGTGCCGCCGGTGCGCGAGATGTCGGGGCGGAACAGCCACTGGCGGTTTTGGTACAGCACGACGCTGGCGCAGATCACGCCCACGATCACCACCAGGGCGAAGACGGGTCTCCACATGGCGCGGCTCCTGGGGCCTCCCCGGCGCATGTTATCAGTCCACGTCCCAGAGGGCGACCTGGCCGTCGAAGCCGCCGGCGGCGGCGAGGGTGCCCTCGGGCGCGAAGGCGATGGACTGGACGGGGGCGATCCCCGGATCGAACGCCGGCAACCGCCGCCACGTCCCGACCTGCCAGTAGTCCACGCGCGGCCTGCCGCCGAATGACGAGGCCGCCAGACGCGAGCCGTCGGGGGTGAACTCCAGGGTGTAGCCGTAGGCCAGCGAGCGCTCCTCGAACACCAGCCGCCCGTCCGCCACGTCGCGCACCTGCGTCCCGTCGATGCCGCGGACCGCCGCCCACCGCCCGTCGGGCGACCGGCGGCGGCGCGGACGCTGGTGTAGTCGTGGAACGACAGGTCGAAGGCCGACACCTCCGCCCCCGTGGCCGCGTCCAGCACGGCCACCCGGCCGCGGAAGACGAACACGCGCGAGCCCGCCGCGTCGAAGCGGACGCGCATGTGGACGTCGCCCGACCTTCCGGCCTCGCGCTCCGAGCGGTGCGGCTCGAACTCCCACAGCGTGGCGCCGTCGGCGGACGCCCGGCAGACGACGTTCCCCTCGGCGCGCACGAACCGGGCCCCGTCCGGCGAGACGGCCATGTCCGAGCAGTAGCCGGGCGGTGGCCCGGCGGTGCGGGCGGTGCGGGCGTCCAGATCCCAGAACGTGGCCGGCGTGGCGTAGGTGGAGATGGCCAGGAGGCCGGGGCCGCCGGCGAAGGAGATGAACTCGTGGTCGCGGGTGCCCTTGAGGTTGATGGGCGGCTTGCCGGTCACGACGTTCCAGACGCGGACGTTGGCCCTCTTGCAGGCGGCGGCCAGACGCGAGCCGTCCGGCGCGAACGCCAGGCCGTCCACCGTCGCCGTGTCGGTCACCTTCAGGAGCCGCATGGCGGTGCCCCGTGTCGGCGGGCCCCGTTGGTATCGGCCAGGGCCGCGCCCCCGGTCTTGGCTAGGCGGGGCATCGCCGGCCGTCCACCTCAGACGAGCGTGAGCCGACGGTAATCGGGCTGTCTTCGAAGCACGGATCGAGGGTGTCGAAGTCCTCGAGCTTCCGGTCATTCCGCGCGCTGGGTCAGGATGTGCTCGACTTCGACTTCACCGGCCTCGTCCTCGCCGACCAGGTGTGGGAGAAGATCGCCACGCCTCCCGCATTCGTGCGGTTCAGGACCGATTACTGCTGGCGTCCCTTCATCAAGGCCCGATAGAATGAGGCCGGGGGCAACGCCTCGATGAGGAGCTGCTCCTTGAATGCCGTGCGAATCCCGTCCGACCCGAAGCGGAGGGCATGACCGATGGCCAGGGGTACCTGGGTGCTCGACCCGCACTCCGGCGGGAACAAGATCCCGGAGGCCGTCCGCCACGAGACCGTGGCCCGCCTGGAGCGGCACGCCGCGGCCCACTTCGCCGGCCTCTACACACGGCTGGACATCCGGTTCCGCGGGGCGCTGTGCTACATCGACGCCTACACGGAGCCGGACGATCCGGGCGACGCCTTCCTGAAGATCACCGGCGAGACGGGCGAGCAGTTCATGGAGCGGATGCGGGCGACGCCCACGCACCTGTGCCGCCTGCGGTACTTCAGCAAGGACCGGTGGAGCCTGGCGTTCTACACCTACAGCAACGAGAAGTACACGCCGTGCGTCTTCCACAACGGCGAGTTCTTCGGCACCCCCGAAGAGGGGTTGGACGTTGGCGGGATGTACCTGAAGGGCCGATAGCGGCCTGTCCGACGGCGCCCCGCGCCGGGGTGGAGTCATGGGCGATCCCGACTGCCTGGCCCTCTACGAGGACGCCGGCTTCTCCGGCCGCGAGTTCGGCGGCAGGGATCACGACATCGAATTCTGGCGCCGCCGCGCCATCCTCTCCGACGGCCCGGTGCTGGAGGCCGCCTGCGGCACCGGGCGCATCACCCTGCCCATCGCCCGCGCCGGCGTCGCCATCACCGGCCTCGACGGACGGGACAGCAACAACGGGCATCTGTCTCATACAGGTTCCCGGTGATGCTGTCGCTCGAGGGGTTGTGGAGGCCGTTGGAGGTGTGGGCGAACGCGAACCCGCAAGCGATGTCGGCCCGCACGAGGGAGGGACAGGTTCACCGGGTATTCACCGGGTACGTGTCTCAGGGCGAGGCGATGAACCGCACGCCGTCGCCGTGGCGGTTGGTGAGCGCGACGGCCTCGCGCTCAATGGCGACCATCGCGTCGCGCGGGCGTTTATGTGGCCCGAGGCGGCGTGAATGCGCCTCCTCGACGAGGAGCGTCTCGCCCACCCCCGCCGTCTGGACCGTGAAATCCATCAGCCCCCACCAGGCGCCCTTCTCGTAGACGGCCCGGCCCAGCGCCGACGTGTGCGTCTTCGCGTCCAGCTCGCGCCACCGCTTCTTCCGCCCCGCGTTCTTCGCCATGACGCACCCTCCCCGCCCGACGCCGACTGCACGCCCCCTACCTGGAGGCCGGCCGCCGATTCGCGGTTCGCGACGGTCACACGTCGGGGGCGGCCCGTATGTGGTGGGGCGAGGGGGCGCGGCCCTCTCACCCACCCACGGCCCGTAGCGAGCCACGCCATGAGCAAGACGATCCATTACCGCCAGTGCCACCTCGTCCGCAAGACCGATGCCGGCGAGATGCACCTCACTTCGTGGATCGACGAGGTGTTCGCCGTCGTCGGCAAGAAGGTCAAGGTCTGGCAGGGCGAGGATTGGGTGGAGGGCTGGGTCGTCACACGCACCGGGTCGGCGCGCGTGGCCGGCGACGAGCTGCCGGACCCACATCGGGGCATCAAGGCGCACCGCAAGGCAACGGGCGACGCTTGAGTAGTTGACAGCCAGTTAACAGCCAGTCAACAGCCAGTCACCAGCCAGATGAACAGCCAACAGCCGGTCTCCCACTGACGATGGGGTGGCCGGCTGCTGTCTTTCACTGGCTGGTGACGGCTGTTGACTGGCTGTTAACTGGCTGTCAACTACCCCTAGCCCAATTCGACGCGCGACGAGTGCGAGGGGGCGCGCGGGGCCGCCGGCTCCATCTCGTGGCGTGTAGACCACAGCAGGACGCGGCGAGCCACCTCGGCGGCCTGACGGCTGCCGACGGGCGGCATCGCCTCGCCGCGTGGCAGCCCCATCTCGACGCCGAGGCGGCGCTGCACCACGTCGGCGGCAGAGAGGGCGATCTCGCGGTTGGGCAGCCGGGCCAGGTCGTGCAGGGCGGCGAGCGCCTCGGGCGAATTGCCTGCCGACAGCAGGGCCTCGACGGCGATCAGACGCACCGGGGCGGGCATCGAGGGCTGCAAGAGCCTGTGCAGGTCGCCCGGCGCCAGCTCGTTGTACTGGAACATGAGCCGGGCCAGCTCCAAACGCAGCAGCGCCGGGGTGCGCTGGCCGGTCAGCGCCTCGCGCAGCTTGTCGGCCAGATCCGGCTCGGTGCCGGCGGAGAGCATCTGCCCGTAATGGGCGCCGAGCGTGAGGGCGGCGCGCAGGGCGATGACGCCCTTCTCGGCGGCCCAGCCGTGCAGATCCCGGACGGCCTCGTCGCTGAGCGGCTGGCCGCCCAGGGCCAACGCGCCGTCGTGCTGGCAGGACGGGTCGGCGAGGGCGGCGCGGACGGCGTTGCGCAGCCAGCTCCAGCGGTCGGCGGTGTTCCACAGCAGGGCGGAAGTCGCCGTCTGACGGACCAGCGGCGACGGGTCACGCATCAATTCGGCGACCGACTCGGTCAGCGACCGGTCCTCGACGTTGGCGAGGGCGCTGACGGCGGCGGCGCGGACCTCCGGCTCGGGCGCGCGCTGGGCGAGCTGGAGGACGATCTGGGCCTGGCCGGGCCGCCACACCGGGCGGAACTCGAGGGCGGACAGGGCGGCGACACGGACCGCCGGGCGCAGATCCACGAGCAGCTCGAGCGCGGGGGCGGCGTCGACGTGCAGGGCCTCGCGGAACGCCTGCACCTCGGGGAGCTGGCGGATGGTCATCAGGTCGGCGGGCCAGTTGCCACGGCGCTGGAGCTGGGCGGCGATCTGGCGGGCGCGGCGGAGGGCGGTGGCACCGGAGTCACGCAAACACTGCAGGCCGAAGAGCCAGACCGGGACGACGATGAGCGCGGCGCGGACGAGGTTGGCGACGGGGCCGTCGGCGCCGGGCAGGGCGACGAGGAGCCAGACGAGGGCGGCGGCGTGAAGCAGGATGAGGGCCGGGCCGGCGGGCTCGCGGCCCGCGTGGCCGGCGAGGTAGGCCGTCAGGGCGCCGAGGCCGAGGACGGCCACCCCGGACCACAGGCCGAGCGCGGCCTCTGGGTGGCCGAGGGCGAGGAGCATCAGGAGGGCGGACGGCAGGGCGAGCAGGGCGGCACGCCCCAGGCGGGAGCCCGCGGAGACGGGCCGACGGGTGCCGGGAGCGGTTGGGGCCTGCATGGTTCGCTGTGTCCACTGGGGCACGAGGGCGGGCCGATCGGCGGCCCGTCACCCCAAGTATGGATCACGCAAGGACGAAACGCCAAGCGCCCACGGAAAAGTCAGCCGAGGCAGGGGAAAAGTTGGGGCGGCCCGAAGGCCGCCCCGCGGTGGATGGTGCCGACCGGCACCGTCAGATCACCGTCAGGTCGAACAGGCACGCCCGCCCGAGAAGCCGCCGAACATCATCGGCGCCGGCGCGAAGTGCTGGGGCTGGGCGTACACGGGTGCCTGGACGTACACCGGGGCCGCGGCCGGAGCGGACGCCGCCGCAGGGGCCGCCTTCTGGCCCTCCGCCTCGGCGGAGGCGGTCACAGGCGCCGGGGCAGACACGGTCACAGGGGCCATGACGTACACGGGGCCGTGGGCCGTCATGATGACCTGGACCGAGCCGGTCACCATCGGGGCGGCGTAGGTGATGGCCGGCTGGTACATCACGCCGCGGACGGGGGCGTAGCGCATGGGGGCGTTGGCGCTGAGCAGGGTGGCGAGCAGGATCGAGGTGTACATCAGATGTCCTCCACTAACGAGTGTCCACACCTCAACGAAAAATCGAGGCCACGCCCCGATAACGAGGGGGTGTTGTAGGATCGAGTGGATGGACGACAACCCGGAAAATTACCCAATCTCCGCATTTTTCCCGGATTGCCCAATATCTACAGATTGTTGCCTGTCGTTGATCCTCGCGCCCGAAGCTGAGTTGAGCCCCCATCTTAGGGGCGGGGAGAGTGGGTGGACAGGGCGGGGCAATCCCGGCGCCCCACCCCGTCCACACCACCTGTCTCATTCCGCCCTGGTCGCCGTTCACCCGACATCTGGAACGAGACAAAATGAGACAGGAGGGCGGCCACGGCACGGAAGTGGGTGGCCTGACCACTGGACCTGCAATGCAAATTCCGCCGGGGAATTGCATTTCAAGGGGTGTGGGGGGGGGCTTTGCAGCGCATTCGTTCACAGTCCGCTGAATGCGTATCACTTACG
>CAZVZK010000192.1:0-17548 GCA_964630925.1 uncultured Alcaligenaceae bacterium
GAACGCGAAATTTTCGGAGCAGGGGGGTGCCTGGGGGGGTGCAATGCAATGCAATCCGCACAACCCCGAACATCCCACCTGTCTACTTCCGTCTCATTCCCACACCCGCCTGGTCGGTTTCCTCACGAGAACGCCACACGCACGCGGCACAGGTCGTTCGGCCCCACGTCGATCATCACCGCGTCGCCCTCCACGGACGGATCGAGCAGCTCGTCCCCCTTGAGGTCCAGCGCCTTCGCCGACACCACGTCGCGCACGCAGCGCAGCGTCGCCTGCCCGCCGTGCCCCGCGATCTCCATGAGCGTCGCCACCACGCCGTCCCCCTCCGCCGGACGCAGCGACGACAGCAGCACGTTGGGCATGTCGAGGTGGAACAGCCAGCCCGTCGGCCCGATGTGTGGCGGCCCCTGCGTGCAGGCCACCACGGGGGCCGGGCTGGCGTGGCCCAGCGCCGTCTGCATCGGCTGCTCGCGGTCGATGGCGACGGCGATCTCGAACTCGCGCGCCGTCTCGCCCTCGGTGATCAGGACCGTGTCGAGCATGCGTGAGCCGTGCCGCTGATGGAACGGCAGGCCCGCCGGCAGGATGACCGTGTTCGGCCTGCCCACACGCACGTCCAGGAAGTCCGGCGTCTCGGGCCGCGTGGACGCCGTAAGGCTCGACAGCCCGCCGACGCCACGCAGGATCGGCACGCCCTCGTCGCGCCAGGCGAATCGGCAGCCGAGGTACGCGTGCCACGGGTAGCCATCCGGCAGGGCCACCGGCTCGATCTCGATGCGCATCTCCAGCACGGGCCGGCCCATCCACGCACGCAGACGCTGGCGGAATTTGGCGATGATCTGGCCCTCCTCGCCGATCACCTCGCCCTGCGTGGTGATCTCCCCCAGCGCCGCCCCGGCCGTGAACGCCGCCGGGGCTGTCGCCCGCATCGTGCTGCCGGGGTTGTAGACGAGCTGCTGGCCGATGCGTCCCACGCGGTTACGCACGTCGCGCAGCGACTTCAGCCCGCCCGTCGCCGGATCGATCTCCGCCTCAAGGAACTCATTTCGCACCGTCCGCTCGTCGGCGGTCCGCAGGCGCGCCGCCGGGGCCGGCCCCGGCCCCGCGGGGCGCTGCACCCAGGCGAACCCCAGCGCCGGCACCTCCACCACCGCCCTGCCCGTGGACCCCTCGAGCTGGAACGCCTTGACCTCCTCGGTCAGCGCCACCGCGCCGGGGCAGTCGGGCAGCTCCGCAACGACACGCCGCTTGAACGAGCAGGGGTTCAGCACCAGCCAGCCGCGGTTGCCCATCTGCCCACGCGCCACCAGCCGCTGGGCGAGCGCCTCCGCGGCGGCGGTGAGCAGCCCCGCCGTGTCCGCCGCCCCGCCACGCTCGAACGCCTCCTCTGCGGCGGTGAGGCGTTCACCCAGGCCCGCCCCGCCGCGCAGGGCGTGCAGGATGGCCGTGAACGTCCACGCCGCGTCGAGCTGGCGGCGCTGCCGCGTCACGCTCACGAATTCGCTCACGGGGAACGGCGTCGGGAACTTCCGCCCCTGCCCCTCCTCCTGTGAGCCGGGGGGCGAGACGTCCCCCGGGCCCCCTGTTGGCGTCATCGTGCGTGCGGACAGGAAGTCGCAGGAGAAGTCATCGGGCGAGGCGGCGGCAGTGTAGTCGCCGGTCATCACCTCGCCGAAGTAGCCGGAGAGCGTGTCCCACTTGCCGAGGACGGGCGCCAGTCGTGTGAGGGCGATCCAGTCGCCGTACCAGATCGGCGCGGGCTTCTCGCGGTGCATGAGAGGCAGCGTGGCCGACTGGTCCTGCATGATCGTCTGGTGCAGGTGGTGCGCGACGTGGAAGTACGTCTGGGCAGAGTCCCCAGGTTGGGGCACGCGCGTGAAGCCGTCCACCTGCTTGCCGTCGTGCGACGGCCAGCTCACGATGGGCGCCGTGTGGCTCGGCACGAGCGAGTCGTCGAACGGCACGAGCAGGCAGCGCGGCACGCCGGACGATTGCAGCAGCAGCGGCAGCTGCGCGTGCAGCCCGCCCTTGCGCCGCCCGTACACCCGCAGATCGGCCCCCGTCAGCTCCTTGGTCACGCCGAGGCCGATGCGTAAGTTCGCGAGCTGCGACTCCAGCGGCAGGAGCAGCTCCTCGCGTTCGCGGTACGGCCCGCCGACCACCTCCGCGAGGTCCGACGGGCAGCGCTCTCGCAGCTGCGCCATGCGTTCCGGCTGCTCCTTCGCGATCCGCTCCAGCGTCTGCCCGCAGGCCAGCACGTTGACCGGCAGCCCGGCGTCGAAGGCCGCCGGCCACGGCCCGCCGTCGTCGGGGAGGTACAGGTCGATGACGTGGATCGCGACGGGGTAGACGACCTCGCGGGCGGCGAGGAGTTTCTCGGCGGCGGCCCGCAGCTTCTCGCCGGCGGGCCGGTCCGCCGCGACGGCCTCGACGGCGGCGGCGATGTCGGCGACCAGCTCCGGCGAGCCGAGGAGGTTCTCCTGCTGCATCGCCTCGAAAAGCGCCGTCAGGTGGGCGACGCCGAAGCCGATGCCGAAGAACGGCGTCGTCTGCTCCGCCGGCAGCTCGAACATCTTCCCGAGGAGCGCCACGTCCGGCCCGGCCGGCTGGTCTTCCGCCCCCTCGGCGCCCTCCTCCCGGATCGGGGCCGCCGCGAGGAGGGCCTCTCGCATGTTGGCGAGGGTCTCGTCCCAGTGCATGGTGGCGGTGAAGATGACGGCCCCGGCGGCGCGGGCGCGGTCCTGCCAGTCGTCGGCGAGCATGAGCGGCGGGTTATCGGGGATGGCGATGAGCAGGCCCGCCGACGGCTCCTCGTGGTCGTACGGCGACGCGAGGCGCGGCAGGCCCTCGGCGCAGGCCAGCGCCGCCGGGTGCCACAGGGCGCGCCAGCCGTGCAGGAACGCGGCGATCTCCTCGTCGCCCAGGTAGAGCGTCGATTCCGTCGGCAGGCGGTAGGGCGTGAGCAGGATCGGCTGTCGTGGTGTCATGCGGTGAGTGTAGCGGCCGGGACGGAGGGCGGCGTGTCTCCGTATCATGGCCCGGGGAGGTGGACGCATGGCGGGGAAGCACAAGAAGCCGGCGCCGTCCGGCGGCGACCTGGCTGGGCGCGTCGCCCGCGCGCGGGCCGAGGGCCGCACCATGCAGGCCCTCGACCTCGCACGGCAGCTCGCCAAGGCCGAGCCGACCGAGCAGAACAAGGCCCTCGTCTTCGACGTGTCGCTGGAGCGGGCGCGGCAGCTGCGTGGCCAGGGCCAGGCGCGCGACGCCGCCACCGTCGCCGACAACGCCGCCGCCCTCGGCGGGCCGCCCGAGCGGCTCGAGCGGGCCGTCGCCGAGCTGCTCGCCTGCGGCGCGCCCGAGCTGGCGGGCCGGCACCTCGCCGCGTTGCCCGAGGCACGCCGCGCCGCCTTCCTCCCGATGGCCGCCGACGCCGCCATCCTCTCCGGGGGTAAAGGATGCCCGCCGGCGTTGACGGGCGAGCTGGCCGCCGTCCGCGCCGCCTTCGCGCACCACGCCGCCGGGCGCGAGGCCGAGGCCCGCGAGGCCATGCGCCCCGTCGGCCTGTCGTCGCCGTTCGCCGAATGGCGTCTGCTCCTGCGCGGGTTGCAGGCGTACCACGCCAACGACGACGCCGGCGCCAACGAGGCGTGGCGGCGGCTGACACCGTCGCGCCTCCCCGCCCGCATCGCGGCCCCGTTCCGCTCGTCCATCGACGCCGAGTACCGCAAGGGCCTGCCGATGCCCGAGCAGGCCCGCAACGTCGCCATCCTGACCCGCGTCCAGGGGCCGACCCCGCGTGCCGACGCCGAACGCCTCCTGCGCCACCTGGCGGCCAACGAGCCGGACGAGGCGGTGCGCGTGGCGGCCTCCGTCCTGCCGGCCCTCCGGGCGTCGGCCCCGGCGCTCGCCGCCCGCTTCACCCGCGCCCTGTACTGGGCGGCGCTGGATGGCGGGCCGCACCTCGTCCGCCAGCTCCGCTCCTCCGTCGGGGCCGTCGAGGACGACCCGTCCTTCAACCGCATCAACGCCATCGGCTGGGAGATGGGCAAGAGCTACCCCGAGGCCAACCGCCACTGGCTGGCCTACGCGAAGGAGATCGAGGCCGGCAAGGTGCCCCTTTCGCCGCGCGAGGCCGAGGCCGCCCGCGGCCTCATCTGGCTGCGCATGGGGCAGAACGCGGCCCAACTGCCGACGGAGAAGGAGATCGGCGAGCTGCCGGCGTTCATGCGCGAGTTCAGCCGCCACCTGGTGTGCGACCCGCCCGCCGAGGCCTGCTTCCGCGAGGCGATCCGGCTCCTGCCGGAGCACGACCCCGCCCACGACGGGCTGATCAACTTCCTCGGCCGCCTCGGGATGGCCGCCGAGGCCGCCGAGGCCGCCCGCGTCATGATCCGCCATCTGCCCGACAGCCTGTCGGCGCACCGACACCTCGGGCGGTATTGCGAGGAGACCGGCGACAGGGCCGGCGCCGTCACCCACCTGCGGGCGGCCCTCCGCCTCAAGCCGCTCGACGAGGTGACGCGCGCGGGCCTCGGCCACGCCCTGTTCCGGCACGCCGCCGACCTCGCGCCCGAGCAGGCCGGCCCCCTGTACGCCGAGGCGCGCGCCCTCTGCCCGCCCTGGCAGACGCCCGCCATCGACGCCTCGTGGTCGGCGCTGCTGACGAAGGCCGGCCGCGAGGACGAGGCCCGCGAACGCCTTGCCCTGGCCGCCGCCGCCGTGCCGGCGCCTCTCGTCCTGACGCACCTCCTCGTCGTGGAGTCGGCGCGGCACGGCTGGCCGGCGCCGGCCCGCAAGCCCCTCGTCGCCGACTTCAACGCCGGCGTGGCCCTGCCGCTCGCGCCCGCGGCCGCCTGCGCCCTGGCACGCAACGCCTCGCTGTTGAAGGTCATCGGCCCCAACTACCACGGCGAGCAGGCCCACTGCAAGAAGGTGGCCGAGGCCGCCCTCGCCGCCGGCCTGGAGGGGCTGCCCGAGGAGGCGGTGGGCGGCCTGCTGGAGGCGATGCTGGACCTCGGCCCGCCTGTCCGCAAGATGTGGAACCTGTTGGACGACGCCGCCGCGCGCTTCCCCAAGTCGTACATGGTGCCGTACTGCGAGGCGCGGTTCGTGATGAAGGGCGACGAGCCCGACCCCGACACGCTCTGGCGCATCACCCCGCTCATCACGCGGACGCTCGACCTGGTGCGCCAGGCGCCGCCCTCGCCGCTCGCCACCCGCGTCCGCGAGGGGGCCGAGGCCCTCCAACGCATGATCGACGCGCTGGGCTTCGGAGGCCTCGACGATTTCGACTACGGCGATGATGAGTACGAGGATGACGACTTCGATGACCCGTATTGAGGGAGGACGATGGCCGACCCCCACGAGGTTCTGGGCCTGCCGCGCGACGCGACGGACGAGGCCATCCGCGCCCGCTACCTGGAGCTGGTGAAGCGGCACACGCCGGAGCGCGACCCCGAACGCTTCGCCGCCGTCCGCGCCGCCTACGAGTCGCTCAAGGACGTGGTGGCGCGGGTGAAGTCGCGCCTCCTCACGCCCGGCGAGGACACCCTGGAGGGGGCGTTGGACGGCGCGTCCCTGCCCTCGCCGCGCCGGCGTCTGAGCCTGGACCAGCTCATCTCGATGGTCGCCAAGCCATGAGCCCCGAGGAGACACGCCGCGTGCTGGCGGACTTCGAAGCCTGGCTGGGCGACGCGGCGCGGGCCGGCGACGCCCCGCCCCCGGCCGCCCCGTTCGACGTGGCCGGCGTGCTGGGGCAATTCGTCGCGCTGCGCCAGGAGGTGAACCTCCAGACGCGCGCCGTCCGCGCCCAGCAGGAGCAGGCGGCGGCGGCGCTGGACGCCGTCGCCCGCCAGCGTGGCCCCGACCCGGCGGATGCGGCGCGGCCCTTGCTCCTGGCGCTGGTCGAGGCCCACGACGCGCTGGCGCTGGCCGGCCGCGAGGTGGCCCGCCAGCGGGAGGCCGTGCTGGCCGAGCTGGAGGCCACGCCCCCGCCCCCCGGCTTCTGGGCGCGGCTGTTCGGGGCCGCCCCGCCACGCCCGCCGGAGGCGGGCAAGCTGCGGGGCGTGCTGGACGGGCTGGTGAAGGGCTACGAGATGGGGCTGGCACGCCTGGAGCGCGCGCTGGCGCGGCACGGGGTCGAGCCGGTCGAGGCCGTCGGCAGGCCGTTCGACCCCGAGCGGATGGAGGCGCTGGAGCCGGTGGACGCGCCGGGCCGCCCCAGGGGCGAGGTGGCGGAGGAGGTCAGGCGCGGCTGGGCGTGGCAGGGCCGTGTGTTGCGGTTCGCCCAGGTGCGGGTGGCGCGCTGAACGCGGGGAGGCGGACGTGGACGTGATCGTCGGCATCGACCTGGGCACGACCAACAGCGAGATCGCGTATGTGCGCGACGGCCAGCCGCACGTCTTCGAGGAGGACGGCGACGCCCTGCTGCCGTCGGTGGTCGGGCTATCGGAGGACGGCAAGTTGCTCGTGGGGCGGGCGGCACGCAACCAGTACGCCCTCGCCCCGGAGCGCACCATCAAGTCGATCAAGCGTCAGATGGGGCAGGACGTGACGGTCCCGCTCGGCGAGAAGGCGTACAGGCCGCAGGAGATCTCGGCGCTGATCCTGCGCCGGCTCAAGGAGCGGGCGGAGGCCCGCCTCGGGCACGCCGTCGAGAAGGCCGTCATCACGGTGCCGGCGTACTTCAACGACACGCAGCGCCAGGCGACGCGCGAGGCCGGGCGTCTGGCCGGCCTCGACGTGGTGCGCATCATCAACGAGCCGACGGCGGCGAGCCTCACCTACGAGCCGAAGGTCGAGGGGCTGCGCCGCCTCCTCGTCTACGACCTCGGCGGCGGCACATTCGACGTGTCCATCGTCAAGGCGGAGGCCGGCGTCGTCGAGGTGCTGTCGAGCCACGGCGACACGAAGCTCGGCGGCGATGACTTCGACGAATTGCTCCTGGAGCACCTGCGGGACGGCTTCGAGGCGGAGCACAAGATCGACCTGGGGAAGATGCCGGCGGCGCGGGCGCGGCTGCTGCGCGCGGCGGAGGACGCCAAGAAGGAGCTGTCGTCGGCGCCGTTCGCTCGAGTGCAGGAGGAGTTCATCGCCGAGAAGGAGGGCCGGGCGCTGCACCTGGAGGCGGAGGTGAGCCGCGACCAGTACGAGGAGATGATCCGCCCGCTGCTGGCGCGGACGATGGAGTGCGTGCAGCGGGCGCTGGACGACGCCCACCTGACGGCGCCGGCCATCGACGAGGTGATCCTGGTGGGAGGCAGCACGCGGACGCCGCTGGTGCGCCGCCTGCTGGAGGAGCGGCTGGACCGCGTGCCGCGCTCGGAGGTCAACCCGGACCTGTGCGTGGCCCTGGGGGCGGCGATCCAGGGGGCGATCATCGCCGGGCAGGACGTGGGGGCGGTGCTGGTGGACATCACCCCGCACTCGCTGGGCATCCGCTCGACGATCCGCGGGATGGGCTTCGAGTTCCCGCACCACATGGCGCGGATCATCGCTCGGAACACGCCGCTGCCGGCGAACGAGAGCGAGGTGTTCTTTACGAGTTACGACGGGCAACGCGAGGTGGACGTCGAGGTGTTCCAGGGCGAGGACGAGGACGTGCGCCGCAACCACCGCATCGGCAACGTGCGCGTGGTGGGCCTGGCGGACGTGGAGCGCGGCAACCCCATCGTGGTGCGGCTGGAGCTGTCGCTGGACGGGACGTTGCAGGTGTCGGCGCGGGAGCGGGCGACCGGTCTGCAGCGGCAGGCGACGATGCAGAACGCCCTGGCGGACTTCGTGCGCGAGGGGCGGCCCGAGGCGGAGGCCCGCCTGCACGAGCTGTGGCGCGAAACGACGGCCCCCCCGCCCGCGCCGCCGGCCCCGATGCCGGAGGAGGCGCCTGTGGCCCCGGCGGCGCCGAGCACGGCCCGCGAAGGCGTGCAGGCGCGGGCGCTGATGGAGAAGGCGGAGCGCCTGCTGCCGTCGGCGTCGGAGAAGGACCAGGAGGAGGTGAAGCGTCTGGCGGCGGCGTTGCGGACGGCGCTGGAGGGCGGGGACCACGCGGCGATCGCGTCGGCGTCGGGGGCCCTGGCGGACGTGCTGTTCTACCTGGAGGGGTGAGGTGATCCACTGCCCCGCCTGCCGGGCGGACAACGCGGAGGGCCCGGCGTGCCGCCGCTGCAAGGCCGACCTGTCGCCCCTGTTCGCCCTGGAGGCGGACCGTGCGTCCGCGCTGGCGGCGGCGCGCGGGGCGTTGGCCGCCGGCGAGGCCGGGGCGGCGCTGGCGGCGGCGTTGCGTGCCGACATGCTGCGGCGGGACGAGGCGTCGAGGCGCCTGGCGGCGGCATGCGCGTTGGCGGCGCGGGATTTCGCGCTGGCGTGGCGGCTGTACCGCGAGGGGGCGCGTTGACGAAACCTCCGCGCCCTGCGAACATGGAGGTGGGAGGTCGCCACATCGTCGTGGGGGAGCCTTCGGCCTGTTGCCCCACACCCGCAGGACGCAGGAGCGCGCCAATGAGCTCAGCGAGGCAATCGATCATCAGCCGCCTGAGGGCGGGCAAGGAAGTGGACGAGTGGGCCGACCTGTGCATCTACCCGAGCGGCAGCCTGTTCGTCGTGGAGTTCGTGCCGCCCGACTCCGCCGAGGTGCCAGGCCTGACGAAGGATCAGGCCACCCAGCTCCGCGAGGACGGCGAGCTGAGTGAGTACTGCGAGACCCCCGAGGAGGCGGCCGACCTGTACCTGATGCTGGAGGGGCAGTACAAGGGCCGGCTGATCGCCCAGAAGGAGGTCTTCCGCGAGCCGGACGAGTCGGCCCCGCGTAAGGCGAAGCCGGCGAAGAAGGGCCCGGACTTCCCGGCCATCGACGAGGAGACGTTGGAGGAGGACCTGCGCGAGGGCGTGGTGGTGGTGCTGTGCTGGTCGCCGTGGAGCGCGTCGGACCGCATGACGCTGCCGATGCTCGCACGCGTGGCGGGCGACCACGAGGCGGTGCGCTTCATGACGCTGGACATCGCGGAGCTGCCGGCGGCGGTGTCGGCGTGGAAGATCACGGCGACGCCGACGGCGGTCGTGGTGCGGGCCGGCACGCTACACGCGTCGGTGTCGCCCTTGACCGAGGAGGCGCTGAGGAAGGCGCTGGCCGGCCTGCCGAGGTGAATCGCCGTCATGCCCCAGGCCTGACGGCCTGGGGGAACAACATGTTCACCGCCGCGACCTACAACGTGCTGGCCACCTGCCACCTGGGCCGTGGCGATTACTCGCGCGTCCCCCCGGAGGTGCTCGACCCGGAGCGGCGGACGGCGGCCGTGGCGGCGCACGTCGCCGGCCTCGGCGCGGGGCTGATCTTCCTTCAGGAGGTGGAGGGCGAAGCCTTCGACGCCATCGAGGCCGCCTTGCCGGGCTTCTGTGGCACGTTGGAGAAGCGCGGCGGGCGGTCCGAGGGCTGCGCGACGTTCTGGCGCGAGGGCGCCTGGCGGGCCATCGACGAGCGCCGCCTGGAGTATCCCGACAAGGACCGGCGCGTGGCGCTGGTGCATCTCTTCGAGGGGCCGGGCGGGCGCATCCTGGGCACGGCGAACACGCATCTGACGTGGGACAGCCCCAGCACGCGGGCCGCGGCGCAGACAGGGCACCGGCAGGCGGAGGCGCTTTTGAGCTTCATCGGGGGGGCCAAGCCGCCGCCGGACGGCTGGATCGTGGCGGGCGACTTCAACCGCTCGACGGGCAGCGAGGTGCTGGCGCTGTTCGAGTCGAAGGGCTTCGCCAACGCGCACGCCTCGTGCCCCCCGGCGGCGACGTTCGCGTCGCACGGCAGGGGCCGCCAGATCGACTTCCTCCTGCACACAACGGGGCTGATCGCCGAGCCGGAGCCGCCGGCGGCGCTGCCGGAGGTGATGCCGTGCGCGGGCCAGCCCTCTGACCACCTGGCGCTGGCGTCGGCGTTCCGGTGGGGTGAGCGATGATGATACTCCTTCTTTCCCTGGCGGCCGGGCCACCGCCCGCGCCGACCGGCGACGCCGTCATCCGCGCGAGGGCCGGCGGGTCGGAGATTGTCATCACGACGACGCGCCGCCTCGCCGGGGCGATCCACT
This sequence comes from uncultured Alcaligenaceae bacterium, assembly GCA_964630925.1. Lineage (GTDB taxonomy): Bacteria > Planctomycetota > Planctomycetia > Gemmatales > Gemmataceae > RGDT01. The sequence goes on from CAZVZK010000192.1 coordinate 10,077, forward strand.
CGCTCAGTTGGAACGGCAAGGAGTTCATCGACAGCCACGACCACGGCCGGCAGCTCCAGTCGGCGTCGAGCTTCGACTGTGGCAAGCCCGGAGAGTTCTGGGCCGAGTGCTTCAACCCCACCGAGGCCGGCTCACGCCGCGACGGGGCCGGGCCGAGATCCACGAGCCATCTCCTCCGCCTGCACGCCGACGGGGCCGAGCTGCGGACGACGACGCGCATGGCCTTCTGGCTCGCGCCGGGCGAGAAGTCGTCGGGCCGCCCCGCCCTCAACCGGACGATCCTGTCGGACCACCTCGTCACGAAGCGCGTGCGGATCGGCTACAAAACGCTCCCCAACGTGATCGAGTATGACGTGACGTTCTACCTCCCCGCGGGCGAGCGGCATGGGTACGGACAGTTCGAGGCGCTGACGGGGTACATGCCGCCGGAGCTCTCGCGCTTCTTCAAACTCACGCCGGAGGGCAAGTTGGAGAAGCTGGACGACGGCCCCGGCGAGCAGGCGCGGCCCGTCGTGTTCGCCACCGAGGCCGGCGGGCACGCGATGGGCGTCTTCTCGCCGGATCAGCCCTCGAAGGGGTACGAGGCGGCGGGGTACGGGCGCTGGCGTTTCAAGGCCGAGAAGGTGGTGAAGTGGAACTGCGTCTTCCGCGTGCGTGACCCGAAGGGCCTCGCGGCGGGCGAGTACCGCTACCGTGTCTTCGTCGCCGTGGGCACGCTGGAGGACGTGCGGCGTTCGCTCGTCGCCCTCACACGCGAATTCGAGCGGCGATAGGCGGCCCTGGCACCCGGAGGGTGCTACCGTTTCTAGGGGCAGCACACCCGATGGAGGGCGGCGAGATGATGTTCGTGACGCGGGCCGTGATCTCCCTGCTGGCGGGGGTCGGGGCGGGCCTCCTGGGCTTCTACGCCGTCTGGCGGTGCCTCATCGGCGACGCATTCAGCTCGATCCCCGGCCCCGGTTACGATGGCCCCCTGCTCGCCGGCATCTTCGTCCCCGGCGTCCTCGTGCCGCTCGTCGTCTTCGCGATCCTCAGCCGGCCCGAGCCGGACGCGAAGCCGTCCGGCGCGTAAGCGGCGTTCAGGCGAGCGGGCCCCGTGAGGGGCCCGAGTCAGCGGGCATGCGATCACTCGGGCCCTCACGGGGCCCGCTCGCCTGACCCGAAGACAGGGTGCGATTACGCCCGCGCCGCCGCCGGCTCCAGCAGACGAGCCCACCGCCGCTGCGTCCGCGTCTTCCACGCGCCCTTGTGGTAGGCGTAGCCCAGGATCAGCGGCACCGCCAGCGTGGCCTCGGCGAACACCATCTGCTCGTAGGCCAGATCCACCTTGCCCCAGCTCGACGCCTCCTTGAGGGTGCTGCCCGACAACGCCCCGTCGCGCACGTCGGCCACCGTCACCTGCACGGCGTACTTGTGCATCGGCGCCTCCTTGCCCAGGATGTCGGCGGCCACCACGATGTCCTGCGCGAAGTTCTTCGGCACGCCGCCGCCCACCATGAACAGCCCCGTCGTCGGGTTGGCGATCTTCAACTGGGTCAGCTCGTAGAAGTCCTTGGCGCTGTCGATGGACACCTTCGGCCCGTCGCCGCGCGCGTGCTGGTGCGCCACCAGGCCGAACCCCGCCGAGCAGTCGCTGAACGCCGGCACGAAGATCGGCACGTCGGCCTTGTACGCCTCGTAGACGATGCTGTCGTCGGTCTTGCAGCCGTTGCGCTCCAGGTACTCGCCCATCGCCCTGATGAACTCGCGCGACGACTGCGGCCGCGGCTCGAGGTCCTCGGCGATCTGCCGCGTCACGTCGTCGCAGACGCGCAGCTCCTCCTCGTCGATGAGCGTGTCATAGATGCGGTCGATGGCCAGCTCGCGCAGCTCGCCGTCGTGCATGCCGGAGCGCAGACGCTCCTCGCCGACGTAGTGCTTGAAGCCCAACGCCTCGAAGAAGTCCTGATCGACGATGTTCGCCCCCGTGCTGACGATGGCATCGACCATCTTGTGCTTGATGCAGTCGGCGAACACCTTCTTGAGGCCGGCGCTGATGAGCGACCCGGCGAGACACAGGATGACGGCGCAGTCCTTGTCGGCGACCATGCGGTGGGTGATGTCGGCGGCGCGGGCGAGGTCGCGGGCGCTGAACGCCATGTCGCGCATGGCATCGACGACGGGGACCACGTCGAGCTTCGTCATGTCGAGGTGGCGGATGGGCGTCTTGAGCAGGTCGGCCTTTTTGAGCATGGTCCGGGCCCTCGTGCTGGGGGTGAGGTGCGAAGAAGGCATACCACGAAATACACGGAAGACACGAAAGGAAGACAAAGAATCAAAGCAGGCATCAAGCAGGAAGACAGGCCGCCTTCTTCTGCCTCTCTTTTCTTGTTTGTCTTCCTTTCGTGTCTTCCGTGTATTTCGTGGTATGCCTTCTTCCCATGAATGCCAAAACGAAAACAGCCACCCTCCGCCTGCTAGGGATGTCGCCGGTGGGCGACGTACCCGCCATTGCAGGGTGGGGTGGCTTTGCACCCATCATGGTACGCGCGCCGCGGCGCCAGACAAGGGGCGATTCGCCAACAATACCGACAGCCACAGCACGCCCGCCGCCCCGAGCCCCGCCGCGATGCCGAACGCCCACTCGGGACGGCCGATCTGCAGCAGGTACCCCACGTACAGGCTCGACGCCATGTCGCCGACGGCATTCGCTGCCGCCAGGACGCCGAACCCCAGGCTCCGCGCCTCGCGCGGCAACTGCTCCGCCACCGCGGCCTTCTCCAGCGTCTCCTCGATGGCGATGTACACGCCCGACATCGCCACGGCGCAAGCCAGCATCACCAGCGAGCCCGAGCCGACGGCCAGCAACAGGTTGGTCAGCACGCCGAGGGCGTAACCCATCACCAGCACGCCGGGCCGCGAGCGGCGGTCGCCGTAGAAGCCGATGGGGTACGCCGCCAGGGCGCTGATCAGGTTGTGCCCGGCGTACAGGGCGATGGGCAGCGTCAGCACCGCCGCCTTCAGCCCCTCGTCACTCCCCGCCGCCTTGGCCACCAGGTAGATCAGGAACGTCCGCGAGAAGTCGCCCAGGCCGAACAGGAACACGCCGGCCACGAACCACCAGTACCGCGCCGGAAGCGCCGCCGTCACCGGCGGCGGCGGGGCGGTCCGCGGCCCCTCGTCCTTCTCGCGCACGAAGAAGTACATCATCGCCGCCGCGATAAGGCCCGGCACGAAGGCCCACAGGATGACCGAGCGGAAGTGCCATCCGACGCCCAGGAGCAGCAGCGCCGCCAGCGGGCCGGCCACCGCGCCGAGCATGTCGCCGGCCCGCTCCAGCCCGTACGCCCGCCCGTAGTGCGTCGCCGGCACGGCGTCGGCCAGCAGCGCGTCGCGCAGCGGCCCGCGGAAGCCGCGCCCGATCCACGCCACGCAGCGCAGCGTGACGATGGCCGCCACGCCCTCGGCCAGCGCGATGGCCGACGTGGCGACGGCGGTCATCACATAACCCAACGTCGCCCAGTGCCGCTTGTTTTGGGTGTGATGCCCGAGGTAGCCGCCGGCCAACTTGGCGGCGCTCACCACGAAGTCGGCGATGCCCTCGATGACGCCTAGGGCGAACGGCCCGAGGCTGAGGGCGGCCAGGTACATCGGCAGGACGGCGGTGGCCATCTCGTGGCCGAAGTCCGAGAAGAACGTCGCCGCCACGATGGCGATCACGGCGGGCGTCAGCCAGCGGGGGGTGTCGGGGCCCGGCTTCTCCGTGATCCCCGACATGTCGCCTCGCTACAGCATGAACGTCTGCGGCGGGGTCGCCCGCGCTCGCAGCATCCGTCCGAGGGCGGCGAGCGCCAGCCCGCCGAGGACGCAGCCGGCCAGGCCGAGGCCGGCCCCGTAGTACCACGCTTGTTTATACAGGCGGTCGGCCCCGGCGTCGGCGAGATGGATCTCGACCTCCCTGGTGACGAGGGTGGACGCCTCCGGGTGGTTCCCGCCGCGCCGCGCGTCGGTCGGGTAGGTGATGTTCAGGCTCACCCGCAGACGCAGGGTCTTCCCGCCGAGGTTGGGGTCATCCGGGAGGGTGACCTTCGCCCACGGCTTGATCGGCTCGAACGGGGCCTTGCCGTCGGACACGTGGAGGACCCTCCCCCACTTGTCGGTCTTGCTGCCGCCGATAAGCGTCGGCGTGATGCCCAGCTCGTCTGCGTTGAGCGCCTTGACGACGGCCGTGGCGACCCAGTAGCCGCCGTAGGTGCGCATCGAGGCTTCGATGGGGATCTGCACGGCGTCGCCCGGCCCGACCACGTCGGGCTCAAGCGCGGGGTTCCGCGGCATGGGATTCAGCTCGCTGACGAGCCGCGCCGCGAGGAAGCCCAGCGGCGCGGCCAGAATGGCCAGGATGCACAGCGCGTGCGCCAGAGTCAGGTTCGCCGGGACGGCGGCGGGGTCGAGCGGCCCGCCCGGCCTCTCGACGCTCACCTTGCCGGCCCGCATCTCGGCCTCGCTCTCCGTGCGGTTGCCGGCGAGGCTCCAGTTGGGGTTCCAGAGCGCCACCACGAGATGGCCGAGCAGGGCGAAGCCGGCGACGCACGCGGCGGCCTCGCCGGCGCGGTCGAGGGGGATCTTCCCCGTCAGCGTCGGGAGGACGATCAGCAGGAGGAGGACGCCGGTGATCGCGGTGAAGGCCGTGTGCCAGAAGGCCTTGCTCTTGCCGGCCATGTCGGGCTGGATGACGCCGCAACCCGGGCACGCGTGCTCCTCGGTGCCGGACAGGAGGGCCTCGGTGACGCTGCGTGTCGCGCGATAGGCCTGATCCTCGCCCGGCCCGCCCGAGGCCGACGCGGTGCGTTCGAGGACGTAGCGGAAGACGCAGCCGCAGGCACAGCAGGTGTGCTGCTTCAGGCAGCGTGCGGTGACGCTGGCGGTGACGATGACGGCCACGGGGGTCTCCTGCGCCGGGATGCACGGCTGAACGGCCTTCACCGGCAACCATAGCATGGCGAATTCACCCGTGCGGGAGATGCTTTGCTCATACTGAATCGGGTTGAAGAGATTCGCCAGGCCGCCCCGGGCCCGCCGTCCTCCTTCTGGTGCCGGGTCGCCGCCCGCGGTAGACGCTTGGGCAGGAGGGGTGGCAGAGTCACCTGGCCACTTCCGCGAGTCACCTGCTCACTCCCGCCCCGAGTGAGCAGGTGACTCTGACGCCAACCGACGCACCAAGTCACGGATCGTCGGCGAGTGCGCGAGTCACCTGCTCACCCGCTCACAAGCTCACTCGGTCTCCCCACCCCTGGCGGGAGGCCGTCGGCCCGGCGGCCGATGTTGGGCGGAAGTAGACACGGGGTGGTGTGGCCGGCGGGGGCAAGACACAATGGCGGCCAGCTATCACTTCCCACCGAGACGTGCCCAGGACGCACTCACCGCACCGGCCGGCGCCCCTCGGTGATGTCGCGCTCCCACTCGTCCTGGAGCGGCCAGTCCGACGCGCACGTCCCGAAGTCGGCCATGTGCTGGTACTGCGTCAGGCGGTCGATGGCCTTCTGGATGATCCGGTTGTCGCGCTTGAACGCCGGGCCGTGGCTCGGGAGGAGGTAGGCGCTGTCGTCGTCGCGGATGCGCTCCAGCGACGTGATGAAGTCCTCGATGCGTGACCCGTGGTGGGCGTCGATGACGCCGACGCACGAGTCCTGGTAGATGTTGTCCCCGCTGAACAGCAGGTCGCCCATCTTGAACGTGAGCTGGCCCTCGGTGTGGCCGGGCGTGTGCCACACCTGCACCTGGAGGTCGCCGACCGTGATGGTGTCGCCCTCGTTGAGCCGCTCATCGACCTTGCAACGCGGCATCGGCATGTCGATGCCCTGCGCCTTGATCGTGGCGTAGGTCATCACGCCGTCGCCCGTCTCCAACGGCTCGACGGCCTTGGGGTGGGCGCCGATGCGTGTCTTGAACACGTCGCGCGCCCTGGACGCGCCCTGGACGTGATCGATGTCGGCGTGGGTGGCCGCGATCATCTTGCACGCCGACAGCTCGTAGCCCATGCCGCGGATCAGCTCGACGAGCAGCGGCACGTCCTCGATGTAGCCGATGTCGAGGAGGAGGAACTCGGAGCCGCCGTCGATCAGGTAGACGTTGACGCCGATGCGTCGGCCCGCCTGGTAGTTCATCTCGATGACGCGCGGGAACAGGTACTTCCGTTTCAGCATGCGGCGGCCGCCTCCTGTGGGCTCGCCTCCATGATAACCCCTCGCCGGGGCGATTCAAGCGGCGCAGGCGTCGCCAGCCACCGCCCCAGCCGGATCATCGGCGCCTCGATGACGACGTGCAGCACCGCCGCGACGGCCACGCTCACCCCCGCCACCACGAGGTAAGCCAGCACGCTCCCCACCACGCTCCAGGAGCCGACGGCGAACACCTTGTAGACCAGCGCCATCGCCAGCAGATGCACCAGGTAGACGCCGTACGACAGCTTGCCGACGGCCACGAGCGGCCCCCAGCGGAAGAACGCGGACAACGCGCCCTCGCCGCGCATGAGGCCGGCCAGGACCACCAGCGCCGCCAGCGGGTACAGCACCGACACGACGATGGAGATCAGGCCGTGAAGGGAGGAGAGGGCGTGCAGGGCGATCAGGGCGATGAACGCCGTCCAACCCCGCGCCAGACGGCCGAGGCGCTCGAAGGCGTCGGCGTCGTGCAGCCACTGGGCCAGCAAGCAGCCCGCGAGGATCGCCTGGTAGCTGGACAGGTACCGCGCCCACTGCTGGAAGCCGACCCAGGCCAGGATCGGCAGGCCGAGCGTCAGGGCGGCGACGAGGGCGACGGTACCGCGCAGACGCAGGGCGGGGCGGCAGCGCCACAGGACGAACGCCAGGGGCGGCCAGAGGAGGTAGAACTTCTCCTCGACGCCGAGCGACCAGGAGTGGAAGAAGGGGAGGTCGCGCTGCTGCCGGACGATGAGGTCGAAGAACGGCACCTCCTGGAAGTAGAGGGCGTACCACGCCAGCGCCTCGGAGAGCGACGCCTGCTGGTCGGCGTCGCCACGGCCCAGGACGAGGACGTAGGCGATGTAGACGGCGAGGACGAAGTAGTAGAGCGGGAACAGACGGAACGCCCGGCGGATGAAGAACGGCCCCAGGGCGAGGCGTCCGTCGCGACCCTCCTCGCGCAGGGCGAGCGTGGTGATGAGCAGGCCGGAGAGGGCGAAGAACAGGGTGACGGCGCGGTCGCCGGCCAGCCACGCCCAGGCGGCCTTGTGGGAGTAGAGGTGGACGGTGATGACGAGCAGGGCGCACAGCCCGCGCAGGCCGTCCAGCTCGGGGAAGTGGGCGCGGCGGAGGTAGGCGTCGTGCGAGGTGTCGGCCATCCGTGGCGCTCCCTTCGAGCCGGGTGAGGCCGAATGATACCCCGCATCGCGCGGACTGGGCAAGGGGGATCGGGCGCCGGCAGCTCTGCGGAGTCAGCACGGAGGGCTCGTCGACGGGCTTGGCGTGGCGCCT
>CAZVZK010000193.1:0-17067 GCA_964630925.1 uncultured Alcaligenaceae bacterium
CCTTATCCCGCAACAGATTGGGATTGACTACCCGCGTTGTCTCTTGACGGTATTGCGGCTAATCCCGGTCACGAATCCGCGTGGGCGGCGTCACGGCTGCCGGGGTGCGGCGTAACAAGGTAGTGGCGTCATCCCGCCCGGCCGAGATTCTTCGCCGGACAGGTGACGGTGGGGAGCATATGATGAAGGTTGCCACGTCTCGTGCCGAGCGGAAGATGCGGGGGGACACCTCGATGGAATTCACGCCCGAGCGGCCGCCGGAGGACCTGCCGACGACGTTCATGATGCACCTCGTCGAGCGCATGCGCGACGGCGACAAGGCCGCCTGCAACGAGCTGTTCACGCGGATCAGCCTGCGCATGCAGGGCATCGCACGCCGCATGCTCCGCCGCTTCCCCGGCGTGCAGCGCTGGGAGGAGGCCGAGGACATCGTACAGAAGGCCGCCCTGCGCCTCTGGCGCGCCCTCAAGCAGATCAAGCCGGAGACGATGCGGGCGTTCTACGGCCTCGCCGCCGAGCAGGTGCGCCGCGAGCTGCTCGACATGGCCCGGCATTATTACGGCCCCCTGGGGCTGGGCACGCACCACGAGAGCAACCTCCACCTCGAGAATTCCGGCGGCGACCTCGTGCCGCGCCGCGAGCTGGCGGTGTCGGTCGAGGCCCCGGAGGACGCCGAGCGCTGGACGGCGTTCCACCAGGCCATCGAGAAACTGCCGGCCGACGAGCGCGAGGTGTTCAGCCTGACGTTCTACCACGGCTGGGGGCAGAAGGAGATCGCCGAGCTGATCCAGGTGGACGAGCGCACCGTCCGCCGCCGCTGGCGCCGCGCCTGCGAGCAGCTCGACCTGATGCTCGGCGGCCACCTGCCGCTGGTGCCGGAGAAGATGTAAGCGATGGGGTGGGTCGAGCCCCGCGCTTTCACCCGGGCCCTCACGGGGCCCGCTCGCCTGTTCCAGGACACGTCCGGCGCCGCCCGGACGAATCAGCCGCCCGCCCGCCCGGGCGTTTGATAGAATAGTCTGCGCCCAGAGAAGCGCGGGTGTGAGATGAGTCTGCCGCCGAAAAGTAAGGTCATCGGGGTCAAGGTCGTCAAGCGGCTGTGCGGCTGCGACGGGGAGTTCGAGGAGCTGGCCGGCGACCGCTTCAGCGCGCAACGGCTGGCCAAGTTCAAGGAGAGCCGCTGCCCCACCTGCGCCGCCAGGCGCGCCGAGGAGCAGGCCAAACTCATGATCCCCAAGGGCGAGGCCTACGCCGCCCTGCCGGTGGGCACGCAGGTCGCGCTCGTGTGCGAGGCGGAAGGCGCCTGGGCCGCCAAGCTGACGGCGGCCGACAGGACCGTCGAGGCCCGCAGCACCAACCCGCAGGCGGCGATGCTGGCCGCGGCGCGCCTGTGGGGCGCGGGCGGCTGAGCCGCGGCCTCCTGGCATGGACAGCCACTCCGCCGACCGCCTATGATGCCCCGGCCTGCATCGAGGAGAGGCCATGTCCCCAATCCTTCCTGCCCCTACCGCCGCACCGGCCGGGCCACGCCCGCTCCGATGGACCTGCGATGAGTTCCACCGCTTCGGCGACATGGGGATCTTTGAGGGCCGCGGGGCGTGCCTCATCGACGGCGTGATCCTGGAGGCCGGCCCGATGAATCCTCCACACGCCCTCGCCCTGGAGGCGCTCGACGAGGTCCTGCGGGTGGTGTTCGGGGCCGGCTGGCGCTTCCGCGTGCAGATGCCGCTCGTCCTCGGCCTGCACACCGACCCGCTGCCCGACTTCGCCGTCATCCCTGGTGCCAGGCTTGCCGGCGCGGGGCACCCTGTCTCCGCCGCCCTCGTCGTCGAGGTGGCCGACTCGTCCCTGCGCTTCGACACGGAAGAGAAACGCAGGCTCTACGCCGCCGCGGGCATCCCCGACTACTGGGTGGTGGACGTGAACGCACGGCGGCTGCTCGTGTTCCGCACGCCCCAGGGGGGCGACTACGCCGACCAGCAGACGTTCGCGGCAGGCGACGCCGTCGCCCCCCTCGCCGTCCCCGGCCAGCCCGTGCAGGTGGCGGCGCTGTTCGCGTGAATCAGATCACGCCCGCCAGCCGACCCTTCGACGCCTCGCTCATCAGCGTGCGGCGAGCGTCCGTGGCCGCCCATCGTCACCACGGCGGGGAAGTCCACGACGCGCGGCCACCCGGCGGCCAGCCAGGACATCATCCCCGATGACCCCTATCCTGCCCCATATCGTGCGATAGCCGGCGGGTCATGAACGACGCGAACCGTCTCCTCGACGGGCCGTACGGATCGTCGGCCCGGCCCCACCTCAAGCGATGTCGGCATACGCACGGGGCCATGATCCGCTGCCGGAGCCACCCATGGACGAAAAGACGCTGTTCCACGAAGCCTTGTCGCATCCGGCCGGGGAGCGTACCGCCTTCCTGGATGCGGCGTGTGCCGACAGGCCAGGGCTCCGCGCCTCTGTCGAGGCCCTCCTCCGGGGGCACGAGGCGTCCGGTCCGGGCACGACGGCGGATCTGGCGGCGGGAGGCGACCCGGCGTTCGGCGCGACCGGTGACTACGCGCTGCCCAGGGGGGCGCCGGCCGGCGCCGGCCCGCTCGGCCCCGGCGTGGTGATCGGAGGTCGGTACGTCCTGGTGGAGAAGCTCGGCGAGGGGGGCATGGGTGAGGTCTGGACCGCCGACCAGACCGAGCCGGTCAAACGCAAGGTCGCCCTCAAGCTGGTGAAGACCGGCATGGACAGCGCCGCCGTGCTGGCCCGCTTCGAGGCGGAGCGGCAGGCGCTGGCCCTCATGGACCATCCCGGCATCGCCCGCGTGCTCGACGGCGGCCTGACGCCGCATGGCCAGCCGTTCTTCGTCATGGAGCTGGTGCAGGGCCAGACCCTCATGACGTTCTGCGAGGAGCGTCGCCTGACGATCCGGCAGCGTCTGGAGCTGTTCGTCCCCATCTGCCAGGCGGTGCAGCACGCCCACTCCAAGGGCATCGTCCACCGCGATCTCAAGCCCGCCAACATCCTCGTGACGATGGTCGATGGCAAGGCCGTGCCCCGGGTCATCGACTTCGGCCTCGCCAAGGCCATGTCGGGCGACCTCACCGAGGAGGGCGTCCGCACCCAGGCCGGAGGCGTGATCGGCACCCTGGAATACATGGCCCCCGAGCAGGCCGCCGGGACCGACCTCGACACCCGCGCCGATGTTTACTCCCTCGGCGTCATCCTCTATGAGTTGCTCGCCGGCACTCGGCCCTTCGACAGCCGGCTGGTGAAGACGGCGTCGATGCTGGAGTTCCTCCGCCTCATCCAGGAGACGGAGCCGCCCCGGCCCTCGGCGCGGGTCGCGGCCGATCCTCGCTTGCCGGCATTGGCGGGGATGCGGCGTATGGCTCCCGCCGCTCTGGCCCCCCTCTTGCGCGGCGAATTGGATTGGGTGGCGATGAAGAGCCTGGAGAAGAGGCGCGAGCGACGCTACGAGACGGCCAGCGCCCTCGCCGCCGACCTCCAACGCCATCTCGCCGACGAGCCGGTGGAGGCCCGCCCTCCCAGCGTGGGCTATCGGCTGGGGAAATTCCTGGCGCGCAACCGCGTGCTGGTGTCGGCGGCGGCACTGGTGCTGCTTTCCCTCATCGCCGGGGGAGGGTTGGCGATCTGGCAAGCCGTCGTCGCCAGGCAGGCCCGCGACGACGCCTTAGCCCTCGTCGGTGAGAAGAGCCGCCTGGCCGATGACAACGCGGCACTTGCAAAGACCGAAAGCGAGGCGAGGGCCGCCCGCGAACTGGAGCTGCGGCGTTCCCAGGCGGTCCTGTTCGGCAGCCAGATCGAACGCTCGGCCCTGATCCGCGAGCGCAGTCCCTGGGCCGCCTACGCCATGCTCTACGACCTGAGCTTTTGTCCCGTCGAACAGCGCGACCTGGCCTGGAACGCCGCCGTCGCGGTCACGCTGCGGCAACGCATCGGCACCTTCGGCACGGTCGGCACCGCGAACGCCCTCAGCCCCGACGGCAAGATCCTGGCCGTCGCCACCAGCCGCGACGTCCGCCTGCTCGCGATTCCCTCGAGCACCACCCTGGCGCGCTTGCCCAGACAGGGGGACCGCGGGGTGCGGGTCGTCTTCAGCCCCGACAGTAACACGGTGGCCATCATCAGCGGCGACCCGATGGGACTCCCCCAGCCGCCGATGCCTGGGACAGCCCAGTTGTTCGACACCGCCGGGAAGAACCACGGCTCGCTCGAAGGTCACACCGACCGCGTGGCCGCCCTTGCGTTTAGCCCCGACGGCAAGACCGCGGTCACTGGCTCGGGAGACGGCACGGCCCGCGTCTGGGATCTGGCGACGTTCAAACAGACGCACCTGCTCGGCGACCACGGCAAACCGGTCGCTGCCGTCGCGTTCAGCCCCGATGGCAAGACCCTGGCCACGGGCGGCTTCGATCACGCCGTCCGGCTGTGGGATTCGACGACGTTCCAGAACACCGCCACCTGGAAGGTCGAGAGCAAGCCCACCGCCCCTGGGCTGGGCGAACAGAAGCACCCGTTCGGGGCGGCGGGCGTCGTGGCGCTCGACTTCAGCCCCAACGGCAAGACCCTGGCGGTGGCCAGCAGCAATCGCGTGATCGAATTTCGCGAGGTCGCCGGCGGCGCGCTGACCGCAGCCATCCGCGATCTGCCCCTGTACCCGCGGTCGATGCAGTTCTCCCACAACGGGGCGGGTATCCTGCTCGATGCCGTCCGGGCCGGCCTCTGGGACATCCCCAGCGGAAAAATTGTGCGCGAGTTCACCGCCATGTCGGCTGGCAACGTGGCCTTCAGCCGCAACACCGGCCGGGTCGCCATCGGCGGTTCGTCCTTCGATCCAGGGCAGATGTACGACCTCGGCGCGCCGCTGGAGTCGGCCCGGTTGCCATTGCAGAAGGAGCGCGGCGCGCCGCCTGCGGCCGCCTTCACCCCAACGGGCGATCTCTTCGCTGCGGCCGGCACGAAGGGCGTGCTGGTTTGGGACGTGGCGACGCGCCGAGTGCGGCACACGCTGGCCGGGCATCGCGGCGGTGTCAAGGCGCTGGCCATCAGCCCGGACGCTCGCCTGCTGGTCTCCGGTGATCGGGCCGCACGGAACGGCCCACCGGCCGAACTGCGCTGGTGGGATCTGACCACGGGCGACGCGCCGGGCAGGGTCGAACTGGGCGCTGCCGACGTGCGTTCGATCGACTTCAGCCCAGACGGCAGGAGCGTGGCCTCGTTCCACTGGAATCGCGAAGATCCCCAGAAGCTGCCGACCCCGGTCGTCACCGTGTGGGACGCCGCCGGGCGGAAGTTGCGCTACACCCTGGAGGTGCCGCCGTCGCGCTGGGAGCCGCTGGGAGCCGATCACCCGAAACTGCGGTTCCATCCCTCGGGGCGGACACTGATCCTGGCCTCGGGCCGGCAACTTTGCACCTGGGATCTCGAAACACGCACGGTCGAACGGACGTGGCTCATCGGCACGGCCATCGAGCAGGTCGTCGCCCCGCCCTTCATGGACCTGGCCGTCAGCGCCGACGGCATCCATCTGGCCACGAGTCATTTCCTACCGCAGACGGGGCCGGAGGTGCGCCTGTGGGATCTGCGAACGGGGCAACAACTGCACAAGATCAGTGCCGGCGAGGGCAGCGCAGCCGGCTTCTCGGTGCGCTTCAGCCCCGACGGCAAGACCCTGCTCGTCGGCGGCGAGGGAGTTGTGCGCTTCCTCGACGTGCGAACGATGCAGACGCGCGGGGCGTTGCCGGTGCCGGGCTACATCCAGCAGGCCGTCTTCCTCAGCCCCGATGGTCGAACCCTGGCCGCCCTGCCGATTCACAGCGTCCTCTTCGACCGCGACCCGGCCCCGGAGAACGTCGAGGCGTTCCTATGGGACATCGGCCCGCCGGCGACCCGGTTGCTCTTTCCGGGGCGACTGGTCAGCATCCCCCTGCGGCTGACCCGCGACGGAACGCGCCTCATCCAGAACGACTCCGCCGGGGTGCTGAACGTCTGGGAGACCGAGACCGGCAAACTGCTCGGTTCGTTCGACACGAGAAAAAATACCATTGGCTTACTGCGCAGCCCCGACGACCGGTTCCTGGCCGGCAGCGATCTGCTGGCACCGGAGGACGAGAGGCGGCGCGCCCTCGACCCGAATGTCGGCCCCGAGGGTTGGCTGGCCGGCAAGTACCCGGCCATCGTGACACTGCTCGATCTGCGCACCCTGGACTACCGCCGGATCGAGGTCGGCAAGGGCCGGATCGATCACATGATCTTCTCGCGCGACGGCACGCGGTTGCTGTTCCAGCACAACACCACCGTGGGCCAGGGAACGGTGCCCGGCAAGCAGGATTATTCGGTCGAGGTGCTGACCGTGCCGGAGGGGCGTTCGCTGGGGGTCTTTCCGTTCCCGGGGGCCGACTCCATGAGCATTTCGTGCAACCCGACAGGGAGCCTGATCGCGGTGAAGCTCGGCGAGGGAGTGCTGCGAGTGATCGAGCCGGCGACGCAGACCGTCGGCCCGGTGTTGGACACGGCGGGCCGCGTCCGGAGGTGGCGCTTCAGCGCGGACGGTTCGCGTCTGGTGATCGACGCGGCCGTCTGGGACTGGCGCAACGGCAAGCGGGTGGAAGAGCCGATCCCGGCAGACGTTCCCGTTCCCAAACCGCCAGCACAGCGATTCCGGCTCGTCGCCACGCCGCTCGGGACCACACTCGTCGATCTGCGGATCCAACCGCCGGCCATCGGGATGCGCGAAGCACAACCGTAAGCAACCATTGGAAGTGGGGGATTCATGAGCGAGGAAACGCTGGACCACGACGCCAAGCCCGGTCGGGCGTCGGGCGATGTCCCGACCGCGACGGTCGATCACGGCGGCACCGTCGATCACGGCGCAGGCCGTGCCACCGTGTCCGGCGGCCCGCTCGGCCCCGGCGTGGTGATCGGAGGTCGGTACGTCCTGGTGGAGAAGCTCGGCGAGGGGGGCATGGGTGAGGTCTGGACCGCCGACCAGACCGAGCCGGTCAAACGCAAGGTCGCCCTCAAGCTGGTGAAGACCGGCATGGACAGCGCCGCCGTGCTGGCCCGCTTCGAGGCGGAGCGGCAGGCGCTGGCCCTCATGGACCATCCCGGCATCGCCCGCGTGCTCGACGGCGGCCTGACGCCGCATGGCCAGCCGTTCTTCGTCATGGAGCTGGTGCAGGGCCAGACCCTCACGAAGTTCTGCGAGGAGAGGGGTCTGACAACCCGGCAGCGTCTGGAGCTGTTCGTCCCCATCTGCCAGGCGGTCCAGCATGCCCATTCCAAGGGCATCGTCCACCGCGATCTCAAGCCCGCCAACATCCTCGTCTCGTTGATCGACGGCAAGGCGGTGCCCCGGGTCATCGACTTCGGCGTGGCCAAGGCGACGGGTGGCGAACTGGGCGACCTGGGCGGGCAGACGCAGGCGGGAGGCGTCATCGGCACGCTGGAGTACATGTCCCCCGAGCAGGCCGGCGGCCTGGACGTGGACACGAGGACCGACGTCTACGCGCTGGGCGTGGTGCTGTACGAGCTGCTGGCGGGCAAGCGGCCCTTCGACCCGGAGCGGTTCCGCAGGACAGGCCTGGCGCAGGCGTTGCGCATCATCCAGGAGGAGGAGCCGCCGCGTCCGTCGTCGAGGGCCGGGGCCGGCGGCGCGGCCCTGGCGGCGGAGCTGGACTGGGTGGTGATGAGGTGCCTGGAGAAGTCGCGCGAGAGGCGATACGAGACGGCCAGCGCCCTGGCCGACGACGTCCGGCGCCATCTGGCCGACGAGCCGGTCGAGGCGCGTCCGCCGAGCTGGGGCTACCGCGCGGGCAAGTTCGTTGCCCGTAACCGCGTCCTGGTGACGGCGGCGTCCCTCGTGCTGTTGGCCCTGCTGCTCGGCCTGGGCGGGACGGCTTGGGGCTTGATCCACGCCGAGGAGCAGCGCAAGGAGGCGGTCAAGGCTCAGAAGGAGGAAGAGAAGCGCGTCAAGGAGCGCGACGACGCTCTGGGCAAACTCAAGATCAGCGAGGCCGAGGCCAAATTGGAGGCGCGCCGCGCCAAGGACGCGCGGCACGGCACCCAGGTCGAGCAAGTCCTCGCCGCGTGGGAGGCCGGCAACGTGCCGCTCGCCATGACGCGCATCAACGGCATGGCTCCCGAGTCGCTCGACGGATGGGAGACGATCCATCTCCGCAATCTGTGCCTCCGCCACGCCCTGCCCGCCGAGGAATACCCCGGCCACGAAGGGGCCGCCCTCGCCATCGCGGCCGGTCCCGGCGGCCGATTCGTCAGCACGGGGCGCGACAAGTCGGCCATCGTCCGGGACACGGGGAAGAGGCTCGTCCTCAAAGGGCACGCCGGCCCGGTGGTGGGCGTGAGCATGAACCGCGCTGGGACGCGCGTCCTCACCGCGAGCGAGGACAAGTCGCTCAGGCTGTGGGATGCCGCCAAGGGGACGGAGATACGGTCGTATCCCGGCGTGAGGGGGTGCCTCTCGCCCGACGGCGAGCGGTTGCTCGCCGTCGGGCCGGATGGGACGTTCCTCCTGCGCGACTCGGCCACCGGGGACGAGGTGCGGGCGTTCAAGGGGCCGCCCGCCACCCTCGCCTGGTTCTCCCCCGACGGCAAGCGCGTCCTCGCCGCCCACGCCGACCGCACGCTCCGGCTCTGGGACACCGAGACGGCCAAGGAACAGGCCGTCCTCACGGGGCACGGCCAGCCCGTGACCGGGGCCGCCTTCAGTCCCGACGGCGCGCGGATCGTCAGCTCGGCCGGCACGGCCGCGGCGAAGGGGAAGCCTCGGCCGGGCGAGGTGAAGGTGTGGGACGCCCGGACGGGGCAGGAGAAAGCGTCCTTCGCCGGTCACCCGAAGGGCGTGGCCGGCGTCGCCTTCAGCCCGGATGGCACCCTCATCGCCAGCGGCGGGCTGGAAGGCGTGGCCCTGGTGCGCGAGGCGGCCTCGGGCAAAGTGCGGCTCACGCTCGTCGGCCATCATGTGGCGGTCCACGGGATAGCGTTCAGTCCCGATGGCACGCGGCTGCTGTGCGCCACGGAGTCGGGGACGATCCAGGCGTGGGACGTGGCCATCGGGCAGGAGGAGCTCGCCCTCAAGGGGCACGAGGGCGAGGTGTACGCGGTGTGCGTCAGCCCCGACGGTTCGCGGATCGCCAGCGCCGGGAGCGACCGGATGGTGAAGGTGTGGGACGCCCGCACCGGCCGGGAGCTGCTCACCCTCGACGGGCACCGCCACGGCGTGAGGAGCGTGGCCTGGAGCCGGGACGGCAATCGGATCGCCACGGGCAGCTTCGACAAGACGGCGCGGCTCTGGGACGCGGCGACAGGGAAGGAGCTGCGCAAGCTGGAGGGCGACGCGCCGGGAGGGGGAGTGTGCTTCAGCCCCGACGGCCGGACGCTCTACACCGCCTGGAGCGACGGCCGAGGGGTGGGCAAGTGGATCGCCTGGGAGGTGGCGACGGGCAAGAAGCTGCGGACGTTCCAGGGGCATCCAGGAGGCATGCAGCACCTCGCATGCAGCCCGGACGGCAAACGCCTCGTGACCGGAGGCTTCGACCGGACGGCCCTGGTATGGGACGCGGAGACGGGCAAGGTGCTGCACGAGCTGAAGGGCCATCCCGACTCCGTGACGGCGGCCTGTTTCCGGCTCGATGGCCGGCAGGTGATGACCGCGAGCGGCAGGCCCGGCCGGGCCGGCGAGGTGCGCCTGTGGGACGCGGGGACCGGCGAGGAGAAGGGGCGGATCGAGGGCCACCTCGCCTACATCCAGGCCGTGGCCGAGAGCCCCGATAGGACGCGGCTGGTGACGGCCGGCCGGGAAGGCACGCTGAAGGTGTGGGACGCGGAGACGTTGCAGGAGAAACTCACGCTGAAGGGGTTGGGCCACAGCGGCAACGGGGTGTGCTTCACCCCCGATGGTCGGCGCATCCTCGGTTGCGGGGGGGGTGGTTTGATCAAGCGCTGGTCGGCGGAGACGGGCCGCGAGCTCGCGGTGTTCAAGGGGCACGCCAAGGCGGAGCTGGGCGTCTGCCTGAGCCCCGACGGGACGCGGGTGCTCGGGTGCGGCGACGACGGGCGGGTGAGGGTGCGCGGCCGGGAGACGGGGCGGGTGCTGCTGACCCTCCTCGTGACGGAGACCGCGGCCGTGGCGGCGTTCAGTCCGGATGGGAAGCGGATCGTGGCGGGCGGATCGAAGGGGGAGGGCAAGGGCTGGCTGGAGGTGTACGACGCGGCGACGGGCGAGAAGCTCCTGGCGCTGGAGGGGGAGACGCTGCCGGTGGGGTGCGCCGTCTTCAGCCCCGATGGGACGCGGATCGCGAGCGGCGACCAGGACAGCGTCCGGATCTGGGACGCGATGGCCGGCAAGCAAATGCACGTCTTCAAGGACCGGTTCCAGGACGTGGCGAGCGTCTGCTTCAGCCCCGACGGCAAGAGGGTGATCGCGGGCGGCGGCCGCATGCACTTCGTGCGCGGCGCGCAGGGCGAGGCGGTGGTGTGGGAGGTGGAGACGGGGAAGGAGGTGGCCGCGCTCAAGGGCCATCGCGCCTTCGTGCGCGGGGTGTGCTTCAGCCCCGACGGGAAGAAGGCGGCGACGGCGGCGGGAGGCATCCGCATGTCAAACTTCGGGGACTTCGACGAGACCAAGTTGCCGCCCGGCGAGGTGCGGGTGTGGGACCTGGAGACGGGCAAGACGGAGCGGACCTGGCGGATGGCGTCGCCCTCGGCGAACAGCGTGTGCGTCAGCCCGGACGGCAAGCGGCTGCTGGCGACGTGCGGCGACGGCCTGTTGACAGGCGAGGCGAAGGTGTGGGAGATTTCGACGGGCGAGGAGCGGCTGTCGCTCCGCGGGCATTCGGGCGAGGTGCGGTCGGCGTGGTTCAGCGGCGACGGCACGCGCATGCTGACCGCGAGCCGCGACCGCACCATCAAGGAGTGGGACGCCGTCACGCCATGACCCCCGCCAGCCGCCCCTTCGACGCCTCGCTGACCTCGGCGTGCAGCGAGCGTCCGTGGCTGTCCATCGTCACCACGGCGGGGAAGTCCTTGACGCGGAGCTGCCACACCGCCTCGGGGCTGCCGAACTGCTCCAGGTACACCGCGTCCACCCCCTCGATGCACCGCGCGTAGATCTGGGCCGCCCCGCCGATGCCGTGCAGGTACACGCACCCGAACTTCCTGCACGCCTCCAGCGTCTTCGCCCCCATGCCGCCCTTGCCGATCACCGCCTTCACGCCGAACCGCTCGATCACGCCGGCCTGGTACGGCTCCTCGCGGATGCTCGTCGTCGGCCCCGCCGCCGCCACGCGCCAGCCCCCGCCCTCCTTCAGCACCACAGGGCCGCAGTGGTAGATCACCCCGCCCTGGATCACCGGCAGCTCGCCGCCCTTGTCGAGGTACTTGTGGACCTCGTCGCGGCCCGTGAAGACGGTGCCGCTCAACAAGACCATGTCGCCCGCCTTCAGCTTGCGGACGTCCTCCTCCCGGAGCGGCGTCGTGAGGCGCACGGCCGACTTGCCGCTCACGCCGAGGTCGAGCAGGCCGCCCTCCTGCGAGTAGTCGCGGTCGAACTCGCCGGGGGCGTGGTACAGCCACTCCCGCACGTCGCCCTCGGCGTCCAGGACGACGCCACGCCGACGGTACGCCCAGCACATGTACGCCACGCTGACGAAGAAAGACGCCGGCAGGCGGTTGCGTGCGCCGATCTTGCAGCACCCCACGGTCAGCTTGCCGCCGAAGCCCATCGGCCCGATGTCGAGCTTGTTGGCCTCGTCCATGATGCGGGCCTCCAGGGCGGCGAGGCGCGGGTCGGGGTTGGTGTCATCGACCATGCGCAGCAGCTCGTGCTTGGCCGCCTCGTAGCCGGTGGCGCGGTCCCCGCCGATGCACACGCCGAGGAAGCCGGGGCCGCAGCCCTTGCCCTGGGCCTGCCAGACCGCGTCGAGGATGCAGCCGCGCACGCCCTCCAGGTCGCGGTCCCACTTCTTGCCGTTGAGCGTCGCCGGCAGGGAGTACTGCGCCGACATGTTCTCGCAGCCGCCCCCCTTGAGGATGAGACGCACCTCCGTGGTGTCCGCGCGGTGCTGGTGCCAGTGGAAGACGGGCGAGCCGGGGCCGAGGTTGTTGCCGGTGTTGCGCCCGTCGATGCTGTCCACGCTGTTCTGCCGCAGGTAGCCCTTGGCGGTGGCCTCGGCGACGGCCTCCTCGCACAGCTTCTCCATCTCGATCTGGTCGAAGCCGACGGGCGTGGTGATGTAGAAGGTGATGGTGCCGGTGTCCTGGCAGATGGGCGCGGAGTTGCGCTTGGCGAGGGCGATATTCTGGGCCACCAGCGAGAGGGCGAGGTCGGCCTTGCTGCCGGCCTGCTCGAGGGCGCGGTGGGTGTCGATGACCTCGGACACGTCGGGCGGGAGGAAGGCCGACGTGCGGCGGATCAGCTCGAGGATGTTGGCGTGGGTGCGTGCGGTGTTCATGGCGTGTGTCCGGATGGCGAGGGTCTCCTCTCAGCCTACCAGGGCCGGGGCCGGATGTCGCCACGGGCCTCGCCGCAGGCGGGCCTCGTTGACAGGGCGCCACGCGCCGTGTGTAATGCCCTGCGCGGCGTGATCGCCTGACACGCCCGACACCCCAGGGGCTCCACATGACACCACTCCAGATCGCCCTCACCGTCGTCGGGGCGATCGTCCTGATCCTGCTCACGGGGCTGCGCATCGCCCAGGAGTATCAACGCGGGGTCGTCTTCCGCCTCGGCCGGTACGTCGGCCTGCGTGGGCCGGGCCTGTACTGGATCCTCCCGCTGGGGATCGACCGTTCGGTCACCATCGACATCCGCACGCGGACGGTGTCCGCCGAGCAGCAGGAGACCATCACCCGCGACAGCGTCACGGTGAAGCTCAACGCCGTGCTGTGGTACAAGGTCGTCGATGCGGCCAGGTCCGTCATCGCGGTCGCCGACGCCGGGGCGGCCATCTACCAGCTGGCGCTGACGAGCCTGCGCAACTCCATCGGCCGGCACGACCTCGACGAGGTGCTGCAGGAGCGTGACAAGATCAACGGGCTCCTGCGCGACAACATCGCCGGCTCGGCGGGCGCGTGGGGGGTGGAGGTCGAGCGCTTCGAGATGAAGGACGTGGAATTGCCCGAGGCCATGCAGGAGGTGATGGCCATGCAGGCCCAGGCCATCCGCGAGAAGCGGGCGCGGATCATCAAGGCCGAGGCCGAGCTGGAGGCGTCGAAGAAGCTGGCGGCGGCGGCCAGGGAGATGGCGGACAACCCCGTGGCGGTCGAGCTGCGGCGGATGCAGATGGTGTCGGAGGTCGGCGCGGAGAACAACAGCACCACGGTGCTGATGATCCCGTCGGATTTCGTCACGGCGGCGAAGTCGGTCAGCGACTACCTGCGTGCCCTAGAGGCGAAGGACGCGCGCCCCGGATCGTGAAGCCTCAACCCAGCAGGCCGAGCCGGATCAGCGTCTCGCCCACGGCGAACGACAGCACGTTCGCCAGCGTAATCGTCAGCATGTCGCGCCACAGGCCGGGCCGCGCCTCCGGGTCGTCGCGCACGCAGGCGGCCCAGAACAGGGCGCACTCGGCGGCCGGGGCGAACGTCTCCGCGAGCAGCAGGTACGCCGTCCGCTGCGTGGCCGCGTCCGCGAACGCGGGCAGGACGAGGATGACGACGGGGTAGGTGCAGGCGGTCAGCCACAGGCCGGCGAGGAGGCGGCGCGTCATGCCGTGGCGTGATTGCAGGCCGACGAGCAGCACCGGCAGCTCGATCAGGACCGTCAACAGGTAGCCGAGAGGCAGGAAGGCCCAGCCCCGGAGGTCGTCCATCGCGTGCGCCTCAAAGGGAGCGGATGAGGAAGGGGAACTCGGCCAGGACGTGGACGATGGCGACGGCGAAGTACACCGACCGCGCCGCCGGGTAGTCGATGAGGAAGCCGGCCCAGAGGACGAGCATCAGGAAGAGGCCGGCGAGAAGGAGCCCGGCCAGGATCCAGCGCCACCGCGGGCCGCGCCACGTCAGCGGGACGCCGTCCAGGCTCCAGGGCGGCGACTTCAGGCCGACGAGAGGCATGGCGAAGACCCAGACGGCGTAGTGCAGCATCTCCAGGAAGGCGTGGGCGGACACGAGGAACGCCGCCGACACGCCGGGCAGGACGCCGGCCCCCGCGTGGTCGGCGATCCTCATGCCGAGGAGGTCGCCGGGGCTCATCTCTGGACCGCCGGAGTGTCGCCACCAGAGCAGGGCGAGTAACGCCGGCAGCGACATCAGGACGAGGCGCAGCGCGGGCAGCAGCTCCGGCCGGCTTCGCTGCAGCTCGCGGCCGAGGAGCCAGAGCGCTAGGAGAGGGTGCGTGTAGACCAGGGCGGCCGACCACAAAGACGGGAACGCCCACGCGAAGGCGACGAGCAGCAGCGCCGCCGGCCACACCCAGCCCCGATCGCGGCGCGGGTTGGTGTGGCCGCGCATGTGGGCGAGGAGGGCGACCCACAGGATGAGCGCCGTCTGCACGATGCCGTGCACCACCGCCCACGCCTCGCCGTCGAGGCACCACACCCCGGGGCCGGCGATCAGCACGAGGAACGCCGCCGAGAGGCCGACGATGCCGGCGAACGCCAGCGTGAAGTAGCCCCGCAGCCTGCCGGCCCGGGCGGGCAGACGCGACAGGAAGTAGCGGGCCTCCAGCCAGTTGTGCGGCCCGGCGAAGAGGAAGACCGCGACGATGGACGCCCGCAGCGGCGCGAGGCAGGCGATCAACGCCAGCCCCGCCGTCACCGCCAGGGCGGCGAGGCCGACGGCGGGCGGCGCGGGGGCGTCCTCCGCCGTGCGTGGGAGTGCGGCGGCGGACATGGCTCAGCGCCCCGGCGTGCCGAGGGGGGCGGCGGGCCTGGCCGCGCCCGGAATGGCGAGGCGGAGGCCCTCGCCGGCATCGACGACCTCGATCTGAATGTCGGCGGGTAAAGTGACGTTGGCAGGCAGCTTGAGCGCGGGCGGGGCCTCTGGCTTCTCCACCGGGGGCATGAACGGCGGGCCAGGCCGCGGCGGACGCGGCTGCCACCACGGGGCAGGGATGTCCGCCCATGCCGTCCCGGCACCGATCACGGCGAGGACGCCCAGGACGAGCGCCGCGGCCCTGGTGCGGCGGCCGCCCTTGCCGGCGAGCCACAGCCCGCCGACGACCAGCGCCGACGACAGCGCCAGCCCCGCCATGACGGCGGGGATGCGGCCGGCCGCCCCCACACGCTTCGGCTCGGGCGTCGTGGTCACCAGCAGCGAGCGGGGGATCAACAGGCGCGGCGCCTTCAGCTTCGGGTCGGTGACGACGGTGAGCTTCACGTCCTGCGGCCCGACGCGCCAGGCGGACTTCGCCGGCTGCCGGACGGGCGGCGAGAATAGTCCCGGCGGCATGGCGTAGACGGCGACGCCGGCGGCGAGCAGGACGCAGACGGCCACGGCGGCGATGAGCCTCGGATTCATGTGCGTACCTCGTTCGAGGATGGGGTGGGGTCGAGCCGAGGTGCGCCGAGACGATACGCCGCCGGGCCGGCGTGGGGGAAGAGGAAGTGCGGCCGGCGTGCCGACTCGTGGCCGATCCGATAGAAAGGAGGCGGCCACAGCCCGCCCCACACGAACGAGGCCCGCCATGATCCGCCCGCTCATTCCACCGCTCGCCCTCGCGCTGCTCGCCGGGGCCGCCCTTGCCCAGCCCAAATTACCCACCAGCGCCGCGCAGGCCAAGGAGCGCCTCGCCTCGACGATCACCTTCACCGGGGTCGATGACCCCGTGGCGGCCGTCGCCGACGTGCTGGAGCTGATCAAGAAGCGCTACGCGGTCAACGTCGAGATCCGGGCCGCCGCCTTCGCCAAGGCCGGCCTCGACAAGCCGGGGGATGTCAAGGTGGGCGTCCTCCCGCCGATGAACGCCTCGCTCGACCGCGTCCTCCGCAAGGTGATCGCCCGCCTGAAGGTGGGTGCCGTCATCGCCGTCGTCGGCGCGACGATCCAGATCACCACGGAGGAGGACCTCCGCGCCCGCCGCATCACGCCGACGCCGCCCCCGGTCCTGAAGGCCCGCCGGTCGGACGCCACGGCCAGGCTCAAGGCCGTGGTGGATTTCCCCGGAATCGACGACCCCAAGGCGACGCTCGGGGAGGTGCTGGAGATGCTGCGACAGAAGCACAGGATCCAGATCGATGTCTACGAGGAGGCTTTCGCCGTCCGCGGTGTGAATGACATCCTCAACGCGCGCCTCTTCGAGAAGGAGCTGCCGAAGATGAAGGCGCCGCTGGGCAAGATCCTCGACGCGATCCTCGCCCGCATCAAGACGGAGGACGACAAGCCGGCGGTGGTCATCGGCGGCGACGGCACTCTCGTCATCACCACCCAGAAGATCGGCGAGAAGCCGATCTCCCTCCGGGCCGCCGGCGGCGCGTGACCGGCCGGCTCACCACGCGGGGAACGGGCACTCCGGGAAGGCGACGTTGTAGCGCTTTGCCAGGGCGACACGCAGCTTCTTGAGCGCCTCGCGGGCCGCGTCCGCCTCCTGCCGCGCCTCCACCACCTTCTTCGGCGTGCGCCACAGGACGCCGTGATACCACCGCGACTCCTTGCCGGCCTCGGCGAGCGTCTCGCGGAGCTTGCCGAGGCGGGCGACGAAGGCGAGGAGGTCGGCGTCCACGCCCTCGCGCGGCAGGCCGTCGATCTCGCGCATCTGCGCCGCGGCCAGGTCGGCTGGGGTCTGATCGAACTTGTGGTAGGCGGCGAAGAACTCATCCCGCCCGAGGACGCCGGCGACGCCGGTCCAGTACTCGAGCGTCTTGACGCCGGCCGCCTCCATCGCCTGCCGCGCCGACGCCCGCCACTCGCCGAGCATCGCGCCAGCCAGGCACCCCGCGCCGACGAGCCAACGTCGCCTGTTCATGGACCGTCCCCCCCGTTAAGTTCGGTGAGGGAATACCATGCCGTCCGGCGGATGCAAGGCCAAGGAGCGGGCCCCGGCCAAGGGCCATCGACTTATTCAAGTGGGGGCAGGTCGAGAAGCTGCATGGCCTGGGG
>CAZVZK010000194.1:0-17035 GCA_964630925.1 uncultured Alcaligenaceae bacterium
TTTTCATCATTCCGGGTGCCGCGCAGCGGCATGAGGGACTGAAATGCAAATTCCTCGGCGGGTTCAGATGCTCACTTGCTCACCCCGTTGAGCATGTGACTCGGCATCAACAGACGCATGCAGTCACGGATCGTCAGCGAGTGCAGCGTCACATGCTCACCCGCTCACATGCTCACTCCGCGCACGGCCCCCTGACGGGCGGCCTGAGAGAGGCGCCCCACCCCTTGATATTCGGTAGGCAGACCTCCAATACTGGATGGAGGGAGTCCTCGCCCGGAACTCCTCCCCATCTCTTCGGTCCCCGTGCCCAGACCTCCCCCACCACAAACACCCACGACGAGACACCGCGCCAACACCCCAACCGGGCGGCGATGACATCGTGTTCCACGCCCCGCCCCGCTCACCACTTCAAGATGGCAGAAGACACGCCGGCCTTCGGCGGGCGCCCACGCCCAAAGGCACTTGGGGTCGAGGCGAGCGGCACGGCGTAAGCGTGCCGTGTCTGCATCGTACAGCGGCAACGGGCGTCTGGGGGCGTCTCCCCCCCCCTAAGATCCAAGGGAGCGTGTCACATACCCCGTCGCCCGCAGCGCCTCGACCCCAGCATACCCCAGCGCGTCGAGGTCGCCCTCGTACAGCCACGACGCCGCATGCACGGACACGGCCGCCGGCGCACCCCAAGCCGCCACGAACGATACTCCTCGGCCTGCGCCCCGATCACCAGGACGGACGCCCGACGGCGGCCAGACATCAACGACCTGACCCGCCGGGCGGTCGGCGACGCCGCCGAGCGGGCCAGGGGTGTGTGACCGGGGCGGAAGGTTGGACATCTACAGTTCAAAACCCTGCGTGACCTCGAACGAGGGCCTCAGTTGCAGCCGCAGCCACGACCCCTCGGCGATAAGCACCTCGACGGCGTCCACACCCGGCTCGTCGAGGACCCTCACGTCGCGAACGCCGCCCGCTTTGAGCCCCAACAACCGCTGTTCGCCACGGCGAACTCCGAGCTCCACGTCCCGGTAGCCCGGGGCCACGACGAACGTCACTGACAAGCCGTCCACCTCGACCAAGTAAGTGGCCTCGTTGTAACACCACGGCACATGGGCATCGAGTAACTGCGGCTCGACCCCGAAGCAGGCAAGCAGCTCCAACTCGGTAGCAGTCAAGCTCCTGGAACCTCCGGGCCGTCCCATCTGAATGCCCCTCGCCGCGCTGCCATCTCACTGCACGCGCGGCCTCCCGTCAAGGAGATTCCTCGGCGTCACACGACGGGAGGCCGCCAGGCCGGGAGCCTCTACGTCGAACAACACCCCACGCCGCAAACACGACGCCCGCAACAACCGCACGCCGGCCCCCACGCCGCCGTCAGTAATACCGCGTGGAGAACAGCCCGAACTGCGAGATCCCGTGGATAACGTTGTAAGCGGTCGCCGCCACACCCGCGAACAGGATCACCCAGCACCCCACCCCGGCGCACCAGTGCCCACGCGGCGGCAACAGCACGCCCCCGGCCACGGGCAAGGCCAGCCAGATGAAGGCGACGACGCCCGACGCCGGGTCGTGCGCCCGGAAGAAGGGATCCCCGATGGAAGTTGACACCACATAGGCCACGAGCGCCATGCCGGGGTAGTGGCCGACCTTCTCGTCCAGCAGCCCGTAGCCCAGCGCCGACACCGCCAGCACGAACGCCAGGATGGCCGACAGGGGGAGGACGCTGTCCGGCGGCCCCCACGCCCCTGGCCATCCCAGGCTCCGCCCGGAGAAGTACCCCGCGACGGCAGCCGCGCACGTCGCCGCCCCGGACCACAGCAGCGCCCGCAGCGAGGGCGGCCGGCCCGGCGCGTCATCGCCCCGCCCCCGCACCGCCTCGTCCCCCTCCTCCCGGACGGGCACCGGCCCCTTCGTGATCGCGTCAGCCGGCGCCTGCCGTGGCCGCGTCGTGATCGCCTCGCGCCGCTCGTCGCCGGCCTGCATCGGAAACCCTCCCCGGACGCCTCCATCTGACCCCGCCCGCTACCCCGTCAACGACTTCCCGTCACCCCCTGCCCAGAACCAGATCCAACGCCCAGCAACCCCGCACATGCGCGCCGGGTGAGCGGAGATGGGCGAGCAGCTCAGCATCCAGGCATCCGGCCTCTTCCAGAGCGTCCGCGAGGATCGCCAGACGTGCCGCGTCGAGCTGATTTGAGGGCAGCGATCGCTCCGAGTAGGCGGCTTCGGCGACGCCCCGCGCGTCGTCCCAGACACGAAACGAGGTGGAGGCCGTGTGCCGGAACGGGCTCCCGAAAACGCACCGGGCCAGGGACGCGATCACCGGGCGGGGGTCGATGTCCGCCCAGCGGAGGAACATCTCGGTGTCGTGGTCGTACAACGAGGTGGCCTCACCCCAGGCGGCCATGAGCCCCTAGTCCCCCTCATGCATCTGCGTCAGCCGCTTCCCCTCCAGCGCCAGGGCGACGTTAAACCAGACCGTGTAGCCCAGGCTCCCCGACGAGGACGAGCTCGCGGCGCAGACAGCCTCAAGAACTCTGT
This sequence comes from uncultured Alcaligenaceae bacterium, assembly GCA_964630925.1. Classification (GTDB taxonomy): domain Bacteria; phylum Planctomycetota; class Planctomycetia; order Gemmatales; family Gemmataceae; genus RGDT01. The sequence continues at coordinate 2,533 of CAZVZK010000194.1, forward strand.
AGTGGACCACTTGAGCCGACAGGGGTAGGTCCTGGAAGTCGTGCGGGTAACCCTCCGCCGCCCTGCGGTGAACGCCCCCCAGCAGCGAGTCAGACGCCAGGCCGTCGGCGTGGAGGTACGCGATGTCGATGGCCTGACGGAAGCTATCGTACCGGAAGAGGTCGTTCACCAGCTCGCAGCAGGCACAGGCCCACAGTCGCAGTTTACGTGTAGTTGGCCTGGCAGCGGCCACAATCGCGGGCATATCCACACACGCCAGCCACTCCCCCTCCGTCATGGCGCCCCCTCTTGCTGCCCTCGTTGCCGGGATTCTATCATCTCCCGCACGCGGACACTCCGCACGGAGCCACGGCATGGCGAAGAAAAGGAAGATGCCCCCGCCCCGCGGCAAGTTGCGGACGCGCGAACACGTCCTCGCCGGCCTCGCCGTCAACAACGTCGAGAGGCACGCCCTCCTCGGCAACGGCGCCACCGAGCGCATCCAGAACGACTACGGCCTCGACCTCATCCTGTTCACCTTCACCACGGCGGGCCGGCTGGAGGGCGGCAACATCTACCTCCAGGTCAAGGGCACCGAGCGTCTGCGGTGGACACGCGGCGGAGGGGCCGCCTTCCGCATCGAGCGGACCGCCCTCGTCGGATGGCTGGCGCAGCCGCTCCCGGTGATCCTCATCGTGTATGATGCATCCGAGGACCGCGCGTACTGGCTCCACGTCCAGGGGTACTTCGCCGCCCTCCCCGGCTTCAGCCTGTTCACCGCCGGCAAACGGGTCACCGTCCACCTCGACCCGCGCCAGGTCCTCGACGCGGCGGCGATCCGCGTCTTCGCCGGTTTACGCGACCACGCCCTGGGCGTGTGAAACAAGGAGACACCCATGCCTCAGGCGACGTTCGGCGTGTTGCGGCAGGTCCTGCTCGACCTCGGGTTCATCGTGCGGTCCGACGCCAAAGCCGTCCGCTTCGACCACGCGGCGACCGGGACATCGCTGATGTACCGGCCCTACGCGGACGACGACGAGGTGACACCGGGCGACCTCGTCGCGGCACGCTTCCATCTCGACTTCAAGGGCCTCCTCCCGCGCGAGCGGTTCGAGGATCTGCTGCGCCAGAAGGTCGCCGCCGGCTGAGGGCGTCACTTGCCGAGGACGAGGTCGAGGGCCCAGCAACCCCGCACATGCGGCCACCGGCCCGCACTTCCATCTCGGCGTGGATCTGCCGGACATCGGCGTTGGCCAGGGGCCGCAGGACGACAGCAGGCTCATGGCCGGCGGGACCGGATCGCGGCCAGGGCCTCCCGCCAGGGCACGCCGCCGCCGGGATTCGCCTCTGCTTCGGCGAGCCGCTCCGCCAGCACCTCCTTGTGCCAGTCGGGCACCTCATCACGGGCGGCCGCTTCGGGCAGGCTGTCCCAGATCTGATCGATCAGATCCAGCCGCTCCCGCACGCTCAGCCGGCCGATCCCCAGCTCCTCGATCCTGACGGCCATGACCTCGCCTCCGCCGGCTCGGATCCATCCCACGACAGCGTACGTACCAGAATAGCCGTGACTGAGGAAGTCGATCACCGTGTGCGAGGCTTCACGGGCCCCATGCTCCCTATATTGCCCCCAGTCCCTCACGCCGTCCGACTTGTCCTCACCCGGGGGCTCACGCCCCCGGCTCGCCGGAGCCAACCCCATGTGCCGCACCCTCCCCGCCCTCCTCCTCGCGTCGTGCCTCTTCGCCGCCGCCCCGCACATGTCCTCCCTGCCGCTCTCCAACGGCGACCCTCTCACGCCCGACAAGGCCCTCCTCTCCTTCAAACTGCCGCCCGGCTTCCGCGCCGAGCTGGTCGCCGCCGAGCCCGCCGTGACCGACCCCGTCGCGATGGCCTTCGACGAGAAGGGCCGCCTCTGGGTCGCCGAGATGCGCGGCTACCCCAACGGCGGCGTCGGCACCGGCGTCGTCACCTCCGGACGCATCCGCCTCCTCGAAGACGCGGACGGCGACGGCGTCTATGAGAAGAGCACCGTCTGGGCCGACGGCCTCCGCCTCCCCACCGCCGTCATGCCCTGGCGCGACGGCCTCCTCGTCGCCAACGCCCCCGACCTCCTCTTCATCGAGGGCACCGACGACGCGAAGGCCGGCAAGCGTCACGTCCTCTACACCGGCTTCCACACCGCCAACATCCAGCAGATGCTCAGCGGCTTCACCCTCGGCACCGACGGCCTGGTCCACGCCTGCGCCGGCGGCGCAGGCGGCTCCATCACCTGCCCCGGCCTCCCCGCCTGGGGACCCGTCGAGCTGCGTGGCCGCGGCCTCCGCTTCGACCCCGACCGCCCCGGCTCCCTCCAGCCCACCTCCGGCGGCGGCCAGTTCGGCCTCACCCGCGACGAGTTCGGCCGCTGGTTCACCGCCACCAACAGCCAGCACCTGCGGCACATCATCCTCCACGACGAGGACCTCCGCCGCAACCCGCACTTCGCCCCCGGCGCCGTCACCCTCGACATCCCCGAGCACGGCGCCGCCTGCAAGGTCTTCCGCACCAGCCCCTTCGAGGCCTGGCGCCTCGAACGCACCACCCGCCGCGCCGGCTCCTCCAAGGCCGCGGGTTACCCCCCGACGGAGCTGTTCCCCGGAGGCTACGCCACGTCCACGTGCAGCCCCCTCTACTACGCCGCCGACCTGTTCCCGAAGGAGTACCGCGGCAGCGTCTTCATCTGCGACCCGGCCAACAACGCCATCCTCCGCGACACGCTGACGCCGAAGGGCGCCACCTTCGTCGCCCGCCGCGGCGACGAGAAGGCGGAGTTCCTGACCTCGGCCGACAACTGGTTCCGCCCCGTCGCCCTCACCCTCGGGCCGGACGGCGCCATCTACGTCCTCGACTTCTACCGCGAGGTGATCGAGACGCCCCTGTCCCTCCCCGACGACATCAAGAAGCGCGTCATCCTCAAGAGCCAGGGCAAGGGCCGCATCTGGCGCGTCACCACGGCCAGGGAGGGCACGAGGCCGCCACGCATCCGCATGGGCGATTCCGACCTCGTCAAGCACATCGACCACCCCAACGCCTGGTGGCGCGACACGGCGGCCCGCCTCCTGCTCCAGCTCAAGGGCCGCGCCGCCCCCGCCGACGCCCTGCGCGAGGTGGTGAAGAGCGGCTCGCCCGCCGGGCGCGTGATGGCCCTGGCGGTCCTGCATCGCCACGGCATCGAGCCGGGCGGGCTGGACGCCCCCCACCCCGGCGTCCGCGAGGTGGCCGTCCGCCTCGCCACGAAGGACATCCCGCTGTCACTGGCCGACGACCCCGATCCCCGCGTCCGCTTCGCCGTCGCCGCCCGCCTCGGGGACATGAAGGGCGACAGGGCCACGGAGGCCCTCGGCAAGTTGGCCGCCCGCGCCGACAACGACACCTGGACGGAGTCGGCCATCCTGTCGTCGGCCAAGGGCCGCGCCCTCGCCCTCTTCCGCGTCGCGTCGCCGTCCCTGCGCCCGCGCCTGGCCACGCTGATCGGCGCCGGCGGCAACGAGGACGAGATCGCCGCCGTCCTGGCGTCCCTCGACGAGGGCTCCGCCGCCGTCCTGGACGGCCTGGGCCGGGGCCTCGGCCAGTCCGGCGCCTCCCTGGCCGCCCTGTGGGACAGGCCGGCCGCGAAGGCCGCCCGCGCCCTGCTCGACAGGGCCGCGGCCTCCGCCATCGACGAGAAGAAGCCACCCGCCGCCCGCGCCGCCGCCGTGGCCCTGCTGGGCCGTGGGCCGTTCGCCGCGCTGGAGAAGATCGCCCCGGACCTGCTCGCGCCCACGTCGCCGCCGGAGGTGCAGCTCGCGGCGGCGCAGGCGTTGTCGGCCCAGCCCTCGCCGAAAGTGCCGGGCCTCCTCCTCGCGGCGTGGGCCGCCGCCGGGCCGGGCCTGCGCCGCGAGATCACCGAGGCCCTGTTCGCCCGCCCGGCGCGGCTGGCCGCCCTCATCGCCGCGCTGGAGAAGAAGGCCGTTCTCCCCGTGCAGATCGAGCCGGCGCGTCTGGCCCAGCTCCGCCGCCTCCCCGACGCCGCGCTCCGCAAACGCGCCGCGAAGGTCCTGGCCTCGGCCATCGTGCCGGCGCGGGCCAAGGTGGTGGAGGCGTACAGGCCGGCCCTCGACCTCAAGGGCGACGCGACGAAGGGCGCGGCGGTGTTCGGCAAGCACTGCGCCGCGTGCCACCGCCTCGACGGCAAGGGGCATCAGGTGGGCGCCGACCTCCTCGCCGCCCTGCGCAACAAGACGGCGGACCAGCTCCTCATCGACATCCTCGACCCGTCACGCGAGGTCGATCCGCGTTACCTCGCCTATCAGGTGCGGACGAAGCGCGGCACCTCGTTCACCGGCATCATCCAGGCGGACACGGCGGCGTCGATCACGCTGCGGCGGGGCGAGGGCGCCGAGGACACGGTGCTGCGGACGCAGGTGGAGGCGGTGGAGTCCACCGGCCAGTCGCTGATGCCGGACGGCCTGGAGGCGCAGATCGACAGGCAGGCGCTGGCGGACCTGATCGCGTATCTGTTGAAGGCGCGTTGAGGGGGTCGTCCGATGCGTGCGTTGCTGCTGGCGGCGGTGATGGCCGGGCCGGCGTGGGGGGCCGCGGCGCCGGCGCGGCCGACGCCGGAACAGGCGAAGTTGCTGCGCCAATCTCGTTCCCTCGCCGACGCGGGGGCGAAGGCGTGGATGGCGGGCCGACATGCCGACGCCCTCGCCTCGCTCGAAACGACGCTGGCCATCGAGCTCCGCGTCGTCGGCCCCTCGCACCGCCGCACGGAGGAGACTGCCTTCCGCCTGGGGGAGGCGCTGCAGCTCCGGGGCGAGTGGCTCCGCGCGGAAGAATGCCGGCGGTTGGTGCTGGAGGCGCGGCGGCGGCTCCACGGCGACGGGCACTGGAGGACGGCGGACGGGTGTCGGGAGCTGATGGAGGTTCTGGCCCAGGCGAGATGGCCGGCCGCCCGGCGCGAGGCCCTGCGCAAGGTGACGAAGCTGCAAACGCAGGCCATGGCCTTGTACGAGAGGAAGCAGCCGGCGAAGGCCCTCCCACTGGCGAAGGAGGCCGTGGCCATCGCCGAGGCGGCACTCGGGGAGGGGCACGTCCTCTACGCCGACGGCCTGGGCGCACTCGCGCGGATCCACCAGGAGGTCGGGGAACACGAGGCCGCCCTCACCGTGGCCAAGGCGGCCCTCCGGGCCCGCGCGCGGATCGAAGGCCAGAGCCACCCTTACTATGCGGGGGCCCTCCTTCGGTTGGCCGAGATGCACCGGGCAGCGGGCGACATTCGGCAGGCCCTGCCCCTCCACGCGCAGGCGCTTGCCATCCTGAAGAACGCCTACGGCGACGACGATCCGAGGTACGCCATCGGCTTCCACAACCTGGGGACGTTCCACATCCAGGCCGGAGACCACAGGGGCGCCCTGGCCCACTACCGTCAGGCGCTGGCGTTGTTCGAGCGGCATCGCGGGGAAGGGCATCCCGATTACGCACGGTGCCTGAAGAACCTCGCCGCCACGCACGAGACCCTGGGGGAGTACGGGCACGCGCTCCCGCTCCGGAGGAGAGCGGCCGCGCTGTGCAAGGAGGCGTTGGGGGAGGGGGCCACCGGCTACGCCGACGCCCTCGCCGCCCTGGCCCACGTCCATCACCTCAAGGGAGACCACCGCTCGGCCCTGCCTCTGTACGAGCAGGCGCGGTCTATCCGCAAGGCGGCGTTAGGGGAGAGGCACCCCGGCTACGCCGCCAGCCTGAACGGCCTGGCCCTGGTACATCTGGCCTTGGGGGACCACAAAACAGCCCTCCCCCTCGCCGAGCGGGCCGTGGTGATCGCCAGGGGGGCTTTGGGGGTCAAGAACGCCGACCACGCCACGGCCCTGCACAACCTCGCCGACGTGCATCAGGCCAGGGGGGACTACGCGGCGGCCCTGCCCCTGTACAAGCAGGCCCTCGCCATCCGCAAGGAGGTCCTCGGCGAACGGCACGCCATGTACGCCAACAGCCTGAACAACCTCGCCGCGCTGCTCCAGGACATGGGGGACAACAGGGCCGCCCTGCACTTGTACGAGAAGGCCCGCGTGCTCATCAAGGGGACGCTCGGGGAGCGGCACGCTTCCTACGCCACCGCCCTGCACAACCTGGCCTTCGTGCACAGCGCGATGGGGGACTATGGACGCGCCGAGCCACTGTTCCGGCAGGCGTTGAAGATCCATGAGGGGGCGCCGGGGGAGGGGCAGGCGGCCCACGCGGCGACCCTGGACAGCCTGGCCCTGCTGTACGAGAGGACGGGGGGCCGGGAGGCCGCCCTGCCCCTGCTGATAAAGTCCCTTGCTCTGAAGAAGGCAGCCCTCGGGGTGAGGCACCCGCATTACGCCCTCACCCTCAACCACATCGCCGGGCTGCACCGGGCCGCCGGACGCCATGAGGACGCCCTGGCCCTGTACACGGAGGCGCTGGCAATCATCAAGGAGGCGCAGGGGGAGCGGCACCCGGACCACGCGATGGCCCTCCACAACCTGGCCTTGCTCCACCGGGAGTGGGGCCGACACGGGGAGGCCATCGCTCTGTTCCGGAGGTCCCTCGCGGGCACCAGGGATGCCGTCGGCGAGGGGCACCCCGACTACGCCACCGGCCTCCACAACCTCGCCGAGCTGTACTCACGGATGGGGCGCCCCGGCGCGGCCCTGGTGCTGCAAGAGCAGGCGCTGGCATTCACCCGCCGGCGCCTCGCCCTCGAAGCCTCCGTCCAGTCGGAGCGTCAGCAGCTCGCCGCCGCGGCCGCTCTGCGCCATCATCTCAGTGCCCGCCTGGGCACCCCCGACGAGGCCGCCTCCTTCAGCCACGGACACGTCCTGTCCTGGAAGGGGGCGTCGTTCGCGGCCCAGCAGGCGCGGCGCCTCTTCCTCCAGGCCGAGGCGGATCCGACGACTCGGGCCCTCTCCCGGGAGTTGCTCGATGTCACCCGCTCTCTGGCCCTGCTGGTGGCACGCACCGACGCGGCCTCGCGGGAACGCGCGGAGGAGCTGTCGCGCCTCAAGGAGGAGAAGGAGGCCCGCCTCGGCGAGCTGAGCGAGCCGTTCCGCGCCTCCCGCAGGGCGCCGTCGAGTGAACGGTTCCGGGCCTCGCTGCCGCCGGGGGTCGTCCTCGTTGACCTGCTCGCCTACCACGGGGTCGATCCCGCCAGGCCGCAGGAGGGCCAGGCGTGGCAGCGCCGGCTGTCGGCCTGGGTGGTGCGTGCCGACGCCCCCACGGTCCGCGTCGGCCTCGGGCCGCTGGCGCATATCGAAGCCGACATCACCACCTGGCGGGAGGCACTGGAGAAGGGCCGCGGGCCCGGCCCGGCCCCGGCCCGGCTGCGCGAGGCGGTGTGGGCGCCCCTGGAGGCGCACCTCGGTGGTGCCACGACCGTCCTGATCTCGCCTGACGGGGCGCTGTCGGGGCTGCCGTTCGCGGCGCTGCCGGGGTCGAAGCCGGGGAAGTTCCTGCTGGAGGAGGTGCCCCTGGCCGTCCTCCCCGTCCCGCAGGTGCTGCCGCGCCTGCTCCTGCCGGCCAGGGGCGGGCGCTCCCTCCTGACGCTGGGCGGCGTGGACTTCGGGGACAGGGGGGGCGCGTGGCAGGAGCTGGCCGCCACGGGCCGGGAGGCGGACGCCGTCACGGCCCGCTTCGGGGGTGCGTTCAAGGGCGCCTGCCTGGCCCTCTCCGGGGCGAAGGCAACCAGGGCCGCGCTCCGCGAGGCGCTGCCGAGGGCCCGCTTCGCCCACCTCGCCACGCACGGGTTCTTCGCGCCGCCGACGATGAAGTCCGCCCTCGACGGAGGCGGGAAGAGGCCGCTCGGCCTGATGGGGCGAGAGACGCTCACCGGCTCCCACCCCGGCCTTTTATCCGGCCTCGTCCTCGCCGGCGCGAACAGGCCGACGCCGGAGGATGATGGGATCCTGACGGCGCTGGAGATCGCCGAGTTGGACATGTCGGGGATGGAGCTGGCGGTCCTCTCGGCTTGCCAAACGGGGCTGGGCAAGGAGGCCGCCGGCGAGGGCATGCTCGGCCTCCAAAGGGCCTTCGCGGTGGCGGGGTGCCGTTCGGTGGTGTCATCTCTGTGGAGCGTCCACGACGCGGCGACAGCGGTCCTGATGGAGCGCTTCTATCACCACCTGTGGGAGAAGAAGCTCTCGAAGATCGAGGCCTTGAGGCAGGCGCAGCTCGACGTGTTGCGTCACCCCGAGTGGGTCGAGGCCAATGTCAAGGGGATGCGCGGCACGCCCGGCCTGCGTGGCGTGGGCAAGGCGGCGGAGGTGGTCATCTCCGGCAGGAGGGAGAAGCGTTCGCCGGTGGCTTGGTGGGGCGCCTGGCAGCTCTCGGGCGACTGGCGGTGAGGCGGGCGTCACACGCCGCGGCGCGACGCCAGACGCCGCGCCTGGCCCAGACGCACCTGGAGGAACGCGCGGTTCATCGCCGGCAGGTCGAGCGGCGTGGCGGCTAGCGTCGTCAGCCGATAGTCGCCCAGGCACACGGCGGCGTCGTCGCCGCCCTGCACCACGCAGGCGTCGCCCTTGAACCGCAGGTCGTTCAGCGCGGGACGCGAGGCCCGGATGGCCAGCCGGCGAGGCGTGTGCGATTCGGTGTCGAGCATGGCCAGTACCAAAGACGGCGGACCCGCCCTCCCGACGGTGCGTCGGTGGGTCTGGCCCCCCTTGATAGAGGCCTCCACCAGCGAATCCGGTGCCGACGGCAACAGCGTGCCGGGCTTTGCCATCGTGCCCTCTCCTCAAATACCGTCCCCGCACGCGCTTGCGCGTTCGAGGACGCCCCGCATCCCGACGCCCTCCGTTCCGGGGGAGGGTGTGGGGGAATGACGCAGCCCCCTGCTGCATCCTGGCACAGTATGGACGCGGTGTGCGGGCGATTCTCACACGCCGCGCACCCCTTCTTCGCCCCACGCTGACGCGTGTGACGTGTCTGACGCCCGTGACGGCGCGAAGCCCGGCGGACCCGGCGGGCGGCGCCTGCTGGGCCGGCGCGTGGACGCGCGATCCGCGTCCCGGCCACTGGCGGGGCTTCAGTCCGCCTGTCACAATACAGACACGACCCGATCCGAGGGAGGACGCATCGATGAGCGCACCGTACCCCCACCCCCGTCTCGCCCGCGCCGCCCTGGCCTGGGCCGGGCTGGCCGCCCTGGCCGCCGCGCTCGCCTCCCCGCCGCCGGCGCCCGCCCAGAAGTTCAAGAGCGACCCCGCCGAGGCGCTCCGGGCCCTGTTCCAGGCCCGCGAGGCCGCCTCGCTGCCCACGGACGAGAAGGGGGACGCCCTGAAGAAGAAGGTCAAGGAGGCGGCCGATCACTACCGCGCCGACCTGGACAGGGCCGTCGCCAAACTCACCAACCCCGCCGAGATGGTCGCCGCCATCCTCCTGGTGGACACCCAGACCGATAACGGGTGGTCACGGCCCACCCTGTCCACCCTGCCCGAGCCGTTCAAGAAGGTGGTCACCGACGTGTTCGGGAATCCGCGGGCGTTGAAGGAGGCGAGGTACCGCGAGTTCGTGGCGCTCATGCCCGCCTACTACGCGAAGGAGAAGGACCTGACCGAGTCATTCGAGGCGCAGGCGCGGGCCGCGGAGGTGGCGGCCCGCAAGCGCCTCACCGACGCGCTGGCGAAGACGCTGAGGTCCGGGCCGGCGAAACACCGCGCCGCCCTGTGCCAGCTCCTGCGCGAGGCGATGGCCGGGGCGTGGCTGACCGGCGGGGCGACCGACGCCGTCACTCCCTTCGACGAGCTGGCGGATGCGCTGACCGGCCCCCTGACGGCGGCGGCGACGGAGCGCGAGGGCGACACACGCATGCGTGCCGCCGCCTGCCGCGCCCTCGCACGCTTCCACCTGTTCGCCGACAAGGCCGCCGAGGCCCTGCAGAAGTCGCTGGCCCCCGACGCCCCCGAGGCCGTGCGCCTCGCCGCCGCCGACTCTCTCGAGGAGATGATCCAGTCGGCCATCGCCCCGGAGCGCCTGCGCCGCTCCGAGCCGGGGGTCTCGATCACCGACGCCAAGTCGGTGACGCCGAAGCTCCCCGACGACCTGAAGGACGAGGTGGCGGCGGCGGTGGCCCTCGCGGCCTACGCCGGCAGCGCCGACACCTCGGAGCTGGTGCGGAGGCAGTGCGCCCTCGCCCTGCAGTGGAGCGCGGCCCACCTGAACAGCATCCTGGCGGAACAGGGGGTGGACCCCAGCGGCGTCAAGGCCGGCAAGAAGCCGCCGGATCGGAAGGCCCGCCCCCTCGGCGAGCGCGGGCCCCTGTTGAAGGCCCTCTCCGGGACCGGCGGGCACCTGCGCCGCGCCCTGCTCGACAGCGACGCCGAGGTGCGGCAGCACGCGCGGTCCACCCTCACCCTGCTGGCCAAGGTGATCAACGGGCTGAGCACCGCGTCCCGCGAGGGCAAGGACAGGGGCCTGCGCGAGGGGCTCAAGGGCCTGACGGAGACGGTCAAGCGGGCCGTCCAGGACGTCATCGAATCGGGCTTCGACGACCCCAGCGCCGCCTCGCGCCGCGCCGCCGCCGAGGCGGGGGAGGCCCTCGTCGTCGCCGCCGCCTCCAACGCCGCCGCCGCCGAGGGCTCCCGCAGGGCCCGCCGCGAGGAGGCCGACAGGGCGGCCCGCAGGCTCGCCTCCGCACCGGACGAGAAGGCACGCAAGGAGCGGCAGAAGGAGAAGGACGACGCCGACGAGGACGCCCGCTCCGCGGAGGAGCGATTCAAGGAGGCCGACGCCAGGGCCGAGGAGCTGGCCGCGCTGATCGGCCCCCGCCTCGCCCGCGGCCTCAAGGACCGTGACCCATTCGTCCGCTGGATCGTCGCCCGGGCCATCGGCAAGATGGTCCGCCGGCCCGAAGAGATGGTGCCGGCGCTCGCGGAGAACTTCGCCGACGACGACCTCGACGCCCGCAAGGCGGCGATCATGGCGGCGGGGCAGTACGGGGCGGCGGGGGGCGCGGCGGCCCCGGCGCTGGCCCGTGTCCTGGGCAAGGGCGACGCCGACGTGCGCCTCGCCGTCCTCGAGGCTCTGGAGGCCATCGGCCTGGGCTCGGCCCCGGCGTTGCCGGCCGTGGTGGGCGAGTTCGGGCACCCCAACCCGCGCGTGCGAGCCGCCGCCGCCACCCTCGTCGGCCGCTTCGAGGCCGGCGCCAGGCCGCACCTGGAGGCCCTGCGCAAGCTGGCCGACGACCCCGACCCCGACGTCCGCCGCGCCGCCAGCGCGGCGATCCTGGCCATCCCCTCGGAGTAGGGGTCAGGGGTCAGTAAGAAAGCAGCGAAGACAAGTGAACAGCCGGTGAACAGCCGCCAATGAGGCTGTTCACCGGCTGTTCTCCTGCGCACTCCGGGGGCTGACGCCCCCGGCTCGCCCGATCAGAAGAGACAAATCCCCTCGCCTGATACCGGCCTCGGTGGCAAGATAAGGGGAGCCCCGCCCCGACCGAGGCACCACGATGACCACGTTCGCCAACCTCGGACAGGTGCTGCGCCATCAGGCGGCACGCCTCGGCGGATACCCGGCCCTGCGATACCGCCGGCACGGCCTGTATGGCGACGTTTCCTGGGAGGCGTACCACGCGGCGGCGGCGGGGGCGGCGGCGGCGCTCGTCGAGGCCGGCGTCGACGTGGGCGACCGCGTCGGCATCGTCTCCGAGAACCGCTCCGAGTGGCTCGTCGCCGACATGGCCATTCTGATGGCCGGGGCGGTGACCGTGTCGCCGCACGCGCCGCTGACCGCGGCCCAGGTGCGGTATCAGTTGGCGCACTCCGGCTCGGTCTGGTGCTTCGTCTCCACCCCGGAGCAATTCGCCAAGGTGCAGTCGGTGCGGCATGAATTGCCCGAGCTGCGCGGGGTCGTATCGTTCGAGCCGTGCGAGGGCGCGATCTGGTGGCCGGCCTTCCGGGCGCGGCGGGGTCCCGAGGTCGGGCGCCGGCTGGCGGCGGTGACGCCGGAGCATCTGGCGGCGGTGATGTACACGTCGGGGACGACGGGTGACCCCAAGGGCGTCATGCTGACGCACGGGAACCTGCTGTCGAACGCCCTCGCGTGCCTGGGTCTGACGCCGCACCGGGCCGACGACGTGATCCTGTCGTGGCTGCCGTACACCCACATCTACGCGCGGACGGTGGATCATTACGGCGCCCTGTGCGCGGGCGTCACGCTGGCCCTGGCCGGCAGCGCCGAGACGCTCGTGGCCGACCTCGCCGACGTGCGGCCCGCGCGCATGTCGTCCGTGCCACGGTTCTACGAGAAGCTGCTCGGGGCGGTGGCGCATCTGCCGGATGCGGAGCGGCGGAAGAAGCTGCGCGGCTATTTCGGCGACAGGCTCGACTGGGTCTCGTCCGGCGGGGCGCCGCTGCCGGTGGCGGTGGCGCGGGAGTATCACGCGGCGGGTGTCAAGCTCATGCAGGGGTATGGGCTGACGGAGTCGTCGCCGGTCATCTCGTTCAACACGCCGGAGGCGAACAGGATCGGGACGGTGGGGCGGGCGCTGCCTGGGGTGGAGATCCGCATCGGCGAGGACGGCGAGGTGCTGACACGCGGGCCGCACGTCATGAAGGGGTACTGGAGGAACGAGGCGGCGACGGCGGAGGCGATACGGGGGGGGTGGCTGCACACCGGCGACCTCGGGGCGATCGACGAGGACGGGTTCCTGTCGATCACGGGCCGCAAGAAGGAGCTGCTGGTGCTGTCGAACGGGAAGAAGGTGGCGCCGACGAACCTGGAGGGGCTGCTGTGCAACGACCCGTACATCGACCAGGCGGTGGTGGCCGGGGAGGGGCGGAACTTCCTGGTGGCGCTCCTCGTGCCGAAGTGGGACGCGGTGCGCAGGGAGATCGGCGTGGGCGATCCGGAGGCGTTCCTGTTGAAGCGCTGCCAGGAGGCCCTGCGCGACCTGTCACGCATGGAGCAGATCAAGAAGGTGATCGTGCTGGGCACGCCGTTCTCGGTGGCGTCGGACGAGATGACGGTGAGCCTGAAGCTGCGGCGGGGGGTGATCCTGGCGAACCACGGCGCGGCTATCGAGAAGCTGTACCAGGGCGAGGAGTGACGGATGTCGATCCGGCACGCCATCCTGGGGCTGCTGAGCGACGGGCCGCTGCACGGGTACGCGCTGAAGACGGCCTACGAGGAGGGGCTGGTGCCGGGGGCGACCTTGAACATCGGGCAGGTGTACCCGGCGCTGGAGAAGCTGGAGGCGGACGGGTGGGCGACGGCGGCGGTGGTGGCGCAATCGGAGAGGCCGGACCGGCGGGTGTACACGATCACCGAGGCGGGCCGGGCCGAGCTGCGGGCGTGGCTGGCGGCGGAGCCGACGATGGAGGCGGCGCCGCGCGACGAGACGTACTTGCGCCTGGTGCTGGCGCTGCGGCTGCGTGGGCGTGGGGGCGACGCGGCTGGGGTGATCGCGGCGGCGCGGCGGAGGTGCCTGGAGCGGCTGCACGACCTGGCGGCGGCGCGGGAGCGGGCGGAGGGTGAGGCGGGGCTGCCGGAGCGGATGCTGCTGGAATTGGCGGTGCAGAGGCAGGAGGCGTTCCACCGGTGGCTGGAGCGGTGCGAGCAGATGATTGAGGGGGGGGCGAGATGAGCGAGGCCGCCGTCGAGGTGCGTGGCGTGTCGCGCGTCTACCCGCTGGGAGTGAAGGCGCTGGACGGCGTGGACCTGGCCGTGCGCCGGGGCGAGTTCATCGCGGTCATGGGGCCGTCCGGCTCGGGGAAGACGACGCTGTTGAACCTGATCGCCGGGCTGGACAGGCCGACGACGGGCGAGATCCTCGTCGATGGGGTGGCGCTGTCGGGGCTGGATGACGACGCGCTGGCGGCGATGCGGCGGCGGCGGCTGGGGATCGTGTTCCAGGCGTTCAACCTGGTGGACGTGCTGACGGCGTTGGAGAACGCGGCGCTGCCGCTGGTGCTGGACGGCGTGGCGGAGGGGGAGGCGCACGCGCGGGCGGCGGAGGCGCTGGAGTGGGTGGGGCTGGGGGCGCGGGCGGACCACCTGCCGGCGGAGCTGTCGGGGGGCGAGCAGCAGCGTGTGGCGATCGCGCGGGCGATCGCCATCCGTCCGGTGTTGCTGCTGGCGGACGAGCCGACGGGGAACCTGGACACGGCGGCGGGGGACGGGGTGCTGGGGCTGCTGCGGCGGCTGTCGGAGGAGCGTGGGCAGACGTTGCTGCTGGTGACGCACGACGCGCGGCACGCGGCGCGGGCGGGGCGGCTGCTGCGTCTGCGCGACGGGCGGGTGGTGGAGGAGCAGACGCTGGGTGGCGGGGGAGGCCGCTGCGGGAGCTGCTGGGGGAGGCGGAGGGGGAGTGAGGGCGCGGCCGCGGGTCACTCGCAATCCGTATCCACGAGCACGTCATGCTCCTCGCAGGCGGCGAGGAACGCCTGGGCCGCCCTGCCTCGGCGGCTCGCCGGGCTGCCGCCCGTGCGGAGGCGTTTCAGCCCCGTCGCCTCGATCAGCCGGGGCAGGTGGGCGCGTGTGACGCCGG
>CAZVZK010000195.1:0-16903 GCA_964630925.1 uncultured Alcaligenaceae bacterium
GCGCCGTGGCCGTGGCGCTGAACGGCGACTCGTAGTTCTCAAGGATGCGCGAGGCGCAGGTGGTGCGCCCGTAGTCGGCGCAGATGTTGTCCTTCAGCGCGACGGGCACGCCGGCGAGCGGCCCGGGCGTCTCGCCGCGGGCGATGGCGTCGTCGACGCGCTTGGCGCGCTCCATCGCGCGCTCGGGAAAGGTCTGGAGGAAGCACTTCAGCGCGGGGTCGTGGCGCTCGATCTGGTTGAGCGACGCGCGCACCGCGTCCTGCGCGCTCGCCTTCTTCTGCGCGATCGCGCCGGCCAGTTCCGTCATCGACAGGTCGGGGAGTGACGCCACGGCGCAAATGTAGCAGGGGGGCCCGGGCGCCTCACGCCAGTTCGAACACCAGGACCTCGCCCTCCGCGTCGCCCGCACCCTCGATGACGACCTCGCGCTCGCCCGACATGCCCACGCCGTCGCCCGCGCGGCACGCCTCGCCGTTCACCACGACCTCGCCACGTGCCACGTGCACCCACGCGTGTCCCAGCGCCCCCGGCCCGGTCAACGCCAGCGCCGCCCGCTCGCCCCTGCGGAAGAGGCCGGCGTGCATCCGCGCATCGGCGTGGATGGTCGCGCTCCCATCACGTCCGTCGGGGCTCGCGATCACGCGCAGGCGCCCGCGCCGCTCGGGCTCGGGGAAGTTCTTCTGCTCGTACGAGGGCTCGATGCCCGCGGCGTCCTTGCGCGGCAGGATCCACGTCTGCAGCAGGTGCACCGGCTCGTCCTTCGAGGCGTTGAACTCGCTGTGCAGCACGCCGCGCCCGGCGCTCATGCGCTGCAGTTCGCCCGGCCTGATCACGCCGCCCCCGCCGCTGGAGTCCTTGTGCTCGAGCGCGCCCTCGAGCACCCAGGTGACGATCTCCATGTCCCGGTGCGGGTGGGTGGGGAAGCCGGCGCCGGGGGAGACGACGTCGTCGTTGATGACGCGGAGGGCGCGGAAGTGCATCCAGTTGGCGTCGTGGTACTCGCCGAAGGAGAACGTGTGCTTCGTGCTGAGCGTTCCGCGCGCGAGGCGGATGTTGTCGAAGGCGCCGCGGTCGGCGCTGCGTCGGATGGTGAGCATGCGGGATGCTAGGCGGCGCGCGCGCCGCCCCAGCGCGCCTACGCCCCGCCCTCGTCGCCCACGACTTTGGGCACGCTGACAAACGGCGGCGTGCGCCTGGCGTCGGCTGGGGCGATCTTCATGAGCGCCGCGGGCGTGAGGCGTGCGCTGCCGTGCGTGCCCGCCTCGGCGGAAGGGACGTCTGCGCCGAGGCAGTTGACGCTGTCGCTGGGGTTGGTGAGGGGTTGCACGTCCTCGAGGTTCAGTTCGCGCAGTCGCTCGATATAGCCGAGCACCTGCGTCATCTGCCCCGCGTACTTCTCGACCTGCGCATCGGAGAGCGCGAGGCGCGCGAGTTTCGCGACCTTCCGCACCTCGTCCGCCGAGAGTTTCGCGCCGGCGCTCATGGGCGTCATCCTAGCGCCGGGTCGTCGGCGTTCGTGCCGGTCGGGCCGGCGGGCGCCCCGTTCTTCACGCCCGCGAGCGCCTTCTGCGCCCACCTGTTCGCCAGCCACAACGCGAACGCGAACACCGCGAGCGACACGCCGATGAACACCCACTTGTACGTCGCGCCCGCGCCCGCCATCGATTCCTTCGTCAGTTCCGCCGCCGCGGCGCCGAGGTACGCGACGAACAGCGTCCGCGGCGCCATGCCCAGCAGCGTGCCCAGCAGGAACGGCCCGAAGCGCACGCCCGTCGCGCCCATCACGAGGTTCGTCACCGCGAAGGGCGAGTTGGGCGGGAAGCGCAGCAGCGCCACGAAGCCCGTGGCGCCCGCGTTGCCTCGCTCGACGATCGCCCGGCGCACCGCGGCGTGCCTGGGGTTCGAGCCGATCTTGCCCATCACCTTGTCGCGCGCCAGCAGCGCGGCCCACGCGTAGCCAATGATCGCGCCGAGCCCCACGCCCGCCATCGCCGCGCCCCCGCCCCGGGCCAAGCCGAACAGGTGCCCGGCGATGAACGAGAGGGCGTACGTCGGCATGAGCGCGAGGCCGGTGGCGACGCCGAACGCCGCGCCGTACGCCAGCGGCGCCGCGACGCCCATCTCCGCCAGTTTCGGGCGCCACGCCCCGGCTCGCGCGATGACCACGCCGAGCGCCAGGAAGCCGCCCAGCGCGGGCAGCGTCGCGCACAGCAGCGCGAGCACGGAGACGTGCCCGAGGTCCTTGGCGACCTGGAACGCGTCGGGCTTCTGCGATGATTGCGGCGCTCGGTCGGGCGCTGGTTGGGGCATTGACGCAGCGTAGCGGGCGACGGCGCCGACCAGCCGGCTCGCCGACGGTCGGGCGCGGGCCTATCCTCCCAGCCGCACAATCGATCCGCACCAGGCCCGGGCGAAAGCCCGCCTCGGAGGTTTCTCGATGCTTCCCAAGCCGCCCCCTCGCGAGGGGGCCCTCGGCTTCCTCTTCCTCCCCCCGTACCGCGTGCAGGGCACGTCCGTCGCCGGCGAGTCCACGTCGGTGCAGGTGCCCGAACTCGACATCACCTTCGACATGGGCGAGTGCCCGCGCCCGATGCTGGCGAGCAAGTACGTCGCGGTGTCGCACGGCCACATGGACCACATCGGCGCCCTCGCCTACTGGTGCTCGCAGCGCAAGTTCCAGGGGATGGGCACCGGCACGATCATCTGCGACGCGCGTCTCGAGCGCCCCATCCGCAAGATGATGGAGGGCTTCATCGAACTCGAGCAGCAGGTGACCCCGTTCGAGGTCATCCCCATGAAGCCCGAGCAGGAGATCGAGATCAAGAACAACGTCGTGCTCCGCGCCTTCGAGACCGAGCACACCTGCCCCTCCCTCGGCTACGTGATCATCGAGAAGCGCAGCAAGCTGCGCCCCGAGTTCGTGGACATGCCGCAGGAAAAACTCCGCGAACTCAAGGCCCAGAACATCGAGATCACGCGGATGCTGGACATCCCGCTGGTGGCGTACCTGGGCGACACGGCGCCCGGGGCGTGCCTGCTGCGCAACGACGTGCGCACCGCGCAGATCGTGATCTGCGAGTGCACGTTCGTCGAGCCCGAGCACAAGGCGCGGGCCAAGATCGGCAAGCACCTGCACCTCGACGACATCGTCGAGTGGCTCGGCGTGCTCGAGTGCCAGCACCTGGTGCTCACGCACGTCTCGCGGCGCACCAACCTCGCGTTCGCGCGCAAGCAGCTGTTCGCGCTCGCCGGCAAGGACCGCGCGCGCCGCGTCGAGTTCCTGATGGACGGCAAGTCGAACAAGATCCGCTACGAGCAGCAGCTCGCCGACGCCGCCGCCAGGGAGGCGCAGCGCACGGGCGCGTGAGCGCCCGCGCGTCAAGCGCGCATTTCGCGAGAGTTCGCGGTTGACACGGCCGGGGGCGCGGTTTAGTTTCTTCGGTCCGAGCGAGCCCCGCGACGCTCGGGCCCTCTCGCGAGCGCGAGGCGATCCGTTCGCCCCGCGCCGACGCGACGGCACGCAAGCGGGCGGCGCCGGCCGACCGGCGCTCGCGTGTGGGTCGGGCCGCTCCCACGACGGATCGGTTCGTGGCAGGTTCGTGTGCGCCGGCGCCCGTTCGGGTCGCGCGCGTGGTTCGTGACGTGTTCGAGCGGCGCAGCGGCGCCGGGCGTTAATGGTGGGTCTCTAAGCGTTCTCTCAACATTCGGGCCGGCGGTGTCGTCGGCGGAGCCCTGAGCAATGGCCGGACCGGATCGCCAGATCTGGCTCGATATCCTCGCGCACGTGCGAGACCACCATGTCGGCGTCTGCCGCAAGTGGTTCCACGACCTCGAGCCCGTCCGCATGGACCGCGGGGCTCTGGTCGTCCGTGCGCCTCAGGCCGCCCAGCGCCAATACCTCGAACGCGAGTGCGCCAACGCCTTTAACGAGGCCGCACAGGCCGTCACGGGCATGCTCGTCTCCGTCCGCTTCGTCGGTGAGGCCGGCGCCGCGACCCCCGCTCACGAGCCGCACAAGCGACCGACGCGAACGGGCGCCGATCACGCCGACGCCGAGCACGCGCCCGAGCCTCTCACCAACGGGCGCCACCCGAACACGCACCACGCGCCCTCCGGCTCACGCGAGCGGGCCCCCGGCGAACTGCCCCTCAGCCCCGACTACACGTTCGATTCGTTCGTCATGGGGCCGGAAAACCGCCTCGCACACGCCGCCGCCATCGCCGTCGCCGACAACCCCGGGCGCGCGTACAACCCGATCTTTCTCCACGGGGGGGTGGGTCTGGGCAAGACGCACCTGCTCCAGGCCATCTCGCACCGCATCCTCGAAGCAACGCCCGGCGCGGTGATCCACTACGTCTCGTGCGAGGCGTTCATCACCCAGTTCATGGAATCCGTCCAAGGCGGTCAGATGGCCGGCTTCCGCCACCGCTTCCGCGACGTGGACGTGCTGGTGATCGACGACATTCACTTCCTCGCCAAGCGCGACCAGACGCAGGAAGAATTCTTCCACACCTTCAACACGCTGTACCAGGAGCACAAGCAGATCGTGCTCAGCAGCGACGCCCCGCCCGATCAGATCCCCGACCTCGAAGAGCGCCTCGTCTCGCGCTTCAAGTGGGGCCTGGTCGCCCAGATCGAACGCCCCGGCTACGAGACCCGCGTCACGATCGTCCAGAAGAAAGCCGAACTCCGCGGCATGAACCTCCCCAAAGAGGTCGCCGCCGCCATCGCGTCGCGCATCGAGTCGAATGTTCGCGAACTGGAAGGGACGGTCGTCCGCATCCAGGCCCAGGCCGCGGCGGAGAAGCGCCCGGTGGACCTCGCCCTCGCCGAGGCCGTGCTGGGCGAGATCTCGCCGCGCCCGCCCGCCCAGATCCTCATCACCACGATCATCGACACGGTGTCTGACTTCTTCAACGTGAAGATCCCGGACCTGCAGTCGAAGCGGCGCCAGAAATCCATCGCTCAGCCGCGCCAGGTGTGCATGTTCCTGGCGCGAAAGCACACGCCGCACTCGCTGCAGGAGATCGGCGGCTACTTCGGCGGGCGTGACCACACGACCGTGCTGCACGCGGAGCGGACGATCGAGAGCCGCATCGCGAAGGACGCGCAGTTCGCAGGCGTGGTCCGCACCATCGAAGCGAAGCTCATGCCCGGCGGCATGCACTGACACACTGCCCGCGCTCGCGGCCGCGGCGCGCCGCCCGCACCAACCCCGAACGAAGCGCCCACAAGCGGGCGACCACGCGCGCCCTCCCGCGCATCCACAATTGTCGGATTCCCCGTGGATAACCCGCCACCGGCGCGCCGCTGCGCACCGTCCAAAGCGCCGGTCGAATGTGGGAAATCTGTGGACGCAGCGCCGCTGGAGTCATTCCCCGCGCTCGCGGATCGCCGCCCCGGGCGCAACCGACAGGGTGCGAGCGTCCGACGTCGATCGGAACTCATTGCTGGCGCGAGGGTTGGGACCCGGCAGCGCCGTAAACCCACATGCCGACAGGACTTACTACTACGACGAATGGGTTTTCTTCTCTTCTCTCGAGGAAGGAGGCCAGCCGATGCCCGACGACGCGCCCCAAGACAAACACCCGTTCAACTCCCAGCGTCTTCGAAATCTCTATTCACATTGTGGGGGAAACGTGGATAACCCCACCCCCCAGATTTGACACGGGGGCCGGCTTCGCCTTCCCGCGCGGTTGGCACGCGGGGCAGAAAACAGTCGTCCGACCGGCGATCGTTGCGCGACGCAGCGTGGCTGCGCACGTGAAGCAATCTTCTCCCGCCCGCGCATACACCCGGTGGCGGCGCTGGAAGCCGCCCGATTCGCCGCGCGCATCGACGTATTGCCCATCGCCCAGCGTCGAGCCGCCGGCGTCGATCGCGTGGCGCAGCGCGAGCGCAACTTCGCTCGCGAGACGGATGAGTCGCGCGCGGCCGAGGCGCGCCGCAATCGCGC
The DNA here is from genome assembly GCA_964630925.1 of uncultured Alcaligenaceae bacterium. Taxonomy (GTDB): domain Bacteria; phylum Planctomycetota; class Planctomycetia; order Gemmatales; family Gemmataceae; genus RGDT01. The sequence continues at coordinate 5,957 of CAZVZK010000195.1, forward strand.
CGGGGTGCACGCCCGCGCCGTGCAGCGCCTCGTCGGTGTAGATGTTGCCCAGGCCGGCGATCACCGACTGATCGAGCATCGCGGCCTTGATCGCGCGCCGCGCGCCTATGAGGCGAGCAACAAACTCGTCCGCACCGATGCCCAGCGCATCGGGCCCGAGCGCCGCCCATCGCTCGCGGCGCAGCGCAGCGACGGATTCGAACGGCCAGAGCCCGCCGAAGCGACGCGGGTCCACGAAGTGCAGCAGCGCGTGCGCCCGCGCGCTGCGCCGCGCCCGCGACACGGGCCATGTCACGTGCGCGTGCGCCGGCGCGCCCGAGCCCTCACTTGTCTCGACGAGCATGCGCCCGCTCATGCCCAGGTGCGCGCAGAGAGCCCGGCCCGAGTCCGTCACGATCGCGAACTGCTTGCCGTGGCGGAGCACATCGACCACCACATCGCCGGCGAGCATGGAGCGCGCATCGGAAGCCCCTCCGATCACACCGCGCCTGCGCCGGATGACGGGCTCGCCCAGGCGAGCGCCGCGCAGCGCCCCCAGCAGCGTGCGTCGCACCGTCTCGACCTCTGGCAGTTCCGGCACGGCGCGATGGTACGCGCCCGCGCCGCCGCTTCTCGCGGGCCCGGCGCGCCCGAAACCGCGCCTCTCGCGGAACCATTGCCGGGGCCACGCGACCAACTCTCCCCGCCCGCCCTGTCGGCCGATAAGAGAACCTCCGGGCGCAGCGCGGAAACCGCGCGCACGCGCGCCCCTATCATCCGTCGCGGCGTTCGCACGCCGCCAAGGAGCCCGACCCGATGGCCGACCAGGAACGAGCGCCGACCCCCAACGCCGGGCCCGCCATCGACCCCCAGCAGGCCGTGGCCGAGGTCGGTCAGGCGTACGAGAGCCTGCGCCGCGAGATCCGCAAGGTCATCGTGGGGCAGGAGGACGTGGTCGAGCAGCTGCTCGAGGCCATGTTCTGCCGCGGGCACGCCCTGGTGGTGGGGGTGCCGGGCCTCGCCAAGACGCTGCTCATCTCGACCATCTCGCGCACGCTGAGCCTGGCGTTCTCGCGCATCCAGTTCACCCCCGACCTCATGCCCTCCGACATCACCGGCACCGAGGTGATCGAGGAAGACAAGACCACCGGCTCGCGCGTGCTGCGATTCGTGCGCGGCCCAGTGTTCGCCAACGTCATCCTCGCCGACGAGATCAACCGCACGCCCCCCAAGACCCAGGCCGCCCTCCTCGAGGCCATGCAGGAGCGCCAGGTCACCGTCGGCGGCGTGCAGCACCGCCTGCCCTTCCCCTTCTTCGTGCTCGCCACCCAGAACCCCATCGAGCAGGAGGGCACCTACCCCCTGCCCGAGGCCCAGCTCGACCGCTTCATGTTCATGATCCGCGTCGGCTACCCCAGCCGCGACGAGGAGATCGAGATCATGCGGCGGACGACCAGCACCGAGCGCGTGACGCTGTCCCCCCTGCTGAACGCCGATCAGATCGAGCGGCTGCAACAGGTCGTCCGCGCGGTGAACGTCGGCGACCACGTCTTCGCCTACGCCGCCGACCTCGTGCGGGCCACGAGGCCACGCGAGGCCGGCGCTGCGAAGTTCATTCAGGAGAACGTCGGCTGGGGCGCGGGGCCCCGGGCCTGCCAGAATCTGATCCTCGGCGGCAAGGCGCGGGCGGTGCTGAGCGGCCGGGTCCACGTCACCATCGACGACATCAAGGCCGTGGCCCCCCCGGTGCTGCGGCACCGCCTGGTGACGACGTTCGCCGCCGACGCCGAGGGCGTCTCGCCGGACGACATCGTCAAGAAACTGCTGGCGACGATCCCCACGCCGCAGGAGCCGGCGGCGCGGCGGGTGACGAGGTAGGGGCACGCTCATGGCGAAGAAAGCCGCATCGGACGCCCCCCGCTGCCACGTCTGCGGGGACACGTTCGTCAAGGACGCGCGGAGCGGGACGTACCGCCATCGGAGCAGGGCCGACTGCCCCTTCCAGCCCGGCGAAGACCTCGACGCCGACGTGTGCTGCCGCATCCTCGCCGCCTTCGGCCACCCCGCCAAGGACTGCCCGAGACTCCTTGAGGCCGGCACCGACAACACCCGCGGCGACCCGGACGCCACCAACCTCCAGAAGCTGTCCGATCTGATCCTCGAGACCGAGTGGGGGCTCGCCGTGGACTGGCGCGGGGAGGCGCTGGACGAGGATTACGGCTTCGTCCCCTGGCTCGTGCGGATCGCCGCCGGGTGTGGGGTCGGGATAGAGATGGAGTTGGACGACGATGATCTGGACGCCGTCGTGCTGAAGGTGCGTGTCGGGAAGCGCACGCGCCGGGTCGAGGGCATCACGGGGCCGGCCGAGGTGTCACTCCCGAGCCTCGCAGAGCTGGCGGCGGGCGTGGCCAAGGCGTCAGGCGGGCGGGTGGTGACGCGCGTCGTCCGCATCTACGAGCCCTCGGATACCTGGGGCTACGTGGCGCTCTGCCAGGAGCGCTGGCGTGCCGTCGAGAAGGCCGCCGGGGACGCCTTCGCGAAAGTGTTCATCGTCTGAGCTGAGGGACGTGCCTTCCGCCATCCGCCCTCCGCGCCTTCATACGCCACCTGCCGGCATCGACTTCGCACGGGGCGCGTCCCTCGACACCTGCGGCCTGACACCCTCCCCTGCGTCAGGCCTGGCTCTACCATGATCTTGTCGCCGCCTGTATGGGACAGTCACTATGCGCGCCGCCGTCTGCATCGCCCTCCTCGCGTTCATCGCCACCTCCTCCGCCGACGAGAAGAAGCCCGACTTCAAGGTCACCGCCGAGGAGCTGACCACCGAGTTCAAGAAGGACAAGGAGACGTACAAGAAGTACGTCGGCAAGTTGGTCGAGGTCACCGGCCCCTTCCACGTCCGCCGCCCCGGCACCGACGACGTCCTCCTCTCCGGCCAGGGCTCCGACTTCGTCAGCTGCACCCCCGACGCCGCCTCCCGCGCGAAGCACCAGCGCCTCTACGGCCTGGCGCGCGGGCAGAAGATCACCTTCCGCGGCGTGATGGCCGACAACCGCTTCTCGCCGGTCCTGGGTAAATGCGAGCTGGTCAGCGTCGGCCCGTCCCCCGCCGTGCTGGTGACGCAGGCCAAGCTCAAGGCGATGTTCGCCAAGCCCGCCGACGCGAAGAAGAACGAGGACAGGCCCGTCGTCCTGCGCGTGCGCGTGGTCTCGCTCGACAAGAGCGAACGCAGCCGCGTCACCTACGCCGTCACCGACGCCACAAGCAAGGCCAAGTCCCCGCCGACGACGGAGGTGGTCGTGGACACCCACTTCGACTCGGACCGGATCAAGGAGTTGCACGCCGTCAAACCGGGTGAGGTGTGCTACGTCCTCGGCGTCGCCCGCAGCGCCCTCGGCACGGTCCGCCTTTGGGACGCGGTCCTGCTCAAGGAGCCGCCGGAGGGGATGAAGAAGGACGGGAAGAAGTAGCCGGCGTTCACCGCTGCCACAGCTTGCGGTCCAGGCTGCGGTAGCCGATCGCCTCGACGACATGATGCGCCTGCACCGCCACCGACCCGTCCAGGTCCGCCACCGTGCGCGCCACGCGCAGGATGCGGTCGTGCGCCCGCGCCGACAGGTTCAGCGTCTCCATCGCCGCCTTCAGGATCGCCTGGCCCTCCGCGTCCAGCAGGCAGTGCTCGCGCACCTGCCGCGTGTTCATCCGCCCGTTGAGCGCCGTGCTGTCCGCCCCGAACCGCTCCTGCTGCACGGCCCGGACGCCCTTCACCTGGGCGCGCATCGTGGCGCTCGACGTCCCGTCCGCCTTCGCCGACAGCTCGTCGAACGCCACCGCCGGCACCTCGATGTGCAGGTCGATCCGGTCCAGCAGCGGCCCGCTGATCTTCCCCAGATACCGCTCGATCTGCGGCGGGCTGCACTTGCACGAGTGCTTCGGCGACCCCAGATACCCGCAGGGATAGCGCCGTCTTCCATCTCTGTGCAAGTGCGTTCTCCCTAGAGATTCGGTGGGGTGACGCCACGCCAGTACAGGATATCAGGACGGCACGGGAGGGGGGAGCCACGTTGCGGGAGGTGGCGGCGCAGACGGGGACGACGGTTGCCGTGGTGCGGCGGTTGGTGGGGAAGGTGGATCGTGAGGGGGAGCGCCGGGAGCGTGAGCGGGTGGCGTTGGAGGTGGAGAACGAGGGGGGGAGTTGGACGGAGAAGGTGGCGAGGTGGGAGGAGCGGACGGGGACGAGCGGCACCACCTTTTGGCGAGCGCTGGCACGGGCTCAGGGCGGGTGAGGAAAAAAAGCGCGCACCCCCCTTGTCCGTTGCTTGTCTGGGGATATGTGCGGGGCGTATAATGGTGAGTGTACCCATGTCGGGTGCTGGAAAGGATTCCACTGGCGATGCTCGAACCCACTTACCCGCATCACGCGGGAGGGAGCAACGATGATCTACTCGGTGAGCTACGATCTGCGGGAGCATGGGCGGCAGGACTACAAGCACCTCATCGCGGCACTGGAGAAGTTCACGGTGCGGTGCCCGGTCCTCCAGTCCGTCTGGTTGATCGAGACGAACATGACCCCGGAGCAGGTGCATACCTACCTCAAGCCCCACCTGGGAGCGACGGACAGCTTGCTCATCGTCCCCGTCGTCTTCTCGGGGTGGTGGAGCCAGGGCTTGCCGGAGCCCGTCCTGACGTGGCTCCATGCCGCCCACAAGGCGGAAACCCAACGCCGCGCCGGCTGAGGACAACAAGGAAGGCGAGGGGACAACCCCCCTCGCCTTCTCGCTTGGTTACATCGGGAGGGAACGACGATGGGACAGTTCTTCAACATGCACCCGAAGACGCATGTGAACATGGCGGACGTTGGGGGCTTCCCCCACATGATGAAGGCGACGGTGGTTGTCCGCTGTCCGAAGTGCGCCAACGAGGCGAACATCGGCGGCACCACGGACGGCAACACCGCCATCAACTGTGACTGCGGACACAGCGAGGTGATCAAGGGCACGGACTCGAACGCCATCGTGAAAGCGTTCTTCCTGCAACTCGGCAACTCCCCCGCCTGACAAGCCGGGATTGATCGACGTGGTTGGTTGGCGTGATGACGCCCACCAACCCCAGAGGTGCCGACGATGGCGAGGAAGAAGGCAGAGACGGTTCAACTGACGCTGCGGACCACCGTGCGTATCACGGTGCCGATGGACTCGCGGGAGGTGATGCAGGAGATAAACAAGGGTGTCGCCGTGGAGAGCAACGGCGACGTGTTCATCTACGAGCCCGGCTCGCGCCGGCAGCGGTTCATGAAGGTGGGGAAGGCGACGAAGCGGACACTCGTTGACGTGTCCGCTTGCACCGCCTGAGAACCGCTCTAGGGTTGATGGTGCCTTTGTTCGTGTCACAGGCGTTAGAAGAAGTCACCACCCCCAAGGGAGAGCCACTCTTGGGGGTGGTGATCTTTTTTTACCCCCAGGTTGCGGATACGGTGGAACCGCTCTAGATAGATGAGCCGACAACTCGGCGCGGTTTGCGAGCAACGGACTTTCCGCACAAAAAAGGAAGGCTATGACAACGCCAGTGATTCTAACATCAATGGTCGAAAGTGTGTTAGGGGGTTAATCTCCCCACCGTGTAGAGACTGTACACACGCAGCATACACGGCTTCTTCGGAGGATGGCTCGGCTTGGTGCGGTCGCACCTTGACGAGTAGTGCCGAAGAGGTTTCCGGGCAACGGGCAGGTAGTAGAGACTCAGGGTGTAGATGGCGCAGAGAACGCCGTACCCTTACGCTGGCGAGGTAACTTGCTAGTGGTTCCTGCAACAATCAAGACTTCCGGCAACGGCTCTTGGTTCGATGGCTTACGTCCCGGTCTACAGAATGAGGGTTGAAACAGTCCCCAACAACACACGGGTAAGATGTCGTTTGATGCTAACTGGAAGTAACAGAACGCGGATTCTCTAGCGCCCAACTCCAACACTGTTACAACCGGGGTTCCTGACTTCAATAAGCGCCACCAGCGAGAAGAGAGAGGGGAAGAAGACTACCAAGTCTCTCCCTTCAATCAATCGGGGGGGAAAGCCTTATTGCCTCTTATTAGCGCACCTTCAAGCCCCCGCCAGTTGGTAGCGCCAAAGTCAACACACCTCCCCCCCCCCCTCCCCACTTTCGGACAAAAAGACTGCCCCCAGAAAAAGGAGTTGCGAAAGCACATGAGTAGGCTTAGGGTAGTGCATCGCCCAATGACACGAACCTAAGAGGCAACAATGAAGCGAGAGACAAAGTCAGTACGAATAAAAGACTTGCTATCAATGCACGGTAGCATCAACCTTAACCCGCCATACCAGCGAAGTGCGGGCATCTGGAACAACAGACGCAAACAGAATCTCGTTCACTCCATCCTGACAAACTACGACATCCCGAAAATCTATGTCCGCACGACGGGGATTGGATTGTGGGAGATGGTTGACGGCAAGCAGCGGTATCAGGCGTTGCACGAATTCGCACAAGGTTACTACCACGCAGACAATCAGATTGAAGAGATTGCTGGATTGAATTACGGATCACTCCCCCCGGAGTGGCAGGACAAGTTTGACGATGCCTTGCTAGATGTCTGCTACCTCGATTGCACGGAGAGCGAGGCACGCATTCTCTTCCGCAAGCACGGCGAGCAAGTCCACCTCAACGGGCAGGAGAAACGGAACGCACTGGAAGGCTACGTCAGGGAGGTTGTCGCCAAGCTGGCAACTCACCCCTTCTGGGAGTTGTGCTTCTTCGGCAACAAGCGCATGGCGTGGCAGCAGACGGCGGCAAACCTGTTGTTCCTGTTCTACCGTGGCGAGTTGGTGTCCGTGAAGCACGAACGGCTTGATGCCTTCTACGGCACCGAAAACAAGGAGCGGGTTGACAAGGCGGCGGGAAGACTGACGGACGTGATGGCGTTCATGCGCCGCGCCTTCTCCGATCACGGGCGGTGTCACTCGTTGTCGAAAGCCAACGTGATCGCGCTGGCGTGGTTCTACGATACGGAGTTGCGTGGCAAGATCACCTCGGAAGAGTTCTACCTTGAATGTCTCGACTTCTTCGGTGAGTTGAAGAACAACAAGGATAGCGAGTTTGCCAAGTCTTGGAAGATCGCAGTCTTGGGCTCGGGAACCCAGGCGGCGTTCAAAGATCAGACGAAGTTGCTCCGTGAGGTGTTCTCCGCATACCTCGCAGACTGACAACAAAACCAGATGCCCCGGATAAGCCCCAGGATCGCTTATCCGGGGCTTATTCGTTCTGGGACGCCCCAACGCCCACCCAGAGCCCTTCCCGCCCTCCTGGGGCATCCTAGGCGATTTTCAGGATTCTCCGATTTCTTGCTTGAGACGGGGCATCGAGACTTCTAGATTCATGTGTCTTCCTGGCAGGGGACAAGACCGGCACCCCTTCACCCCATCCCTGCCAGGATCTATGGCGGTGATGGGGTGCCGACCATTGGAGGGGGGTAACCATGATCCCCGTGAACTGCAAGTGCTTTGCGTGCCATCCCGGCTACCTCCCCGGTGACGAGGACATCATCAAGGAGATTGACGAGATGAAAAAGAAGGATGAGCCGCCCGCCGGGCGGGACCGCATCAGCATGGATGAGGCGCGGATGAAGATTCACGACATGATCACCGCCAATAGCGATAACGTCGATTTCATCCGGCAGATGTACGACGCCTGCATCGGCGGGATGCCTGCCGTCGTGATCGAAACCGAAGACGAGTACCTGCTGGAAGTTGACGAGTGATCGCCCTTAACCATCGCCCTTGAGGAGATGACGAGATGCCGAAGAAGAAGACGAAGCCCCCGGAGGGCAAGGTGTTCATCAGCTTGGACACCGCAGAGAGCGCCATCCGCGATCAGGTGGACGGACACCTTGAGGCGGAAGGGGACATCCTCCGCATGTACAAGCAGTTCGTGGACGATGACGCAACGCTCGTCACCGTCAACGATGAGCCCATGCTGGAGGTGGACGACGACGGCACGCACGACGACGACGACGAGTGATGAGACACGGTTGATGAGAGTATTCCTGGGACAACAACGGTTGATGAGAGCAGATCTCGATGACTGCATAGGTTGATGAGAGTATAACTGGACGAGCAGCACTATCTAACAGTGTCCATTCGTGGACATCCTTTCGTGAAGACCCCGGCACCACAAGTGCCGGGGTTTTTGCATTGATGCACTACCATAACAACATGATCACATACACAGCAACAGACGCATACGTCCTAGAGGAGTGCGCCCGCAGATGCCCCCAGGTGGTGCAACAAATCAGAGACGAGGTAGAACAACAACTCAGGATCACCAACGCTGTCAGGGGGTGGGGTGATGACTCCTTGGGTTGCGTCTGGGTGGGCGAGGTTGTCAACGAGGAGTCAACTAGCAATGGGGAAAACAAGGGGGAGGACAACCCAAGAAACTTTCCCACCTAGCAAGGGAAGACCGCACAGCCCCCGCGCCTTTTGAAAACCAAAGCCTTATTAACTCTGAGGTTATTTGAATCTCCGCACTACTATAAGGCATGGATGAAATAGATGAAATCACCGCACGGTTAGACAAGCTGATAGAGGAGTGCAACAATGGGACAGCGAGGACCGTTGCCGAAGTTAGCAACCAAGGCAACACCAATTCAGAGCATCGAGCCGCCATCGTGGCTAGGCTCAACCGCGCAGAGCTATTGGCATCAGCACGCCTCTTGGCTGGCAAAGCACGGACTATTGACGAAGGAAACTCAAGACTCGTTCGCGCTCTGCTGCGATCTATACGAGAGGTGGAGAGACTTGCAGCAGCAGTCAACGAGCAAGACCTACCTTGATGTAACCAAGGCATGGCAAGGGCTCGTCAAGGTGTTCCGCCTATCCCCCCAGGAGAAGGCGGGCTTCAAGCCCGAACGACACGACGACAAAGAGGAGTTTGATTTCTGATGAACAAGGTGATATTACGCCATCAAGTGGCGTTGAACGTAGAGCAGTACAACGCGGTAATTGCCGAAGCCGAACGAGTATTCGGCAAAGACAACGTGTTGCTGCTGCCGGGTTCGATTGAAGTTATGGTGATTGATAGCAAGGCGGACACCGTTGCATCAATCCAGCGGGAGCAACTGCGCGTGTCAGAAGACAGCCTAGACGCACTCCGGAAGGCGATTGCCGATGCCTGATCTTCCGCCACCAATGCCCCACAACCGCCCCAGGAAGCCCGACAACAGGCTATCAGCATCAAGGCGAGGGTATGACCGGAGATGGCAGAAGGTGCGGGCGGTGATGCTCGCCAAGCATCCCGTATGCGGGTGCGGCAACTTCACCACCCAGGTTCACCACCTCGACAACAACCCCAGGAACAACAGCGAAGACAACTTGCAGCCGCTGTGCGCATCTTGCCACTCAAAGATCACTCGGGAGCAACAACGATGAATCTACCAATCGCAGACATCAGGTTACACCCGCCCGGCAACAGGGGACGGCGGTTGTTCTTCATGACGCATGAGCTAACAGACGCGCAGCTAGAACACTATGCCCAGCACTTCATGGGCGAGCATCGCGTGAAAGTGTTGTTGTTCAAGGAGCCCAATGGATGTACCAAGCAACCAGATACTAACCAAGGCGGATGAGCGAGCCATCTCCGAAGGTTGTTACTTCGATCAGGAAGCCGGCGAGCGGGCTATCAGGTTCATTGAAACCTTCGTCCGCCCCAAGGACGGACGAGCCGCACGCAAAGCCTTCCGCCTCTTCCAGTGGCAACGTGAGTTGATACTCAGGTTGTTCGGGTGGAAGCGTCAAGATCACACCCGCCGATTCCGTGAAGGCTTCATCAGTGTAGCACGTCAGAACGGCAAGTCCTTCATCTGCTCGGCAATCTGTCTGTACATGCTCGTAGCAGACAACGAGCCCTCCGCAGCGGTAGCCAGTTGCGCCAACAGCAGACAACAGGCATCAATCATCTACGAGAACCTCAGTCACTTCATCGAAGGCAACGAGAAGCTCAAGAAGGCTTGCCACCTCGTTCCCTCAAGGAAGCTGGTGAAGGTGCCGAAGTCTGAAGCCACCTTCCAAAGCCTGAGCGTTGAATCCCGTACCAACCTGGGACCGTCCTACAGTTGCGTCCTTGCCGATGAGGTGGCGTTCTTCGGCAATGCCGGTGCCAAGTTGTTGCAAGCCTTGAAGCCCGCACTGGCGGCACGGGAACAACCCCTGTTCCTGATGATCACCACGGCGGGTACGGACTTCACGGGACCGGGGTACGATGCCTACCTCTATGCCAGGAAGGTACAGGACGGGGCTTGCGATGATCCCGCCTTCTTCGCAGCGATCTACGAGGCGGACGACAACTCCAGCGTGGACGACGAACAACAGTGGGCGAAGGCGAACCCGTCTCTTGCCGAAGGCACCTTGAGTCTTGCAGAGCTACGGGACGCATCCACCAAGGCGAAGCACTCCAAGGCGGAAGAACTGGCGTTCCGCTACTTCCGCCTCAACAGGTGGACTAGAGGGCTCACCTCGTTCATCGCGGTTGATCGCTGGGATTCATGCCAGGGAACCTACCCTCAGTGGATCAAGCCGCCGCTGTACCTGGGGCTAGACTTCGGATCGGCAAAGGACTTGATGGGGCTCTCAGGGGTGATCCCCTACGAGGGCAAGCTGTACACGCTCTGCCACGCCTGGACGCCCCAGGCAGCGGCACAAGAGCGCGTCAAGGAGAACCGTCAACGCTACGAGGTGTTCAGCGAAGAAGGAACGCTCACGATCACCCCAGGCAGCGGCAACGATTACCGGCTCGTCCGCCAGTACATCGACCAACTCGCCACCACCTACGACATCAAGGAAATCATCGCTGATCCCGCCTACGGATCGGAAACGCTCATGGCGTTGATGCAATCAGGCTACACCGTCTACAGGGTACGCGCCCGGCGAATCACGTCACCCGTTGAAGAGCAAACACTGACGGCCCGC
>CAZVZK010000196.1:0-16575 GCA_964630925.1 uncultured Alcaligenaceae bacterium
TATCTCGCTCAGGGCACTACTGTTATAGCGATGTCAAGCCACCTTGGAAGGGGTGGTCCCAATGCCGCCATGACCGCCGGCATCTCAACCCGCCGGCATCCCGACACGAACGTCCGCTGTGCATTCACCCTGCACCGGCCCGAGGTCGTCGCCGGCAGCAAGGACGATGACTCCTAACCCTGAAATGCGGTCAGTCCGGGTTGAAGCACACGCGAAAGCCGGAGACGAAGCCACGTCCCACACAATCGGTGGGGAATGCGTTACGAGACGCGGCGCGGCAGCGCCAGGCATCGCTGACATAGGACCCGCCACGCAGCACTTTCTTGGTGCCCTCCTCCGGGCCTGTCGGGTCGGCCTGCTCGCCGGCGGTGTACGGCCCGTGCCAGTCGGAGCACCACTCCCAGACGTTGCCGTGCATGTCGTGTAGCCCCCACGCATTGGGCTTCTTCTTCCCGACGGGGTGCGGTTGCAGCTTCCAATTTGTGATGGACCAACCGACTTCTCCGATGCACCCTTCGCCGTCGCCGTTGTAGTAGTCGGTGGTGGTGCCTGCCCGGCAGGCGTACTCCCACTCCGCCTCAGTGGGTAGGCGTCCTGCTTTCTGAATGAGATTCTTCAGCCTTACGAGAAATGCCTGCGCCTCATCCCAGGAGACGGGTTCGACCGCCAGGTCGTCGCTCTTGATCCGATGGGGGTGGCTGGGGCGGTTGTCGCTGCCCATGACCCAGGCCCACTCGGCCTGTGTGACGGGGTAGATGCCCATGTAGAAGCCCTTGGTGATGGTCACCTTGTGCATGGGTTTCTCGTCGTCGGACTTGTCGCTGCCCATCATGAACCAGCCGGGCGGGATCCAGGCGAACTTCATCTTGTCAATGGTCAGTATATCGCCCGGACTCAATACCGTTGACGACGATTGCTGCTCGGCCAGCCACTTGTCCCGTGCCGCCTCCAGTGCCTCGCGGACTGCGTCCTCCTCCATTGGCCAGAACCAGCCGTCCCGCCGCAACTCGGCCAGCAACTCGCGCCACTGGCCGAACTCCCAGTGGCCTTTCATCCGCTCGACCCACTCCCCCGCCAGTCCGTCGGCCACCCACATCTTGAGGTTCTCCGCCGCCCGGACCGCGGCCTCGACCTCGACTCGATTGTTTAGCCAGTTGTTCCGTGCCGCCGCCAGCGCCTCACGGACCGCCTGCTCGACCTCGGCCCAATCCCCCCTTATCGGCCTGAAATGATCATACCGGAGCATGATAAGCAACTCGTGCAAGTTGTCGTGGTCCCAATTCCCCTTCATGTTCGTGACCCACACCAGCGGCTCAGCCGACGCCAGCCACCGTTCCAGGTTCTCCGCCGACTGAGGGTCCAAGTTGCGCCAGAGCCTCTCGGCATTGGCCCCCCCTGTCCGTTTCACTGGCGCTGGCTTCACCGGCTCGGGCTCCTCTACCGTGGTGCCCGAAGGCTCGCACATGTCGTCGGCGAGGAGGCCGCCCTGTTGGAGCCAACTCACCGGGGCCGCCTTGCCCTCCAGGCCGTCCAGACCCTTCAGAACCTCGGTGAAGTCCTTCAGCCGGTCGATCAGCTCATCCATCGTTGCCGCGTCGAGCAACTCCTGAATCGGCCCGCGCACGTCGTCGGGCAGCCGCTTCCAGTGCGGGCCGCGCACCTCCGTCGTCTTGAACAGGAGCCACTGACACGTCTTGCCCCAGGCGTAGACATCGGAGTACGGCCCAGGACGCACGCCCGGCAGCCGGCCCTTCTGCTCGGGCGGGGCGAAGTCGATGCTGCCCGTCAGGCTGCGGCCCCGCGCCGTGGACATCAGCGCCTGACCCGCCATCGCCTGCGCCTCGTGGCGCACCGCGAGGCCGAAGTCGATGACGCGCACGTCCCACGCATCTCCGACACGCCGGGCCATGACGTTGCCGGGCTTGAGGTCGCGGTGCAGGACGCTCTTGCCGTGGGCGTCGCGCAGCGCCTCGGCCATCTGGCGGGCCACGGCCAGCAGATCCGGCACGGCCAGCGGGCCGTCGCGATTGACGAGTGTCTCCAGCGTCTCACCGTCGAAGTACTCCATCACGATGAAGGGGCCGCGCCCGGCCCCTGGCCTGTCGGGGTCGGGCACGGCATAGCCCCAGTGGCTGACGCCGATCACGCGGCTGCCGCCTGACTGGCCGAGCTGCTTCAACACCTTCGCCTCGCGGAACACCTCCGCCGGGCCGCGCTCCAGGCCATCGGGCCGCAGGCTCTTGACGGCCACACGCACGGGCCTGCCGTCGTCGCCGTGTTCGTAATGGTCGAGGCACTCGAACACCGTGCCGAAGCCGCCCGCCCCCAGCACCCGAACCATCTCGTACCGGGCCGTGTCGAACGGGCGGAACCGTGGCCCGTCCAGCCTCACCGCCAGTGCCAACGACTCCTTCGCGGCGGGCCAGGCCTGCAATTCGCAAGCGTCGCGGTATGCTTTGTAGTGGGCCTCGGCCTCGGCAGCCCGGTCGGCCCTCGCCTTGGCGAGCCGGGCCGATTCGCGGTGCGCCGCCATCGCCTCCTTGTATTCCCCCGTCGCGTCGAAGAGGGCCGCCATCACATTCGCGTCAGCCACGTCCGACGGCAGCGTCCGCAGCCGGTCGCGCAGGTGGCGCAACCGCTCGCGCTCGGCCTCGGTGTTGGCGCTGACGGCGATGGGGGCCTCGGCGGGGGACGGCTGGACGCGCAGGGCCTCGCGGAGCTGGCGCATCTCGTTGCGGCACGACTGCAGTTCGCCGAGCATCTCGTCGTTCATCTGCTGGAGCGAATGAAGAACGCGCTCGCCGCTCAGGCGAACGGCCTGCTCCAGGGCGTCGAAGCCACGGCGCTGGTCGCCGGCCAGGAAGTCCACCTTGTCGAGCAGAAGGCCACGTGATGTCTCGGCGTCCTTCTCCATCTCACGGCGGAAGAAGAACAGGAAGGCGGACGCGAACAGCGGCACCCCGCCGGGCGGCGTTAGCAGGGCCGCCGCCGCGAGGCTGGGGGCCTCCTTCTCCAGATCACGCACCAGGCCGACGAGGGCGTCATCAACGGAGCGCACGGCCAACGCCGGGTGCGCCACGAGCGCCGTCGGGTCAGCGGGCAGTGGCGGCAACTTGAGGCGGCCCGCCTTGTGCATGGCGTTCCACTCGCGCAGGCAAGAGGCGCGGAAGTTGGGCGGCTTGGCGGTGATGAGGCCGCGTGCCAGTTCCCGGATGGCCTTGAGGTCGCCATCGCGGCCGAGGTCGCCGAGTTTGCCCCACAGTCCCTCCTCGGCGAGTGCGAGGCTGAGCGCCAGCCAGGCGCGGTCGTGGGCCAGAGACAGAGCCAGGGGGACGCCGCGCGTGTGGTCGGTGAAACGCTCGGCGGCCCAGCGGGCGAGGCCGTCGGCCTCCAGGCCGGTGACGCTCTTCAGCGCGAATGCGGCCAACCCGCACAGCATGGACATGACGGGCACCCTGGACGTGGGGATTGTCGGGCAATTCGCCACCGGCTGGGAGGCATTCTACCGGATCGACGCCGCGCCGTGAGCTCGTCGCCGTTCAGGATAATCTCGTCGGGCTTCGGCCCTGGCGGGCCTCAACCGCGACCTACCGGAGCCAGACGGCGACGCCCGGGTACGGAAGCCGTCAGTCGGGGAACCTCGTGGAATCAGGGCGACTGCGCTCACCGTCGTCGAAAGTGGCCATCCGGATTCGCCACCCCTCGGGTACACTGCGGCGTGACCGGAGGTGCATCCATGACACGCGACGGCAGACACGAACGCGGGCCGACTACCCTCCCCGGCCACCCGGCGGGCCAGAAGTGGGCGGCAGGGCGGCGCGTCTGTCACGCTTGTATCGGTGATCGTCCGCATCGACGCTCAAGAACGGCGACAGTGGCCGGCAGACGCCATCACCCGGCGTGCCCGTCGGCGCGGATGAGCGTCACCGGCCGATGTGAAACGGATATTTGGCGCGGCCTCCAACGGCAGCATGTGGCACGGACGCGGCCCGGCTGGCACCCGAGTATCGGTGATTGTCCGCATCGGCAGGATGGCCGCTCCCGTGGGGCGGACCCGCGCTCCTCTACGCTCGCTGGCGCTCGCTGCGAGTCGCGGCTACCCCCTCTTCCCCGCTCCGCTTCATATCCTCAAAAACACCTTCCGCTTGTACAGCCACACGCAGAACAGCCACAGCACCAGCAGCACCAGCAGCGACGACCACAGCGGCCCGTACAGCCCCTCGAACGCCCTCTCCCCCAGGTGCATCCGCCACCGCGACCTCACCCACCCCCCCATCAGCTGGCTCATCACGTACATCGCGATCGAGTTCATCCCCACCACCACCAGCGGCCACTCCCACCCCCTCCACCCCAGCACGTCGATCACCCCGAAGAACCCCGCCAGCATCAGGAACGTCCACCCCGTGCTGTACACCGCCCACGACGGCGTCCAGATCCGCTTCACGATGGGGCAGGCGAATTGACCCATCAGCCACCCGGCCGTCAGACACACCGCGCTCGCCGCCAGCAGCCACGTGAACTTCGCCACCGCCGTCCTCTCCCCACGCAGCATCTCCCCGGCCATCAGCCCCAGGATCATCGTGATCAGCGACGGCACGAAGTTCAGCGTCTGATACCCCCCCTCGTTGAACTCGAACGGCGCCGCCCGCGGCAGCCAGTTCAGAAACCACAAATCGAAATGATGCGCCGCGTTCGTGTTCTTGTTCCAGTGCGCGAACCACCCCGTGTACGGCTCCACGTACGGCGCCTTCTGCACCGACCGCCAGTCGAACCCCTCCGGCGGCAGCGGATACAGCCCGAAATACAGCGTGTACCCCACCGCGATGGCGGCGATGGCCCCCAACTGCACCCGCCACCCCCGCCCCGCCAGCAGGAACAGGAAGACGTACCCCAGCCCGATCTGCGCCAGCACGTTCGGGAAGATCCAGTTCGTCAGCGGCCCCTTGTACCCCGTCATCCCGTCCGGCAGCCGCAGCGGCGACGACAGGAACACCGCCAGCAGCACCAGCACGGCCGCACGCCACCCCGCGTGCAGGAATTGCCACCCCCACGGGTCGCCCTTGGCCGCCCGCGACGCCAGCGAGAACGGCATGGCCACGCCGACCATGAACATGAACGACGGCTGGATCAGGTCCCAGAACGCGCACCCCTCCCACGCCACGTGGTCGAACTGATACCCCAAAAAGTCCCACACGGCGCTCGGCGGGTCCATCTTCTTGCTGATGGCCATCAGCCCCAACCCGCCGGACGCCATCGCCAGCATGATGAAGCCCCGGTAGGCGTCCAGCGACACCAGCCGCCCCTCGTCCGGCTTCTTCTCTCCGCTCATGGCCCCGCCCTCCGCGGCCAGTATCGATACGCCAGCGCCCCCACCACGCACGCCCCGCCCAGCGCCAGCCACACGGTGGGACTCTCCCGCCCCGGCGCCACCAGATACGCCCAGACCGGGTTGAGGATAGGCTCCAGCAGCGTCAGCGTCGCGGCCTCCTGCGGCGACACGTGCCGCAGCCCCCGCGCCATCATCGCGTACGGCAGCCCCATCTGCACCACCCCGAACACCACCAGCAGCCCCACCTGCCCCCACGTCGGCGTCGGCGCCCCCCACAATAGCGGCAGCAGCACCAGCCCGCCGACGAGGTGGTTGACGACGGTCAGCCACACCGGCGCCGCCTCCCGCTGCGCCCTCAGCCCCAGGATCACCCCGGCGAAGAACAGCCCACTCGTCAGCCCCAGCGCCACCGGCAACAGGTTGTTCTCCTCCCACCCGCCCCAGGTGATCAGCCCCACCCCCAGCATCCCCACGCCCAGCGCGACGGCCGACCGCCGGTCGGGCCTCTCCCCCATGACCCACACGCCGGCGAGGTACACCCACAAAGGCGCCGTGTACTGGAGCATGACCGCCGACCCCGACCGCCCGGTGCCGATGGCCGCGATGAACGTCGCGTTCATGATGGCGAAGGACGCCGCCGTCCAGCACATCATCGGGCTGAACGACACGTCCTTCACCCGGACGAACGGCGCCAGGAACAGCCCGGCGCACAACGCCCGCCCGGCGGCGATCTGCAGGTCGGTCAGTCGCGGCGTGTCCAGCCCGACGATGTCCGTATCGAGCAGCCGCCGGAACGCCCCTGACAGGCTCCACCCGACGGCGGCGAGGAGGATCAGCAGCCGGGCGGCTGTCCTGTCCCCCTCTCCCTCT
Source organism: uncultured Alcaligenaceae bacterium (assembly GCA_964630925.1). Taxonomy (GTDB): domain Bacteria; phylum Planctomycetota; class Planctomycetia; order Gemmatales; family Gemmataceae; genus RGDT01. The sequence goes on from CAZVZK010000196.1 coordinate 6,200, forward strand.
GGTGTCCGGCTCCCTTCTCCCCCCGGCTTTGCGGGGGGAGAGGGGAGGGAGGCTCGCTCAAGTTCGGGGCGGCTGGGAGAGGAGGGCTCTTCCGTCACAACACTTCTCCGATACTCCGGTCCAGCACCGCCAGCATCTCGCCCAGCTCCCCCTCCGTCGTCACCAGCGGCGGCCCGAACGCCAGCCAGTGCGGGTCGAACCGGCACAACAGCCCATTCGCCAAAGCCCGCCGCCCGATCCTCTGCCCGATGTTCACCCCAGGAGCGAACGCCCTCTTCGTCTTCACGTCCTCCACGAATTCGACGCCCATCAACAGCCCCTTGCCCCGGATGTCGCCGATGATCCCGTACTTCCGCGCCAGGGCCTCGAAGCCGGCCCGCAGCTGCTCCCCCCGCGCCCGCGCGTTGCCGCACAGGTCGCGCTCCACGATCTCGCGCAGCACGGCCAGGCCGGCGGCGCACGAGATCGGGTTGCCCTCGAACGTGTGCCCCTCCACGAAGCCGGGGTTCGTCTCGGCCGGCCCCCAGAACGTGTCCGCGATGCGCCACGTGCAGATCATCGCCGACAGCGGCGCGTACCCGCCCGACAGCCCCTTCGCCGTGCACACCACGTCCGGCACGACGCCGAACGTCTCGGCGGCGAACAGGTGCCCCGTCCGCCCCGCGCCCGTGATGATCTCGTCGAAGATCAGCAGCACCCCGTGCCGGTCGCACTGCTCGCGGAGGATCTTCAAATACTCCGGCGGCGGGTCGATGATCCCGCCCGTGTGCCCGATGGGCTCGACCATGACCGCCGCCACCGTGGCCGGATCCTCCATCTCGATCACATCGCCGACGAGCGTGGCGCAGGTGATGCCGCACTCCGGGTACTGCTTGCCGAAGGGGCAGCGGTAGCACGTCGGCGGGAAGACGTGCAGGAACCCGGCGGCCAGCGGCTCGTTGACCGTCTTCCGCCCCTTCAGCCCCGACGCCGACAGCGCCCCCATCGTCGAGCCGTGCCACGACAGGTACCGCGTGATGATCTTGTACCGCCCCGGCTCGCCGCGCAGCCGGTGATACTGCCGCGCCAGTTTGATGGCCGCCTCCGTCACCTCGCTGCCGCCGCACTGGAACTTGACCGCGTCGAGGTCGCCCGGCGCCAGCTCGGCCAGCAGCGTCGCCAGCCGCACGGCGACGGGGTTCGACCCGTGCATGGGCGGCGAGAAGCACAGCGAATCGAGCTGCTCGCGGATGGCGGCGATGACGCGGCGGTTGTTGTGCCCGACGGACGCGACGTAGATGCCCGACAGGGCGTCGAGGTAGCGCTTGCCGTCGGCGTCCCAGTAGTGGACGCCGTCGGCGCGGGCCATGAGGAGGGGCGCCTTGGACCACTCGGCCATCTGGTCGCGGATGAAGATGTGGCGGAGGAAGCGTTCCTCGCTGGCCTGGGCGTCGGTGATGAGGTCGGGGAAGGTCATGGCGGGGCTCCGGCGGGGGGAGGCGAGGGTAGGATATGGGAATGACCGGCGGACCGCGGTACAATGGCGCCGGACCGGAGGAGCGGATCATGCCGATCCATGGCTGGACCAGGGTGGAGGCGGGCATCTTCCACCACTTCCACCAGCGGTGGATCGGGGCGATGGGCGACGCGCTCAACGGCGGGCTGTTGCCGGCGGACTACTTCGCCCTCTCGGAACAGGTGACGGGGGCGCCGGTCCCGGACGTGGTGACGTTGCGGCTGTCCCCCGCCGCCCCGCCCGACCGCGTCGCCATCCGCCACGCGAGCGGCCTCGTCGTCTCGGTCGTCGAGATCGTCTCGCCCGGCAACAAGGACAGCAAGCACTCCATCCGCGCCTTCACGGAGAAGGCCGCCGAGCTGCTCCGCCAGTGCATCAGCCTGCTCGTGGTGGACCTGTTCCCGCCGACCCCGCGTGACCCGCAGGGCATCCACAAGGCCATCTGGGACACCTTGTGTGACGAGCCTTACGAACAGCCGCCCGACTGCCCCTTGACCTGCGTGGCCTACTCCGCGGGTGCCGAGATCACCGCTTACGTCCAGCCGACGGCGGTGGGCGAGGCCCTGCCGGCCATGCCCGTCTTCCTCGGGCCGGAGACCTACGTCTCGCTCGACCTGGACGTCACATACACCGCGACCTGGGCCGTCTTCCCGGCCCCACTCAAGGGGTCGCTCACCGCCTGACGCCCCCGCCCGTTCACGCCGACAGGACGATCATCAACAGGTCGATGCCGGCGATCAGCCACGCCACCAGGCCGACGACGGAGGCGAGCGTGCCGGCCACGCCGAAGGCCGGCGACTCGCGGCGCGCGTAGGCGGCGGACCATGACTTGACGCCGAAGACGACGGAGGCGATGCCGAGGGCGGCCACGCCCGCCGTGCCGAGGATCGCCCCGGCCTGGGCCAGGCCGATGGGGATGTTGCTGAAGCCGGTGCGGAACAGGACCACGTTGAAGGCGAGCAGGACGCACGCCGACGGCAGCAGCGTGCAGCCGATCATCAGCGACGCCAGCCCCCAGCCGACGGATTCGGGGAGGTGCACCTCCGGCGGGCCGACGATCCCCCTGTCCGGCCCGCGCTCGTTGGTGATGGCGCTCATGATGGTGCCTCCGGGACGTGCGGCGTTACTCTACGCCCGCGCCGGCGGCACGGGAAGGAGGGGCATCGGGAGGCCTGCGCGCCTTGCGATCGGGGGCGTGGCCGGGTACGATGCCCCCAACCACGGGAGGCCTTTCATGGACCGCGAACAGGTGGCCGCCATCCTCGCCGAGATCGGCACGCTGCTGGAATTGCAGGGCGAGAACAAGTTCAAGGTCAACGCCTACCACAACGGCGCACGCGCCGTCCAGCAGCTCGAGGGCGATCTCGGCGAGATGGTGCGCAACAACAAGCTGCACGGCATCCCCGGCATCGGCGACACCATGCGCGAGAAGATCACCGCCCTGGTCACCACCGGCAAGCTGGCCTTCTACGAGAGGCTCAAGGCCGAGATCCCCCCCGGCCTGGTGCAGATGCTCCGCATCCCCGGCCTGGGGCCCAAGAAGGTCATGGCCCTGCGCGACCAGCTCGGCATCGACACCCTCGACAAGCTGCGGCAGTCGTGCGAGTCCGGGGCGGTCGCCAAGCTCAAGGGGTTCGGCGTCAAGACGCAGGAGAAGATCCTGGAGGGGCTGGGGTTCATCGAGCAGGTCGGCAACCGGGTGCGGATCGACCAGGCCGAGTACGTCGCCTCGGGGCTGCTGGAGGGGCTGAAGGGGGTGCCGGGCATCGAGCGCCTGGAGGTGTGCGGCAGCATCCGGCGGCGGCGCGACACGGCCAAGGACATCGACATGCTGGCGCTGGCGGACGACGCCGGCCCGATCATGGAGCGGTTCGTGAAGCTGCCGGGGGTGATCGCGGTCACCGGGCAGGGGCCGACCAAGTCGAGCGTGATCGTGCAGCGGACCCTGCCGTCGGGGGCGGTGATCACGATGAACGCCGACCTGCGCGTGGTGCCGGCGGCGAACTTCCCCTTCGCCCTGCACTACTTCACCGGCAGCAAGGAGCACTGCATCGCCATGCGGCAGCGGGCGATCAAGCACGGGTTGAAGCTCAACGAGTATGAGCTGGCCGGCGAGGGCCGCGGCGTGGCGGCGAAGACGGAGGCCGACGTGTTCGCGGGCCTGGGCCTGGCCTTCATCCCGCCGGAATTGCGTGAGGACACGGGGGAGATGGAGGCGGCGGAGAAGGGGACGCTGCCGAGGCTGGTGGAGCGGGGCGATATCAAGGGCGTGTTCCACAACCACACGACGTACAGCGACGGGGCCAACACGCTGGAGGAGATGGCGTTGGCGGCGCGGGACCTGGGGCTGCAATACCTCGGCATCGCCGACCACAGCCAGTCCCTGGGGATCGCCAACGGCCTGAAGCCGGAGCGCCTCCTCCAGCAGATCAAGGAGATCGACAAGCTCAACAAGCGGCTGGACGGCATCCGGCTGTTCAAGGGCAGCGAGGTGGACATCCTGCAGGACGGCGGCCTGGACTACGACGACGAGCTGCTGGCGAAGCTGGACTACGTGGTGGCGAGCGTGCACACGTATTTCGCGCTGCCGAAGGAGGAGATGACGGCGCGGATCATACGCGCCATCAAACACCCGCGAGTGACCATGCTGGGGCACGCGACGGGGCGGCTGATCTTGAAGCGGGACGCGTACCAGGTGGACCTGGACCGCGTGCTGGAGGCGGCGGCGGAGGCGGGGACGATGATCGAGATCAACGCGGACCCGCACCGGCTGGACCTCGACTGGGTGCACTGCAAGCGGGCGAAGGCGCTGGGGGTGCGGCTGGTGATCAACCCGGACGCGCACTCGACGGGCGGGCTGGCGAACTACCGGTTCGGGGTGGACGTGGCGCGGCGAGGGTGGCTGGAGGCGGGGAACGTGTTCAACACGCTGGGGGCGGAGGACGTGGCGCGGGAGCTGGCGTGAGACCCACGACTCCCAAAGCGTCGCCGTGGGCTTTACTGAGGTCGCCGACGCGGCTCCAACAGCCATCAGCCGATGGGTTGATGGTTGCAACGTGGGGGTTGTCTGCCACACATGGAGACGCCACCCTGATGAACGACCAGCAGGTTCGGCGTCCCCACCTCGGCCGCCGCCTCCTGCATCTTCCCGGCCAGCTCTCGACCACGCTCGCGCTCGGCGGGCTTGTTGCTCGTCGGCGAGTACGGCCACAACAGGAACGGGCAAAGCCCCCTGACGGCGATACCGATGTCGGCGGCCAACTTCTTGATCGCCGCGAAATCCTTGGCGCCCGCCCTGGGGGAGAGGTCGCCCTCCAGGACGCAATTCAGCTCGATGCCGTCGAAGCCGGCGTCCCTATCGAGCCGGAGGCACTCGCGGAGGGTCATGCGTCCTGGGTACGGGAACGCCCACAGGTTGATCGACTTCTTCCTCTTGTGGCGCCTGGCCACAGGCGCGTCCGCGCGGGCGGCGACGGGGGGTCTGTGGGGAGCCTCGCCGGCGTCCCGCCCGGCCAACGCTCAGGCGGACGGACGCGTGCAGCGGAAGGCGTGCATCACCTCGTACAGGTCCTCCGTCACCATCACCTCGTCGTCCAGGAAGTCCTGCAGCCAGATGTAGTTCTTCCGGTGCGCCAGCGCCACCAGGGGCAGCAGCTCCGCCAGCCGGACGCGGATACGGGACGCCTCGCGCTGCGCCGCCTCTTCATCCGCCGGTGCGTACACTTTGAGTCTTGCGGCCATGCGAAGATCCTCCATCGGGTGGGCCGCGCGGTGGGATCGCCCGGCCTCCATCGTTTTCGGCACCCCGCCGCCCGACCCTCAAGGCAAATTAGCGTGCCGCCGCGCACATCCCCTGGCTGCACCAAAGCCTGCGGGTTAGGATGACCCGATGACCACCTTCGCCGTCCTCGGCTCCGGCGCGTGGGGCACCGCCGTCGCCATCCACCTCGCATCCGCCCCGGGCCACCACGTCCGCCTGTGGTGCGCGGGCCCCCACGGCGCCGCCGACCTCCTCCTCCACCGCGAGAACCGGCGTCTCCTCCCCCGAGCCCCCATCCCCCCGGGAGTCACCATCACCGCCGACGGCGCCGAGGCCACCGCCGACGCCGACGTGTGGGTCTCCGCCATCCCGACCAAGTACCTGCGCGGCACACTCGAACGGCTGCCGCGCGACCCGCCCGCCGTCGTCAGCCTCACCAAGGGCATCGAGGTCGGCACCTTCGCACGCCCCACACAGATCCTCCGCGACGTGTCGCGTGCCCGCCGCGTCGCCGTCCTGTCCGGCCCCAGCCACGCCGAGGAGGTCGCCCAGGGCCTGCCCACCTCCCTCGTCGCCGCCAGCGACGACGAGGCCCTGGCGCTGGAGGTCCAGCGGCACTTCAGCTCCGCGAAGTTCCGCGTCTACACCAACCTCGACCCCGTCGGCGTCGAGCTGGCCGGCGCGCTCAAGAACGTCATGGGCCTCGCCGCCGGCATCGCCATCGGGCTGGAGTGCGGCGACAACGCCCTGTCGGCGCTGATGACCCGCGGCCTCGCCGAGATGGCCCGCTTCGGCGTCGCCCACGGCGCCGAGCCGGCCACCTTCAGCGGCCTCGCCGGTCTCGGGGACCTCATCACCACGTGCGTCAGCCGGCACGGGCGCAACCGCCGCGTCGGCGAACGCCTCGGGCGGGGCGAGGGCCTCCCCGCGATCCTCGCCGGCATGGAGATGGTGGCCGAGGGCGTGACGACCACGCGGGCGGTCCACGAGCGGGCCGCCCGCATGGGCGTGGAGATGCCGATCACCGCCGAGGTGTACCGGGTGCTCCAGGAGGGCAAGCCGCCCGAGGAGGCCCTCGCCTCGCTCATGGGCCGCCCCATGAAGGGCGAGCGCTGAGCGGGCCGCTTCTCCTTTTCGAAGGTCATCGCCGCGACGCCGGCTCCGGTCCGGATCGAGGGACCGGCGCTCCAGGCGCTTCTTGTCCGCCGGCGCGTCCTGGACAATCTTGCCAAAGACCGACGAAACGCTGCTCAGCGTTCCTTACCGCCGGCCCATTTTGCCGTCCACGCGGCGCGCTTATCTGCCGCCCTCGTGTCGTCGGGGGGTGCGAGCCGGGCAGCCGCGTCGAATTCCGCCAGCGCCTCCTCTCGCCGACCCAGCCGCGCCAACGTCTCGGCGAGGGCCATGTGGAAGGGCCCCTCCTCCGGCCGGCCGGAAGCCGCTTCCCGCAGCGGCCCGAGCGCCTCCTCGTTCCGCCCGAGCAGCATGAGCGCCAGGCCGTGTTGGTAAGCGCCGACGACATCCAGGGGCGCGAGATTCCGTCCCTTCTGCAGCAAGGCGACGGCCTCCTCGTAGTAGGGGCGGGCCGCCTCCGGCTTGCCGGCGTCGGCCAGGTCGGCGCCCCGGCTCAGTTGGAAAATGGCGAAGGCGACGTGCGGGCGGAACCTGTCTGGGCCCAGCGCCAGGGCACGGCGGTATGCGGCCTCCGCCTCTTCCTGCCGGCGCAGCTTCGTGTAGACACGCGCCAGGGAGAAGGTGATGCTGTAGTCCATCCCACCTGCCTCCCGGTCGAGACGGAGCAGCGCCCGCAGTGTCTCCTGCGGATCCTTGTGGTCATTGGCCGCCAACAGCTCAGACTGCCTCGCCCTGGTCCCGACCTCGAAAGCCCTCATCTCGTCCGCCCATGGGTCCTCCCATCCCTCGTCGTCCGCGAGCTGCGAGGCCCGCCGTGACATGGCCTCCGCCTTCTCAGCCAACCCGAGCCTATGGTAGATGACGGCCAGGTGCGTCGAGGCCACCTTTCGGCAGGCCGGGTCGTTGGCCATCGGCTCCAGGTGGGCACGGGCCTCACCCCATCGCCCCCGGCGCATGGCCAGAACCCCAACGAAGAACCGGAGGGGCCCTTCAGGCTCGCCGCCAGCCCGTGCCCTGCCGATTTCCGTCTCCGCCTCGTCCGTTTCATTCAAGGCGAAGAGGATGTGGAGGACCGAAAGGCGGGCCGCCGCGACGGCCCTCGGCTCCGCCGACCCCAGCGCGATGGCCCGCCGCATCAGCCCGAGAGCTTCGGCGGGCTCGGTCTTCCAGACGCACACCCCCCCGAGATACCACCACCGCGCCGTCCCCGGCTCGAGCCGGCGCGCGGCCTCGAGGCAGATGACCGCCTCGGCCCGGTGTCCGTGCACCTGGAACAACATGCCCAACACGCCCCAGGCCTGCGCTGAGCGCGGTGAGGCAGCCACCCGCCCGCGTGCCGCCCGCAGCGCCCCGGTGAGCGAGTGATCCAGCCCATCCGCCGGTACAGCAGGGATGGAAGGGGGGGAATACCCGCCGCGGAGCCATAGCACCGCCGCCCCAGCCAGGACGATGGCGAACGCCCCCAGTGCGTATCCGAGTAGACGGTTCATCCCCCCCGGCCGCATCATCGGACCCTCGCTCAATGGACCCTCGTCCCCTGCCCGCGGACGAGTTTCACATGCCGGTTCATGCCGTCTGGCCTGAACCTCTCCCGGCCGAGGTCACCATCGGGCCAACGCACCTCCACCCACTCGACGCCGTCCGCCGCGCCGAGGCCGAAATGCGCCCGAGGGTCGTTGCTGCTGAGGAAGCTCCCCCCCGCGAATGCCGTCCGCACCCACTCCCGCCCCCCCGCCCGGACGCGGATCTCCGCCCCGAGGGCGTCACGCTTCCGGACCGGGTCGTATGCCCGGACGCCCAGCCACCCCCCACCGCTCGCCACGTTCCTCAACAGCTGGACGCGCGACGAGACCGACGACACGACGAGCCAGAGCCGCCCGTCATTCCTCAGGTCGCCCACCGCCAGTGCCCGCCCGACGTTCCCCTCCCCGCACAGCGCCGGCGAACCGGCCGAGACATCCTTGAACCGGCCCGTGCCGTCGTTGGCGAAGAGCTGATTCCGCTGCCCGTACCGCGCCCAGAAGGGGTCGAGCTTCGTCCCGGGGCCCGCCTTGCCCTGGATCACGCCCCCGTTGACCACCGCCGCGTCGAGGTGCCCGTCGTTGTCGAAGTCCCCGAGGACGGTGCCGAAACCCGTCGCCCGCCACGCCGGCCGGTGCATACGGCTCGCCGTCGTCCAATCGGTGAACGTGCCGGGCGGCCCCTGCTTCCACAGCGTGTTCGTCTCGTGGGCGAGGTGGGTCACGAAGACATCCTGGAGGCCGTCCCCGTCGACGTCCCCCCAGCCGATCCCCATGTTCGCCTCCGCCTGACCCATCGCGTTGACCGCGAGGCCGCGGGCGAATGCCTCCTCCTTGAACGTCCCGTCCCTCTGGTTGACCCACAGGTGGTTGGCCGCCCCGTCATTGGCCACGAAGATGTCAGGCCAGCCGTCCCCCGTGAAATCGGCCGCGGCCACGCCAAGGCCGGGCCCGCTTTTCGCCTCGATCCCTGCGGCACGCGACGTGTCCTCGAACTTGCCCCCGCCGACGTTGCGGTATAGCTTGCTGACCGTGCCGCGGAACGTTTTCGGGCCGCAGAAGTCGCGCGTCCCATCGGGGTTGAAGCAGGGCCACGACGGATCGTACGCGACGTATGTCGTAACGAACAGGTCGAGGCGCCCGTCGCGGTCGTAATCCACGAACGTCAAGGAGGTGGCCCAGAACGGGAGCGATTTGGGCAGGCCCGCCTTCTCCGTCACGTCCACGAAGCGGCCAGCGCCGAGGTTACGGAAGAGGCGTACCCCGTTGTAAAGTGCGACGGCGAGATCGGGGAGCCCGTCGTCATCGAAATCGCCGACGGCCACGCCCTGACTGTGCCCGCTGATCTCGAGCCCAGAGCCGGCGGAGACGTCCTTGAACTTCCCGTCGGAGAGCTGTTTGAAAAGCGACGCTTTCCGCCCGCCAGGGCCGCCACCCTGGAGGATCAGCACGTCGAGCAACCCGTCCCCGTCCATGTCGAAGAGGCCGACCCCCGTGCCGACGATCTGCGGCATGAAGTACTTCCCGTCCTGCGGCCCAGGGTCCTGGCGGACATCGACGCCGAGCTCGCGCGCGGCATCAACGAACCAGAGGGGGGCCTGCGCCTCCTCCTCGCCCACGCCGTTGTGGCCGCTGGCGCAGCCCGCCGCGAGAAAGGAGGCCAGCACGCACGGGAGATGCCAGACTCGGAACATAGGTTGGGGCCGTGGGGCCTCGGGTTGGTCAATGCTTGCCCTTACCCGCGGGCGGGTAAATGATCTCGCCCGTCCCTGTCATTTCGATGTCCATCGGTGCGGTCGCCCCTGCCAGGACGGTAACGGCCAGGCCCGATTCCTTGATCGACGTGTACTTCTTTGGTACCGGCTTCAGCCTGTCAAGGATCTTCTTCGCTTCCGGCGAGGCCGCCTTCTCGAGGTACTCCTTGGCCTTGTCCGGTGGCACCCTCGGGGGAGTTTCGGCAGGCCGGGGATGTCAACGATAGGGTCTCCGCCGGGGCGGTGTGCGACGACCGTGAGCGTGTACTTCCCTGGGGGGAGCCCCTCGAGGAGGTAGCCATCCTCCGTCAGATTGCCCGCGGTGGCGAGGCCGCCCTTCTCGTCGTAGGCGGAGACCAATCCGACGGTGATGGGGGCACCATTTAGGCGGACCTTCCCGGCCACCTTCCCGCTGGATCCACCGCACCCGACGACCAGAGCCAAGAGAATCAGCCAGGCGAACATCCGAGGCTTCATGAGTCACCACCCGCCTAGGGGACAGGGAAGAGGGGACGGCGGCGTGGGCCCGAAGACCCAAGCCGCTGGACCGGTGGCACGTCTCAGAAATCGCTGCCCAGGGTGTTGCCGTCCTGCGGATCGAGCAGATTGGCCAGGGTGGTGGACGAGATGTTTGTCGAGATCCCGCGGACGCTGCCGTCGGCGAGGACGCACAAGCATCAGCCCTTCCAAGGTGACTTACCACCGTTAGCTGC
>CAZVZK010000197.1:0-16448 GCA_964630925.1 uncultured Alcaligenaceae bacterium
CCTCCAAGGCCGGGTTTCCCGCCCGCCCTTTGTTACCCACCTTTGAACCGTGCCACAAAACGAGACATGGGTAGGGGCACGGCGCTGGTGACGGCGGTCTGACCACTCCCCATGAAATGCAAATTCCCTGCTGAATTTGCATTTCATGGGGGTGTGAGGGGGGGGTGCAATGCAATGCAATTCGCCCCACCCCGACCACACCACACGTCTACTTCCGTCCCATTCCCATTCCCGGTTGGGCGGTTCTCTTCTTCGGAGCACGCAGGATGCGTGCTCTACGACAAGTCACGCCAGGATCTCCTTCACCACCCGCGCCGGGCGGGCGTCGATCAGGCGCTGCTCGCGTCCGTTGAAGTGGTACACCAGCTTCGCGTGGTCCAGGCCCATCAGGTGCAGCACCGTCGCCTGGAAGTCGTTCGGCGTCACCACGTTCACCGCCGCCTTGTGCCCCACCTCGTCCGTCGAGCCATAGGTCATCCCGCCCTTCACGCCGCCGCCCGCCAGCCAGCACGTGAACCCCTGCCCGTTATGATCCCGCCCCACCACGTCGTTCAGGTCGCCCTCGCACACCGGCAGCCGGCCGATCTCGCCGCCCCAGTGCACCAGCGTCGAGTCGAGCAACCCACGCTGCTTCAGATCCTTCACCAGCGCCGCCGCCGGTCGGTCGGTCCGCCGGCAGATCGCCGGCAGGCCCTTCCTGATGTTGTTGTGCGTGTCCCACGGCTGGCCGCCCAGGAAGAGCTGCACGAAGCGCACGCCACGCTCCACCAGACGCCGCGCGATCAGGCAGCGCTCGCCGTAGTCGCGCGTCACGGGATCATCGAGGCCGTACATCGCCCGCACCTTCGCCGGCTCGCGCGACACGTCCAGCGCCTCGCTCGCCGCCGTCTGCATCGCCGCCGCCAGCTCGTAACTCGCGATCCGCGCGTCGAGGTCGGCCTCGCCGGGCCGCGCCTCGCGGTGCCGCCGGTTCAGCTCGGCGAGGAACGCGAGGTTCTCCTTCTGCGTCTCGCCGCGCAGGTGCGCCGGCGGGTCGAGGTTGAAGATGCGCGGCGAGCGCGGCCGCAGCACCGTCCCCTGGTAGAGCGGCGGCATGAAGCCGTTCGACCAGTTGTGCGTGCCGTCCACCGGGTGGCCCTCGGGGTCCGACAGCACCATGTACGCCGGCAGGTCCCGCGCCTCGCTGCCCAGGCCGTAGACCATCCACGAGCCCATCGTCGGCCGGCCCGTGACGCCGGCGATCCCGCCGTGGAAGTAACGGATCGACACCTCGTGCCCATTATGGCCGGTGTGCATCGAGCGGATGACGCACGCATCATCGACGATGGACGCGAAGTGCGGCAGCAGCTCGCTCACCTCGGTGCCGCACTTCCCATGCTTCGCGAACTTGAACGGGCTACCGAGGAGCTTCTTGCTCGCGCGGTTGACGAAGCTGTAGGCGACATCGCCGCCGTAGGTCTTGCCGTGGCCCTTCTGCAATTCGGGGCGCGGGTCGAGCAGATCGACGTGCGACGGCCCGCCATGCATGAACAGCGAGATCATCGCCCTGGCCTTCGGCGCGAAGTGCGGGGGCCTCGCCTTCAGGTCGGGCGGCGGGTTCTCGCCGGGCTTGGGCGGGGCGGCGAGGCCGTCGGCCTGGAGCAGGTGCGCGAGGGCCACGGTGCCGACGCCGGCAGCCGACTGGAGGAGCTGGCGGCGCGAGAGGGGTGCGTCAGTCCACATGGAGGATCTCGCTGGAGGCAAGGAGCTGTTGACACAGGTTCGTCAGCGCCGCGGGGGCGCCGAGGCGGGCCGATTGGCGGGCGAGGAACGCGCCGGCGAGGTCGGCCTCCTCCTTCGTCGGCGGGCGCTGGTACGCCAATTCCCAGGCCAGGGCGACCCTGGCGGCGGGGGTGGCGGCCTCACGCTCCAGGCGGCGGGCGAGGTGGCCGGCCTGCTGCAACACGAAGTCGCCGTTCATGAGCATCAGCGACTGCGGCGCCGCCGTGCTGCTGGTGCGCTTGCCGCAGGCGTCGCCGGACGGGGCGTCGAACGTGCCGAGGAACGCCACCGGCTTGCTGCGGCGGGCCTGGAGGTACAGGCCCCGTCGTGGCTTGTCATCGGGGGCGTGGACCTGGCCGGCGCTGTCCTCGGTGACGGCCACCGGCGGCCCGCCCATGCGGCGGTCGAGCCGGCCGGATGCGAGCAGCATGCGGTCGCGGATGGCCTCCGCCTCCAGCCGCCGCAGCGTGTAGCGGGCGAAGAGCGCGTTGCCACCATCGACGGCGTCCTGGGCCGAGGTGCGCCGCGATGACTGCCGGAACGCGGTGCTGGTGAGGATGAGGCGGTGGATGTGCTTGAGACTCCACCCGGAGCGCGGCAGCTCGGCGGCGAGCCAGTCGAGCAGCTCGGGGTGCGAGGGGCGCTGGCCGAGGATGCCGAGGTCGTCGGGCGTCTCGACGATGCCGCGGCCCATGTGATGCAGCCAGACGCGGTTGACGAAAACCCGGCCGAACAGCGGGTGCGTGCCGCTCGTGAGGTGCTTCGCCCAGGCGAGGCGGCGTCCCGTGGTGCTGCCGGCGCCCTTCGCCGGGATCTCCAGACGCTTGCCCTCCGGGGCGGTGATGGTGAGGTCGCCGGGCTTGACCTCCTTCGTCGGCTGGCGGTAATCCCCGCGGTGGAAGATCCTCGTCACGGGGACGCTGCCGGGCGGCTCGTCGAGCATCGACACGAAGCCCTCGGCGGGCTTCTCGGCGCGCTTGGCGTTGATCCTGTCCTGCATCTTCTTCAGCTCGTCGGCGGCGGGCTGATTGTACTGGTACAGGATGCCGGGGCTGATGTTGAGGCTGGGGTTGGTCGCCACCAGTTTCTTCTGCTCGGGCGTGCGTTTGGCGTCCGGCAAGGCGAAGGCCGCCCGCAGGGCGTCACGCTGCTCGGCAGGGCGTTTCAACAGCTCCTTGTCGAACGCCGCCTTGACGTGGGCCGCCTGCTTGATGTTGAAGTCGGCCTGCATCTTCGCCGCCTCGGCATCGACGGCGGCGGCCTTCGCCCGGTCGGCGGCGGTGTACAGCGAGACGCGGCGCTGCCCAGGGCGGCGCCACGCGGCGGGGTTGAGGGCCGGCTCGAAGACGGCGCGGAGGCGGTAATAGTCCTCCTGCGGGATCGGATCATACCGGTGATCGTGACACTGGGCGCAGCCGACGGACAGCCCCAGCAGCGCCGACCCGACAACCTTCAGCGTGTCCGTGATGTTCTGCTCGATCTCCGCCGGGCCGCCCCCGCCGGCGGTGAGGTCCGGGGCGGTGCGCAGGAAGCCGGTGGCGGCGAGGAGGTCGGCCTTCTCCGGCGTCAGGTCGCCCCACGGCCTCGGCAGCAGCTCATCGCCCGCCACTTGCTCGATGATGAGCCGGTCGATCGGCTTGTCGGCGTTGAGGGCGCGGACGACCCAGTCGCGGTAGCGCCAGGCGTCAGGGCGTGGCGTGTCGGCGGTGCCGTCGCCGTGCGAGTCGGCGTGCCCGCTCACGTCGAGCCAGTGCCGCGCCCACCTCTCCCCGTAGGCGGGGGACGCGAGGAGCCGGTCCACGAGACGCTCGTAGGCGTCGGGCCGGGCGTCGGCCAGGAACGCCTTCACCTCTTCGGGCGAAGGCGGCAACCCGGTGACGACGAGCGACGCGCGCCGCAGAAGGGTGAGCCGGTCCGCCTCGGGGTTAAACGTCAGCCCCTTCTCGCGCATCTTCGCCAGGAGGAAGACATCGATGGCATTCCTGGCGAGCGGCCCGGCGTGAGCGGGCCGTGTCTCCACGCTCGCCGGCACCGCCGGCCGCACCAGCGGCTGATACAGCCAGTAGCTCCGCTCCTGTTCGGAGATGCCGATGCCGGGCGGCAGAGACGCCGGCTCGTCGCGCAGGGTCGGCGCCCCGGCGTCGATCCACCTGCGTATCAGGGCGATCTGTTCGGGCGGCACCTTCTTCTCGCCCGGCGGCATCTCGCCGGACGCCATGCGTTCGACGAGGAGGCTCCTGTCGGCCTTCCCCGGAACGATGGCGGCGCCCTTGCGTCCGCCGGCCACGAGGAAGCGTTTGAGGCGGAGGTCGAGTTTGCCCTTGGGCTTGTCGTCGGCGCCGTGGCAGTCGAGGCAGTACGCCTTGAGGACGGGGCGGACGTGCTGCTCAAAGGTGATCTTCTCGGCGGGCGCGGAAAGGGCGGCAAACGCCACAAGGGGGAGCATCAAGGTGGCCCAGGTGGGTGGGAGGGCGTCCGGCGGATACGTCCATGATACCGCACACGGGCCGCCGGCGTCCACCGCCCGCCGGCGACATCACCCTTGTTGCGTCGCGCCGGTGCCGGCGAGGCCGATCTTGAACCAGTGCCGTCCGTTGGCACGCAGTACGCGGACGCCGGCGTCGGTGACGCGCGGGTTCTCGCCCAGCTCCAGTTTCTGCAGGCCCTTCAGGTGCGGGCTGTCGGCGATGGCCCGGACGCCGGCGTCGGTGAGGGCGTTCTTCCACAGGTAGAGCTCGGTCAGCCCCGCCAGGTGCGGCGATTCCGCCAGGGCCGCGGCCCCCCTGTCCCCGATCCTGTTCTCCCCGATGGCCAGAGTGCGGAGTCTGTACAGGACGGGTGCGGCGGCGAGGGCGGCGACCCCGGCGTCGCCCAGGTTGCAACCGCTCAGGCGCAGCACCGACAGGTTCGTCAGTCGGAAGCCCGGAGAGTGGAACAGCTCGGCGATCTCCGGCCCGCCAGAGCAGCCGGACACATCCAGATCCGTCAGCCCCTGCCGTGCGGATGATTCCGTCAGCGCCCGCAGGCCGGCGGAGGTGATCTTCTTGTGGTCGGCGAGGATGAGGTTGTGGAGCGCCGGGAGGTGCTTCGCGTCGGCGAGGGCGATGGCCGCGGCGTCAGTGAGCCTGTTGTGGTCCTTGGATTCGCCGGAATCACCACGTTCGAGGAAGAGCCAACGCAGCAGGCCCGGATGACGGTTGGCGGCCAGCGTGGCGATCCCGGCGTCGGTCACCTGCGCCCCGCCGGCGAGCAGCTTTCCCACGCCGGCGAGATGGGGGCTGGCGAACACCTCGGCCTCGCGGCCCTTGAGCAGACGCAGGGCGAGGCTGTCGAGCGGCGTGACGGCCCGCACAGCGGCGGCCCCTTCCAGGAACTGCTTGCCGGTCATCCACCACACGTTCGGGAAGCCGCGGTTGAAGTCCACCTCGCGTGCCCACTTGGGCAGCCCCGCCGTCCACGCCGTGCGATGCTTTTGTAAGAGCGTCTCGGCCTCCTTCACGCCGGCGGCCCGGCCGCACTGGAGGCGGATGAAACGCGCCCGCGCCTCGTCGCCGTTCTCCTCGCACCAGTCGGCGTACACCAGACGCACCGCGTCGTCGTCCGGGTCGGCCTCGATGGCCCGCAGCAGGCGTTCGCGTTCGCTCATGGCGGGCCTCGTGGGTTACGCCCATGATAACCATGCCGGGGCGGGGCGTGTACCCACGACTCGCAAAGCCTCGCCGTGGGCTTTATTGCAGTCGCCGAAGCGGCTCCAACAGCCAACAGCCGAGAGGGCTCAACGATGGCGCACTCCTTCGTCAACCTGCTGTATCACTTCGTCTGGGCCACCAGGGGACGCGAGCCGCTGCTCGACGACAAGATCCGGCCCGCGGTTTTCGCGCAGATTGAGGCCGAGCTGAAGAAGGAGGGCTGCATTCCGCTGGCGATCAACGGCATGCCCGACCACGTCCACGTCCTGGCCAAGCTGCACCAGAGGCACTGCGTCGCGGACATCCTGAGCGACGTCAAGTCGCGGACGACGGGCTGGGTCAAGCGGACCCATGCGGGCCGTCAGGACTTCGGCTGGCAGACGGGCTACGGCGGATTCACCGTCAGCTACTCGAACCTCGCGGAGGTCCGCGCCTACATCGAGAACCAGGAGACGCACCACGCCGAGAGGATGCTTCACGTCGAGCTCCTCGCCCTGTGTCGCAAGAACGGCATAGAGATCGACGAGAAGTCGATGTGGGACTGACTCACCCCGGGTCCACCGGCTGGCTGTTGGAGCCGCTTCGGCGACCTGAGTAAAGCCCATGGCGACGCTTTGGGAGCCATGGGTTGATGCCCGCCGCCACCCCGCGCCCGGCAGGATTGTCTCAACCCGCACCGCCCGCAATGCCGATCCATTTTGACAGGGCGTGCCCCAGTCGGGCCGCCGCAAGCGCGTCCATCCGGGTGGGCAGGCCATGACGCTCCGCGGTCCATCGATCCGTCTCGCCGCCTTGCTCGTCGGCCTGTCCGCCGCCCTGTCCGCACGCGGCGCCGACTCCTACCTGCCCAAACGCTCCTTCGAGATCCCGTTCTCGCTCGGCAACGGCGAGCCGCCCCGCCAGGTCATCCTCCTCCACTCCACCGACGGCAAGAAGTACAGCCGGGCCGCCTCCGTCTCGCCCAGGAGCAGCCAGTTCGAGTTCGTCGCCGACGCCGACGGCTGGCACTACTTCATCGTCCAGACCGAGGACGTGGCCGGCCGGCTCTTCCCCGAATCCGCCGCCGGCGTCGCCCCCTCGCTCCGCGTCTGCGTCGACACCGTCCGCCCCGACCTCAAGCTCCGCGCCGTCGCCCCCAAGGAGGGCATGGCCGCCGTCGAGTGGGAGGCCAGCGACGCCAACCTCGACCAGAACACCTTGCGCCTGTCGTACCGGCCCGACGGCGCCGCCGACTGGATCCCCCTCAACCCCGACCGCCTCGACAAGGCCCACTTCAACTGGCGGCCCAGCGGCGCCGCGCCGTACGACGTGCGCCTGGAGGTCAGCGACCGCGCCGGCAACGTCTCGGTGCAGACGATCAAGCTCGACGCCCCCGGCGGGGGCGGGGCGGCCACCCCGCCCGAGAAACGCGGCGCGTCCCCGAAGGTCAACTTCGTCCGCAGCAAGCGCTTCAAGCTCAACTACCGCACCAACCACTCCGGCGACTCCGGCATCAAGAACGTCGAGGTGTGGGTCACGCAGGACAACAAGGAGAGCTACACCCGGCACGCGACCAACGCCCCCGATAAGGGCCCGTACGAGGTGACCGTGCGGACGCAGGGGAAGTACGGGTTCGTGCTGCGGCCCATCAGCGGCGTGGGCCGGGCCGCCGACCCGCCCGGCGTGCGTCAGGAGCCGCAGGTGTGGGTCGAGGTGGACGAGACCGACCCGGTGGTGCGCATCACCGACGTGCGCCTCACCGAGGGGACGGACGGCGGCAGCCTGACGGTCCGCTACGTCGCCACGGACAAGTTCCTGCGCCAGAGGCCGATCACGGTGCTGAAGTCGCAGACGAAGGACGGCCCGTGGGAGCCGGTCCGCGCCGACGAGGAGAACAAGGGCGTCCTCAAGTTCGACAGCAAGGGGCTGGGGTTCGAGTTCTTCATCAAGGTGGAGGCCGTGGACGAGGCCGGCAACAAGGGATGGGACGTGTGGAAGGACTCGATCAAGAACGACCCGCACACGCCGAAGGTGGAATTCGAGGGCGTCGAGGGCATCCAGGAGGAGCGGCGCGTGCCGCCGGGGACGCCGGGCGACACGTCGAACAAGGTGCCCGGCGCCGGCGCGAGCGGCAGCTTCACGCCCACCGTCTCGCCGGTGACGGTGACGCCGTCCGCGCCACCACCCCCTCCGCCATCCGCGCCTCCGCCGGCCCCGCCGTCCGCGCCTCCGTCCGCGCCTCCTGCCGCGCCCCCGTCTGCCCCGCCCATGGCGCCGCCGTCCGCGCCGCCCGCGGCGCCACCCGCGGTGCCGGCCGGTCTGCCGGCGGCCCCTCCCGCGGCGCCGCCCGTGCCGCCTCCCGTGGTGCCGCCGCCCCCTCCATCCGGCGGCCCGCCGCCGGAGCTGCCGGGCGGGTTGCCGGGTGTGCTGCCGCCCCCTTGATTCCGGCCGCCCTCCTGGCTAGCTTGAGGGTGGACAGCCACCACGTCTAGACGGGAGCGGTGCCCATGGCCGACAGCAGCCCCTTCGTGATCGAACGCCACGGCGACATTGCGATCATCACGCCGTCGCCCGAGGTCGAGCGGATGCCCGAGAACCAGATGGAGACCGCCGCCCAGGCGGTCCTGGCCCCGCTCAAGAGCAACCCGCCGGACGGCCTCATCTTCGACCTGTCCAAGGTCGATTACGTCGGCTCGGTGTTCCTGTCGTTCCTCCTCCGCTGCCACAAGCGCGTGAAGGAGCACGGCAGCGAGGTGGTGGTGGCGGGGGCGTCGGCCAAGGCACGCGAGCTGCTGCACATGACCGCCCTGGACACCCTCTGGGCGCTGTACAACACGCGCAAGGAGGCGATGGCCGCCCTGTCCGACGACTGACCGCCGACGGCCACGGGAGGGCGAGGCTCCCGCCGAGCCGACGGTGATGCGCCCTTGCCGCTTGATGGGAGGGCGAGGCCCCCGCCGAGCCGACACACGCCGCCGCGACATCGGATCTCGATCGGATTGTTCACTCATCGTCGGCTCGGCAGGAGCCTCGCCCTCCCGCGTATCGGCTCGGCCGGATCCCCGCCCTCCCGAGCCGCCCGCCGACCGGAGCGCCGCCGATGGCCGACAAGGCCCCCCGCAAGAGCCGCAGCCAGTTCCAGGCGTCCAACGAGCCGCGCCCCGAGGACCGCGCCCCGGTCAGCGACGAGGAGATCGTCGAGCAGGCCCGCGAGACGCTCGCCAAGCTCGTCCGCGACGGCGCCTCCCGCGCCGACCTCAAACTCGTCGGCACCGCGCTGAAGGAATTGCGTTACTGCTTCAAGGTCTTCGCCGCCTACCGCAACATCCGCAAGGTCACCGTCTTCGGCTCGGCCCGCCTGCCGCCCGAGGACGCCTCGTATCAGGCCGCCGTCGAGTTCGGCCGCCGCATGGCCGCCGCCGACTACATGGTCATCACCGGGGCCGCCGCCGGCATCATGGAGGCCGGCCACGTCGGCGCCGGGCGCGACAAGTCCATCGGCATCAACATCCTGCTCCCGTGGGAGCAGTCCGCCAACGCGGTCATCAACGGCGACAACAAGTTGATGCACCTCAAGTACTTCTTCACACGCAAGCTGATGTTCGTGAAGGAGTCGGACGCGGTGGCCCTGTTCCCCGGCGGCTTCGGCACGCAGGACGAGGGGTTCGAGGCGCTCACGCTGGCGCAGACCGGCAAGAGCCACCTCTTCCCCATCGTCATGGTGGACGGCCCCGGCGGCGACTACTGGACGCGCTGGGACGCCTACGTCAAGGACGTGCTGCTGGCCCGCAGGCTGATCTCCGAGGAGGACCTGGCGCTGTACAAGGTGTGCGCCAGCGCCGAGGAGGCCGTCGCGGAGTGCCTGGGGTTCTACCGCGTCTACCACAGCATGCGCTACGTGGGCCGTGACCTCGTCTTCCGCCTCCAGTCGCCGCTGCCCGAGCCGCTTCTCGAGCGTATCCGGCACGAGTTCGCGGGCATCCTGGTGAGCGGGACGTTCGAGCAGGGCGGGCCGCTGCCGGCGGAGGGGGACGAGCACCCGTCGCTGGCGCGGCTGCGGTTCCACTTCAACCGCCGCAACATGGGCCGGCTGCGCCAGCTCATCGACGCCATCAACAAGGGCGTGCCGCCGGGCTGAGACGTGTGCGCTGATCCCGCGCGCCCCCACTTCGGCCCTTGACAACGGGCCGGCGGCCGTGTGTCATAGGCCATGTCTCTCGTGGCCTGTCGATGAACGGAGCCGAGATGGGCGATCCCGTCCTCCCTGCCCTTGCCCAGACGCGGCCTATCGAGCCGTCCACGCCCTGTGATCGCACCGTCACCGATTCACCCTGCGCCCACCCGTCCGGCCCATTCTCCGTCATCCCCGGCTACGAGATCCTCGGCGAGCTGGGACGCGGCGGCATGGGCGTCGTGTTCAGGGCCCGGCAAACGGCGTTGGGCCGGGCCGTCGCCCTGAAGATGGTGTTGCACGGCGAGTACGCCAGCGCCGAGGCCCGGCGGCGTTTCCGCACCGAGGCCGGGGTCATCGCCCGCCTCCAACACCCCAACATCGTTCAGATCTTCGACGTCGGCGAACACGAGGGGCATCCGTTCTTCTCCCAGGAGCTGTGCCCCGGCGGGAGCCTCGCGGACAGGATCTCCCGCGGGCCCCTGTCGCCACGCGAAGCGGCACGACTCGTGGAAGTGCTGGCCCGCGCCGCCCACGCCATCCACAGCGAGGGCATCGTCCATCGCGACCTCAAGCCCGCCAACGTCCTCTTCGGCGCGGACGGCTCGCCCAAGATCGCCGATTTCGGGCTGGCACGCGGGCCGGGGCATGAGGGGCTCACACAGGACGGCGCCCTCCTCGGCACCCCCGCCTATATGGCCCCCGAGCAAGCCTGCGGCATCCGGGACGCCGGGGCCGCCGTCGACGTCTGGGCGTTGGGCGTCATCCTCTACGAGTGCATCACCGGACACCCACCTTTCACTGCCGCCAACACCCTCGACACCCTCAGAGCGGTCGTGGCACTCGCCCCGGCCACCCCCCGTTCTCACAACCCCGCCGTCGGCCGGGATCTGGAGGCCATCTGCCTCAAGTGTCTCGAGAAGGAGCCATCGGCCCGATACCCGTCCGCCGACGAGCTGGCCGACGACCTCGCCCGCCATCTCCGCGATGAGCCCGTCCGTGCCCGCCTGCCCGGCGGACTCGCGCTCGGCCTGAGGTGGGTACGCCGCCGGCTCACGCTCGTCATCTGCCTCGCGCTGCTGCTGGCGACCTCCCTCGTGGCCGTCGGCCTCTGGTACAGGGGTGAGCAGCACCGTAGGGCAGCGGCCAGGGCGGATGAGCAGCGCGAGGAGATCCGCCACTTCCTGGAAGGCCTTACCTCGGAGCAGACGCAGGCGATCCGGAGGTTCTGCCGCTGGATGAAGGGGCGCCCTCACCTCTCCAACATGGGGTTCTCTGAGGCGTTCGCCCTGTTCCGGCAAGAGAATCCCGATGCGGCGGACATCCGCGCCGCCCCGCATGCTATCGGCCTGGGGGAGGGCGGCTCGGGCGGCCTGGCCGCCGCCGCCGCCAGCATGATCGGAGACTAGCAAGGGGCCGGGCGGCTGGCTCTTTCCCGACGCCCGGCCTACAACAAGCCCGATCAGGCACGGCCCGCATGGGGCGGGGGGCCCGCCCCGGCGGCCGTCCTCCCGGAGCCTTCCATGACCCGCACCTTCCTCGCCCTCGCGGCGCTCGCCACATCCTCCGCCCCCCTCCTCGCCGACGAGCCCGAGCCCGGCACCCCCCTCGACCTCGTCCAGAAGGCCAGGGTCCAGAAGGAGCTGAAGCTCACCGATAAGCAGGTCGAGGCCGTCAAGTCCGCGGCGGACGAGGCCGCCCTCGGCAAGATCCTCAAACTCACGCAGCTCAAGCGCCTCACCCAACTCAGCTACCAGAGGCGCGGCGGCGCCGCGGTCATGGACGAGGCCGTCCAGAAGCACCTCAAGCTGGCCGACGACCAGAAGGCGCGCATCAACACCATCTGGAAGAACAAGGAGCTGAACCTGCAGATGAAGCTCAAGGTGGCCCGCTTCAAGACGCCGGAGGACCGGCCCCTGTACATCCTGAACAACCGGCGGGACGCGGGCGAGGAGATCCTCAAGGAGCTGACCGACGACCAGAGGAAGGCGTTCGCCGAGCTGCAAGGCAAGTGAGTCTTGCTGATTGCAGATCGCTGATGGAAGATTGAAACAGCCTGGGGCGGGCCGGGTTTGGGGCGGCACCGGTGGCCGCCGTGCGGTACACTCCAGACATGAGCACCGACATCCCCACGACGAAGCAGGGGGGCGCCGAGCCTTCCGCCCCGCCGTCCGCCGGCCTCCACATGCCCGGCTTCCAGATCCTCGGCGTCCTCGGCCAGGGGGCGATGGGGGTGGTGTACAAGGCCATCCAGACCTCCCTCGGCAGGCTGGTGGCCATCAAGACGGTCCTGCCGGGGGCCGGCGGCCACGAGCTGGAGCGCTTCCAGGCCGAGGCCGAGGCCATCGCCCGCCTCAACCACCCGCACCTCGTGGCCGTCCACGAGATCCGCGACCTGGCCCCCCCCGGCATGCCGCCCGCCCCGATCCTCGTCATGGAGTATGTCGGCGGCGGCACCCTCGACGGCTTCCTGGGCATCAAGCCGCAGGAGCCGGGCCTGGCGGCGAACCTGGCCGCCACCCTGGCGGACGCGATGCAGCACGCCCACGAGGCGGGCATCATCCACCGTGACCTCAAGCCGGCGAATATCCTCCTCAAGGCGGGCGAGAAGAAGCCCTGGCCGAAGATCGGCGACTTCGGCCTCGCCAAGAGCATGGCCAGGCCCGCCGAGCTGACGATCTCCGGCTCGATCATGGGGACGCCGGGGTACATGGCGCCGGAGCAGGCGCGCGGGGACCGCACGGTCGGCCCGGCCGCCGACATCCACGCCCTGGGCGCGATCCTCTACCGGATGCTCACCGGGCGGGCGCCCTACCTGGGCGCCACCACGTTCCACACCATCCAGCAGGTCCTCGCGGAAGAGCCGGTCCCGCCCCGCCGCCTCGTCTCCCACATCCCCGCCGACCTGGAGACGATCTGCCTCAAGTGCCTGGAGAAGGACCCGCGCAAACGCTACGTCTCGTGCCGCGAGCTGGCCGACGACCTGCGCCGCTACCTCGCCAACGAGCCCATCCACGCCCGCCCCGCAGGGGCCATCGAACGCGGTGTCAAGTGGGTGCGGCGGAACCCGATGTTCGCGTCGCTGGTTCTGGTGTCGCTCCTCGCCGTCGCCGCGATGCTCGGCAGCGCCTGGATCCATCAGCGGCGGCTCGGGGCCGCCCTCGCCGAGGTGCAGCGGAGCGATGAGGAGAGCCGGCAGGCCCTCGTGCGTCTCGGCGTCGAGCAGGGCTTCCGCGCCCTCGACGAGGGGCGGACCGGCATCGCCCTGGCGTGGTTCGCCGGCACCCTGCATCACGACCCCGACCGGCAGCGGGCGCGTGCCCACCGCATCCGCTACGCCGCCGCACTGCGTGGCATGCCGGAGCTGGTCGGCCTGTGGACCGCCAACGGCCCCGTCCACGTCGCCGCCTTCTCCCCCGACGGCAAACGCGCCCTCATCGCCGGCGAGGACGGCCTCGCCCGCATCTTCGACCCGGTCACGGGGGCGGCCATCGGCGAGCCCCTCGGGCACCCGTCCTCCATCACGCACGGCGTGTTCCACCCGAAGGGCGTCTTCCTGGCCGGGACCAGCGGGCAGATCGTCGGCCACGGCCCGGGCGGCACCGTCGCGGTGCCGGCGCACAAGGGCGCCGTCACGGCGCTCCAGCCCCTGCCCGGCGGACGCCTGCTCACCGCCGGCGAGGACGGCGAGGCACGCGTGTGGAGCGCCGCCGACGGCGCGGCCGCGCAGACGTGGAAGCACCCCGCCGCCGTCCTGGCGGCCGAGGCCAACGCCGACGCCTCCCTCGTGGCGACGGCCTGCGCCGACGGCAAGGTCCGGCTGTACGACGTGGGCACCGGCGCGGCGAAGGGCGAATTGCCGCACCCCGGCAAGGTGCTGGCCCTGGCGTGGCGGCCCGGCGGCAGGCAGATCGCCACCGCCTGCGCCGACGGCGGCGTCCGCCTCTGGGGCCCCGACGGCAAGGCCGCCTTCACGCGCATGCACCGCGGGGCCGTCACCCACATCTCCTTCTCGGCGGACGGCTCGCGCCTCGCCTCGACGTCGGACGACCACACGGCCCACGTCTGGGATCCGGCGACGGGCTACCAGCTCGCGACGGTGACGCACACGGCCGGCGTCAACGGGGCGACGTTCTCGCCCGACGGGCGTCTGGTGCTGACGTGGGGCGACGATAATGACGCGCGTGTCTGGGCCGCGGAAGGCGGCGAGGCGGTGACGCCCTGGCTGCCGCACGTCGGCAGCGTGCTGGCCGGGGCGTTCCACCCGTCCGGCCTGGTGTTGACAGCGGGCGGGGACCACGCGGCCCGGCTGTGGAAGCCGCGCCCGGGGCAGACGGCCCCGCCGCCGCTCTCGCCGCCGTGGCACCAGCCCGACCCGCCGGCGCGGTGGGACGGCCCCGCCGGCCTGTCGTTGAAACGCAAGGGCGGGCACGCCGCCACCCTGCTGCGGGGCGGCGAGAACCTGGCGGAGCTGCGGCACGGCAGCCCGGTCCTGTGCGCCGCCTTCCTGGCGGACGGCTCCCGCGTCGCCACCGGCAGCGACGACAACACGGCCCGCGTGTGGGGCACCGACGGCACGATGATCGGGCGGGCGATGACGCACCACGGCCCGGTGCGTCTGACGGTGTTCGGGCACGGCGGGACGCTGCTGGCGACCGCCTGCGCGGGGCCGAACGTGCGCGTGTGGGTGGCGGACGCCGGCCTGCCGCTGACGCCGGCGTGGCCCCTGCCCGCGCCGCCGGAGTCGCTGGCGTTCGATGAAACCAGCCTGCGGGTGACGCTCGAAGGGGGCAAGACGCTGACCTTCGCGCTCGACGAGGCGAAGGAGAGCGTGGAGGACCTGGAGCGTCGGGCGGCGCTGCTGTCGGGCTGCCGGGCCACCCCGCTGAACGGCGTGACGCCCTTGACGCCGGAGCAGCTCGCGGAGCTGTGGGCGCGGCGCGGGCGGTGAGCCGCCTACCGCCAGCCGCCTTTCAGGGGCGGCGGGCAGACCGCCGTGGTGCCCTGGTATCCCGCGGCGTTCGCGTCGCCGAGCCAGGGCGACAGGTTCCGGCCCGGAAAGGCGTCCCTCTCGGGGGCCTTGGGCTTGACGCAGGTGGCCGCGAGGAAGACGCCCAGCCCCAGGACGAACAGGCCGCCCGCGCACATCTCGAAGCGCTGGGTGGCCCCACTCTTCATGTAGGTGGAGCCGAACTTGGTGCGGTACATCTTGTCGCTGAACTCGCCGTGCATGGCCCCCGCGAAGAGGAGGACGCCGAGCAGGCCCAGGAGCAGTCCGCCCACGAGCTGGCCGAAGGACACGGTTGTCGGGCCGTCGGCCGAGGGGCGGAGGGCGTGGCGCGGCATCATGCCGGCGGGGAGCTTCTTGCCGCAGGCGTCGCACCAGCCGGCCTCCAGGTCCGAGGACGGGAGGGCCGCCGAGCAGAAGGGGCAGTTGGTGTTCATCGCGGTCTGGCTCCGTGGGTTGCTGAGATGCCACTTCTACGCGGCACCCGCCGACGCGTGACAGGCCGGCTCTTGGGGCTCGCAGAGCCTCACCCCGCTTGCGGTTGACTCCCCGAGAGCCCCTGCGTACAAGCCCGCAGCCCGCCCCCCGACCAGAGGGCTTTGCATGCGCTCTTTCAGCCACTTCAGCGGACTCGCGGCGCTCCTCGCCGTCGCCGCGGCCTGCCAGGCCTGCGGCCCCGAGGCCACGCCGGCCGCGCCCGCCAAGACCTGCCCGGCACAGGGCTTCATCTTCGACTTCAACGACCTTCAAGCCCTGTGGCCCGTGGCCGCTCCGGGCACTGCGAAGCGCCCCACCACCCCCGACCTGAGCCCCCCGCCTTGCGTCGTGGCCGGGAAGTCGGGTTGCGGGACGGCCTGCTGCGGGCAAGGGAGGTGCGACACGGCCGTCGTGTGCCCGGTCAATTCAGGCGGCTGCTGCTGCGTCATCAAGACGGCGGACGGCAAGACCACCTGCGTGCCGGTGGACGCGAGGAAGGTTGTCGTCCTCAAGGACGGCAGCGTCCACGTCGACGGGCTGGTGTGCACCCCTGCCCATCCCGGCAAGCCGACCGTCGAGGGCTCGCTGGCGAGGCTGGAGGCGCTCAAGGCGAAGCAGGCGGAGATCGAGGCCGAGGTGAAGAAGGAGCAGGCGGTCCTGAAGGGGCTGCTCGACGAGATCCAGAAGCGTGTGAACAAGATGGGCGTGGGCTCGCCGCTGCCGCCGGCGGTCCCCGTGCCGCCCACGGCGCCGTCCCCCCCGGCGCCCCCGACGCCGGGCTCCGCGTCGCTGCCCAGTCCGTACGGCCCCCCGGTCCCGCCGGGATCGCCGTACCTTCTCACGCCGCAGTATGGCCCCTCGGCATCGCCCAGCCCGGGGCGCTGACCACCCGCGAGAAAAGCATGGCCTTCCCGCCGCGGCATCGTGGTGGGGAGGCCTTCTGCGTTTCTCCCCCGGGGCCCTGCGCCTCGCGGGCGTCGTCGGAGCCATCCGGCCTGGAGTCGGAGGGGCCACCACAAACGACCTGCCGCCGGAGGGGGGGGCCCAGGCGGCCCCCGCCCTCTTGTTCAAGAAAGGGCCGGCCCCGGCACGTCGCGTGCTAAGGTCAGGTGGCTGAGTGTGAAAGGAGAATCCGATGTCCGAGAACGTGAGAACCGCCGGGACGCATTCCCCGCCGAGGCCGTCGAGGCCCGAAGGCGAGGGGTGGGTGAAGTGCGAGCTGTGCAAGGCCGACGACACGGCCCTGTGCCCCTACTGCAAGGGCCTGGGCTGGTATCAGCCGGAGAAGGTGGCGGACGACGGCGGGGAGGCCTGAGAGGTTGTGAATGAAACGGGCGTTGATAGGAATAGGGAGGATACGGCC
>CAZVZK010000198.1:0-16220 GCA_964630925.1 uncultured Alcaligenaceae bacterium
GGCCACGTCGATCTCGTTGTCGAAGTGCCCGATGTTGCAGACGATGGCCTGGTTCTTCATCTTCTCCATGTGGTCGTGGTTGATGACGTTGAAGTTGCCCGTCGCCGTCACGAAGATGTCCGCCTTGTCCGCCGCGTAGTCCATGGTGACGACGCGGTACCCCTCCATGGCGGCCTGGAGGGCGCAGATGGGGTCGATCTCGGTGATCCACACCTGCGCCGACAGCGCCCGCAGGGCCTGCGCCGAACCCTTGCCGACGTCGCCGTAGCCGGCGACCACGGCGATCTTGCCGGCGATCATCACGTCGGTGGCGCGCTTGATGCCGTCCACGAGGGACTCGCGGCAGCCGTAGAGGTTGTCGAACTTGGACTTGGTGACGGAGTCGTTGACGTTGATCGCGGGGAACTTGAGGTCGCCGCGCTTGTGCATCTGGTACAACCGCTGCACGCCGGTGGTGGTCTCCTCGGTGACGCCCTTGATGCCGGCGAGGTTGCGCGAGTACCAGGTGGGGTCGGAGGCGAGGCGCTTCTTGATGGCGGCGTAGAGGACGCGCTCCTCCTCGCTGTGGGGGGTGGCGATGACGAGGGGGTCCTTCTCGGCCATCGCGCCCTTGTGCAGGAGTAGGGTCGCGTCGCCGCCGTCGTCGAGGATCATGTTGGTGGGATGGCCGTCGGCCCACTCGAAGATCTTGTGGGTGTAGTCCCAGTACTCGACGAGGGACTCGCCCTTGTAGGCGAAGACGGGGATGCCGGCGGCGGCGATGGCGGCGGCGGCGTGGTCCTGGGTGGAGAAGATGTTGCAGCTCGCCCAGCGGACCTCGGCGCCGAGGGCCTTGAGGGTCTCGATGAGGACGGCGGTCTGGATGGTCATGTGGAGCGAGCCGGTGATGCGGGCGCCCTTGAGGGGCTGCTTGGCGGCGTACTCCTCGCGGATGGCCATCAGGCCGGGCATCTCGGTCTCGGCGATGGCGATCTCACGGCGGCCCCAGGCGGCGAGGCCGAGGTCGGCGACGTGGAAGTCGGTGAAGGTGGGGGCGGCGGCCTTCTTCGGGGCGGGTGCGATGGCGGTCACGTTCAAGGTCTCCGGGGACGGTGAACGGGCGCCGTTGCATCAGGATTATCCGCCCCCCCGAGCCTGGCAGGAACGCCCGTGCGTCCCGTCGCAGCGCCCCTCGGCGGGGAGGTTGTTTGGCTCGTTGTCGGGAGATTGGCTCCGTGGACGGTGAGGCGGATCATCGCGCCTCTGACATTTCATTCGTAGCAGAGGGCCGCGTGGCGGGCAAGGGGAAGTCTTACCGGGGCGGCGGGGCCTCGATGTAGCGTTTCAAGGCGAGGAGCCGGGCGCGCGTGTCCCCGGCGAAGACACGCCGGAGGATGGGCGTGAGGAGCCAGGACAGCCACACCGGCCAGGCGCGGAGGCTGTAGGGGAAGCCGACGCGGGTGCGGCCCGGCGCGACCTCCTCGAAGCGCCACGAGCCGGCGAAGTGGGCGAGGAACCAGGGCCCGCGGGTCATCCGGACCGCGGTGGCCCGGGGCGGGTTGAAGGAGACGTACTCGGTCTCCATCGCCCAGCCGCCGTTGGAGACGCACAGGGCGCGGACGCCGACGCCGGCCTGGGCCGCGCCGCCGACGAGGGCCGCCGAACGCAGGAACGGGTCCCAGTCCAGGCGGCGCGCGTAGTCCTGCGAGAGGGCGAAGAGCGTGGCCGGCTCGGCGGCGATCACGATGGATTCGTCGAAGGTCATGCACGCCTCGCGGCGGTCCGGGCCTCGACCAGAGAACCGCCGACTCGGCGGGCGGGACAACTGGGAATGTGGCGGCCGCGTGCGACGTCGGGCATCGCCCGGCTGACGGCGGGCCCGGCCACGGCCTACAACGCCACCCGGCCCAGCAGCACGTACTCCGGCCCCTCGGCACGCAGGTCGCTGGACATGATCAGGACCTCGGCCACCGCGCAGCCGCCGGCGGCCCATTCGGCGTGTTTGGCCACCTCCGCCGAGATGTCGGCGCCGTGCTTGAACCGGCCCAGGGTGATGTGGGGGGTGAACGGCTTCTCCTCGGAGCGGTACAGGCCCGTCTCGACGAGGGCGGCGTCGATGGACGCCTGGAGGGCCTTCAGCTCGTCCGCGCCGTCGCCGACGCCGGCCCAGACGGTGCGTGGCCGGGTGGGGTTGGGGAAGCAGCCGACGCCCTCGACCTCCAGGGTGAACGCGGGGTGCCCCTCGCAGCCGGCGGCGACGGCCTTGCAGACGCGGGCGAGGTCGCGGTCCTCCACGTCGCCGAGGAAGAGGAGGGTGAGGTGCATGGTGTCGGGGGTGACCCAGCGGACGCCGGGGGCGGCGAGGGCCTCCTGCAAGGCGACGCAGCGCGAGCGGACGCGCTTGCCGAGGTCGATGGCGACGAAGGTGCGGATGCGGGACATGGGGGATCCTCCGTTGAGTCACCTGGCGTCGAACCTCCGCCGTCGGTGGGGTCTGTCTGGATTGAACGGGAGGGCGAGAAAGCCCCGCCCCCGTCACACATAGGGCTCGCCCCGGCCGAGGGGTGGCCGGGATTGGTGTTCGGCACGCACGCCCATTACCATAGAGAGGCGGGGCGTGGTGCGGGAGCTGTGACCGGAACGGGAGGGCATGTCATGGAGAGCGCACGCGGCCCGCGATGGTTTTTCGTCGCCTTGCTGGCCCCTGCATTGCTCCGTGGGACGGGCCCTGCGGCGGGGCCTCCGCCGTCTGGCGTGCGGCCGGCGGGTGTGTGGGGGCGGACCGCTCCGCTGCGCGTCGCGGCTACCCAAGAATGGGCCTCATGTGGCCGAGGGGCCGGATGGGGAGATTGCGATCATCGTGGTGGTGGGCCTTCGGCCTTGCCCCCACGCCCGCCCGGTGGGTTATGACGCGCTCCGCTGCGCAAAGCCTCCGCGTCGCGGCTAACCGAGGCGGGGCGCGGCGCGGGCCGCTGGGCGGTTTTCGGCTGCGGGGCTGCGTCGGGTTTCGCGGAGGCTTTGCGCAGCGAAAGCCCGACGCGATGTCTTGCAGCCCAGGTGGAAGCCCCCATGTCGGGGGCGGGGCCGGCGGCTATCCTCACTCGGAGGAGGGCGTGTGCATGACGGAGGCGGAGTGGCTGGCGTGCGAGGAGCCGGACGCGATGATCGCCTTCCTCGTGGAGCGCGGGGCCAGCGAGCGCAAGCTCCGCCTGTTCGCCGTGGCGTGCTACCGGGCGCTGTACCCGCTGTACGAGAAGGGGTTCGATAGGACCGACCCCCTCGCACAGGCCAACTTGCGCAAGACGCCGGAGTGGACCGCCCAGCGGCGGCGCGAGCGGCGCGAGCAGGACGGGCGTGCGCTGTCGCTGGCGGAGCAGTACGCCGACGGCGAGGCAGGGGCGGACGCCCTCGCGTACATCGGCCACTACGCCTACACCCCGTTGGCCCGCCTCCGGTGGACGGACGCCACGGTCGTCGCCCGCACGGCTGAGGCGGAGGTGGGCGACATGGTGCGGTTCGAGGCTGCGGAACCGATTGGCCACGGGCGGCTCTTGCTGGACGTGTTCGGCAACCCCTTCTGTCCGGCCCGGCTCGCTCCGGCATGGCTGGCCCCGACGGGCGTGGCAATCGCCAAGGCCGCCTACGACGCGCGCCACCTCTCCAGCGGACGCCTTGACAACGCCCGCCTCGCCGTGTTGTCGGACGCGCTTGAGGAGGCGGGATGCACGGATGACGCGATCCTCTCCCACCTGCGTTCGCCGGGGCCGCATGTGCGTGGGTGCTGGGCGTTGGACCTCGTGCTGGGCAGGGAGTGAGGCCGCGGAGGCACCGGCGGGCTGACGCCGCGCCGCTCGCCCCGGCGCCTTCAGCGTGCGACGGCCTCGGGGGGGCGACGCCGGCCCAGGCGAGGAGGGCGGAGGCGGCGGCGGCGACCTGTGTTTGCTCGGGGCAGGCGAGGAAGGCGGAGACGTGCCCCTCGGCCTGGAGGGGCCAGTGGCCGAGGAGGCGGAGGCGTTCGACGGGCTCGCGGAGGGCGGTGAGGAGGTGGCCGGGGGCGGCCTGGGACCCACCTCACCCCCCCAGCCCCCCTCTCCGAAACGGAAGAGGGGGGAGCCGTAAGAGCATCGATTGCGCGGAGGGGTGCTGTGTCCGCCCACAGGGGGGCGGCACGGATCGGCCATTGTCGCGCTGGCGGGATGCCGGCGGTCAGAGCGGCTCGACCTCCCCCCACCAGTCGCCGCCCCCCAGCGCCCTGGCCTCCTCGCGCGCCCGCGCGGCCCCGGCCACGCCCCCGGCCTCCTCGCGGTGGTCCCCCAGGGCGGACCAGAGCAGGGCGTCCGTCGGCCAGCGGCGCAGCGCCTCGGCCAGCATGCCCGGCGTGGTCAAGGCGCCGGCGTCCCCGCCGTCGGGCGCCTGCCCGACGTCTTCAGGCGAGGGCGGGCGCACGGTGCAGGTGAAGGCGCCGCCCCGCTCGGCGGCGTAGGTCAGCTCATCGAAGGCGAAGGAGAGCATTTCCATCGGAGGGGTATAGCCCTCTCCGCCACAGGCCGAGATCGAGTACCCCCAGAGCCAAGCCCGGCTGAGCGTGACCGTGAGCGCGGGCCGGAAGTCTGCCCGGTCAATACGGAGCCAGGTGATCACGACGTCCCGCCGTTCCCCGTCCATGGCCCAGGCGAAAAGTGAGCGGGTGCTACGCCTCCAGTCCGGCGTGACCTCCACCACGCCGAGACGCGCGGGCAACGCCTCGTGCATGCCGGGGAACGTCGGCGGGCCGAGGACGGGCCGGACGGCATGGATCTTGACATCGTACAGCTCATACGTGCCGTAGTAACCCGGCACGCCACCGGCGCACCTGATTCCCTGGATCTGCATCCGTATCGGCATATCCCGCCCCTGCGGTGTGCGTCACGCCAGCGCCTCGTCCCAGAACTCGCGCGTGCCGTGGTGCAGGCGGGCGCCGAACTGCGAGATCACCTTCATCGCCAGGTAGCAGGCGCCGCGGGCGGCCTTCGCCGGGTGGACGCCGTGGGTGATGCCGTACAGGAAGGCCCCGGCGAGCATGTCACCGGCGCCGGTGAGGTCGAGCGGCTCGCAGGGGAACGACGGGACGTGGGCGGTGTGGCCGTCGTAGCGGACGAAGCAGCCGTTGCCGCCGTCGGTGACCACGCGGTTGGGGACGACGGTCTCCAGCTTCTGGAAGGCGTCCTCGGCGGAGTGGGCGCCGGTGAGGGCGCGGGCCTCGGAGGAGTTGGCGAAGAGGAGGTCGGCCATCCCCAGGGCCTCGGTGAAGGCGTCGCGGAAGGTGAGGGGGACGAAGGCCTCGCTGCACGTGAGGGCGACCTTGACGCCGTTCTTCTTGGCGACCTTGAGGGCCTTGCGGATGGCGCCCTGGCCGGTCTCGGGGTTGGCGAAGACGTAGCCCTCGATGAAGAGCCACTCGGCCTTGGCGAGGCGGGCCTCGTCGACGTGCTTCTCTGCGAGGTGGGAGCTGACGGCGAGGCAGGTGCGCATGGTGCGCTCGGCGTCGGGGGTGATGATGCAGGCGCAGGTGCCGGTGGTCTCGTTGACGATGACGGGGTTGCCGATGTCGATGTCGAGGGTGTCGAATTCGCTCTTGTAGAAGAGGCCGTAGCGGTCGTCGCCGACGCAGCCGAGGAAGGCGGCGTCGCCGCCGAGCTGGGAGAAGGCGATGGTGGAGTTGGCGACGCTGCCGCCGCTGACGAGGCGTGGCTCGTGGGACTGGAAGCGTTTGAGGAGCTGGTGCTGCTCGGCGGGCTCGACGAGGCGCATGGAGCCGCGTTCGAAGCCGAGGTCGGCGAACTCGGGCTCGCTGAGCTCGATGAAGATGTCGACGAGGGCGTTGCCCAGGCCGTAGAGGTGGAATTCACGCTTCATCGGAGGTGCCCCCTTCGGACTTGAGCTTGACGGCGGCCCGGCCCTCGACGAGGGTCAGGCTGATGCCTTCCATCACGACCTTGCCGTTCTGATTGACGACCTGCCTGGCCCAGGTGATCTCGCCGCGTCTGCCGCGGGAGCGTTCCTTCTTCTCCAGGACCTTGGTGAGGGCGTAGACGGTGTCGCCGATGTAGACGGGCTCGCGGAAGAACCACTCGCGGATCTGCATGAAGGCGAGGGTGCGCATGGGCGGGGCGAAGAGCGACAGGCCGGAGGCGACGGAGAAGACGAGGAGGCCGTGGGCGATGGGGCGTCCGAAGGGGGTGGTTTTGGCGAAGGCGTGGTCGGTGTGGATGGGGTTGAAGTCGCCGGAGATGCCGGCGAAGCCGACGATGTCGGCCTCGGTGATGGTGCGGCCGAGGGAGCGCCACTCCTGGCCGACGGCCACGTCATCGAAGAACAGGTGCATGGGCGTGAACGACATGGTGCGGCCTCCCCCCGGCGCGTTGCCCACATCATCGTATGCGGCGGCGGACGGACGGCGAGCGGGCCCGTAGGAAGGGATGAGGGATGAGGGATGAGGGATGAGGGAAGAAGGCCCCTCCCACGAACCCCTACCGGAGAATTGTCATGGGCAGTCTGGCGGGCAAGGTGGTGCTGGTGACGGGCGGCGGCAGCGGCATCGGGCTGGCGGCGGCGCGAAGGCTCCTGGCGGAAGGGGCGAAGGTGGCCATCGCCGGGCGGAGCGCCGAGAAACTCAAGGCGGCGGCGGCGGCGCTGCCGGGCGTGGTCACGCACGCGGCCGACCTGTCGGCGCCGGCGCAGGCGCAGGCGCTGGCCGACGCGGTGGCCGAGGCGCTGGGGCCGATTGACGTGCTGGTGGCGAACGCCGGGCTGAACATCAAGCAGCGGCAGATGAAGGAATTGACGCCCGAGACGTGGCGTGAGCTGATGAACGGCAACCTGGACGCGGCGTACCACGTCACGCAGGCCGTCCTCCCCGCGATGCGCGAGAGGAAGTCGGGGACGATCATCTACGTGAACTCGATCTCGGGGAAGCGGGCGAACCCGCTGGGCGGGATCGGCTACATCGCGGCGAAGTTCGGGCTGCGTGGCCTGGCGATGGGCCTGGGCTCGGAGGAGCGGGTCAACGGCATCCGGGTGACGAGCATCTACCCTGGGGAGGTGAACACGCCGATATTGGAGAACCGCCCGGAGCCGGTCAGCGAGGAGCGAAAGCAGGCGATGCTCCAGCCGGACGACGTGGCGTCGGCGGTGGTGTACGTGGCGGGGCTGCCGGCGCACGTGGCCATCCCGGAGATGGTGATCACGCCGGCGAACGCGGCGTACATCTAAGGGGTTTTCAGTTTTCAGTTTTCAGTTTTCAGTTGGCGTCAATCGGGGCGATCACAACCCAGAAGGGCCGGCTGTTCGCTGAAAACTGAAAACTGAAAACTGAAAACTCTGGGCTACTGGACCTCGACCACGTCGATGACGACGCAGGAGATGTTATCGCGGCTGCCCTGGTCGAGGGCGAGCTGGCCGAGGCCGTCGGCGCACAGCTGGGGGTCGGCCTGGTCCTTCATGAAGGCGACGAGCTGCTCGTCGGTGACGACGCCGGTGAGGCCGTCGGAGCAGAGGAGGAAGCGGTCGCCGGCCTGGATGGGGACGCTCTTGACCTCGGGGCCGTCGCCGACCTCGGCGGAGCCGAGGTACTTCCAGAGGACGTTCTTGTAGCGGTGGTTCTTGGCCTCGGCGGCGGAGATGGTCTTGGCCTCGACGAGGGCCTGGGCGATGGAGTGATCGACGGTGAGCTGCTCGATCTTCTTGGCGCGCATGAGGTAGACGCGGCTGTCGCCCATGCCGGTGACGTAGAGGACGGCGGAGCCCTTGCGCCAGAGGGAGGCGACGATGGTCGTGCCCATGTTCTTCAGCTCGCGGTCGAGGGCGGCCATCGCCATGATCTCCTCGTTGGCCTGGACGATGGAGCGGCGGACGATGTTCTTGGTCTCGTCGGCGCCGGTGGCGGCGGTGAGGTGCTTCTTGAGCTCACGGGGGACGATCTCGATGGCGCGTTTGGAGGCGACCTCGCCGGCGGCCTGCCCGCCCATGCCGTCCGCCACCAGGCAGATGGTCATGTCGGGGAAGGCCTTGACGTCGATGGAGTCCTCGTTGTTTTCCCGGTAGTTGCCCAGGAGCGTACACTTGCCGATGTTCAGCGTCAGCGCCATGGGAGCCACCTCGTCGCCGCCGGACCGTGTAGGACCATCAACCAATATACCTCGCGGGGGCCGTGTCAGCAACCGCCCGGCGCTTGACCGCGTGCTCCGGGCATCTTTATAATCGACAAGGTACATCCGCTCAGACAGCAGAACAGAGGCCGCACGATGCCCCCCGTCCACATGGAGCTGAAGCGGATCGTCATCAGCGAGGTCCAGGAGCAGCAGATGATCCTGCTCCGGGAGGTGGACGGCGAGCGCTCGTTCCAGATCATGATCGGCTTCTTCGAGGCCACCAGCATCGACCGGCGGGTGAAAAAAATCATCGCGCCGCGCCCGCTGACGCACGACCTGGTCGCCAACGTGGTCGAGAGCCTCGGGGGCGTGTTGCAGGACATCCACATCAGCGAGCTGCGCGAGCACACGTATTTCGCCAAACTCCGCATCAAGCTCGACGGCGAGATCGTCGAGGTCGATTGCCGCCCCAGCGACGCGGTCGCCCTGGCGGTGACGGCCAACGTGCCGATCTACGTCGCGGAGGAGGTGCTGGAGGAGGTTTGCGGCGAATGACGGGGCGCGCCTATACATGATGGCATGAGCCAACCCCCTCTGACGCTGTTCTACGACGGCCTGTGCCCCCTCTGCTCGCGGGAGGTGGCCCACTACCGGCGGGCCGCGGCGGGCGACGCCGCCATCGGCTTCATCGACATCGCCGCGCCTTCGTTCGACGCGGCGTCGTTCGGCCTGGACGCGGCCCGCGTCCATAAGGAGATGCACGTCAAGGAGGGCGAGCGGGTATTCGTGGGCGTGGATGCGTTCCTGGCCATCTGGCGGCGGGTACCGGGGCACCGCTGGCTGTTGAGCCTGTCACGGCTGCCGCTGGCCGACCTCCTGATGCGGATCGGGTACTTCGTCTTCGCGACGATCCGCCCGTGGCTGCCGCGGCGCAAGGCGGCGGATTGCGAGACGGGCGTGTGCAGGCGGTGAATCACTCGTCATCGGCGCGGGGCAGGTCCTCGACGCTGTCGATGCCCATCATCTCCAGGAAACGCCGCGTCGTGACGTAGGCCGGCTCTTCGCCACGCTGCACCGCCACCAGGCCCAGGCGCACGAGCTGGCGCAGCAGCGTCAGGGAGTCGCCGCCGCGCAGGGCCTCGACCTCCTCGCGGGTGATCGGCTGACGGAAGGCCACCAGCGACAGGGTGTCCAGGGCGGGCTGCGACAGGCGGGCCTCGCGCGTCCCGCCTTGCAGGCGTTCGCGGACCTCGAGGAAGCCAGGCCGCAGGGCCATCTCCAGGCCGTCACCCCGCGGGAGGATGCGGTAGGGGCGGCCCTGGGCGCGGTACGCCTGGTTCAGGCGGGCGGCGGACTCGCGGAATTGCTCCGGCGTCAGGCCCTGGACGATGCCGCAGGCGGTTTGCGCCGTCAAGGGCGGGCCGCCGACGAAGAGGAGCGCCTCGACGATGCGGTCCAGCGGCGGGGGGGAGACTTCATCCATCGGCGGTCAACGGCAGGAAAAAGATGCCCGTGACGAATGTCCCGAGCCAGGCGATGGAGAACAGGACCGCGAGGGCGATGTGGGTGCGGCGGCGTTTCGTCAGGCCGGTGTAGAGCATGGCGGGCATGAGGAGCAGCGCGGGGACGGAGAAGCACAGGTGGATGTTGAGGGCGCGGCTGAGGGCGGCGTTGGACTTGATGTAGTCGAAGGCGCCGGGGTTGACGATGCGGATGACGACCTCGAAGAGGACGACGGCGGCGAGGGTGAGGGTGAAGAACAGGAGGTTGAGCCGGCCGTGCAGCTTGACGTCGCCGCGCGCAAGGGCGACGAGCGCGGCGGCGAGGATGGCGGTGACGGCGGCGACGGCCACCTGCAGGCAGCGGATGACGAGGGGGCCGTCCAAAGGGGATGCTCCGGGGGGCGGACTCTTCATCCATAGGCCGGGGCGCCGTGAGCGTCCATACAATACCACCGGCCCGATCCCCACGCGAGACCACGCCGATGAAGCGCGCCGCCTCCCCCCCTCCCGCACAGCAGCCGCCCAGGACGGGGCGATACCTCCTCTGGCTGATCCTCGTGCCGGCGGCCGGGGCCGCGGCGGTCCTGGGGTACGTCTACACGCGGCCGGTGACGGCGAAGGTGGTGTCGGAGGTGTGGCAGGGGGCGTACCTACAGGGGATGAAGATCGGGCACACGCACACGGTGACGCGGGACATGGAGGAGGGCGGGGTGCGGTTCCTGCGGACGACGCGGAAGGTCGAGCTGACGGTGAAGCGATACGGGGCGGTGATGCCGGTCGCCATCGAGCAGGGGTGCGACGAGACGGCGGAGGGCAAGGTGCTGGCGATGTGGCAGCGGCAGGCGCTGGCGGGGGACGAGATGACGACGAGGGCGCGGGCGGACGGGCCGCGGCTGCTGGTCAGCACGAACAAGGGGCGGGAGACGGCGGCGCCGATGTGGGACCCACGCTGCCTGGGGCTGTACGCGCAGGAGCAGTCGTTCGCACGGGAGAAGGTGGCGGCGGGGTCGAAGTTCGAGCTGGCGAGCTACGAGCTGTCGGCGATGATGCCGCTGACGCTGCGGGCCACGGTGAAGGGGATGGAGGACACGGAGGTGCTGGCCCCGGAGGTGGGGCCGGACGGGAAGCAGCGGGCGGTGAGCAAGCCGGCGCGTCTGCTGCGTGCGGACGTGACGAGCGACAAGCTGCGCGTGGGCGGGACCGAGGTGCAGCTGCCGAGCAAGGCCGTCTGGCTGGACGAGGGACTCCAGCCGGTGCGGGAGCAGTATGAGTTCCCAGGGTTGGGCATGGTCACGCAGTACACGCTGCCGAAGGAGCTGGCGGAAGGGCGGGTCGAGGGGCATCTGCTGCCCGACCTCGGCCTGAGCGTGATGATCCCGCTGAATCGAGCCCTGCCCGAGCCGTCGAACACGCGGCAGATCACCTACAGGGTGAAGTTGAAGGACGGGATCAGCCCGCCGTTCGTGGCGGACGGGCGGCAGCACGTCGGGGGGGTGCGTGAGGGGGCGTTCGAGCTGCGGGTGCGTGTGGGCGGGGAGTCGGCGGCGCCCGCGCCCGGGGTGGAGTACTCGGGGCCGAGCGCGCTGATCGACAGCGACGCGGAGGTGATCAAGGGGATGGCCCGCGAGGCGGCGGGCGGCCAGACGAGCGCGGCGGGGAAGGCGCTGGCGATGGAGAGGTTCGTGAAGTCGAAGATGCGTTTCTCGTCGGCGGCGGGCTTCCCGTCGGCGTCGCGGATCGCGAAGGGCCTGGAGGGGGACTGCCGGCAGCACTCGATGCTGCTGGCGGCGCTGCTGCGTGCGGAGGGCATCCCGTCGCGGACGGCGCTGGGCCTGGTGTACTTCGATGACGAGGGCAGCAACCCGAGGCTGGCGTTCCACATGTGGGTGGAGGCGTACGTGGACGGGCGGTGGATGCCGCTGGACGGGGTCGTCGGCAAGGGGAGGGTGGCGGCGGACCATCTGAAGATGGCCGAGGCGTCGTGGTCGGGCTCGGAGACGCTGGCGCCGCTGCTGCCGATCGCGCAGGCGCTGGGCAAGCTGGAGGTGGAGATCGTCGAGGCGAGATAGAAGAGGAGTTGTCCACGGATCACACGGATCACACGGATCACAGCCAACAGCCAAGAAGGTGACAGGCAATAGGCACTGGCGTTCTGCCTCGCTTCCGGCTTTGGTTTTGATCCGTTTGATCCGTGTGATCCGTGGACAACTCCTCTTCTCCTTGCCACCCCGTTGTCGCATACTATCCCCATACCCGCCTTCGTGCCCGCCTGCCTGGGAATGCTCATGAACCGCAGCCTGCTTGCCCTCTCGGCGTTGGGCCTCGTCGCGCTCTCCGCCGCCGGCCACCCCGTCGTGCCCGCCTTCGAGCGTTTCCACGCCGACGGCTCCGCCCGCGGCGGGCGGCTCCTGCTCACGGAATTGGCCTGCGTGCGGTGCCACAAGAGCGAAGACGCGTCGCTCATCGAACGGTCCGGGCCGGTGTTGACCGACGTGGGCTCGCGTGTGCGGGTGAGCTATCTGCGCAAGTACATCGCCGACCCGCACAAGACGAAGCCGGGCACGGTCATGCCCGACGTGCTCGCCGGCGACCCGGACCGCGGCACCAAGGCGGAGGCGCTGCTGCACCTGCTGGCGTCCACGGGGACGATCAAGCACGAGCGTTCGAAGTCGGCGGGGCTGGGGCGGGACGTGTACGCGAAGACGGGGTGCGTCGCCTGCCACGGGACGCGCGACGCGGCCGGCAGGGCGGACAAGACGCTGCCGTCGTCGGTGCCGCTGGGCGACCTCCACGCCAAGTACACCCAGGCGGGGCTGGCGAAGTTCCTGCAGGACCCGCTGCACACGCGGCCCTCGGGGCGGATGCCGAAGCTGCTCGACGCCAAGCAGGCCGGGGACGTGGCGACGTATCTGCTGCAGGGGCAGAAGTTCGGGGTTCAGGGCGGCAGCGGCACGACGGCTTACAAGTACTACGAGGGGGGCTGGGACAGGCTGCCCGACTTCACGAAGCTGAAGCCGGCCGGCGAGGGGATCGCCGACGGGTTCGGGCTGGCGGGCGTGGCGGCGCGCGGCGACAACTACGGCGTGGTCTTCGAGGGCTACTTCAGCGTGCCCAGGGACGGGAAGTACAACTTCACGCTCACCAGCGACGACGGGTCGAAGCTGTACATCGACGGCAAGGTGGTCGTGGATAACGACGGGGTCCACGCCCCCCAGACCAGGGGCGGCAGCGCCGCGCTGGCGAAGGGGGTCCACAAGGCCCGCGTCGAGTTCTTCCAGGGCGGGGGCGGCGCGGAGTTGAACGTGCTGATGAACAAGAAGCCGCTGGGCGACCTCGTGTCGGCCAACGAGGAGGGCGTCGGCAAGCCGCAGGTGGCCAAGGGGGCCGAGGAGGACGCCCTGGCGATCGATCCGGAGAAGGTGAAGACGGGGGCGGCGGTGTTCGTCCAGTCGGGTTGCGTGAATTGCCACCAGCTGGCCGTGAAGGGCAAGCCGCTGGAGGCGGCGGTGAAGGCGGAGCCGGCGGCGAAGTTCACCGACGGCAAGGGGTGCCTGGCGGAGAAGCCGGTGAAGGGGGCGGCCTGGTACGGCCTGAACGCGGCCCAGAAGAAGTCGATCCTGGCGGCGGTGAAGGGGTGGCCGGAGGTCAAGAAGCCGGCGGAGGTCATCGCGGACACGATGACGACGTTCAACTGCTACGCGTGCCACGTGCGGGACAAGGTGGGCGGGCCGCCGGAGGAGCTGAACAAGTTCTTCCAGACGGTGCAGCCGGAGATGGGCGACGAGGGCCGCTTGCCGCCGCCGCTGGACGGGGCGGGCGCGAAGCTGAAGCCGGAGTACCTCAAGGAGATCCTGCGGGACGGGGCGCACCACAGGCCGTACATGCACACGCACATGCCGGGGTTCGGGCCGGCGGCGGGCAAGGGGCTGACGGAGGCGTTCGAGGCGCTGGACAGGCTGCCGGCGGCGCCGGAGCCGAAGTTCGCGGAGAGCGTGGGGAAGGTGAAATCGACGGCGCGGCACCTGATCGGGGCGTCGGCGTTCGGGTGCATCAAGTGCCACACGTTCGCGGGGCAGAAGGCGGAGGGTGTGCAGGGCATCGACATGGCGCTGATGACGCGGCGTCTGAAGCGTGACTGGTTCCACGCCTACGTCACGGAGCCGCAGGTGGTCCGGCCGGGGACGCGGATGCCGTCGGCGTTCCTGAAGGGGAAGAGCGCGTTGCCGGATATCCTGGACGGGACGGCGGCGCAGCAGGTCGAGGCGATGTGGCGGTACCTGTCGGACGGGACGAAGGCGGCGTTGCCGGTGGGCGTGGGGGGCGGGAAGTTCATCGCGCTGGTGCCAGAGACGACGGCGATCATCTACCGCAACTTCATCGCGGGCGGGGGGGCACGGGCCATCGCGGTCGGGTACCCGGAGCGGCTGCACCTGGCGTTCGACGCCAACGAGCTGCGGATCGCGATGCTATGGCAGGGCGAGTTCATGAACGCCGGGCGGCACTGGAACGGGCGTGGCGAGGGGTACGAGCCGCCCCTGGGCGACAACGTGTTGCGGCTGCACGGCGGGGCGCCGTTCGCCAAGTTGGACAGCGCCGAGGCGGCCTGGCCGACGGGGGCGGCGCGTGCGAGCGGGTACCGGTTCAAGGGGTACAAGCTGGACAAGGAGGACCGGCCGACGTTCCAGTATTCGATGGGCGATATCGCCATCACCGACACGCCGACCCCGGTGGTGCGCGGCAAGGAGGCGGTGATGACGCGGGCGTTCACGGTGAGCGGGGCCGGGGATGGGCCGCTGACGTACCGGGCGGCGCTGGGCGACAAGGTCGAGGCGCTCGAGGGCGGGTGGTTCAAAGTCGATGGGTGGAAGGTGAAGCTGGCGGGCGCCCGCATCCGCAAGGCGGGGGCCAGGCAGGAGCTGCTGCTCGACGTGGCCCTGAAGGACGGCAAGGCGGCGTTCGTGGTGGAGTATTCGTGGTGATGGCATCTCCCATAGGGCATATGGGACTCACGGGACTAATGGGACCGATGACATGAAACCCCTGCGTCTGTTCGTGTTGGCCCTGGCCGCCGTGTCGCTGGCGAGCGTGCCGGCCGCGGTCGGCCAGAAGGGTAAGAAGAAGGGCCCGGCGGCGGCCGCGGCGGAGGACGCCTATTACAAGATCCTCACCTACACCGCGCCCGAGGGGCAGGTGCTGGAGGCCGGCGGCATCGAAATCATGCCCGACGGGCGCGTGGCGGTCGGCACGCGGCGAGGCGAGGTGTGGATGATCGAGAACGCCTACGACGCCGACCCGTCGAAGGCGAAGTTCACTCGGTACGCGCACGGGCTGCACGAGGTGCTGGGGCTGGCGGCCAAGGGGGAGTGGCTGTACGTGACGCAGCGTCCCGACGTGACGCGCATCCGCGACACGCGGAAGGCGGGCAAGGCCGACGAGTTCGAGTGCGTCACCGACGGGTGGGAGATCAACGGGGACTACCACGAGTACGCCTTCGGCTCGCGGTTCGACAAGGACGGGAACATCTGGATCACGCTGTGCCTGACG
The DNA here is from genome assembly GCA_964630925.1 of uncultured Alcaligenaceae bacterium. Taxonomy (GTDB): domain Bacteria; phylum Planctomycetota; class Planctomycetia; order Gemmatales; family Gemmataceae; genus RGDT01. Next base: position 15,155 of record CAZVZK010000198.1, read on the forward strand.
GGGTCGTTCAACAGCTCGAGCAAGTTCCGGGGGTGGGCCGGGAAGGTGACGCCGGAGGGCAAGTGGGTGCCGACGACGAGCGGGGTGCGTTCGCCGGGGGGGATCGGGTTCAACCACGACGGGGCGGTGTTCTACACGGATAATCAGGGGCCGTGGAACGGGACGTGCCATCTGAAGCACGTGGCGCCCGGCGGGTTCGTCGGGCACCCGGACAGCTTCAAGTGGTACAAGGAGCCGGAGGCGAAGTACCTGGGGAAGGCGCCGGCGGTGCCGAAGAGCAAGAGCCGCATCCACACCGAGGCGAAGAGGATCCCGGAGCTGGTGCCGCCCGTGGTGAGCTTCCCCTACGGCCCGATGGGGCAGTCGGCGAGTGGCGTGGAGTGCGACCTGTCCAACGGCAAGTTCGGGCCGTTCGAGAAGCAGGTGTTCGTCAACGACCAGACCGCGAGCACCCTGATGCGCTGCTTCATCGAGAAGGTGGGCGGGCGTTACCAGGGGGCGTGCTTCCCATTCAAGTCGGGGTTCGGGTCGGGCAACGTGCCGGTGCGGCAGGCGAAGGACGGGTCGATGATCGTCGGCGGGACGAGCCGCGGCTGGGGCTCGAAGGGCACGAAGAATTTCGCCATCGAGCGGCTGGTGTGGACGGGGAAGGTGCCGTTCGAGGTCAAGGAGATGCGGGCGAAGCAGGACGGCTTCGAGCTGGAGTTCACGCAGCCGGTGGACGGGAGGACGGCGGGCGACCCGAGGTCGTACACGATGAGCGCGTACACATACATCTATCAGGCGGACTACGGCTCGCCGGTGGTGGACAAGACGACGCCGACGGTCGAGCGGGTGGTGGTGGGGGCCGGCGGCAAGACGGTGCGGCTCCTGGTGCGGGGCCTGGTGGAGGGGAACATCCACGAGCTGAGGAGCGCCGGGGTGACGAACATCGACGGCGAGAAGCTGCTGCACCCGGAGGCGTACTACACGCTGAATCTGATCCCGAAGGAGTGAAAAGCCCACCCCTGAAGAGTCTATTGCAAGGAAGACGTAAGTCCTTGATTCTTGAGGATGCGGATGGCGT
>CAZVZK010000199.1:0-16160 GCA_964630925.1 uncultured Alcaligenaceae bacterium
CCCGCCCCCCCCCCCCCCCCCCCGCCCCCCCCGCTACACCAACAACCCCCCCCCCCCGCCCCCCCCCACCCCCGGCCCCCCGGCCGGAACTATTCCCTCCCCGTCCGCCCCCTGGGTCAGCCCTTCACCGCCTCGATGATTGGCACGGCGCTCTTGTCCACCACCCGGATCGGCCGGCCGTTGCTCGCCATGTTCTCCGCCTCCGGGTTAATCCCCAGAGCCAGGCACGCCGTCGCCAGGAGGTCCGGCACCTTCGTCGGGCGCTCCTTGACCTCCATGCCGTCCTCCGAGGTCGCCCCGACCGCCTGCCCGCCCTTGACCCCGCCGCCCGCCAGCACCGCGCTCCAGGCGTTCGGCCAGTGGTCGCGCCCCCGGCCGCCGTTGATGCGCGGCGTGCGCCCGAACTCGCCCATCCAGATGATCAGCGTGCTGTCCAGCAGGCCGCGGTCCTTCAGGTCGGCCATCAGCGTCGCCCACGCCGGGTCCAGCATCTCGCACAGGGTCTTCACCGCCGGGAAGTTGTCCCCGTGCGTGTCCCACGGGAAGCCGACGTTGTTCGTGAGCGCCACCTCGACGAAGCCCACGCCACGCTCGATGAGCCGCCGCGCCAGCAGGCAGCCCTGGCCGAACAGGTTGCGGCCGTAGGCGTCACGCAGGCTGGCCTTCTCCTCGCCCAGCTCGAACGCCTTGCGGGCGCCCGTGGCCATCAGCCGCGCGGCCCGGTCATACGCCGCCAGGTAGCTCGCGCCCACGCGGCCGGGGTGCCGCTTCACGAACCCGGCATCGAGGTCCTTCAGGATCGACACCCGCGCCTCCGACTCCTTCGCGCTCACGTGCGCCGGCGGCGTCAGGTGCTCCACCTTGAGCGCCCGCTCCACCTCCGCCGCCGACAGCCGGGTGAAACGCCCGTCGTTGTCGCCGACCAGGAGCGGCGTGTACGCCGGCCCCAGGAAGCCGGGGTTGTTCATGCCGAAGAAGCCGCGCTGCGAGGAGATGCTGACGCACGGCGGCAGGTCGCTGTCGTCCGAGAGCTGCCTGGACAGCAGCGGTCCCATCGTCGGGTAATCGACCGGCCCCTGCTGCGCGTAGCCGGTCCGCGCCTCGAAGGACGCCCGCCCGTGGTCGCCCTCCTTCGTCGTCATCGACCGCACGACGGCCAGGTGGTCCGACATCGCCGCCACCTTCGGCAGATGCTCCGCGAACATCATGCCGGGCGTCCGCGTCTTGATGGCCTTGAACGGCCCGCCGTTCTTGTGGCCGGGCTTGGGGTCGAACGTGTCGATCTGGCTGGGGCCGCCCGGCATCCACAGCAGGATGCAGTGCCTCTTCGCCTTGCCGCGTGGCGGCGCGGCGGCGCGGGCCAGCGGCCCGAACCAGCTCGACATCGGGGCGGCGGCCACCCCGGCGGCGGCCAGGGATAGCATGTCACGCCGTGACAAACGGGGGGTCATCTTATCTCCTCCTCGGCGGGTGTTCGTTCAGTGGTTCGTCAGGGCCTCGACGCTGTTGAGCAGCGCCCAGTACACGTCGGCCAGGGCTTTCCTCGGGTCCTTCTTCTCGCCGCCCTCGCGCACGTACTTCACGAGCTTCGCCCGCTCGTCGGCACGCGGCTTGCGCGTCAGCACCGTCATGAACAGCTCGTCCACGCACCGTGCCGGGTCGTCCTTCGCCCGCTCGGCCAGCACCGCCAGCACGGGGTTGGTCTTCTCGCGCGTCGCCTCGGCCGACGGCGGGCCGTTCATCAGGTACAGCGCCTGGATCACCGTCAACGCGCTGTCCGCCGGGCGGTCCTGCGACGGGAACCGCTCCAGGAAGGTCCGCCGCGCCTGGGCCTCGGCGAAGCGCCGTGCCTTCGCCTCGAAGCCCAGCGCCACGCGGTAGCTGTCGTAGAGCTGTTCCGGCGTCAGGCCGCGGACGACGGCGCGGGCGAAGGCCCGCGGGTCATCCTCGCCGGACTCGATCTCCGTCGAGGCCAGCCCGTAGGCGCGGGTGCGCAGGATCGCCTCGGTGATGAGCCGCTCGTCGAAGCCGTTCCTCGCGAACGCCGACGCCAGCTCGTCGAGCAGCTCGGGGTGGCTGGGAGGGTTGTCCTTCCCGAAGCCGTCCACCGGGTCCACCAGCCCGATGCCGAACGTCCGCGCCCACAGCTTGTTCACCCCGGCGCGGGCGAAGTCCATGTTGGCCGCGCTGCCGACCCACGCCCCCAGGACGACACGCGGGTCGTCGCCGTCATCCGCCCAGCGCGGCTCCGTGCCGTCGGTGAACCGTGCCGACGCCTTCTTCTCGCTGTTGGGGATGGCGATCTCGCGGACGAAGCCGCCACCCGGCCTCGTCCGCATGCCCCGCCCGCCGTCGAGCGGCGAGCGGACGTTGGCGAAGAACGCCGCCAGCTCCCAGAACTGCCGCTTCTTCCAGTGGGCGAACGGGTGGTCGTGGCACTGGGCGCACTCCAGCTTCACCCCCAGGAAGACGCGCGTCACCGCCGCCGCCAGGTTCTCCGGGCGCGACTCCGCCGCCTGCTCGAACGTCTGCGACCCGGCCCCACGCGCCGCGATCAGGTCGCGGGCGATCTCGTCGTAGCCGGCGCCCTTCTTCAGCCGGCCCTCCAGCCACGTCCGCAGTTGGCTGTCGCCGTCGCGGCCCATGCGGCCCTGCGGGATCATCTCCAGCGCGTGCAGCGCCGCCGAGTGCCGGGCGTAGGCGTCGCCACGCACGAGCTTCGCCACCAGCTTGCCGCGCTTGTCGGGGTCGGGGTCGTCGAGGAAGTCGCGCACCTGGGTCAGGCTCGGGATCACGCCCGCGAGGTCGAGCGACGCCCGGCGCAGGAACGCGCCGTCGTCTGCCTTCGCCGCCGGGCGGATGCGGTTCTTCGCCCACGCCTCTTCGAGGTGGCTGTCGATCCGCGCCGCCAGCGCCTTCGCCGCCCTGGTGCGGGCGTCCTCCTCGGCGGGGCGCGCCGGGGCCGGCATCAGACACAGGGCCAGTATCACCCCGGCCGTCCGGGGCGTCCACAGTGATCGCATCGGTGTCACCTCCGGGAGGGGTCAGCGCTTCATCCGGGCCAGGGCGGCGGCGGCCTCGGCGGCCAGCAGCCCCTCCTTGTCGCCATCGGCCAGCTTCTTCAGCAGATTCCGGGCCTCCGCGGTGCCGGCGGCCTCCAGGGCCTCGACGCCGCGGATCCGTGCCAGGGCCGCCGGCGGCGCCGACTCGCCGCCCAGCTTGGCGAGGAGAGCCTTGATACGCTTGCTCGTGTCGAGCGACGGCTTCTTCTTCAAAGCCGCCTCCAGCGCCGCGCGGGCGTTCTCGCCGGCCTTCTCCAGCTCGGCCTCGGCCTTCTTGCGCGTCTCGAAGTCGTCGCTGTCGAGCTGCCCGATCAGGTCGCCCATCTTCGTCCTGTCCGCCGGCTTTTCCTCCGTCAGCTTCTTCGCCAGGTACGGCACCGCCTCCTTGGCCGACAGCGCCAGCACCCGCACCGCCCGCCCCGCCTTGGCCGCGTCGCCGCCCGACAGGTCGGCCCAGGCCGCATCCAGCTCCTTGTCCGTCAGCGCCTCCTTCGGGGCGGACACGGCGGGCAAGGCCCACAGGTCCCACACCAGGGCCGTGCCGTCGTTGCCGCCGGTCAGCATCGAGCGTCCGTCGGGCGAGAGGGCCAGGGTCATGACGCCGCCGTGCGTGCTGTCGAACGAGATCCGCTCGGCGCCGGACGCCATCTCGTAGACGCGGACGCGGGCGTTGCCGTCGATGTGGACCACCACGCGGCCGTCGCCGCGCACCGCCGGCCCCTTCGGCTGGGTGCGGCCGGTCAGGGGGGCCTCGCCCTCGGCGGTCTTGCGGACGCGGGTGCCCCGCTCCACGTCATAGACGGTCAGCCGCCCGTTGCTCGTGCTGAAGACGACCCGCTTGCTATCCGGCGTGAAGGCGATGCCGTTGAAGAACGCCATCTCGTCGATGTCGCCGGAGATGTCGATGTCCTTGACCTTCTCGCCCTTGCGGTCGAGGATCTCGAGCTTCGTCGGCGGGAAGCCGCCGCCGGGCCGGGCGATCAGCTTGCCGTCGGGCGAGGCGGCGGTGGCCTGCCCGCCCTGCCCCTTGATCTCGCGGAGGACCCTGGCGTCGGTGCCGTCGCGGATCTGGGCGTTGCCGAAGCCCGATAGGGCCAGCATCTCCTTGCCGTCGGGCGAGAACGACAGTGAGGACGCCCCGACGCGGGTGCCGCGGACGTAGCGGATCTGCTTGCCCGTCGCCACGTCCCACAGGGTGACGCCCTGGTCGTTGAACTGCTGCCCCGCCGACGCGAGGACCTTGCCGTCCGGCGAGAAGGCCAGCGCGGAGACCGCGCCCAGGTGGCCCTTGATGATGCGGATCTGCTTGCCGTCGCGGGCGTCCCACAGCCGGATGAGCTTGTCGTTGCCGCCGGTGGCGATGACGCCCTTGCTCGACCAGGCGGCGGCGGTCACCTGCCCGGCGTGGCTGGTGAAGTCGTGCAGCGCCTTGCCGCTCTCGACCTCGTGGACCTCCAGGCGGCTCTGGTTGTGCGCCGTGGCGATCAGCCTGCCGTCCGGCGAGACCGCCTGCCGCGAGAAGTCGCCCGCCGCCGGCCACGGGGCGGCCACGAGCTTCTCGGCGGCGATGTCCCAGATCTGCCCCGACCCGGAGCCGGTGACGATGATCTTCTTGCCGTCGGCGGTGAAGGCCAGCTCGACGCGGTTGAAGCGTCCGCCGCGGCCCGGCGGGCAGGGGCCGCTCGCCTTCTCCTTGCCCGAGGCCACGTCGTAGACACGCAGCATGTCGTCGGTGCCCAGGCAGGCCAGGGCCTTGTCGTCGGCGGAGAAGGCGAGGCCGACCACGTCGCCACGGTTCTCGGGGAGCTGCTTCGTCTCCTTGCCGCTCTCCGGATCCCACAGGCGGGTGGTGCCGTCGGCCCCGCCGGTGGCGAGGGTCTTGCCGTCACGCGACCAGGCGACGGATTTCACCGCCTCCTTGTGCCCGGAGAAGCCCTTGATCCGCTTGCCCTCGGTGTCCCACACCGCCACCAGCCCGTCGGCGCCGGCGGCGGCGAGACGCTTGCCGTCGCGGGAGAGGGCGAAGGCGTTGAACGGGCTGCCGCCGCCCTCGCCGAAGGTCTTCGCCGCCTTGCCGGTGGCCAGCTCGCGGGCGATGATCTGCGCCCCGCCCTGACCCACGTAGAGGAGTTTGGCGTCGGTGGAGAAGGCCACACCGGCGTTGACCCCGGCGGTGCCGGCCTCGTCGGACTTGGGGAGATGGTGGATGCGCTTGCCGTCCTTGACGGACCAGACGTAGGCCTCGCCGCCGAACAGGGCGAAGGCGAGGAGCTTCCCGTCGGGGGAGAAGGCCGGCGCGACCTGCCCGCCGGAACCGGGGTTGAGCCGGGCCGTGCCCAGCCGCAGGCGGGCGCCCGGAGGCAGCTCGTCGCCCAGGGCGTCCTTCGTCCCGACGGCGGCGTCTTCCTTCGGCGGCTTCGCGCCGCCCTTATCCGCCTCGCCCGACGAGGCGGCGGCCAGGGCCACGATGCCCACGCTCAGCAAGGCGGCGGCCGCCAGGGACAGTTTCCACTTCAACATGCCGATGGCTCCTTCGACCAGTGCGGCGGCGCGGGCCGAGACCACGGCCGCCGCCGTGGCGCCCGCCGCGAAACGCAGCGCGGCGCCGAGTGTGCCGGCCAGCAGGCCGGGCGGGAGTGTCAGGGGGACGGTGCGGACGGCGAGGGAGACGCCGAGGGCCAGGAACGAGCAGCCCATGCCGCGGCGGGCGAGGCGTTCGCGCAGGGCGTCCCGCCCGCGGGCGACGTTGCCCCGGACGGTGCCCAGCGGCCAGCCGAGCTGGGCCGCCGCCTCCTCGTGGGTCTTGCCTTCGAGGTAGCACAGGATGATGGGGGCGCGGTACTTGTCCGGCAGCCCCGCCAGCTCTTCGTCGAGCACCTCCTGCAGCTCGCGCCAGGCGGCGTCGGCCACGGGGCCGGCGGGCTCGCCGGGCGGGGCGGCCGACTGCTCGCGGTCCTTGCGACGGGCGTCCTGCTTGCGCATCTGCACGGAGAGGCGGTAGGCGGTGCCGTGCAGCCAGCTCGCCAGGGAGGAGCGGTTGCGGATGTCGCCGGCCTTCCGTGCCAGCAGGAGGAACGTGGCCTGGAAGGCGTCCTCGGCGTCGTGCCGGGCCGTCAGCACACGCCCGCAGACCTGGAGGACCATCGGCCCGTGCCGGCGGAGCAGCGCCGAGAAAGCGCCCTCGTCGTGCCCTTGCAGGAACCGCTCCAGCAGTTGTTCGTCGGCCGCGTCGCTGTCGAACAGCCGATGGATCTGCCGCAGGGCGGCCTCGAGATGTGCCCCGGCCATGAGTCGCTCTCTGGATGGAGTCGCCGTCACCCTCAATAGTGACGCCCGAGGCAGGAGCTATACAACTTTTTCGCGCGGGGGTGAACGGCGCAACGTCAGCCCGCCGTGTCTTCATAGACACGGCGGGCTCGTAGGGGGCCCAGGGGCGTCTCGCCGGCGTCACGCATCCAGCTTCAGCAGCTCACGCGCCTGCTTGTAGCCCGGCGCCGTGCGGCCGTACTCGCTGGCCGTCACGCGCGCCAGCGCCACGAGCTGCCGCCACCGGAACGCCGCCCGCGTCGCCTTGAACTCCTCCCGCACCGTCTTGTAGTACTTCTCGGCGTGCAGCGAGCCGTCCTCGCTCGTCCCGTACCGCACCAGCAGCGCGAACACCGCCTCGGGGTCGTGCTTCAGCGCGCCGTAGCGGGCGACAGCCGCGCTCGCCGCCGCCTGGTCCTTGCCCTTGATCGCCTCGTCGGCCAGCTTCAACAGCCCCTTGGCGTCCTTGGCCGTCACTTTCTCCAGGTGGGCCGCCGTCGGGTACGGCTCGCGCATCAGGCCGCCGCTCTGCCCGGCGGTGTGGTACGCGCCGACGATCAGGCTGGCGATGCGGTTGCGCGTGTCGCTCACCCGCGCGATGTTCCGCCACGCGCTGGCCGCGTCGCTGGCGTGCACGCCCACCGAGTCCCCGTGGACGCTTCCGGCCGGCTTGCCGACGCCGTCATCCCCCGAGCGGCCCGGGTCGTGCAGCACCAGCCCGCACGCCGCCAGCGTGATCGCCTCGCCCAGCACGTCCGGGTCGATCCCCTCCGCCAGCGCCGCCGCCGCCAGGTCCGCCGCCGCCTCCGGCGTCGCCGCGTAGATCTGCCGGCTCATGCGGTCCACCCAGGCGTCGTCCGCCTTCTTCGACCCCGTCCCCTTGCTCAGCAGCTTGTACCCGTCCATCATCTTCGGCAGCACGCGGCGGATGGCCGGCTCGCGCTTCGCCTTCTTGTAGTGCCGCTCCTCGTTGACGCAGAAGCGCACGGACTGGCGCAGCAGCGTGGTGGCGTGCTCCTTGCCGACGAGGTCGAGCGACTCCCACGCCCGCCAGGCGAGGACGACGCGGTGGACGTTCAGGGAGTCCTGCACCGCGTACTGCAGGTGGTTGTACACCTCGCCCGGCGCGTCCAGCGCCTGCTTCGCCAGCACCCTCTCGGCCCTGTCCACGTCCGCGTCGCGCGTCGCCGCCCGGATGGCCTCCCTGTCCCCGGCCTTCTCCGCCGGCTTGACGGCACGCAGCACCTCGGCCTTGCGCCCGCCCCGCTCCTGGATGCGGTTGGTGTTGCGGTGGATGACCTTCAGCACCGGCAGGGCGGCCTGGTCCCTGGGCAGCTCCTGCCCCATCTCGTAGGCCGGCGCCAGGGCCATGAACGTGTGGAAGCCGACGTAGTCCTGCCCGCCGAACGTCCGCGCGTTGGCCAGCGCCGCCGCCGCCGTCAGCGTCTTGAGGTCCGCCCCGTCCTTCAGCCGGGCGATCATCGCCGGTACGATCCTGTCCGCCGGCGTCTGCTGCATCTCGGCCACCAGCGGCTCGAGCTTGCCGAAGGAGAGGGCGGGGGTGTCCTCGGCGGCCCGCGCGTCGCCCAGGCCCATGTCGGCGGCCAGGGCGGCCCCGACGCTGCCGATCAACATGCCGCGGCCGACGTCGGCCAGGAACTCTCGGCGTCCGTGTGAATGCATGCCAGCGACTCCTGTGTGTGGGAGAGGTTCGACCACAATTCGCCATGCCGGATAACAACGCGGGCGCGTTACACGCTACTGCCCTTCCTCGGCGGCCGGCCTGATGTTACCCTTCCTGCTTCACCGAAGAACGAGCCAGGAGGGGCACATGCGAGCAGCGGTCCGAGGCCGCACCGGCCGGAAAGGGGTGGACGCGGTGGACAACACCCCGGCCGGCGTTCACGCCCTCATCGACGCGGCCTACCGGGCGGAGTCCCGCCGGGTCTTCGCCACCCTCGTGCGGCTCGTCCGCGACTTCGACCTCGCGGAGGAGGCGCTGCACGAGGCGTTCGCCGCGGCGGCCGAGCGTTGGGGCCGGGAGGGCGTCCCCGACAACCCGCGCGCCTGGCTCGTGTCCACCGGCCGGTTCAAGGCCATCGACGCCCTACGCCGCCGCGGCGCCTTCGCCGGGCGGCAGCGCGAGATCGCCGAGCGGCTCGCGCACGTCGCCGAGTCGAACGCCGCCCGCGCCCGCGAGGAGATCGAGGACGACCGCCTGCGCCTCATCTTCGCCTGCTGCCATCCCGCCATCGACCTCAAGGTCCAGGTCGCGCTCACCCTCCGTGAGGTGTGTGGCCTGACGACCGAGGAGATCGCCGCCGCCTTCCTCACCGCCCCCGCGACGATGGCGCAGCGGATCGTCCGCGGCAAAACGAAGATCCGCGACGCCGGCGTTCCGTTCGCCGTCCCCACGGCGGAGGAGCTGTCCGAGCGGCTCGAGGCCGTCCTCGCCGTGGTCTACCTGGTGTTCAACGAGGGCTACTCCGCCACGTCGGGCGAGTCGCTCACGCGGGCCGACCTGTCCGCCGAGGCCATCCGCCTGGGGCGGCTCCTGGCCGAGCTGCTGCCCGACCCGGAGGCCGTCGGCCTGCTCGCGCTGATGCTGCTGCACGAGTCCCGCGGGCAGGCCCGTTCGACGCCCGCTGGCGACATCGTCCTCCTCGAAGACCAGGACCGCTCGAAGTGGGACGCCCGGCTCATCGCCGAGGGCAAGGCGCTCGTCGAGCGGGCCATCAGCACGCGCCGGTTCGGCGCGTACACCGTCCAGGCGGCCATCGCCGCCGTCCACGCCTCGGCGCCGGCCCCGGCCGCCACGGACTGGCGCCAGATCGCGGCCCTCCCGTCGCTGGACGAGCTGCTCGCCCTGCCCTTCGAGCTGCTGGAGGCCCTCCTCACCGGGGAGTGATCTGCGGATCGCGCTGGACGGACGCGCCCGGCGGGCGATGAGTCACCTGCCCACTGGGGAGTCACCTGTCCACTTCTCCCCGGAGTGGCCATGTGACTTCTCGGCGACAGAGGCCGCCGGATGAGCGTCACGCGGCGACGAATTCGCGTCACCTGCCCACTTGCCCACTTCGTCACGGCCCACCACGGATGGGCGTCCGTGGGCGCCAGCCATCCCCGCCCCGTCACGTCAGCACTCGGGCGTTGACGAGCCGGGCATCCGCTCCCGGCCCCTTCTACTCAGCCAGCCGTGCAGGCCCCCAGGCCGGAAGCGGATGCGGCAGACAACCCCCACGTTGCAAGAGGCTGGCTCCGCACGAACGCCGGCCTGGAAACCATGCCGATGAGGCGATGAGGGACAGTCGTGGAAAGGTAGCGACATACTAGAACCCACTATCGACTTCTGACAACACGACTGATACACTTCCTTTCAGCATATCCCGAGGCTACGAACGTTGCAGAGGCGGCCGCGGACTTGGACGCATACAACGATCCCGCACAGGTGGAGGGCTGCTCAGCCCGCCCGTGTGACCCGCACAGCGGAATGGGGGACGGTATGTCTTACACGAGATGGGCATTGTTGTGTTCTGCCGTGGCCGTCGGCTCTGCCTTCACCGGGGGGCCGCCCCACCCCGGATTCCTGGAGCCTCCTTTCCGTTGCGTGCGCGTCATCCGAGACGCGCACAAGGAAGATCCGGGGAGCCTAGCTTTCTCGAAAGAAGGGAATCTCCTCCTCTCGACCGGGGATGGCGGGGGGTCGATTTGGGACGTGGCTGCGGGGCGCCCGATTGCCTTCCGTAAATTTGAAGACACCAGCGTTAGCATGGGCACATTCGCATCGAACGGGGAGGCCGCCGCCACCGGAGGGGCGAAACGGTCCATCCACCTCATGGATGCACACACGCTCAAGGTGCGCCTCGTCATCCCCCCACCCGACAAGCACTCCTCCTTCTCCGCCCCCGTGGCGCCCCGCACCGGCACGCGCCTCTTCGCTCGCTCCAGCAAGCACTTCGGGTGCTGGGACATCCGCACGGGCAAGCCGCTCTGGCTCTCCGCGCCGGCGCGGGGGTACCCAACCCTGCTCGCCCCCTCGCCCTCCGGCGACCTACTCGCCGCGTCCATGAGGGAGCCGGAGCGCGTCTGCCTCCTCGACCCCGCGACGGGAAAGGAGGCCCGCGCCCTCGAAATCACCGAGACCGCGTCTCAACCTCAGGTGTCCGCCCTGGCCTGCTCGGACGGCGGCCTGACGGCGGCGGCACTTAGTTCGGAGGGGCGAATCCTCTTCTGGTCGCGGGCCGGCCGGCCCGTGGGCGAGGCCCGCTGGCTGGGCCGCGTGGTCACAGGGGAGGTATTCGACGAGGACGAGAGGCGGCGGCTCAAGCCGAGGGAGGAGAGGGACTCCTTCGCCTACCGCATCGCCTTCTCCCCGGACGGCAAGACGCTCGCCGCCCTCTGCACTGACGGCGCCGTGCGCCTCTTCGAATGCGAGGGCGGCGGGGTGCGGGCCGTCTGGGGGTGCCTCGGGGCGGCCGTCGCGTTCTCCCCGGACGGAAGGCTGCTCGCCGCCCTCGGGTATCGCCGGCCCGACATCCACCTCTACGATTGGCGGCATGCGTCCGGCTCGGCTCTCTCGCTGCGCAAGGTTGACAGGTCAAGGTGGTGGGACATGCTCGCCAGCCGGGACGCCGCCGTCGGATTCCGCGCCGTCATCGAGATGGCCGCCGACCCGGACGAGGCCCTCGCCGTGCTGGGCAGGCGCGTCGCGGCGGCCGCCCCTGAGGCGACGCGATCCACCACGCTGGTCGCCGGCCTCGACGACGACAACTTCGAGACGCGCAGGATGTCTGAGAAGGAGTTGGGAGACCTGGGCGTGCGGGCGGAGGCCGCGCTTAGGGCGGCTCTCGCGCGGCCCGCCTCGCTCGACCTGCGGACCACACTTACCCGACTCCTCGCACCGATCCTACTCCGGCCCAGTGAGCACCTGCGCGGCCTGCGGGCCGTCGAGGTACTGGAGCACATTGGCACCCCGCAGGCCCGGCGCCTCCTCGACCGGCTCGCCGACGGTGAGCCCGGCGCCACCCTCTCCGTGGACGCCGAGTTGGCCCGGAGGCGCCTCAGGCTCCGCGACCGTTGAACTGAAACCAACCTACCCAGCCGACAGGCCAAACACCGCCTTGAAGGAGCCACTCACATGATCGAAGCGATCCGCGGATGGATTGCCACCTGGGCCGCCCGGACACACTCGCATCCACCGACCGCCTACAAGCGCACGCTGGGCCTGGAACTGCTGGAGGGGCGGGAGGTGCCAGCCGCACCCCTCCCCCCAATCGTCGTCACGACCACGGCCAACGACGGCGCTGGTTCGCTCCGCGCGGCCATTGTACGGGCGAACCTCAACCCCGGCCACGACACCATCCTTTTCGACTTGCCCGGCGGCCCCATCGAGATCGACAAGGCGCTCCCAACGATCATCGATTCCGTCACTATCGACGCCCGCAACGGCGTTACCCTCACCGTGGACCCGGCGGTGATGATTCCCGCCGGCCTCAACGGCCTCGTGTTCGGCCGCGGGATGCAGGTTCAGGGCGGCGTGAATAGGGTCGTCGATGCCGACGGCAGCAAGGTGTACGGGTTGACGATCAAGGGGTTCTCATCCGGCGCGGGGATCCTCCTCGATAATGTGTCCGATTGCCTCATCGGCCTCCCGTCGAACGGGGGCGTCAATTTGGAGAGGAACGAGGTCGGGCTCCACGTCCAGGGCCTGCTCGCGCAGCGGAACACCCTCGTCGGCTCGACCATCAGGTTCAACAAGAAGGACGGCGTCCTGCTCGACCAGTCCTCCGCCCAGACGTTCGTCGGCCTGCTCGGGGCCGAACGCAACTGGATCTCCGCGAACACGAACACCGGCATCAGGATCGTTAACTCCAACGACAACGTCCTCGCCGGCAACCTGATCGGGACGGATGTCGAGGGGGCGGAGGCACTCAAGGCCGGCGTCAATTTCCTCCAACGGGTCGGCGTCTCGGTCAGCGGGGATTCGGTGGGGAATCAGATCGGGGCCGATGTCCCCCTGACCGTCGGTGTGTTCACGCCCGCCAACCTAATCTCCGGCAACAGGGATCAGGTCGTCCTCCGCGGGGAGCAGGTCAAGCAGACCTCCCTCCGCGGCAACTACATCGGGACCAACCTCGGCGGCGACGCGATCATCTCCAGCGGACCGGGACGCACTTCCGTGATGATCGATTCCGCCGACGCCACGAAGCTGGGCGGCCCGGACACGGTGGCTGCGGGGAAACGGCTGACCGGCCGGAACATCATCGTCAGTGACGGCGATGAGAGCGTCAACGTGAACAGCGCGAGCAACACCCGGATCGTCAACAACTACATCAACAGCGACCTGACGGGTACGATCCTGCTGGTCGGAGCAGCAACCCGAGGAATCCGCGTCTTCGACTCGGCCGGCACGACCATCGGCCGGGATCTCGGCGCGGGGCGGGACTCCCCCGCGAACGTCATCCTCGGCGGGGCGACCGGGACGGCGATCAAAGTCGAAACGGACAACACTGGCACCCGGATCATGGGGAACTTCGTCGGCGTCGGCTCGGACGGCAAGCCGATCGCCCTGTCGGTGGAGGAGGACGGAACGCGGGTCACGGACGAGAAGGTCGTCGATCGGGGCATCCTGATCTTGTCGAGCGGGACCGAGGTAGGCGGCATCGGGAAGGGCATGGGTAACGTCATCGGCGGCACCATCACCGACGGTATCTTCGTGGGCCCCGGTATCAAAGACACATGGATCCGGAACAATCGCATCGGTGTGGGCCCCGGCGGAACGATGCTCCTCAACAACGGATGGGGCCATGGTCGCCTGCTCTCGGTTCCCGCGTAGGGCCTCGCGGCCCTGCCTCACCGCCCCGCGGTCCGGGCCTCCAGCCACGCCAGCACGCGCGGGAGGCTGAAGCGGACCAGCTTGTTGATCTTCAGGTGCGGCATCCCCTGCGCGACCAGCCGCTCGGCGGTCGGCCTGGAGATGGCCAGCTCGGCACACAGCTCGCGGTAGCCGACCCAGCCGGCCCCGGACTTCTTCTCTTCGCTCATCGCTGCCCCCTCCCGGTCGTTACACTGCCGGTGTCTTCGGCCTACTATCATCTATCCTGTTTGCCCGTACACTCAAGACCAGTCAGAACTCAATACTGCGTGTTACACGCACGCGGTTTTCCAGCCATGCCCGCTTGATTACCCCACGCCCCTTCGCCATCTCATTCTGCTCCCCCCGCGTTACCGCCCGCAAGCGGATGGCACCTCCCGTCGAACCAGAGGCCCATCAGAACACGGCGGCCCTCCCGCTGTCAAACCGCCGCGCGCTGTCCACGCGGAGGCCCATTGTGGCGCCTACACCATCGGAGGTCATGCGGGGTCCGTTGCATCCTTGCCAACGCCATCACGAAATCGCACGGCCCGTCAGCCCAGTTCAGCCAAGTCCGTGGCGGGTTGTCAAACCCGGTACAGGCACCGGCGGATGACATTCCGCTACCGCAAAACCCATCGAGGAACCATGCTGAGCTGCTGGCACTCCCGGCCCCCATCCGCCCCCATCATGGGCCGGCGGTCCGGGGGAGGCGTGCGCGGAACTGGCCGCTGCGGACGGTGTCGAGCGAAAGAAAAGTGTCGAGCAGGCCGCAGGACCGGCGCATCCGGCAGAGCAAGGGAGCGTCTACGGCGAACGAAGAGCCGGACGGTTTTCGAACCCGCAACAGCGGGGCGAACTGGAATCGTGTTGGCGGATTCACCGCCAGCGCTTACGCTGGAGTTGGAACATATCGCGGAGGGCGGGACGATGAGCAACCGAGGTCATCCATGTTGGCGGCCACTCGGCGCTGGGTTCTTGCTCGCCCTCCTTGCCCTGTTCGCTCCCGGATGCAAGAGCCAGGACGAGAAAGATCGGGAGATTATGGGGGGACGGCTGAAGGGGAACTTCCTCCGTTGGGGGAAGAGGCCCAGGGCAACCGACATGGGGAAGGCGGTCGATCTGAAGGGCGACAAGCCCGAGGGCCATTTCGAGGGGCAGGACGGCCCGCCCCCCGACACGCCCTACTTCGTGGACAAGGAGCGCACGAGAGAGACGACAGTCCGGAAGACGCTACTCGATCTCGGTGCGAGGCTGGCGGATGGCAAGGTCGTTGGGGAGGACGGCAGGGCTCTCTACTTCTACTGGGTAGAGCCGCGGGATGAGAATCCAAACTGGAAGATGCAGGAGAAGGTGGAGCACCTGGAAAAGCACTACCACGTCATACGCATGTATGCCGCGAAGCGCGGGCCGCAGGCGGACCCCAAGAAACGGTAACCACCCCGATCATGGGAGGGCAGCGATGACGCTTCGGAAAGGTCAGAGTTGGGTGATGTTGGCGGCTCTCATGGGGGTCATCCTCTCCGGATGCTGGGGGCGTGATCGGGAGTCCGGATTGAAGGCGATGGCCGAACGCCTGGAGGGGAACTTCTGGGATCGGCGGCTCGAGACGCCCTCACTCGACTTTCGGTAGTACGTGGACTCCGCCCGGACCAAGGAGACAACCGTCCGCCAGACCCTCCTCGACATCAGCGCTCGGCTGCGTGACCGCGAGGTCGTTGATGCGGACGGCAAGGTTGTTTTCTTCTGCGAGATGCAGGAGTCGTTTTACCGCTGGGATCCCGACGACATCAGGAGTTGGCGGGAAGGATTCGAGCGGCTGGAGTCCCGATATCGCGTCATCCGCATGTACGTCGGCAAGCGCAAGGAATGAACCCGTCCGCCATACAGAGGAAGCCTTCGATGCCCCGCCCGGAAGTCCTATCGCTCGTCAAGTGGATTCCCTGCGCGCTGCGCCGTCTTCTCCGCCTGCTCGACGAGGATGTCTCGGGCCGCCCGCGCCCTCTCCGCCGGGCCGCGCCGTCCCTGGAGGTGTTGGAGGGCCGCACGCTGCCGGCGTTGACCGCGCTCGGCCC
Organism: uncultured Alcaligenaceae bacterium; assembly: GCA_964630925.1. GTDB lineage: Bacteria > Planctomycetota > Planctomycetia > Gemmatales > Gemmataceae > RGDT01. Next base: position 15,297 of record CAZVZK010000199.1, read on the forward strand.
CATGCCTCAGGTCAATGAGTTGGCCGACATCACGGCGCCCGCCGCGCTCGAGCGGGGCGGCGAGACATCCGGAAACGTCTCGGGGAAGGTGACGGCGCTGGCCTACGCCCGAGGCAGGGCGTTGACCGACCACCAACTCTTCCTCGGCTCCGCTGGCGGTGGCATCTACCGCACGGACTCGCTGGAACCCCTCGGCCGTGGTCGAGCTGAACCGCGCGGTGGCCGTCGCCATGCGCGACGGGCCGGCCGCCGGGCTGTCGCTCATCGATGCCATCCTCGGACGCGGCGACCTCGGCGAGTACCACCTGGCCCACGCCGCCCGCGCCGACATGCTGCGCCGCCTGGATCGGCGCGAGGAGTCTCGGCAGGCCTACGAGCGTGCGCTGGCGCTCGCCCAGCAGGAGCCGGAGCGCCGCTTCCTCCGCATGAGGCTCGGGCAGATCTGAGGGCAGCGCCGTCACGCCTGTCGCACAACCGCCCGACTCACGGGGAGCCGAGGAGACGGAAGCCCTGACGCCAGTGCCATAGCATCGATGGCACGTTCCCCGCCAGGAACGTGGTCAACAGGTCTTCATACCCCAAGGCGAGCAGCTCGCGCGCCGCCGCCGCCAACAGCGCCGTGCCGACGCCGTGCCCCGCCGAGAAGTGCGCCACGAAAATCCACGTCAGGTGCGCCCACCCCCCGCCCCTCTCCAACCCCCTCAGCCCCTCCCCCGGCACCACCGTGGCCAGGATGGCCCCGGCAGGGTGCCCCTGGGCGTCCTCGGCAACGAAGCAGGCCTGTTCGATCAACGGCCCGTCCTCCCCCGCTGGTAATCGGCGCGCAAACCAGACCCACCTCGGCCAGGAAATCGGCAAGCAATC